>JAPSLB010000012.1:0-85610 GCA_031181145.1 Microvirga sp.
GTTTCCGACGCCGATGTGAAGAATGCCTGCACGCAACGCCCCACGCAAATAGCCCGGCCGCGCAACCGTCGCGGGCAAGGTCGGAAGAGCGGCGGCCGAAAGGGACTGAGCCATCGGGCGTAAACCTATCAAGTGAGGGCACCGGGATTCAAAGGCCTCCCACCACGGTACCAGCCGTTGCGGTGGAATCGCCGAAGCCCGGCAGCCCCTTGCGATCAATTGATCATGAAGCCGCCATCAACCGGCAGCGCCAGACCGTTCAGCATAGCGGCGCGATCGCCCAAGAGATAAAGGATGACCTCCGCGACATCCTCCGGATCGGCGAAACGCCCGAGAGGAATGCGGGAGAGCATCCCAGCGGATTTCTCGGGATCGCTCCAGGCTTTCGTTGCCATCGGGGTGAGAGTCACCGTCGGGTTGATGGCATTCACGCGAATCTGATGACGCCCCAATTCGTTGGCCATCACACGCGTCAAGGCATCGAGCGCGCCCTTCGAGGCGCAATAAGCCGCGTGATCGGGGAACCCGATGAGGGACGATACTGACGAGACATTCACGATGGAACCCGGCAGGCCACGGCTCACGCGATCCCGCGCGTATTCCTGGGCGACGATCATGGGAGCGCGCGTATTGACCGCATAGATCCAATCGAACGTCTCCGTTGTCACGTCGAGGAAGGGATCGAGCGCCGTCGTTCCCGCGCAGTTCACCAGGTAATCAACAGGCACGGCGGCAGCTGCCGCCTTCCGCGTGGCCATTGCATCCGCCAGATCGACCACGATCGAGCGGCAGTCGATCTCGCTCTCGAGGCTATCGAGATCGTCCTTCGTTCGGGTCATTGCGACGACTTGCGCGCCACGCTCAGCAAGCAGCTTCGCCGTCGCGCGACCGATGCCCTTGCCTGCTCCAGTTACAAGAACACTCTTGCCTTGGAATTCCATTGAACTTTCCTCACCAGCACGTAAATCCGCCATCGGCGACCACGACGGAACCCGTCATGAGGCTCGCCGCGTCGGAGGCTAGAAAATGCACCACGGATGCGATCTCGGGCGGCTGCTCCAGCCGCCCCATCGGCGTGTCGCGAAGCCGTGCCTCGACCATTCCGGGCGTTTCATACGCATACTTCGTCAGCGGCGTTTCGATGTAAGTTAGCGCAACCGCGTTCACCCGTACTCCTCGATCCGCCCATTCGGCAGCGAAGGCCCGGTTACACCATAACACGCCATTGTAGTTGACGTCGTTCACATTCAACCAACGCTCATCAGTCACGTTCTCCGCAGGAGTGCCCGTGCGGGCGATTCCCGCGCAGGCCACGAGGACGTCGATCCGGCCGTTGCGATCCACCAGGGTATTCGCCAGTTGCCTGACAGCCTGCGAGTCGGTGACATCGAGCGGAGCAGTCTCGGCCGCGAAGCCTTTTCTTCTCAGATATGAGAGCCCCTCTTCCGCAACAGCCATGTCAATATCCGCGATAACGACGCGCGCACCCGCCTCGGCCAAGGCCTCGCAACGGGAAAGACCGATCCCGCGTCCTCCCCCGGTTACGACCGCCGCACGATCATCAAGTCTGAGCTTTTCCGGGAACATGCCGGACTCCGTGACGCCAGCGGCTTTCAAGCCAATCTCTGCCCCGAGGTCTTGTCGAACAGATGAGCCTTACCGGGATCCAATCGGATGCCCAGTCGCTCTCCCGGATGCAGCGCGATCCGCTCACGGAAGACACCAACCAGTGGGTTGCTGCCGAGCTTCATAAAGACTTGGGTCTCCGAACCCGTCGGCTCGATCACAGACACATGCGCTGCAGGGCCGCCCTCGCCCAGGGTGATATGCTCGGGGCGGATGCCGTAGACGAGCCGCTGCCCAGTCTGGAGCAAAGCCCGGGGAACCGAAACCGGAAGCACAACACCGTCATCCGTCGTCATGGCAGGCTGCCCGTTCACCGCCGAAACCTGGCCCTCTATGAAGTTCATGGCCGGCGAGCCGATGAATCCCGCCACGAATAGGTTCTTCGGTCTGTCATAGAGTTCGAGCGGGGCGCCGATCTGCTCCACGACACCGTCATGCATGACCACGATCTTGTCGGCCATGGTCATGGCCTCGATCTGATCGTGCGTGACATAGATCGTGGTGGTCTTGAGGCGCTGATGCAGTTCCTTGATCTCGGCGCGCATCTGCACGCGCAGCTTGGCGTCGAGGTTGGAGAGCGGTTCGTCGAACAGGAACACCTGCGGATCGCGCACGATGGCCCGCCCCATGGCGACCCGCTGACGCTGTCCGCCGGAGAGCTGGCGGGGATAGCGGTCGAGCAGCTTTTCGAGATCGAGAATGGACGCCGCATGCCTGACCTTGGAATCGATCTCCGATACGGGCCGCCTTTTCAGCCGCAACGAGAAGCTCATATTGTCGTAGACGGTCATATGCGGATAGAGCGCGTAGTTCTGAAACACCATGGCGATGTCCCGGTCCTTCGGCGGCCTGTCGTTCACGACCTTTCCGCCGATTCTGACATCGCCGGACGAGATCTCTTCGAGACCGGCAACCATGCGCAACAGGGTCGACTTCCCACATCCGGAGGGGCCCACGAGGATAACGAATTCACCATCCTCGATATTCACCGAGACGCCATGGATGACCTCGGCAGAACCATAACGCTTTCTGACATTGGTGATGGTAACTGGCGCCATGTGAGTCCCCCGTTATTCCTGGTCCTGCATATTAATCTGAATCTTCACCACTCCTTTTGGGGCAGAGGCCGCATACTCGAAAGCCTCGACACTCTTGGAGAATGGATAGGTGCGGGTGATCAGAGGGCTTACGTCGATCGCTCCAGATGCGAGCATGGCGATAGAGCGCGGGAACACATGAGCGTAACGAAACACGTGCTCGACGCGAGCTTCCTTTATCTGGGCCTTGGCAACATCATAGGCGATGGGCTCCAGCGGAATGCCGACATAGACCACGCAGCCACCTGGACGGAGTGGATCGAACACATCGGCGGCCGCCTTCTCATTGCCGGAGCATTCAAGCACTATGTCGACGCCCCACCCGTCCGTTTCGGCATTCACGATTTCGATCAAACTCTGGCTGCGGGCATTCACTGGAGTGACGGCTCCCAGTTTCTCCGCCAGCGCGAGCTTGTCGTCGTCAATATCGGTCACGATTACCCGAGCGCAGCCAGCCGCAAGTGCCGCGAGCACCGTCACGAGCCCAATAGGCCCTGCACCGATCACCAAAGCGATGTCACCCGGCTTGACCTGCGCTTTCGTGGCCGCGTGAACGCCCACAGCCAGGGGCTCCACCATCGCCGCGGCCTCAAACGACACGTTGTCTGGCAGCTTGAACGTAAAATCCGCCGGATGAACGACACTGGGACGCAATACGCCATGAACCGGCGGCGTGGCCCAGAACCGGACCGCCGGATCGAGATTATAGAGCCCCAGGCGCGTGGCCCGACTGGTCGGGTCGGGAATACCGGGTTCCATGCAAACCCGGTCTCCCGCCTTGAGCTCGTGGACATCTGAGCCGACTTCCGTGATGACGCCCGCAGCCTCATGGCCTAGAATCATGGGCTCGCGTACTACGAAGGGGCCGATGGCACCGTGGGTATAGTAATGCACATCACTGCCACAGACGCCCACCACCTTCAGCTGAATACGAACGTCGCGTGGGCCGAGCTCCTCCGCGATGACGTGGTCACGGAGCGAGAGTCTTCCCTTCTCCTCAAGGACTAGTGCTTTCATTGAAGATCCTCCTAGCCACGCGCGACGATGATCGCCCCTAGGATCAGCGACAGAACGGTCGCGACGCCGAGAGGGAGAATGGATTCAACGAGGCGCATCCAGAACAGATGCAAGGCCACAAACAGAAGGACCGCGATGAAGACCCGATCGAAAGCGTTCGTCTCGATCGGCAGGAAACCGCGGCGCTCGACAACGGGTTGTTCGGAATCTTCGGCCATCCGTCACTCCTTCACCGCGCCAAAGGTAAGTCCTGCTACGATGTGACGCTGTGCCAGACCGAGCACCAAGAGAGCCGGCACGAGTGTCAGCATAGCGGTTGCAGCCATTCTTCCCCAGTTCGTGCCGGTCACCGTCACGAACTCGGCAAGCCCTGTCGTGATGGTGCGCGCGTTCACGCTGGTCAGCGTCGCTGCGAACAGATACTCGTTCCACGCGAAGACCCAGGTGAGAATGCCGGTTACCGCAAGACCGGGCTTTGCCAGAGGCAGAATAACCTGGGTCAGAACCTGCCATGTGTTGGCCCCATCCACGAAGGCGGCCTCGTCAAGCTCCTTGGGAATACCGTCGATCACGCCACGCAACGTCCAGATGGCGAACGGGAGATTGAAGACGCAGTAGAGGAGGATGAGGCCTATCTTCGTGTCGAACAGCTTGACATCCGCCACCACGAAGACCTGCGTATAGAGAAGAAATAGCGGCAGCAGGAACACAGCAGGCGGTGCCATACGGTTCGTAATGGTCCAGAAGAACAGGTTCTCCTTTCCGGGCAACTTGTATCGGGAGAGTGCATAAGTTGCGAGCAAGGCCAGGGCCGTCACAAGCAATGCATTCGACGTAGCGATCACGATAGAATTGGTCATGTACCGCTGGAATGCTGGATCGCTCAGTGTGCTCAAGTAGTTTTCCGTGAAGAAGCTCGAGATCAGGAAGCTCGGGCTTCCGAAGAGCTGCACGCGACTTTTCGCGGACACAGCGAACATCCAGTAGACCGGAAACAACGTGATGAGGCTCGCAACAGTCCAGAACACGATTGCCACGAGAGGCCCGGAGGCCTTTCTGCGAAAATGACGCATCAATCGACCCTCTTCAATTCACGTCGCGCGACCAGGCCCGCATAGAGCATCCAGCACATGACGATGGTGAGGTAGAGTGTGATGAGAGACATTGCCGACCCGTAACCGTAATCAGTTTTTGGAAAGACGACACGCCAGATGTGAAGTCCGATATAGCGGGTGGCGGCACCCGGTCCGCCGCCGGTCAGCATCCAGACCTCGTCGACCGTGCGCAGCGCATCCATCATTCTGATGAAGACGGTTGCGAGTATCGCCGGCTTCAGGAGCGGCAGCGTGATGTGCCAGAAGATCTGGAAGCGGTTCGCGCCATCGATCTGCGCTTGCTCGAAGGGCTCCTTCGGCAGGGAGGAAAGCGCCGCTAGCAGCGTCAAAGTGACGAGCGGCGTCCAGTGCCACACATCCATCACGACCGTGGTGAAGAAAGCCTGGTCGATATAGCGGCTGATGTTGAAGTCATAGCCGAACCATCGGTTCAGGTAATAGGGCAGCGGCCCGAGCCCCGGAACCGTCAGGAGGCGCCACGTGGCCCCGACCGCTATGGGCGCAATGACGAGCGGGAGCGTATGGATGGTGCGGAAGAAACCCTTGCCCGGGAAATCGCGCATGAAGAGCTGCGCCAGGAAATAGCCGAGCACGATCTCGCTCACCACAGCGAAGAAGGCGAATTTGAGCGTGAGCCACAGCGAGTAGAGAAACTGGTCGTCAAAGACGAGGCGCCTGAAGTTCTCGACGCCCGCGAACTGCATATCCGGGTTGGCGGCAAAACTGTTCCACTGCGTGAACCCGATGACGAGCACATAAAGAAATGGAACAACGCCGAAGATAAAGAGGATAAGGAGGGTCGGCGCGAGAAAAAGCCATCCCACCGAGTTCGAACGCATTGGATGCTCCTGCCGGCCGATCGTCGCCGTTCGGGGTATCTTGGGGTTAAATGGCCGCCGCGCCGAGGCACGGCGGCCTAGTCAGCCCAAAAGGAGGGCGCGTCACTTACGGTAGCCGAGGTTCTTCAACTCTGCGTCAGCGGCCGCAGCTGCCTTGTCGAGGGCCTCGTCAGGCTTCAGCTCACCCGTGATCGCCTGATAGATGAAGGGAGCGATTGCCTCGCGGACTTGGTTGTGAAACGGGAATGGCGGAGCGCCGCGGAAGAGCGGACCTTTTTCGCGCATCAGCGTGTAGTAGCCGTCGACCTTCTTATCCTGCTCCTGCACTTTCGGATTGTCGTAGGTCGCCTTGTGGGTAATGCGCGAACCGGCAAGGGCCCAGTCCGCCTGGACGGCTTCCTGCCCGATATATTGCAGCCAGAGAAGGGCAGCCTTCTTGTTCTTCGACGAATGCGGGATGCCGAAGGCACCGCCATCGTAGTAGCCGATATATCCTGCACCCGATGACGCCTCGTCCATGACGCCCGGCTCGACAGGCGGAAGCGCCACGCCTACCTTCCCGACCACGGTCGATTTGTTGGCGTCTGTCGCAATCCAGGCTGCGTTCTCGCCATAGACTAGACCCTGCGCGGCGCGTCCTGCCGCGAAGGTTGCGGCGACCTCATCCCAGGTACTCGAAGTCGCTTCCGGCGGCGCATAGGCAAGGTTGTCGATCCACCAGGCGAAGGCAGCCTTGGCCTCCGGGCTGTTCAGGCGTCCGCCATTGTCAACCGATGCGCCATAAGTCTTCGTGTCGATGCCCCAATTGTAGACCCCGAAGGTAGGAAACACGCTTTCAACCAGTTCGTAAACGGACGCAGGATGGCCGGAGGCGGCCTGAACGGTCGTACCCCACAGCTCCTCTCCATTGGACTTACCCCACTCGGTGAAGAACTCCGCGATCTGACGATATTCCTTGTGGTCCTTAGCCGGTGCGAGGTCGGTGCCGTACTTCGCCTTGTAGGCTTCCTTGATTTTCGGGTCCTCGAACAAGTCCTTGCGATAGAGATAGACCTTGATGAAGGCTTCCATCGGCACGCCGAACAGGTCACCTTTGTCGTTCTTGAAATTGTCGATGAAACTCGTGAATTTCGACGGATCGAAATCAGGCGACTTAAGGCTGGGATTCTCGTTCAGCGCCTGCGTGAGATCGACCAGGAAGTTGCGGGCGAGATAGCTATAGATGATGTCCTGCTCGATATAGACGAAGTCATAGATGCCGGTGTTGGCCTCCATGTCCTTAATCGCCTTGTCGTACATCTGATCCCAGGACGTCGCCTCGAACTCCACCTTGATCCCGGTTGCCTTGGTGAAGGCCGGCCCCAGAACATCCTTGGCATAATTGGACGGAGGCGTGCTCTCGGAAATACCCCGAATAGTGGTGCCTTCCATACCCTTTGCGGCGTCCGTCCAGAAATCGGCAAAGGCTGGCGATGTGCTTGCCAGCAGCATTGCTGTGAGCGTAGAGGCAGCCAGACTCTTGAAGTGGTACATTGCGTTTTCCCTCCCGGATTTGATCCCTAGCCAGCCTCTCGACTTCGCTTAGGGCCAAAATCTGACGCGCCTCTGCTTGGAGGCGGATCGTATCGTTCCTGCAGGCAATGGGCGATCACGTCAGAACTGAATGTCCGACCTGTCTCCCGGAAGTCGCCCGAATGCCTCGCGCGGCTCCTTGGGAAAATCTATGGAGCGGTTACGAACGCTTCCACGCCTCTGTTCATCGAGATCTGTACTTTTTTGTCCCGACGGTCGTTAGATCCGTATCTAGCGGGTGCGAAAGAGCACTCCTGCCCCGTGGCTGAAGATGGAGTGGTGCAGCGGCGCGCAGTTCTTCGATAGGCGGATGGTGTCTGATCGCAGAATTTCACGAACTGACGGTTGAAATTTGCAATGTTGTTGAAGCCTACCTCGAAGCAGATTTCGGTCACCGACCTGTCCGTGTGGGCCAGGAGCGTGCAGGCCGAGTAGATGCGCGTCTGGTTGACGAATTTCGCGAAAGTGTGACCCGTCTGATTTTTGAAAAAGCGCGAGAAGGCGCTTGGCTCCATGCCGCAAAGCTGAGCAACCGTCGTCAGATGAATATCTGAGAAATAGTTGTTATGGATATAGCTGATCGCGCGCTCCGCCTTCTCGGATGGGCGTGAGGGAATGGTTGCGGCCGGTGCGCGGTGGGACAGGATCTTCCGCTCGGACGGGTTCCTTGCCAGTGTCGTCAGAATTTCCAGAAACAGGATCATGCGCTGTGCGCCCTGCGCGCGCCCGATCTGCCGAAGAAGGGATGCTCCTTTTCGCGCCGTTTCTCCCGAGAACAAAAGCCCGAAAGCAGCGTCCATGAGAAGCAGCCGCACCTCTTCGAATTCGGGAAAGTTGCTGCAGATGCGGTCGGCGCATTCGGGGCTGAACTGAACCAGCATGTCGCGGTCGGGAATGCTGAGATTGCCCGTATCGCTGAGCCAATTATGTGGCAGATTCGGCCCGGTCAGGACGAGGCAATCGGGCTCGAACGGGCCGACATAATCGCCGATCATCATAGTGCCTGAGGAATTCTGGATCAGATGCAGTTCATACTCGACGTGATAATGCCATTTTGCCAAATGATGAGGATAGTCATGCACGTTCCACCGAAACGATGCGGATGGTGGAAATACAATAACCTCGTACACAGGGACTGATTTACGTTCCATTCTCGCCGCCCTCCATGTGGTGCAGCAGGCCGCTTCCTCTTTAGGTCCGCACATTGGCGGTTATGTTCCCCGGACCCGTTGAACGGATCCGCGGTCGGGAGTTTAAGCCGGCCACGCCGGCCAATCACACGCTCTTCCTATGGTTCTCCCTAGTTCTAGGATAAAGCCTCAGGGAGTCGACCTTCTACCTGTTGGTGGCTGGGAGCCGTCGCGAACTCGGCCGCGCGATGACCGAGCATCAAGGCAGCCGCATTGGTGTTCGCCGAGGGTATGAACGGTATAGCAGAACAGTCGATCACTCTCAGATTGCCGATTCCGCGCACGCGCATCCGGTGGTCGAGCACGGCCATTAGATCCCCGTCGGGTCCCATTCGGGCACTGCCAGACGGGTGGTAGTTGGTTTTGACCGTCCGTCCGCAATACTCAACAAGCGCTTCCTCGCTCGTGATGCTCGCCCCAGGCAGCAATTCTTCCGCGATCTTGGAACCGACCGGTTTCGTCGCGAGCAGTTGCCGCGCGCACCGGAGCGACGCCAGTGTCAGGCGCAGATCGTCAGGATCGCCAAAGAAGTTCGCATCGACAAGGGGTTTGTCGGCCGGGTTCGCGCTGCGCAGCCGAACGCTTCCCCGCGCTTTTGGTCGGAGCAGGCAGGAGGTGAGTGTAACACCGTAGGTTGGCTTCGCGCTCGATACATCCCGGTCCAGATAAACGATGGGAGCGCAATACAATTGGATCGTGGGCCTCTCGCCGCCATCCGGATCGTAGAATAGACAGGACTCGATTCCGGTTGTCGTCACAGGCCCAGTCCCGAACAGGATATATTGAAGGCCGTTGCGCAGCATGCGCCAGCCTCTGTCCTGGCCGAAATAGCCGCTCGGCCGCTTCGTGGAAGCGATGACCGGCACCTCGTGATGGTCCTGCAGATTGGCCCCAACACCTGGGAGATCGGCCACAACGCGAACGCCATGCCTCGTGAGGTGATCCGCCGGACCGAGCCCCGACAGCATGAGGAGCTTCGCCGTGTTGTAGGTTCCGGCCGCAACCAGAACCTCACGATCCGCATAGGCGCGCAATGTCTGCCCATGGTGAGTGTATTCCACGCCGGTGGCCTGGCCGTGCTCGATGAGGATCTTGGTGACGAACGCATCGGTCACGACGGTCAGGCGCGGATCGTCTCGAACCTGAGAAAGGAACGCCGACACGGCGTCGCAGCGCACCATCCGCCCATTATCCTTCATGCCCATGGTATGTTGCATGACGCCGACACCCGACTGGCGTTCGCCATTGAAATCCGGATTGTAAGGATGCCCCATTCCCTGCGCCGCGAGAATGAAATCCTGTGTCGTGTCGCACAGGCTGCCGGGGTCCGAGACCAGTAATTCCCCGTCGATACCGTGATAAGTATTATTGAACCTGGTGTTGCGTTCCAGTGCCTTGAAGTGCGGGAGCACATCCGCGTATGACCAGCCGGAGCCCTTGCCGAGATAGGCATCCCAGGCATCGTAATCCTCGCGTTGGCCTCGCATATAGACCATCGCGTTGACGGCACTGCCGCCGCCCAGGACCTTCGCTTGGGGCACGATCGGTGCGCGCCCTCCCAAGCGCTGTTGCGGGACGGTCCGATGCATCTCGAGAAAGTCGTCGCGCGCGAGATACTTCATGTAACCTGCAGGCATGCGCATGATGGATGCCGCCCTGGCCGGTCCGCGTTCGATGAGAAGCACGCGGCAGCCGAAATCGCGAACGAGCCGCGTCGCAGCCACGCATCCCGAGGAGCCTCCGCCCGCAATAATGAAATCGTATCCCGCTATGCGACCTGACGATGCCATGAGGTTCCTGCCCTGACTGCTCCTTGGGATAAAACCTGTCAGCGAGCCTACGATAGCGATTTACAGCCGACTACAGTCACAACTGCACATGATCTGTACTTTTTTGATCGGAACGCGGATTTAAAGTATGGGCCGAGGCCTGATGGATCCATGATCCGGGGCGGGAGGGGCGCAGCATTTCCTCATCTGGATGTAGGCTGGGGCTGCCCCGAAGCTCCCAGGCCAAGCCTCTCCGGGCCGCCCGCGATCAGCCGGCAGCCTCGGCGCGCACCAGCCGGTTCCATGTGGCACAATACTGCCGAAAAGTCTCGGAGAGGCCAAAGGCGGAAGCCGCCGTTCCTGGAGGCGACATTGCTGGCATCGGCACTTGGGCGGTCAGGAGCGCGGCACCGATACTTGTTCCTGTCGAGCCTTCGACCGGCCTGACCGGACGTTCGGCGACCCTGGAGAGAGCCTCAATGTAGAGCATGTTGCGGGCGAAGGGACCTTCGACGATCACCGGCCCTGCCGCGCCTGTCAGATCGAGGCACGTCTTCGTCATAAACGCGGCATAGAATGAGGCCGCAACATAGGTCTCGTCCGCATCTAGGTTGCCCTGTGCATTGACGACACGATGCTTCGCATGAGGATAGGGTCCGCATCCCGGAACCACGCTCGGCGTCAGAAGAATGCGTTCCTCCAGTACGCGCTGGATGGCGGCCGAAGTTGCTGCGCCCTTCCCTCCCGTCAGAAGCTCGAATTCCCGCCCTCCCATGAAACGGGCCGACGGCACAGCGCGGCCATGGGCATCGACGTTCGCCAGCGTATCGCGCTCGGGATCGAGACGATCGAGGTCTCCGCCGACGGCGAACAGAACGACCCATGTGCCTGTCGACACCACTGCGAAAGGCGCCTCGCGCTGAAGGAGATGCGGAAGGAGAGACGCGTTGGAATCGTGGATCCCGCAATAGACCGGCATCGGCCGGGCGAGTCCGATCCTGTCTGCGATCTCGCTCGTGACATAACCGAGCAGGTCTGACGGCTTCTTGACGGGTGCCAGCCTCCTGGCGATCCCGAGACGCTCGACGAGTGTGGAGAATATGCCGAGGCGCGGCATCCAGAGATCCGTATGGCATCCAAGTGACGTCACATCCGTCGCGGCGACGCCCGTCAAGCGCCAGCCCCAGTATTGCGGATAGGTGACGATTGTCCGCACCTTCCCGAAGGCGTCCGGAAAGATGGTTTTCTGGAAGTGAAGCTGCGCTCCGAGATTGAGTCCGCCGGGCAGCCGAGGCGAAAAGGTTTCCCCGAACGGTGGCCTGATCGCATCATAGGCCTCATCAACCCCCACCGGATAGCGGAATTCGTAATCCAGAACAGGCAGGATCAAACCATCGTCGCCGAGAAGCGCACCGCTTGCACCATGGGCCGTGATCGAAATGGCCTCGAACCCGCACTCGGCATGGAGCTCCTTCAGAGCATCGAGAAAGAACGCGAAGGTTCCGTCCACGTCGAAATGCGGATAGGGATCATCCATAAGCACCGTGTTCGGCTTCGTGCGTGCGGCAAGCTCGCGGCCAGCCCCCACCTCGACAATGACAGCTTTCACATTGGTCTTGCCGATGTCGAGCACTGCGACATTCATGGGATCACGCCATATGGAAGACGGTGACGAGCGGCGCCTCGACCGGCGAATTGTCCGGGTTCGTCACCATGATATCGGCCATATGAGCCCACCAGCGTTTCATCACCGGGTGGCTCGGCAACTCCGCCATGTTATGCCTCACCGGGCGCCAGAGCACGGCGAAGAGAACATTGCTGTCGCGATCGAGATGGATCGAGTAATCCTCGACACCTGCGTCCTTCAGCAACTCCACCAGTTCCGGCCATATCTCGTCATGGCGGCGGCGGTATTCGTCCTCCATGCCGGGATTGAGCTGCATCTTGAACGCGTACTTCTCTTTCGGACTCATGTGGCACTTCTCGAGCGGATACGCCGGACGACCATCGGCAGCGCAATCACGAGGATCAGCAGCAGGCCGATGAAGATGGACATGACGATGCCGGGCACGTTGAGAAGTCCCAAGCCGAACGTCACGAGTCCCATGACGATGGCGGCCAGAACCACGCCGGGAATGCTGCCGGAGCCGCCCAGGATGCTCACCCCACCGAGAACCGCCATGGTGATGACTTCAAGCTCCCAGCCGGCTGCAATGGTATGTCGGGTCGAGCCGAGGCGTGAGGTGAGACACACGGCGGCAACGCCACTCATCACGCCTGTCAGGAGAAACAGAATGAACTTGGTGCGCTGAACGGGAATGCCGGAAAACTGCGCGGCGAAAGCATTGTTGCCGATCGCGTAGATCCAGCGCCCGAAGATTGTCCGGTGCAGCAGAATGCCGAAGAGAAGAGCAAAGACCAGGAAAGCGACAATCTCGAAGGTCACGACCTCGAGGCCGGGGATTATGGGCCACCAGGAGAAATCCGACATATAGCCCTGGCCGAACCAAGCGAAGCTCGAAGGATAGCCGCCATAGGCCTGATCGCCGAGAACGATCTGCGCGATGCCTCGAAACAGGCTCATGGTGCCGATGGTCACGACGATGGACGGAAGACCGATGTGCGCCACCAGCAAACCGTTGAATGCGCCGCACAGTAGGCCGACGCTCAGCCCGATTCCAACGAGAGCCGGGGTCTGGAAGCCGGCCTGGGCAGCCGCCCCCATCGCAGTCGAGGCAAGGGCGATGATCGCCGCCACCGACAGATCGATCTCGCCCGAGACGATCAAGAGTGTCATCGCGAAGGCGATCATCGCCTTTTCGGTAAAGTTATAGGTAGCGTCCGATAGATTCCAGGGATCGAGGAAGTGCGGCGAGGCCAGGGAGTTTGCGGTGAAGATCGCGATGGCGACCGCAGCCAGCAATGTCTCCCAGCTTCCCAGGAGCCGCCTGACCGGCGTCGAGAGCTTGTCGGGAATATGGCGCAGTGGCTGCTTCTCGGCTGTCAGCGTGCTCATGCGGCTGCTCCTTCGACTGGGGTCTCCATTCGGACGGGACGGCTCTTGGCCGCATCCCGCAGAATGAGGCGGCCCTTGCGACGCTCCTGACGCGCGTTGAAGAGCACGGCGATGATGATCACGAGGCCGGAGATCGCCATTTGCCAGAAGGGCGAGACGTTGATGACCGGCAGAGCGTTCTTGATCACGCCGAGGAAGAGCGCGCCGAGCACCGCGCCGCCCACAGAGCCTATGCCGCCCAGGGTCGAGATGCCGCCGATCACGCAGGCCGCGACCGTGTCGAGCTCAAAGCCCGCGGCAATGTCAACGTAAGCGACCGCATAGCGCGAGACCCAGAGATAACCGCAGAGCCCTGCCAGGGCACCCGACAGCATGAAGGCGAAGAATTTCGCGCGCCCCACATCGACACCGGCATACAGCGCCGCCGTGGGATTGCCGCCGGCGGCGTAGAGCGACCGGCCAAAGACTGTGCGCGTGAACACGGTAGCGATGATGGCGATCACAAGGAGTGCCGTCCAACCCAGCAGAGGAAGCCCGAGCACAGGCAAGCGCGGCGTGTTGAGGAATGCTGGCGTCATCTGGGTCTGGTTGACCCATGCGCCGCCCGAGAGCACGAAAGCCATGCCGCGATAGATCGTGAGCGTGCCGAGCGTAGCGACGATGGCGGGGATGCCGATCCTCCAAACCATGAAACCATTGATGGCCCCGAGACCCGCTCCGATGCCGAGCGCGGCTGCAATCAGCAGCGGGAGCGGAACCTCGGGATAGGCGGAATTGAGCATGGCTACCGCCATCCCCGTGAAGGACAGGTTGGCGGCGACGGACAGATCGATGGACTTGGTCAGGATCACCGCCATCTGGCCAAGCGCCAGAATGATCAGGATGGAGGTGTCGTTGAAGATGTTCGCAAGGCTCTTCGGCGAGGCAAAGCCCGGCGCGCGAGCGGAAAAGGCGGCAATCAGCACCAGGATAATCGCTACCAGCAGGAGTTCCCGGTATTTCAGGATGCGGCTCATCGCGTCTCCCTTCCCATTCACTGGTTGCCGGTGGCGGCGCGCACCAGCGTCTCGGCATCGAGCCCTTCCCGATTCCAGATGCCGGCCATGCGACCTTCGCGCATCACCAGAACCCGGTCGGACATACCGAGGATCTCGGGCAACTCGGATGACACCATGATTACGCTGAGGCCTTCGCCTGCAAGTTCGCTCATGAAGGCGTGCACCGCGGCCTTGGAACCGATGTCGATGCCCTTTGTCGGTTCGTCCAGGATGATCACCTTCGGTCTGGTGGCGAGCCACTTGCCGATGACGACCTTCTGCTGGTTGCCGCCCGAGAGGGTCCCGACGGGCACGGACAGGGCCGCCGCCCGCAGATCCAGCCGCTCCGCATAGCGCCGGGCGAGAGCGAATTCCTCGGCTTCGCGCAGGAAACCTGCGCGGGTCGTCCTGCCTAAAGTAGCCATGGTGAAATTCTGGAAGATCGGCATCTGGAGCACGGCGCCATGGCGGCCGCGCTCCTCGGGCACGTAGACGATGCCGGCCCCGATGGCATCCGCCGGGGAGCGGATCTCGACGGAACGGCCCTCCAGCTCTAGGCTTCCGGCGCTCGGGCGCGTAATTCCGAACAGGGACTGGCAGAATTCCGAGCGGCCTGCCCCGACAAGGCCGTAAAGACCTAGGATCTCGCCGCGTCGCAACTCGAAGGAGATGTTGTCGAATTCTGTCGGATGGGAGTATCCGGAGACCTTCAGAACAGTGTTGCCGATGGCAACGTCGAGTTTCGGAAATACGTGATCGACCGAGCGCCCGACCATCATGCGCACGATCTCGTCTTGGCCGGTTTTCGCCAGCAGACCGGCACCGATTGAGCGCCCATCGCGAAGGACCACGAAGCGTTCCGCGATCTGATAGACCTCTTCGAACTTGTGGCTGATGAACAGGATTGCCTTGCCCTGCCGCTTCAGCCTTTCGATGATGCGGAAGAGATCTTCCACTTCCTTGTAGGAAAGAGCGGCCGTGGGCTCGTCCATGATGACGACGCGGGCTTCGACGGACAGGGCTCGGGCAATGGCGACAAGGTGGCGTTGCGCGATCGAGAGGTCCTTCAGCCTCATATATGGGCTGATGGGGGCGTCGATGGAGGTCAGCAGCGCTGCCGCCCGCGCATTCATCGCGCTCCAATTGACTAGTCCCAGACGATTGCGCGGGGCATGGCCGAGAAAGATGTTCTCGGCGACCGAAAGCTCGTCGAAAAGGACGGTCTCCTGATGGATTGCCGTAATGCCGCTGCGAATGGCAGCCTCAGCGCTCGTGAAGTGAACCGGCGCGCCGTCGATGATGATCGCGCCGCTGTCGTGCTGGTAGATTCCCGTCAGGATCTTGACGAGCGTCGACTTGCCCGCACCGTTCTCACCGATCAGCGCCGTCACCGTTCCGGGGAAAAGAGCGACATCGACGGAGTCGAGCGCCTGGACGCCGGGAAACGACTTGGAAATGCCGCGCATTTCCAGAAGCGGAGGTGAGTTCTGGACAACTGCTTGTACGACAGACATGGGAATTCCCGCCGAGAGCCAACGTGAGCAAGGAAGGCGCAGGCAATCCGCGCCCTCCCTCCGAACGTGTCGAGATCTCAGAAGATCTTGGCGAATTCGTCGACGTTCTTGGCATCGTAAACGAAGGGATCGGCCATGGCGGCCTCACCGTTCTCGCCGACCTTGATCTTGCCCATGCGCCCGACATTGATCTCGGAGCCTGGCTTGCCATCGGTCTCCTTCTTGACGAGGCGATAGGCGATCTGCGCCGCGGAATATCCGAGATCGATCGGGTTCCAGATCGCGAACTGCTTGGTTGCACCCGAGTGAACGGCGCCCGCCATCTCGGACGGGAGTCCAAGACCCGTCACGTAAACCTGGCCGATCTTGCCGGCATCCTTCACCGCCTGAGACGCAGCGAGCACGCCGACGGTCGTGGGAGCAACGATCACTTTCACGTTTGGATGCGAGCTGAGAAGACCCTGGGCTTCACGATAGCTCTTGTCGGCAAGGTCATCGCCATAGACCGTCGTGACGAGGCTCAGACCCGGATATTTCGGCAGCTGCTTCTTCATCTCGGCGATCCAGGTGTTCTGGTTGGTCGAGGTCGAGGTGGCCGACAGGATCGCGAAGTCGCCCTTGCCGTCCGGCAGGTGATCGGCCGCGAGCTTCAGGCACATGTTGCCGATGAGCTCGTTGGAAGAGGGATTGAGATGGAGGATACGCCCGTCCTTGTTCACGCCGGAATCCCAGGAGATCACCTTGATGCCGCGCTGGGCCGCCTTCTTCAGCGCTGGGACGACCGCGTCAGGATCGTTAGCCGAAATCGCAATCGCATCGACCTTCTGTGCAATGAGCGCGTTGATTACCTCAATCTGACCCTCGGCGGTCGTGGTGGTGGGGCCGGTATAGATAATGTCGACGCCGCCGATTTCCTTAGCTGCCTCCTGAGCGCCCTTGTTGGCGGCTTCGAAGAAGCCGTTGCCGAGGGACTTGACGACAAGTCCGATCTTGATGTTCTCGGCGCTGGCCGCGCCCGTGAGAAGGGCGAGGCCAAGAGCCGTTCCGGCGGCCAGTTTCGCAAAAACTTTCATGTTTTCTTCCTCCCTTGCAAGCATCCCCGGCAGACTTCACGCTGCCGATGAGGATTCCGTTGGCTTTTCGGCTGCCGAGACATTGGCAACGATCAGCTTGATGCCCGCATCCTCGATCATGGCGCGGGCAGTTTCCGATATGCCGTCGTCGGTGATCAGCGTGGAGACACGATTGAGCGGGCAGAGAATGAGGCTGGAACGGCGCTGAAACTTAGTGGAATCGACCATCAGCACCAGTTCGTCGGCCTGGTTGATGAGCTTCTGTTCGGCCTGGATGATCAGTGCGTCCTGTTCCATCACGCCAAGCGGTCCGACGCCCTGCGCTCCCATGAACATGCGGCGCGCATAGAAATTGCGCGTCACGTCATTGTCGAAGGGCGAGAGAATGATGCTCTGGTCGCGGTAGACGGAGCCACCTGGCAGCATCACCTGGTTCTTGGAATGCTTGATCAGGTGCTCCGCAATGGCGAAGGAATTGGTGAAGACCTGCATCCGGCGGGCGGTCAGGTAATGCACCATCTGGAACGTGGTCGTCCCACCATTGATGATGATGGCGTCACCATCGCTGCACAGGGCCACGGCCTCTCGGGCGACGGCGCGCTTCTTGGCGGTGTTCTCGCCCTCGGAAATCCGGAAGGGCTTGGCCGCCAGCGGGCTGATCTGCTGAGGGTGCAGGGCCTCGGCCCCGCCGCGCACGCGGCGCAGGCGGCCTTGAACATGAAGGGCAGCGATGTCCCGGCGGATCGTGGCCTCGGAGGCCTCCGTCATCTCCATCAGGTCCTGGATCGTGGCAACAGGTCTTTCCTGAACCAGGCTGAGGATTATCCGGTGCCTTTCACGTTCGTGCATTATTCCTCCTCATGGGCTTCAGAACCAGGCAGGATCACTAAGAGGCCATCAAATCCGATTAAGGACAAGCCTAGCGTTCTAGAGATTTGGCTCGCCGTCAATCATCTTCGATCTCATCCATTCGTATGATGATCAATGTTGACGTATTTTGATCGGTTTTGGTTGACAAGGTCGGAAGCCTCGCCAATGCTCTCTGCGTGAGCGTGAGGCACTGCGCACCCAGTTTCAGCTTGGCAGGAGGACAACGTGGATACCGCAACGCAAAACGTGAAGCTGCTGGATAACAAATGGGATGACGCGAAGGCGGCCTCGCTCGACGAGCCCGGTCTGCTCCTCTACCGCTCCAACCTCCTCGGGGCCGACAAGCGCATCACGAATTACGGCGGCGGCAACACTTCGGCCAAGGTCATGGAAGCGGATCCGCTCACCGGTGAGAAAGTCGAGGTCCTCTGGGTGAAGGGCTCCGGAGGGGACGTCGGCACGATCAAGCTCGACGGTTTCGCCACTCTTTACATGGACAAGCTGCGGTCACTGAAGTCCATCTACAGGGGGGTAGAAGACGAGGACCGCATGGTAGGCTTCCTGCCCCATGCAACCTTCAACCTGAACACGCGCGCAGCCTCCATCGACACGCCCCTGCACGGCTTCCTGCCCTACAAGCATGTTGATCACATGCACCCGGATGCGATCATCGCGATCGCGGCTTCCAAGAACTCGCGCGCGCTCACGCAGGAAATCTTCGGTGACGAGATCGGCTGGCTCCCCTGGCGTCGCCCTGGCTTCCAGCTCGGCCTTGATCTCGAAGCCTTTGCCAAAGCCAATCCTCACGCCAAGGGGGTAGTGCTCGAAAGCCACGGCCTCTTCACCTGGGCCGATACAGCCAAGGACTGCTACGAGCTGACGCTGCGCATCATCAATCAGGCCATCAAGTGGTTGGCCTTGAAAACGGCGGGCAAGCCGGCCTTCGGAGGCAACGTGGCCACCAGTCTTCCCAGAGAGGAGCGCCGCAAGATCGCCGCGCGCCTGATGCCGGAGATCCGCGGCAAGGTCGGCCAGGCGGAACGCAAGCTCGGGCATTTCGACGATCAGGATGCAGTGCTCGAATTCGTCAACTCCGCGCAACTGAAGCCGCTGGCGCATCTCGGCACCAGCTGTCCGGACCATTTCCTGCGGACCAAGATCCGTCCGCTCGTGCTCGACTTCGATCCGCAATCGCCGGATGTAGATGCAGTTTTGGCAGGTCTCGATGCGGCGCTGGAAGCCTATCGCACCGACTACACGCGTTATTATGAGCAGTGCAAGCACCCGGACAGCCCGAGGATGCGCGATCCGAATCCGGTGATCTTCCTGATCCCAGGTGTCGGCATGTTGTCCTTCGCCCGCGACAAGGCCACGGCCCGCATCGCCAGCGAGTTCTACGTCAATGCCATCAATGTGATGCGCGGCGCGTCTTCGGTCTCCGAGTACCAGGGCCTGCCGGAGCAGGAGGCGTTCGACATCGAATACTGGCAGCTCGAGGAAGCCAAGCTCCAGCGCATGCCGAAGCCAAAGAGCCTCGCAGGTCGCGTCGCTTTCATCACCGGCGGCGCCGGCGGGATCGGGCGGGCAACGGCCGAGCGGTTGATCGCGGAAGGCGCCTGTGTGGTTCTGGCCGACATCGATCAGGAATCGCTTAACAGCGCAGTCGAGGATTTCGGCAAACGCGTCGGCGTGGACGTGGTGCGAGGCGTCACGCTCAACGTCACGAGCGAGTCGGACGTGCTCTCCTCCTTCATCGAAGCATCGGTGGAGTTCGGTGGCATCGACATCCTGGTGTCGAATGCGGGAATCGCTTCCTCGGCTCCCGTCGAGGAGACCGAGCTTGCCATGTGGAACAAGAACATCGAGATTCTCGCGACCGGCTACTTCCTGGTCTCGCGTGAGGCGTTCCGCCTGTTCCGCCGCCAAAAACTGGGGGGCAACATCGTCTTCGTGGCATCCAAGAACGGCCTCGCCTCCTCTCCTAACGCCTCAGCCTATTGCACAGCCAAGGCCGCCGAGATCCACCTCGCCCGCTGCCTGGCGCTCGAAGGCGCGGACGCTGGTATTCGCGTCAACACGGTCAATCCGGACGCAGTGCTGCGCGGCTCCAAGATCTGGTCAGGCGAATGGCGCGAGCAGCGCGCGGCGTCGTCCAACCTCTCGGTCGACCAGCTGGAGGAGCATTACCGCAAGCGCTCCCTGCTGAAACTGAACGTCTTCCCTGAAGACATCGCAGAAGCGATCTATTTCCTCGCTTCCGACGCCTCGGCAAAGTCTACCGGCAACATCATCAACGTCGATGCAGGAAACGCTATGTCGTTTACGCGCTGAAGCAAGGACAGGGAGGAGAATCATGGCAGAACAGAAGATCCGAGCCGGCGTCATCGCTGCCGACAACGACAAACGCTTGAGCGCGCTCAACGCCGATTACGAAGCGCTCGGCGCGAAACTCTCCCGCGGGGGCATCGATATCGATACGATCGCCGGGAAGGTGGCAGAGTTCTTCGTCGCCGTTCCCTCCTGGGGCGTCGGCACGGGCGGGACGCGCTTCGCGCGTTTTCCTGGCATTGGCGAACCGCGCAACATCTTCGACAAGCTCGACGACTGCGCGGTGATCCACCAGCTCACACGGGCAACACCCAGCGTGTCCCTGCATATTCCATGGGACAGGGTGGACGATCCGCGGCGACTGAAGTCCCATGCAGATGCACTGGGCCTTAGCTTCGACGCGATGAATTCCAACACGTTCTCCGATGCGCCGGGACAGGAGCACAGTTACAAATACGGCTCGCTTAGCCACGCGAGTTCAGCGACTCGCCAGCAGGCCATCGAGCACAACATCGAGTGCATCGAGGTCGGTAAGCTCATCGGCTCGAAGGCGCTCACTGTCTGGATCGGCGATGGCTCGAACTTCCCGGGCCAGACCAACTTCACGCGGAGCTTCGAGCGCTATCTCGACTCAATGAAAGAGATTTACAAGCGGCTCCCAGGCGACTGGCGCATCTTCACCGAGCACAAGATGTACGAGCCGGCCTTCTATTCGACCGTCGTGCAGGATTGGGGCACGAACTATCTGATTGCGACGGAACTCGGGGAAAAGGCCTACTGCCTCGTGGACCTTGGCCACCATGCTCCGAACGTCAATATCGAGATGGTTGTCGCTCGCCTCATCCAGTTCAGGAAGCTCGGCGGCTTCCACTTCAACGACTCGAAATATGGCGACGATGATCTCGATACCGGCTCCATCGAGCCCTACCGCCTGTTCCTTGTTTTCAATGAGCTGGTCGATGCCGAATATCGTAAAGCACGAGACTTCCATCCCGCTCACATGATCGACCAGTCGCACAACGTGACGGACCCGATCGAGAGCCTGATCCGCAGCGCCAACGAGATCCGCCGCGCCTATGCGCAGGCTCTGATCGTCGATCGAGTGGCTCTCGAGGGCTATCAGGAGTCCAACGACGCTCTCATGGCCTCCGAGACCCTGAAGAACGCCTTCCGTACCGATGTGGAGCCGATCCTCGCCATGGCTCGCTTCAAGTCCGGAGGCGCCATCGACCCGGTCGCGGCTTATCGCGCCAGCGGCTATCGCGCGACGATCGGCAAGGAGCGTCCTATCGTGGCCAGCGGCGGCGGCGGAATCATCTGATCCCGCAACCGGACGCCCTCACGGCGTCGGTTGCACGCATTGAGGGTTTGCGCGAAGTCCCAACGAAGCATTGCCGACGTCTCAGCGCCGAATGGCGTCTTAGAGGCCAGAGCAATTCTCGGCGAAGTGGGCCCGGAACGCCGGCAACAAGACGTTATTGCGAAATGCCGGTCCGGTTCCACACGAATGGAAACAGATCTAGGTCAGCCGCCCCCGCGCTGCGACCGGGATTTCGCCGACGATCCTGTCTCCCCGGACCGTGACGAGACGGTCGACCATATTGACCACCACGCATACGTGGTTCGGCACGATGCGAACCACATCCCCAATCTGCGGCCGATCATTACAGCCCGCCAGATCCAGGAATCCGTGCTCCTCGGCAAACCGCGCGATCCTGGCCTGCGGATGCTCCAGGATCAGGCCATGCCCCTCGAGCCCGCCCGTGTCGCTCGTCAGCGTCTTCGAGCCGGCATCGAGAATGCCGCGCTCGGCGCCGGCCCGGCTCACCACCGTGGCATAGACGGTAAGGGCACAATCCTCGAGCCGCGCCACGCCAGCCGCCAGCATCATGCGATCATTGAACACCGATGTCCCGGCCCGGTGCTCGGTTACACCTTTGAGCTTGCCGAGGTTGAGCAGATTTGGCGTGCCGCCCGAGGACACGATGCGCGGCTCGAGACCGAGTTCCCGCACCCCGGCGGTGGCGGCATCCAGAAACGCCTGCGTCTCGGCCATGGCGTCTTCGGGCGGATACAGCATGAACCCGGCAAATGAGAGCCCCGGGCGGGACGCGATGTCCTTGGCCAGCGCGACAGCCTCGGCAATGGTCTCGACCCCTGCCCGCTTGCGGCCGGTGTCGCACTCCACGACCACGTCGAGATCGCGTCCAGCGATCGCAGCCGCCTGCGGCAGGCCTTCCACGACCACCGGATTGTCCGCCGCGACCGTGACCTTGGCACGCGCCAGCAGCCGGCCGAGGCGGTTGAGCTTCTCCTCGCCCAAGATATTGTAGGAAATCAGGATGTCGTCGTGCCCCGCTTCGGCCATGACCTCGGCTTCGCCGATCTTCTGGCAAGTGATGCCCCGCGCACCCGCGTCCCGCTGCATGGTGGCGATCACCGGGCTCTTGTGAGTTTTGATATGAGGGCGATTGGCCACGCCCGCCGCATCGCATAGGGCCTGGACCCGCGCAATATTCCGTTCCACCACATCCAGATCGATAACGACGGCCGGCGTCCCGAACCGTCGGGCAACTTCTTCCTTGAGGGCCTGAATGCTCATGATGGGTCCTGATCAGTCTCGAATGAGGAGTATGGCTTCGATTTCAACCGTCATGCAATTGGGCAGCGAGCCCATGCCGACCGCCGAACGGGCATGCCGCCCGGCATCGCCCAGCACCTCGACAAGCAGATCGGAACAGCCGTTGACGACCTTGGGATGGTCGGAGAAGTCCGGTTCGGCATTGACCATGCCAAGCAGTTTGACCACCGCCTCGATGCGGTTCAACTCACCGATGGCGGACTTGGCGACGGCCAGCAGGTTGAGGCCAGTCAGGCGTGCATCCTCGTAGCCTTCTTCGATGGTGGCATCGCGCCCGAGCCGGCCCGGCCGGTACGTACCGTCAGCACGCTTCGGCCCCTGCCCCGACAGGTAGAGCAGATTGCCGACTCGCCGGTACGGCACATAATTGGCTACCGGCACCGGAGCCTCCGGCAGCACCAGGCCGAGGGAGGCCAATCTCTCTTCAGGCGTCATGAGCTGTTTCCTCTCAGGCTTGATGCCACATTTGGCCGTTGATGACGACGCCTCGTGCGGCGAGGCGCATCGTTCCAGACAGGTGTTCGCCCGTCGAATCCTCATAATCGAAGGCCCCGTCCTGAAGCTCCAGGATCGAGGCGTCACCGACACTGCCAGGCCTGAAGGTACCGAGTTCCGGACGCTTGAGAGCCTTCGCGGGATTTTCAGTCGCCGCCTTGATCACCTCGGCCAGGGGCATGCCCAGGCAGAGGAATTTCGAAAGCGTCGTCAGCAGGTCGAAAGCCGGCCCATCGATGCAGAGAGCATGCACGTCGCTGGAGATGCAGTCCGGCATGAAGCCGTTGTCCAGCATGACACGCGCCGTTCGGAACGAGAACGACCCCATGCCGTGCCCGATATCGAAGATGACACCGCGCTGGCGAGCATCGAGCACGGCCGGATGCACCTTGCCGTCCGAGGTTGCAGGCGTGTTCGGAAACGGCCGGAAGCAATGGGTGAGAACATCGCCTTCACGCAGACGCGCGAGCACCTCCGGCAAAGTCGGCGGCGGATGATCGATATGCACCATCATGGGCATGTTCACCTGGTCCGCGACCTGGCGGCCGATATCCAGCGGGACCGTTCCCGAATTTCCCGAGGCATGGAATCCAACGCGAACCTTGATCCCGGCGAGCGTGTCCCGGTTGGCTTCGGCGACTTCAGCAGCGTCGATAGGCGCCATGAGGCGCAAATCCCCACTCTCCCCCACCATGACACGCTTGGAGAAGCCGTAGATCCCCGCAAAGGATACGTTGAGATAGGCAATGATCCGCACCGGCGACGGCTTGATCACATGCTCGAGGAATCCCGAGTAATTGCCAGGACCGGCGCTCCCCGTATCGACCATGGTCGTGCACCCGCCGCGGGCGAGGATCAGGGGATCGACGCCCAACGAGGTGCCGCCCCAATACACATGGGTATGGAGGTCGATCAGTCCCGGCGTGACGATCTTGCCGCTTACATCATGGACCGCGCGAGCGCTTTCGGACAGATGATCGCCCATCGCCACGACCTTCCCGCCAGAAAAGGCGATGTCGGTCACCCGATCGACTGATTGAGATGGATCGATTACGCGCCCACCCCGCAAAACGAGATCAAAACTCATCGCACGATCCTTCTTCTGGCACGGCCCAACTATGAAAATAAATTACATACACCGGTCACATTGACGAAACCAGGATCACTTCCTGCCGCTAGTTATCCCTAAAATCGGCGATTTGTCTGGTCAAGGCAATTGACAGCCGACGAGCCGACTTAATAAATTTTCATCACGCCCATCCGAAGCACAAGGGAACACACTGGGCGGATCGATGGAGGACTGCATGAAAGATCGTCGGGATCGCACGGGCGCGCTCACGAGGCGTGGACTCGGGCTCGCTGCAACCGGAATGGCTGCAGCCGTATTGTTCGCACCAAACCTCGCCTGGGCGCAGGCCACGACCAGCGCCAATCTCGCCATGGTCGGCGAGCCGCAATCTCTGGACCCAATGGCATCCACGGCCGATCTCGTCGGCCTCATCATGCAGCATGTCTACGAACCGCTGTTTACCTTCGATGCCCAGTGGGCCATCCAGCCCATGCTGGCAGCCGAGATGCCGAAGATCTCCGCAGACGGCAAAACCTACACCGTCGAGATCCGCAAGGGTGTGAAACTCCACAATGGACGCGATCTAGACGCTGAGGACGTCGTCGCCTCTCTCAAACGATGGGTCGAGATGACGCCGCGCGGCAAGGGCCTCGCCAAGAGCATTGCCTCCATCTCCGCGAAAGGGCCATTGACGGTCGAGATCGCTCTCACGGAAGTCCAGCCGGCGCTGCTGGCGCACCTCGCGCTTCCGTCGGGCTTCGCCGCCATCATGGCAAAGGAGTCCATCGCCAATCCCCTCGTCGAGTTCATCGGCACCGGCCCCTATAAGTTCCGCGAGCGCAAGCCGGACCAGTACGTCGTCCTGGTGAAGAACGACGCCTACGCCTCCCGCAGTGAGCCCGCGAGCGGCTATGCAGGCAAGCGTGAAGCGAAAATCGACGAGTTACGCTTCATTCCCGTCCCGAACGCCAACACTCGCGTCGAAGGCGTCGTCGCAGGTCAGTATCAGTTCGCCGACCAGCTTCCCGTCGAGAGCAACAAGAAGGTGTCTTCGGCCTCCGGCGTGGCCGCCGTGGTGACCATGCCCTATGGCTTCCCCTACGTTCCGGTGAACACGAAACAGGGTCCGATGGCGGATGCGAAGATCCGTCAGGCGTTTCAGATGGCTTTGAATGCCGAGGAGCTTCTGCTCGTAGGATTCGGCGATCCGAAATTCTACCAGGTCGCCGGTGAGCATTTCCCGAAGGGATCCCCTTTTTACTCCACCGCGGGTACGGACAAATACAACAAGGGCGATGCCGAAGGTGCCAAGAAGCTTCTGGCGGAGGCCAAATACGACGGCGCTCCCATCCGCATCCTCAATTCCAAGCAGTATGACTTCCATAACCGCATGGCACTCGTGATGGCCGAGCAACTGAAGGCGGCCGGCTTCAATGTCACGCTCGACGTGGTCGATTGGGCAACCCTGATCCAGCGCCGCGGTGATCCGGCCCTGTGGGACGTCTATATTACCCACTCGGCCTTCCTGCCCGAACCGATGCTTTCACCGCCGCAGCTCGGGGACGGCGCTCCAGGCTGGTGGAAGACCCCTGCGAAGGATTCCGCGATCGCAGCCTTCAACAGCGAGCCGGATGCTGCGAAGCGCGGTGCTCTCTGGGGCAAGGTTCAGGAGGTCGTCTACGATGAGGTCCCCTACATCCGTATCGGCAACTTCGCATCGCTGAGCGGCGTATCAGCCAGGATGAAGGGCTACACGCCAATGCCGTGGCCGGCCTTCTGGAACGTCGAAATCGCCAAGTAGGCGAACTCTTTTCCCAAAAGAACAGCGACAGAGACGGATTGATCGTCTCTGTCCCCTTTCCCGGAGCAGAAAGCAATGTGGCTCAAGCTCGGCCGTCGTCTTGGCAGCCTCGTCATCGTCATGTTCCTGGTGGCGACGATGGTCTTCTTCCTCACCCGGCTCGCTCCGGGAGACCCAGCGGCACTTATGTTGGGTGATCAGGCAACCGCAGAAGACATTGCGCGGCTGCGACAGGTCTACGGGCTCGACAAACCTATCCTCGTGCAGTTCATTCTGTGGCTCAAGGAGATCGCGACTGGTAATCTCGGTCAGTCGATCTTCCTGCAGCGCCCCGTCATCCAGGCTATCGCAGAGCGTGCAGAGCCCACGTTCTTCCTGGCACTCTTCTCCGTCTCCGTCGCAGCCCTGGTTGGCATCCCGGCTGGTATTGCCTCGGCCGTGTGGCGGGGGCGTCTAGTGGACCAGATCGTCAGCGGTCTCGCTATGCTGGCGGCGAATATCCCGAGCTTCTGGCTTGGCCTCATCTTCATTCAGCTTTTCGCCGTCCGGCTCGGCTGGTTTCCCGTCGCTGGCTATGGTGAGCCGGGCGCACCGTTCATGGAGCGTGTCCTTCACCTCGCACTGCCAGCTACAGTCCTTGGAATCGTCAACTCGGCCCTAATTGTCCGCTTCACACGAGCCAGCATGCTCGACGTGCTGAGCGAGGACTATGTCCGCACCGCCCGCTCGAAAGGTCTGTCCGAAGTACGCGTGGTTCTGCGCCACGCCTTCGGCAACGCACTGGTGCCGATCATCACTGTGGTGGGTCTCACGGCGGCCCTGCTGGTCGGTGGCGCCATTGTCACAGAAACCGTGTTTGGGCTCCCAGGCATCGGAAACCTAGTAGTCTCGGCGGTGCTGCGGCGCGACTACCCTGTCATCCAGGGGGCTCTCATTGTCGTCGCCGGAATCTATGTGCTGATCAATCTATTGATCGATATCATCTACACCTTCGTTGATCCTCGCGTGCGGTACTGATCATGGAGCAGTCTTCTCTTCTTCTGTTCTTACGCCGCATGTTCCGGCGCAAGCTCGTCCTCGTCGCTTTCGTCGTTTTGTGCGCCATTATGCTGATGGCGCTCCTCGCCCCGTGGATCGCACCACACGAGCCGACGACGATTAGGGTCGTTCGCCGCCTCAAACCGCCTAGTGAGCTGAACTGGCTCGGAACCGACGAGTTCGGCCGGGATATTCTCTCTCGCATCGTCTACGGTGCCCGCGCGTCGCTCGGCATCGGGCTTGCCGTAGTGCTCGTGTCGATGACGGTCGGCACGCTGTTCGGGCTCATGGCCGGTTACTTCCGGTCGCTTGACGGTATCATCATGCGGGTCGTTGACGCATTGATGGCGCTGCCCGACATTCTGCTGGCGATCTTCCTGGTAGCAGTCCTTGGAGCCTCTGCCTTCAACGTCGTGCTGGCTCTCTCCATCGTCTACACGCCGCGGGTGATCCGGGTGGTGCGCGCATCGACCTTGGTGATCCGCGAACTGCCGTTCGTCGAGGCAGCCCGCGCCTTGGGTGTTTCGACACGCCGTATCCTGTCCGTGCATATCCTCCTGAATGTCGCTTCGCCCGTTCTAGTGCAAGCGACGTTCATTTTTGCCTATGCCGTCCTGGCCGAAGCCGGCCTATCCTTCCTGGGCGCAGGCGTGCCACCGGAACTGCCGACCTGGGGGACCATGATCGCCTCCGGTCAGCAATATGCAGACCAGGCTTTCTGGGTGGTGCTCTTCCCCGGACTCGCCATCGTGTTAGCGGCCCTTTCTCTGCAGGTCGTCGGAGACGGGTTGCGCGATATGCTCGATCCCAAATTGCGGAAGGCGCTATGAACATGGATACGCCTTCTCTTCTCTCGATCCAGGATCTCGAAGTCCGCTTTCGCACCGAAGACGGGGAGGTCACACCGGTTCGTGGAGTGACGCTCTCCGTCTCGCCGGGAGAGACGGTTGCTCTCGTCGGAGAATCCGGCTCCGGAAAATCCGTGACGAGCCTTGCCACAATGGGACTTCTCCCTCGCCCGGCAGGACGTGTCTCGGGAGGGAAGATTCTGTTCCGTCAGCGGTCTGGACAGACTGTCGATCTCGCGACACTGCCATTGCCCGATCTACGCAGGCTGCGTGGCGCGGAGATCGCGATGGTCTTTCAGGAGCCGATGACGAGCCTTAACCCGGTTCTGACTGTGGGCGAGCAGATTGCCGAATCCGTTCGCCTGCACATGGGGCTTGGACATGCGTCCGCTCTCAAGCGGGCCGCGGAGATGCTTGACCTTGTGGAGATCCCGAACGCGCGGCGACGCGTCCACGAGTACCCGCATCAAATGTCGGGAGGCATGCGCCAGAGAGTGATGATCGCGCTGGCCATGTCCTGCAATCCCTCTCTGCTCATCGCAGACGAGCCGACGACAGCCCTCGACGTCACCATTCAGGCCCAGATTCTCGTGCTTATCCAACGGCTGCAGCGGGAGATTGGGATGGGCGTGCTGTTCATCACGCACAATCTCGGGGTCGTTGCTGAAATCGCGGACCGGGTAACGGTCATGTATGCCGGGCAAGTGGTTGAGACCGGTTCAGTTGGAGAGCTCTTCCGCACACCACGGCACCCCTATACAAGTGCACTGCTGAACTGCCTGCCGGCCCGCGCCCGACGCGGAGAGGATGGGCGCCGCGTGGTGCAGTCGATTCCCGGGTCGATCGGCAAGGTTGGCAACGGTTGCGCCTTCGCACCGCGCTGCGGCCAAGCAACCGACAGCTGCCAGGCAGGATCGGTCCTGCTGGAAACCGAAATGGATCGCAGCGTGCGCTGCCTGAGATGGAGGGAGATCCTCGCATGAGTGCTTCGCCGCTTCTGGTCGTCGAAGGCCTGACGAAACATTTCGGTCGGACGCCGCATCTCGTTCGCGCGGTCGAGGATGTCGGTTTCCATGTTGCCCCGGGCGAGGTACTGGGACTGGTCGGCGAGTCCGGATCGGGTAAGAGCACAATCGGGCGCCTTGTCCTGCGGCTCATCGATCCGACCTCCGGCACGATCCGATTTGCGGGCGAGGATATCTCGAAGCGCCCCGAACGGCAGCTTAAAGCACTCCGCCGCAATGCGCAGATGGTTTTCCAGGATCCTTATGCGAGCCTGAATCCCCGCCTACGTGTGCGTGACATCATCGGCGAAGCACTCGATGCCCATCGCCTCGCCGGCGGGGCCCGGCGTACCGAACGGATCGGAGAGCTCCTGGAGACCGTCGGCCTGCCAGCCACACATATGACGCGTTTCCCGCATGAGTTTTCCGGCGGTCAGCGTCAGCGTATCGGAATAGCCCGGGCCCTTGCGGTTGAGCCAAAGTTAATCATCGCGGACGAGCCGGTTTCCGCGCTGGACGTGTCCGTTCAGGCCCAGGTGCTCAACCTGATGCAGGATCTCCGGCAACGCTTCGGCTTGACGATGTTGTTCATTTCGCATGACCTAGATGTCGTTGAACTCATGTGCGACCGCATCGCGGTGCTCTATCTGGGCCGCATTATGGAGATCGGGTCGACGGACGACGTTGTGTCGCGACCGCGCCATCCCTATACGCGAGCCCTTCTCGCAGCCTCGCCGAAAGCCGATCCCGACGCACCGAAGATTCGTCGGATGCTCACGGGCGACATTCCTTCTCCCATGGCCCCTCCGTCAGGCTGCGTGTTCCGCACCCGGTGCCCGATGGCAACGGAGGAATGCGCACGCAGCATCCCGCAATTGCGCTCGGCAGGGGAGGATCATCAGTTCGCCTGCCACTACGACATGGCACATGGCGAAAGGCCTGCTGCGGCATGATTGACGTCGATCCCATTCCCAACGTGTCGCCCGACGCTGGCTCGGACATCCTGCGGTCGATCAGTACCAACATCGACGCCATGTCGGACGGCCAGCGCCGCATCGCTGCGATGATCCTGGAGAACCCACACTGGGCCATGCAGGCCAACGTGGAGGAACTCGCCGCAAAGGCGGGCGTCAGTGCACCCACCATCGTACGGTTCGCCCGCACGGTCGGTTGCGACGGGTTGCGCGATCTGAAGCTGAGGCTGGCGGGCGCTCTAGCGGTCGGTGCTCCCTACCTGCATCGCAGTGTAACTCCGGGCGACAGCACCGCGGATGTCGTCCGCAATGTCGTTGGCAGCGTCACTTCGGTGCTTGCCGATTGGCAGCATCAGATTGTCCTGGCTGATGTGGAGCGGGCAGCGGAAGCCATACATCGCGCACGCAGAGTCGATTGTTTCGGAACTGGAGCAACCTCGAACTTCCTTGCCCTTGACATGCAGGCGCGTCTGTTCCGCCTCGGCATCACAGCGAACGCGTTCTCCGACGCTCATCTTCAGCTTGTCGCGGGCGCCATGCAGTCAGAGGAGGATGTGCTGTTCGCCATTTCCTTCGTTGGCCGCATGCCTACCCTCCTGGAGTCTGTTGCTGTCGCCAAAGAGCGGGGATCGGCGGTTATCGCCCTGACCCAGACGAACACTCCTCTCGCTGCGATGGCAGATATCGTGCTTGGCGTGGACGTTCCCAACGATGCGACCATGCGCGTCGGAAGTGACGCCTATGTCGTTCAATTGCTGATGATCGAGATCCTTATGGTCATCATCGGCCTCAAGCGTGGGCCGGAAACGCTTAGCCGCCTCGGCGAGATCCACGATATCCTGCTGACCCACGGTGTCGATAGTGATGATCCTTCGCTGTTGCATTGGGGCTGGAGACAGGTTTTGGGAGATGGGGGCAAAGAGGCAGGCAACCTGTGAGCGCGAAACGGATACCTGCCAACGACGGAGAGCAACATTCTCGGAGAATCATGCCTACCCTAATCCCCTCATCGCTGAGGGCTGTTCCGATAAAAGACACGGGATCGCACAGGATGATCCTGCGGCACCATAGGAAGCTCGAAATCATCCGATGGATCCTATGTCATACCCAGCCGCTCCATGACAGCCTGCGAGCGATGATTGCCCCGCGCAGTGAAGGATACAGCCTCCCCAAACTTCAGGAAGTCGAAAGCATAACCCAGTGCACGCTGGGCAGCTTCAGTCGCGTAGCCCTTGCCCAGTGGTCAAAAGCCAGTCGCCAGCCCACTTCAACGCGCGGCGAAAAATGAGCCTCGAAGCGCGGGACGGACAAGCCGGGAAAGCCGACTAAACCCTCAAGTCCGAGAAGTGCCAAAATGGCGACATTCGTTGTCCCTTCCCGAGCCTTACCCCGGCCGAACGGCTTTCTGACAACGAAAACCCTTTGCAGGTGCCGGAGTGAACCCTGAAAGCGGCAAACGGGACCGTTCCTGTCGATTGCCCAGCACGATCCTAGGGGAGCGCGCACGTGCCTGAGCGAGGGCTCGACCGCACCGGATGGCTTTCGGGCCTCCACGCCGGGCTGACAATCGCTACGCCTGCCGACGCCGCAATGCTGAATGGGCCCCGAATCTTGCAGGGCACCGCTCAGTCATCCGGCCGGGAGTCGATCCGAGGACATCGAACGCCTAGCCAATGACATCGCGGCGGCCCTGCGGGGCCAATTCGATGCTCCGCCACCGCTAAGGAGCGCCCCGGGTGGTCAGATCATCGTCGTCTGCCGGCAGAATTGACGTTGCCTTCTCCCTCATCGGTATCCCGGACTCCCGAAGGAAGGGTGTCCCCGTCTATGCCAGGGCGTCCTCCGGCATACGTTGGTCCCCGGACGGGCTCTCCGGCCTATCGGCTCCGAATCGGATCTGCCTGTCACTGACCTTCCGAATCAGTTCCGTGTCATGGCTGACGATCAGGACGGCGCAGTTACGCTCCCGCGCCAGCTCGACGAGGAGCTCAATCGTTTCCTGCTGGGTGATGAGATCGAGTCGCGAGGTTGGCTCGTCGGCGAAGAGGAAGACCGGATCAAGCAGAAGGACACGTAGAAGCGCGAACCGCTGCAACTCGCCGCCCGAGACCTCGGTCGGCAGTCGGTCGAGAAGCTCGGGTGCCAGCCGCAGCCGTTCCAGGAGAGGTTCGATCCGCGCGGCATCCAATTGATGCCGCTTGACGAGATCAAGGATGGCGCGACGCAAGGTGATCCGCTGCGGGAAGGCCGACGGCGGATCCTGATAGAGTTTCTGGAGCTTGATCGCAGGCTGTCCTTCAGCGCGCTGGACCTTGCCCTCGTCCGGCGGAAGCAGCCCGAGCAGGATGTCGCCGAACGTGCTCTTGCCGCAGCCGCTCGGGCCTGTGACCCCGATGATCTCACCCGGGTGGACGGCGAGGTTCTGCCCGCTGAACAGCCGCTGTCCGCCACGAGCCTTGCCGAGTCCCTCTGCTGTCAGGACTGGCTTCCCTGTTGCCGGCCGCGGCTGTCCGTCCGGCCAGTGAGCAGGATCCGCCTCGATCAGTCGCCGGGTGTAGGCATGCTGCGGATTGCCGAGCACCGTCTCGGCCGCTCCCTGCTCGATGATGACGCCATTGAGCATCACCGCGAGGTCGCCGCCCATGCGCCGTGCCAGTTCGAGATCGTGCGTGATGGTCAGGAGGCCGCCTCCCTCCGCCACCTCACGCATGAGGAGCGCGATGACATCGTCGCGCCGGGCTACGTCCAGGCCCTTGGTCGGCTCGTCGGCAATGACGATCCGCGCCCCGCCTGCCCGTGCCGCGGCGAAAGCCACACGCTGGGCCATGCCGCCGGAGAGCTGCGAGGGCAGCATGCCCCCGGCTCGGGCAAGACCAAGGTTGGCCAGATCGTCCTGCGCCCTACGGGTTGCGTCCGCTTCGCTCAGTCCCTGCACGAAGCCATAGCCTTCGGCCACCTGCTCGCGGGCCCGCATGGTGGGATCGAGCGCCAGCCACGGCTCCTGCGGCAGTACGGAGATCACGCGGCCCCACAGGGAACGGTGTGCCTGCCCTGAGGCAAGTGACAGTCGCTGACCTGCAATGGTGACGCTGCCCTCGGCGCGAAGACCAGTCGGCAACGTGCCCATGATGGCCTGCGCTAGAAGGCTCTTGCCCGAGCCGGTCTCGCCCAGGATCGTGAACGGGCGGCCGGGATGAAGCGACAGGGAGGCCGGCTCGACGATCCGCTCCCTGGCAAAGACGCAGACGCCGTCGGCGACTAGCAATGCGGTCATCGTGCTTTCCTTCCGGCGATGAGGTTGAGGCTGAGGACGAGGAGGAACACGACGACGATCGGTTGCAGCAGGGCGTGAGGCGCCTCCTCGTAGTAGGGCAGCAGCTCGGTCATCATCAGGCCGAGTTCCGGTGTGGGCGGGCGCACGCCGACGCTGACGAAGCCCAGCGCCGCGATGGCCATGATGGCCGTGGCGGCCCCGAAGGCGCCGACCGTCAGGATCATGGGGGAGATCTCGGGCCAGAGATGCCGGCGGACGATGTAGGCGGGCCCGAAGCCGAGAAGTCGTGAGGCTTGCACGGCCGGTGAAGTGATGAGCGTGCGCGTGGTGGCTCGTGTCAGCCGGAAGTACTCGATCCAGAGCACCAGGGAAATGCCGACATACAGAGCCCAGGGCGAGTCCGGCGCGATGGCGGTCAGCATCAGCACGAGCAGCAGACCCGGGAGGGCCAGGGACACGTCACCGAGGATTGACAGCGCTCGGTCGACGATCCCGCCCTTCCAGGCCGCGAGGATGCCGAGCAGGACGCCGGGAACCGCAGCCGTCAGCACGCTGAGGAACGCCAGTCCCAGTGACAGCCGCAGGGCCGCCGCGAGGCGGGCCAGCATCGAGCGTCCGAGATGGTCGTAGCCGAGGGGCTCGCTCCAGCTCGGACCCGCCAGCACATTGCGCAGGCTCTGTTTCGTCGGATCCACTGGCCAGACGAGCGGTGTCAGGAACGCGAACAGGACGATAAAGGCCAGGATCGTGAAGCCGATGAATCGGCCCACAGAGATGCGCTTCTGCTCCAACACGGAACTGGAGGAGTTCACTGCAATCGTCGTCATGCCGTCTGCCTCCGGGGATCGATCAGGTAGCAGGCCAAGTCCACGAGTGCATTGAGCAGCACGAACATCAGACCCATCACGAGGGCTGTGCCCTGGATCACAGGCACGTCACGGGCGAAGATCGCGTGGACGAGCGCATGGCCGATGCCGGGCCAGGCAAAGAGGGTTTCCACGACGACGACGCCCTCGATGAGGTAGATGAACTGCACGCCGAGATAGGTCACGATCGGCACGCTCACGTTGCGCAGGCCATGGCGGAGAAACACCTGGGCCTCTGACAAACCCTTGGTGCGTCCGAAAGCGTAGTAGGGCGAGCTGACAACGCCTGCCATCGCATCCCGGGCCACGCGGCTCGAGACGGCGGCGAGCCCGAGCGCCAGCGTCAGGGCCGGCAGGATCAGGTTCTGCGGCTCGCCGTGTCCGGCCGCCGGAAGGATGCCCATTCCGGTCGCGAGAACGATGATGAGCAGGAGACCGACGACGAAGTGCGGCAGCGCGCGCAACGTGCTCGACACCAGGAGCAGTCCGCGGTCAATCGCCCCGCCCGGGCGGAGGCCGGCCAGGATGCCGAGGGGCGGCCCGATCAGGAGCGACATTAGCACTGCCGCGAGCGCGAGCTCCACCGTGTGACCGAGCTGGTGGCGCACCTCATCGATGACGGGCTCACCCGACACGACAGACACACCGAGATCGAAGCGGACCAGGTCCCAGAACCATTGGCCGAGAGCAGCCGCGCCACCCCTGTCCAGCCCGAGCTCGGTGCGCACCGCGTTGGCTGCATCGGTGTTGACCATGTCGTAGCCGTAGCGGCCGGCTGCGATGCGGTAAGCCATGTCGCCGGGCAGCGCGCGGACCATGATGAAGGTCAGCACGCCCACCGTCAGCGCGACAAGGAGCGCCTGGAAGAGACGATAGCCGAGAGTCCTTGTCATTGCGCCCACCTCATGCTGGCGATGCCGAAGTTGCGCTCGAAGGGATCAAGGCGCACGTTCTCCAGCTTCTTCGAGACGGCAGCCGTCTGCTGGTACCAGGCGATGGGGATCACCGGCAGTTCGCTTTGCAGGATTGAGACCGCCTTGTCGCGCAGGGGCTGACCTTGAGCCGTGTCCGAGATATTGGAGAGATCCTTGATCGCCTGGTCGAACTCAGCATTCGACCAGTTCATCGAACCCCAGTCGCCACCTTGGGGCGGGTAGTCCTGCAACATCGTGCCGATGGGATCGGGGACGAGTGCGAAGTTGCGCGCGGCCAGACCCATTTGCAGCGTCCCGTCCTGATGCTTGGCCGGGATCTCGCTCGAATTGGTGGAGTTGATGGTGATCGCGACCCCCACCTCCTTGAGCTGTTCCTGGAGGACGGCAGCTACGAGCGGAAGCTCAGGTCGATCGGGATAGGTCACGAGGGTCAGGGCGAAGCGCTGGCCATCCTTCGCCAATACCCCATCTGATCCGGGTTTCCAGCCGAGATCGGCCAGCAGCGCCTTGGCCTTCGCGGGATCGTAGGTCAGCGGCGGGACGTTCGCATTGTGCCAGCTCGCGACGCTCGGCGGGAAGAGCTGGTTGGCGGCCGCCGGGTAGCGCAGGATGGCGGCCGCGATGCCCTCACGATCGACGGCAAGACTCAGGGCCTGCCGGGCGCGCGCGTCCTTCAGAAGCGGATCGCCCGCATTGACCTTCAGCAGGATGCTGCGCGGAATCGATACGGAGAGCACGCTGACCTTTGAGCTGCGGCTCAGGCGCGTGCGGCTGGCCGGGTCGAGGTTGAACACGTAGTCGGCGTCGCCGCTCTCGGCCATCAGGGCCCGGGTCTCGCCGCGGCCGACCGCCAGGTAGCTGGCGGCGCGAATGGAAGGCTTCTCGCCCCAGTACCCGTCGAAGCGCTCGACCGTCATCTTCTGCGGCGCTTGCAGCAGGCTGATCCTGAAGGGTCCGGTCCCGATGACCTGCGTGACCCTTCCCTTGTCGTCGTAGGCTGCGAGCGCCAGGATCGCCGTGGTATTCTGGGCGAGAAAAGCGAGCAGCGGAGCGAAGGGCTCGGAGAGGCGGATGACGACGTCATTGCCGTCCGCCGCGATGGTTTCGATCGGGGCTTTGTTGAGAATGCCGGGCTTCCCCCTCGCGACGGTCAGTGCAGCGACGACGGCCTCGGCCGTCAGGGGCGTGCCGTCATGGAAGATTGCGTTCGAACGCAGCTTGAAACGCCAGACCTTGCCGTCGTCGGAGAGTTCCCAGGACGCGGCCAGCGCCGGGATGGGTTTGCCGGCCTCGTCCGCTCCGACGAGCGTCTCGGCCACGCCCATCTTCAGGAAGAGATCGCCTGCCGTCGACGGGTCCGTGCCGTTGATTTCAAAGGGAGCCACGATGTCGAGGACATCGTCGCCCGCGGCGGCGTGGGCATGGCCAATGCCCAGCATGAGGCCGAGGGTGAGGGCTGAAACGGTGCGCAGCATGGCGAGGTGCTCCCTTGGGCGGCATGGCGTATAATATACTATACGCAATAGCCTCGGATCCAGGCGCTGTCCAGTCCCGACTCAGCTGGCAACTCGTGCCTGCTCCTTTGCGGTGGCGGGACGATGAAGACCTAACCCGTTCCGACGGATGTGATCACGGTTGACGCAAGGACTCGGTGATCGCGAGGAAGAGCCGCACGACGTCCATCCCCTCGATCGGCGGGGAGCGATGCCGGACATCAGGGCGATCCGCATCCGCTTCGCGTCCCCCAAGCATGAGCGCCACCCAACCGCGTTCCATCCGCCGGATCTGCTCCGGATCGATACGAACTCCTGGGGCTGCGCCATGTAATATGGGGGATCCAGCCATTCGGTGCCCGGGCCGAGGCAGGTGCTCACGAGCCGGAAGCACACGTTGTCCGTATGGAACCCGAGGCAGGCGTCGTCCTCGATCACGTCGAGGCGAAGGGACAGGTGTCGGTTACCCGACACCCGCTCGAACATCAGCGCAATAAAGCTCAAGCCGTTGACGAGCTACTGCCTCATCCAGCCCGGCCCGATCCGGCGCCAAGTAGTTCTGCACCTGTAGCCGCAGTCCTGTCGGATCACCATCGAGCCGCAGGCGTGGCAGACGATCGACAGGCATCATATCGATCTCGGTCGTCACCACCAGCTCCAGGACGCGGGGCATGAGGCCGATCGGACCTGAGCGGAGGGCCTGCGTGTCAGCCTCTTCCCATCCGCGTCGGTACGGCCCCATTCGTTCGGGAAGCGCGGCGTGTTCAGGCTGCATCGGCGCGGCCCCAGAACGGAAAGGGATCGCGCAGGTGGCGATAGGCATTGGGATCGAAGCGCGTGGCGGTCAGTGATCCGGTCAGGCACTCATCGAGTGCCGCACGGATGGCGGCCTCGTCCATGCCGGTGCCGATGAAGACGAGTTCCTGGCGACGATCGCCCCAGACCGGGCTCCAGTGCCGCTTCATCATGCCCCTCCATTCGGGGTGATCGGGCCAGTGCTGCTTCGGGATCGCACTCCACCAATAGCCCATCGCCGTCACCCGTGCGATGGCGCCCGCGAGCGAGAATTCACCCACCCACTTCGGCCGAGTGGCGAGCCAGAAGTGCCCCTTCGCGCGGATCAGTCCCGGCCAGGTTCGGTTGATGAAGGCTTTGAACTTGTTGGGATGGAACGGTCGTCTGGCCCGATAGACGAAGCTCTGAATGCCATACTCCTCCGTCTCCGGCGCATGCTCGGCATGGCCATAAAGCTCCTTGTACCAGAGTGGATGCCGCTGGGCCTTCTCCTCGTCGAACAGCCCGGTATCAAGGATACCGGAGAGCGCCACCTTGCCGAAATCGGTCTCGATCAGGCGTGCATCGGGGTTGAGCGCCACCACGACCTTGCGCACCAATGACAGCATATCAGATGATACCTCCGACACCTTGTTGAGCACGACCACATCGGCGAACTCGATTTGCTCCACGAGCAGGCCGACGAGAGTCCGTTCATCGCCCTCGCCCGCTGTCGCGCCGCGGTCGCGCAGAAAGTCGTTCGAGCCGTAATCCTTCAGGAGATGCGCGGCATCGACCACGGTCACCATGGTGTCGAGCCGCGCCACATCCGAGAGGCAGTTTCCGTTCTCGTCCCGGAACGAGAACGTGCTCGCCACCGGCAAGGGCTCGGCGATGCCCGTTCCCTCGATCAGCAGGTAATCGAAGCGCCCTTCCTCACTCAGGCGTCGCACCTCCGCCAGGAGATCGTCGCGAAGGGTGCAGCAGATGCAGCCGTTGGTCATCTCCACCAGCCGCTCGTCCGTGCGGGAAAGATTAGCGCCGCCGTCACGCACCAGATCGGCATCGATGTTGACCTCGCTCATGTCGTTGACGATCACCGCGACCTTGCGCCCTTCGCGATTGTTCAGGACGTGATTGAGCAAGGTGGTCTTTCCGGCACCGAGAAAGCCCGAAAGCACGGTCACGGGCAGGCGGCGGTCTGGGACTGACATATCGGACATGAGCGGGAGACTCCGGTGTCGGGGTTGCTGGCTTGCTATGTATAGTATACTGTACGTAAGCCTATCCGTATAATGTACGTCAAGAGGCCAGCGCATGAATTCGGAAATGTCGGGCCAGCCGGACGCCCTGTCACCCGTGCAGAGCGGCATCCGGGAGATCCTTGGATCGGCTAATCGTCCGCTGATGGCGGTCACTCCGCCGACGGCTTATCGTAACCTGGCCCGTCTCGTCGAGCATGGGCTGGTCCACCGCATCGAGACGCTCAGCGCCTATGTCACCTGTCCCAGGCACCATCACGGCGAGCTCGCGGCCTTCGCGATTTGCAGCGGCTGGGACCCTGTCGAGGAACTCGACGATCCCGGCATCAGCCGCAGCCTTCATGCATGGAGCGAGGCTCGTGCCTTTAGGCTCGAAGGCACAGGCCTTGATCTCAATGGGCTCTGCGCCGCCTGCTCCCCCTGACACCCTACGCCTTCCCAGCAGCATCCCTGAAAGGATACCCGATGCTCACTCGCAGAACCGCCATGGCCGCCTTGTTCCCGGCAACCATTGCGCTTTCGTGGCTCTCAGCCCCTGCCCTGGCCCAGGCTCCGAAGCTGAAGGTCGTGGCCTCGTTCTCGATCCTAGCCGACCTCACAAGCCAGGTCGGCGGCGACCGCATCGAAGTCAGCGCTCTCGTCGGCCCGGACGGCGACGCCCATGTGTTCTCGCCCAAGCCCGCCGATGCCAAGAAGGTCGCCGATGCACGGGTCGTCGTGGTGAACGGTCTCGGCTTCGAGGGTTGGATGAACCGTCTGCTCAGGTCGTCGGGGAGCAAGGCCGCTCTCGTAACGGCCAGCACGGGTGTGAGGCCACTCCGGAGCGAGGAGCACGGTCATGATCATGCCGGGCACAGTCATGGTGAGTTCGATCCCCATGCCTGGCAAGACGTTACGAACGTCAAGGTCTACGTCACCAACATCCGTGACGGATTGGTCAAGGCGGATCCCGCGGGCAAGGAAACGTACGAGGCCAATGCCAAGGCCTACCTTGCCGAGCTCGACGCACTCGATGCCGAGGTAAAGGCGGCGGTCGGATCGATCCCGCAGGAGCGGCGCAAGGTCATCACGACCCATGATGCCTTTGGTTACTTCTCCAAGGCCTATGGGCTTGAGTTCCTGTCGCCGCAAGGCGTCTCGACCGATGCGGAGGCCTCCGCCGCAGACGTGGCGAGGATCGTGCGCCAGATCATGACCGAGCGCATCCCGGCGGTGTTCCTGGAAAATATCTCGGATCCGCGCCTGATCGAGCGCATCTCGAAGGAATCGGGAGCGCGGATCGGCGGACGGCTCTACTCCGACGCCCTGTCGAAGCCGAACGGGCCAGCCGGCACCTACATCGACATGATCCGCAGCAACGTGATGGAAATCACGAAGGCGCTCGTGAGCTGACAGGCTAGCCATAGAGCAATGCCGTCTCCATCGAAGTCAGGCTAACGTTAGCCTGACCTCGCCGCGTCAATCGGTTCATGACGCCTGATGTCCGATGTGGGTCAGGTAGTGTGACTCCCCGCCCGTATGGAATGTCTGCCTATGCAAGGATTGCTGCCATTGGGCTCGTGTCTCAGGTGTGCCAGAAGCCGGCGTTTCTCGTTGTCATCCATTACGCAGTGAGCCGCCGTGAGGCTTCACGGCGGCTCAACCGCGTCAAGTCTTACGAGTGCGCTCTCTCATCAAGGTCCAATCGAGCGCCAGCATGATCAGTAAGGACAGTCCGACGAGGGGGAACACGATACCTCCTACGACAAGGATGGCAATCACTCCCCGGAACACACGGTGATCCGTTGGAGCCGGGGGCACGCCGAGCGATCCCGGCGGCCTGCGCTTCCACCACATGACCCCGGCCGAGATCGCCAGCACCACGATCGCCATGCAGACGGCGAGCAGAACGATCTGGTTCGCGAGCCCGAACTGCTGCCCCATGTGAACGTTGATGCCGAACTCCAGCCACCTCCCGAGCGGACCATAATCCGCATAGCCCATGTCAATGAGTGGCTTGCCCGAGTACTGGTCGAGATGCACGACGCGCTGCCGCGACAGGTCGTCCGGATAGACCGAGGCAGAGTAGACGCCCTTCGGTGAGGTCGGGATGGCGACGGTGTATCCACGATGCAGCCCCATCACGTCGAAGATGCCAATGGCCTTGTCCAGCCCGATGGGCTCCGCACCATGGACGTGTCCGCCGGATTCCGGAACCTGCGCCTGTTCCAGCGACCAAGTTGTGGGGCTGACGTGGCCCAGATGTTCGTCGGACATCGGCACCGCCACGCGCACACCGGCCGGATACCCGAAGTTGTGGCCATTGGCCCACTCGTTCACCTTGCCGCCCCAGACGTTGGACCACGGCATGCCGGTGATCGCCAGAAACACGATGAAGAAGCTCACGAAGATGCCCGTCACCGCGTGGGTGTCGCGCCAGAACACTCGCTTGCCTGGTGTCCCGCGAACCGACACGACGCCTCCCGTTTGACGCCGCGGCCACCAGAGATAGATGCCGGTTCCCACAAGAAGAACGGACCATCCCGCCGCGATCTCAATGAGGGCGCGGGTCACGGTCCCGAAGTACTTCAGGCTGTGGAGGTAGCGGATCGTCCACATGACGGTACCGCGATCCGGCAGGGTTCCCAATACCTGGCCGCCGTAGGGATTGACGTAGACGGCCAGCCGCTCGCCGGATGCCGTATTGATCGTCACCTCCGCGGAGGAGGTCGGCGTCGTTGGGTCGGTGAACTTGATGGCCGTGCCGGGCTGGGCCGCAAGGGCCGCCGCAACCATGACGGAAGGTGCAACCCGGGTCGAGGCATCCTGCACCTCGACTCGCTTGAGATCCGCATGGACGAGGCCATCGATCTCATCCTTGAACAGATAGAGGCCTCCCGTGATTGCGAGCGTGATGAGGAAAGGCAGCACGAGGAGACCTGCGTAGAAGTGCCAGCGCCAGACGGCGCGGTAGAGATTGGACGAGCTGCTTTGCGGGCGCGCGACGTCGGGGCCCCAGCTCACGGATTGATCGGACATGGATGTTGCTCAGGTCAGCGTCGAGGGACGCAGCACGAAACCTTGCCGCTCGCGAGGAGCGGCGGACGAAGCGAATTGTTACTCAGCTTCGCAGAGGTGGGGCTCGTGCTTCCGCGACGTGCGGCCGTTCATAACGCCTCGCGGGCGGCAGCGGAGCGCCAGTGGCTTCGAGTTCGTGGAACAGCTCTACCCGCTGGATGGTGGGCGGCGTTCCGGGGAGCGCGGCGGTTCGGACAAAGGAAACCTGACACAGGATCGCGCAGAATGCGTGGTGATCGCCTTCCTCGGCCGGCGCGGTTGGATCGCTGTTCCTGCCGTGATCAGCCAAACTGGAACAGATAATGAGGTTCGGATCCTGGAGGAAGCCTGCCGCTAATCCTTGGGCGAGGGCACCGGCCAGTCCCTGGAACGCCAGGAAATAGATCATCGCGGCGGCCAGCAGGCCACCGGACCGACGATCCTTCAGTAGCTTCCGTAGGCTCTTCATCCGGCTTCGTGGCGCCCTTTTCGTGAACCCGTAGGCGAGTTTCCTAGATCAATGCGCCCCAATGATCAATTTCCTACCGGTTTTCCGGCATCAGTCAGAGAAAAGGTCAGCCTCTTCGGTACCTCTAGGTCTGAAACTCTCTTCGTAGCTCTAATGCAGATGGCAGATCAGTGCTTACCGCAGAGGCGATGCGTACATGATCCCGCCCTTGACCAAGCTAGTTCAAGCCCCTGTTCAGGGCGCACGCGGTCCTCGGACCGAGATTGCGGTCGGAGATCTCGCCGGACGGAACCCACCTTCCTGATCTAGCAGACGCCGCACGTCCGGCTCCGTCGACGCACGCATGGCCTCGGTATTGAATGGCGGTCTCTTCCGTCGGCAGCGACCTGAGCCATGTCCCGAACGCCAGCACCCCGATTGCGGTGAAGAGGGTTCCGCCAAGGGTCCACATGATCACGCCGCCGAGTTGCTGATCCTCGAGGGGCGACAAGCCCCAGGACCATGTCGTGCCGAGACCATCAACGGGTTCTATCAATCCGTGACCGACAGAAGCATGTCGCTGTCGAAGACACACACGCTTCTTGTGAACGATACCTGGGGTGGAGCAACGATAGAGGACTTGTTCAAGGTTGAGCCTGAGGCGTGCGAAAGCGGCGCGATGTCACTGCCGGATGACCAGGTCGAGGTCAGTTGGACTTTGGAGTCGGAGCATCGCACACTGAGATAGGCGGAGACGGGTGGCCCGCCAGTGCACTGGCGAGCCGTCAGGGTTTCGACTCGGTGCTGCTTGAGCGCGTGCCAGGGCGCCAACTCAAGGGGCACGTGACGATTGGCGATACCCCTGACGGCTTGTGCGTGAACCTCAGTGCTCCATTCGTGAACTTGCGGCCGCAGTCATGGCCGATACACCCCTGTCTACTTACACCGCCTTCCGGCACTTCAGCTTGCTCGCCCGAGGCGAGCTGTCCACCGTTGCTTTTGCCGTAAAGCGCACCCATGAGACCGGCCCAACACAGGCCGTCCTCATCTTCGAGGATGCCACAGGACGGCAGATTGACTTGGATCTGAGGGGCAGCGACGAGGATGTGCTCGCTCGGCACCAATCCGGGGCTGCTGAGGATAAGGCGTCTGCTGAACCTCGCGGCCAGGGACGTTCCAAACTTGGGGTGACAGCCCGGGAGGTCACGCTGTTGCCACGTCAGCGGGATTGGCTGAACGCGCAGTCTGGAGGAGCGTCAGGGACCTTGCGACGGCTTGTGGGCGAAGCAATGCGTAAGGATGCTGAGAACGGACGATCCGCCCGCAATGCGGCCTACTGCTTCATGGCGGCTGTAGCGGGTAACCTTCCCGGCTTCGAGGAGACATCACGAGCTCTGTTTGCCGGCAACCGAGAACGGTTCGAGGTTCTTCTCGCAAGCTGGCCGGAGGACGTGAGAACTCACACGATCCAAATAGCTTTCGGCAACAAATCAACGAAGGTCCCAATTGGGCCAAAGGCAGAAGTTCCTCTGCCCTTCACAAGGATCCACTCACGCGGCATGAGCAGAACTGCGCGTTACGTCCGAGAGGTGCTAGAAGCAAGTTCCTAGTTCGGCCAGGGCCTACGCTCCCCCGATAAGCCCGCAAGCGGCACGAGAGATGTTTCAAGGGGGATCAATGGTTCTGCACCGCGGCACTCTGGCCGCAGTGCATCGAGCCAAGGCTAGGAAATAGCTTATCAGGCCACCGCAGCTATGCTGGTCCGCGCCTTTCTGGCCAAGGCCCTGGTAGCATCGACGCAGGCTTGGCCGACATGCCAGTATCGTTCATGCAATTCGATATTGAAAATGACTCCCTGCGGGAAAACACAGGCTTCCATCAGCCCATCCCAGGGAATGTCACCCCAACCCACCGGCAAATGAAGATCGCCGTGGCCGTAGGCGACCCGCTCGCCGAGCGTGAACATCCAGATGTCATCTTGACGGCCAAAGGAGTCATGTATGTGCAGATGCTTGGCGAATGGCGCCAGAGCTGCGCATTCGGCCACAAGATCGCCCCCTGTAAAGGAGAGATTCAGGTAGGCATGGCTGAAATCCAGGGTGGCCATCACATGGCTGTGGTTGACAGCCGTAAGCTCGCGGGCGAGTCGCGCCGGGGTCGCCGTGTGGACCTTGCCCTCATAACCGCCAAAGAGATTCTCGACGCAGAGAACAACATTGTTCTGACGTGCGAGATCTCCGGCGCGGACGAGCCATTCCCGCTGCCGACCGTAAGCCTCTTCGATCCCGTCGTGCTGCGTCACACCGATCAAACCGGAATGCATGACGTAGTGAACCGCACCAAGCTCTGCGGCGATTTCAAGCGACGCCTGTAGAATCTCGAAATGTCGTTGATTACGGAACGTCGCGTCAAAGAAATTAACGGCCAGCGGCCCATGAACCGTATAACTCACGTCGCGTCCTGCGCAGATCGCCTTCAGAGCGGCAAGCTGATCCCTGCGGATCCGCCCCCCGACAACAAGATCCAGGTCGAAGATTGGCAGCTCGATCGTATCCACACCAAAAGCCTGGGCTTGATCAAGGTTCCTCGCAAGCTCGCTAAGATCCGGCCTGCCGGCCTTGGCCGAAATGCCGGTGCCGAGAACGTGCTGTATCATCGAGAAAAGCTCCTCTTGAGAAAGAACAGGCGACTGCCTTGGTCATAGTCTTGGATTCAATGCGAGTTTCTGTTGCTACGCAGAAATGGACAGGGGCTGTCAGAAGGATCGGAGATGCGGGCTGGCGTAGCCATCCTTCGAGGCTCTCTGCTGCCGGGAATGTTGGTAAGGACAATGCTCCGATAAGGAATGTATGTGACAGCAGTTCAATGTTCGCATGACCCGAGCGTAACATTTGGCCCAACCGCTGCTTCATGCTTCTGTTGAACGATCAGGATTTGTCACCTAAGCCAACTGCAGCACTGATGTCCCCAGCGGCACACTCGCTCTGCCTCGACTGCAAACCTTTAAGTATCTCCAGCCGCAATCATGCATGAACCGGCGTTTGAATCCGTTCGCGCGAGTGAATATCGACGATGATGTCGTGCAATTCACTTGCACCGTAGGCGATGTTCGAGGCACCTGCGGCAAGCAGTATATCCTCGCGACCGGGACGCGGATCGTTCAGATCAATGAAGCCTACTGCGCGCACGCCGGCTGCTCTAGCGGCCTCGATGCCATGGGGACTGTCATCGACGAACAAGGCGCGTTCCGGAACAACGCCGCAACGCTCCAGACACAAGAGCGGAAGATCCGGGGCAGGCTTGCCGCGTGCCACCATGTCGGCGCTATAGACATGCGGCGCGAAATGCCGCCAGATCGGCAGGATACCCAAGCTGTTGACGAGCCGCTCCAACTTACTGTTAGATGCAACGCATTTTCGGATATCAAGCGACTCTAAGACCTGCGCGATACCAGGCATTTCCCTCAGCTGGCGATGAAACTCTGGGAATAGATGGGTTTGATAATCGGCAAGGACGGCAGCCGGATCGCTGATGCGATAGTCATTCCGCATGATATGCTGCGTGTCTTCCGCACTTGCGCCTGTGAACGCGACCAAGACCTCGTGCGGATTGATTGTTACACCCGAAACGCGATGGATCGCTTCGGCAAGGACGCGCGAGGCAAGCGGCTCACTATCGATCAGCACGCCATCGCAATCGAATATCAACAGATCTAATCCTGGCATTCACTTGGGCTTTCATTGACAATGCGGGAGCATCCTGCAGGGGAGACCGCCTCCAGGTCGCGTTCCGATCCTTAGGTTCGCGCTGCTTGCAGCCTTAAGGCCAGATCAGGATTGTCCGAAGTCAGATAACCAAGTTCCTTGCTGAGCCAATATCGCAGCGCTTCTTCATCATTGATGGTCCAAACGCACAATTTATCTATGGGAAACAAGGCAATGACGCGCTCCCACTCGGCCTCCATCAGTTCGTGATGAACGGCGATCACATCAACCAGGGGCTTTGCCCTAGAAACGAACGCCTCGATTCCTCCTGCCCTCTCAGCCCAGTCCACATTAACAGATACGAGTCTCCTAATATCGGCCGCCTGCTGCTGACAGGCTTCCAGGACAGCCAAGTCGAAGCAGGTCAACCAACATCGATCCGCGACTTTGTAGCGACGCAGCATGTCGGCCGCCTTCTCCGCAAGTCCTGGGTAGGCACGCTTGTTCTCGTCATGCTTAATCTCGACGTGCAACAGGACCCCGTGAGCAGGGGCGAGTATATCAAGCACCTCTTCAAGGGAAGGAACGGTGTCTCCGGTCAATCCTGCCGGACCTATCAGCCGCACGGCTTTGCGTTTCTCCGGGCTGAGAAACCTCACGGGGCCGCTGCTGTCTGTCGTGCGGTCCAGGGTGGCGTCATGAATGACAAGAATCTCCCCGGCCTCGCTTAGATGCAGGTCCATCTCCACCGCTTTCACGCCAAGCTCCAGCACATTGCGGAAACCAGAGAGTGAGTTTTCGGCCCATATGTTTCGTGCGCCGCGATGGCCGATAATCATCGTCATGATTCAAAATTCCATTCTATGGGACGGTGGCCGTTTCGGAACAGTTCAACGCACTGTGGGATCGAGCCTGTCACGCAGCCAGTCCCCGACAACGGAGATCGAGAGCGTCGTCAGCATGATGACGAAGGCAGGCGCCAGCATGACCCAAGGGGCTCGCGTCAGATACTCACGGCCGAAGCCGACCATATTACCCAAGGAGGTATCAGGGGGCTGGACACCCAGCCCCAGGAATGAGAGGCCGCTCTCCATCAGAATGATCTCCGGAAAGGTTAGAGTCATCGAAACGATGATGGTCGAGGCGACATTCGGCAGGATGTGCTTGAGGTAAACCCGGGCCGGGGTTGCGCCCAGCTGGACAACGGCTGCGGCGTAGCCTTGTGCGCCAGCCGAGATGGCAAGACCGCGCGCTATGCGAGCATAGCGTTCCCAACCGTAAAAGCTCATCAGGAGGACAAGGAGCGTCATGGACGATCCGAAGAAAGCCAGGACTGAGAGAGACAGGATCATGAAGGGCAAGGCGGCTTGAAAATCCGCCAACGTCAGGACCAAGTGCTCGACGATCCCACGAAAACGGGCCGCGAGAAAACCCAAGGTAGTTCCGAACACCGCCGAGAGCACTGTGGCCCCAAATGCGATAACCAGTGAGACCCGGATTGATTCCATCAGGCGCGAAAGAACATCTCGCCCAAGCTCATCAGTTCCGAGCCAGTGACCAGGCGTTCCCGGAACAGCGAGGCGGGCTGACAGATCCATCTTGGTGACAGGATAAGGCCGCAGCAGATCGGTCGAGATCGCGGCAAAAATCATTAGAGCCAGCCAACCAGCCCCGCAGATCACGAGAAGCGGCATCCTGCTCCGGATACGTCGCAGCAGGCCTGGACTCGCAGCGTCGACCACATTGTCTCCGGCAAGATCGGTCATAATTCCACCCACTCTCAATGTGCCGCCGATTTGCTGCGCAGGCGCGGGTCCAGCCAGCCATACATTATGTCCACGGCGAGATTTGCCAAAACCATCGTGCCAGCAATGACCAGAAGAAGGCACTGCACGACTGCAAGGTCGCGGTTGGAAACAGAGACGACGAGCAGACGCCCGACTCCCGGCCAGGAAAATATTGTCTCCACCACGACCGCGCCGGCGATCAGGGAGCCGATCATGAAGCCCACAATGGTGACGATCGGCACCGACGCGTTGGGAAGCGCATGTTTCCAAACCACATCCCGCCAGCTCATCCCTTTGGCCGATGCGGTACGGATATAAGGTTGGCCAAGCACCTCGATCATGGCCGAACGCGAGAAACGGGCGAGAATGCCGATGCCGCCGATGCTCATGGTCAGGGTTGGAAGAATGCCATGCATCCATGTATCCTGTCCGCCCGAGGGAAGCCATCCGAGTGTGACCGAGAAGATCAGTACCAGCAACAATCCGACTACGAACGAAGGGATTGTGAAGCCGAAAACGGCCATCATGATCACGCCGCGATCCGCAATGCTTTGCCTATGGAGAGCGGCATAGACGCCGGCTGGAATACCGATGCCGACCTTCAGGATCAGTGCCGGAATCGTCAGCTGAAGTGTGGTGGGGATACGCTCCAGGACCAGCTGCAGAGCCGGAGACTTATCCCGCATCGAAACCCCGAAATCGAGTGACCAGAGCGATTTCAGATAGGCCCAGTACTGCACGACGATGGGATCGTTCAGCCCCCAGCGCTCGCGAAAGGCCTCAATGGCATCCTGAGGAGCATCAGGACCAAGCAGAATCTGGGCAGGATCACCGGACAGACGCAGTACGCAGAAAGCGAAAGTCATCACCAACAGTATGGTAATGGCAGCGCGCAGCATTCGAGAGAGAAAAAAGGAGAGCATGTGACCCGATCTGTAGACGTAGCTCACGCCACAAGGGGAGCATCGGACTGAGCGATGAGATGGCAGGCCGCAATGTGCCCGGTGCCTACTGCCCCCAGTTTAGGCGCGGAGGTCCGACAGGAAGGCAAAACCACAGGGCAACGTGGATGAAAGGCGCAACCTGCGGGCCGCCGGGCTGGGTTGGGCGGTTCGCCCTGCAGGATGATGCGGGCTTCCAGCTTCCGCCCGGGAACCGGGACTGAGGAAACCAATGCCCGTGTATAGGGATGCTGCGGATGGGTAAAGATCACATCCGACGAGGCCTCTTCAACGATCCGGCCCAAATACATCACCGCGACACGATCAGTGATGTTCCGCACGACTTTCAGGTCATGGCTGATGAACACCATGGCAATGCCATGTTTCTCTTGCAGGTCGCGGAGCAGATTCACCACCTGAGCCTGAATGGATACGTCGAGAGCGGAGACGGGCTCGTCACAAACCAGGAGCCGTGGCTCGGTTGCGAGGGCTCGTGCGATGATCACGCGCTGGCGCTGGCCGCCTGATAGCTCATGAGGGTAACGCCCCGCCTGGTCGCTCCGGAGACCGACGGCGGACATCAACTCGGCCACACGTTCCTTCACCTCGGATTTCGTGGCAAGCCCGTGAATCACCAAAGGCTCACCGATCTGCTCTGCAATCGACAAGCGACGGTCGAGGGCCGCCAGCGGGTCCTGAAACACAAGCTGCATCTGGGCACGGAGCCTGCGCCATTCCGTCGTGCCCATGGCCGGCATCGGCTGCCCGTCGAACACTACCTGACCTTCGGTAGCGGGATCGATGCCCAAGAGCATGCGGCCGAGCGTCGACTTTCCGGAGCCGCTTTCGCCTACAACTCCCAAAGTTTCCCCTGCCGAAAGCGAGAGGCTCACTCTATCGACGGCGCGAACGAGGGTGGGCTTTTTCCAAAGTCCCCTCGAAATCTCATAGACCCGCACGAGGTCTCTGGCCTCCAGGAGAGCGGTCATGCCGCGGCACTTTCGTGCTGGCCCGAAGTGCAGGAAGACTTGCTGATCCCGGTCACCGGATGGAAGCAGGAGAGGAAGCGGCCATCCGGTTGAGGTTTCAATACGGGCAGGTTGCTGCGGCAGAAATCGGTGGCTCGATCACAGCGTGGTGAGAACGCACAACCATTGGACAGATTCCTCGGGTCTGGAACGGTACCGTGGATGGGAACGAGCCTTTCGCGCCCTCCCTCCAACCGAGGAATGGCGTCGAACAACCCGCGGGTATAGGGATGGCGCGGGTTGCCGAACGTCGCATCTATCCGCCCCTCCTCGACAATGCGGCCGGCATACATGACGCAAATGCGATCGCAAACCTGACTGACTGCGCCGAGATCATGGGAAATGAACACCATGGCCATGCCCGTTTCAGCGCGCACGGCGCTGAGGAGGTCCAAGATCTGTGCCTGAATCGTGGCGTCGAGCGCCGTAGTCGGCTCATCCGCGATCAACAGATCCGGCTCACCTGCGAGGGCCATCGCAATCATGATGCGCTGACACTGGCCACCTGAAAGCTCATGGGGATAAGTATCGGAGCGTTTCCTGGCATCAGGAATGCCGACCATGTCCATGAGGCGGATGGCCTCGAGACGCGCGGCGTCCCCCATCAACCCGCGGTGGATCCGCAATGTCTCGGCTATCTGTCGGCCCACACGGATCACGGGATTCAACGAGGAGGAAGGATCTTGGAAGATCATCGCGACACGTCCTCCCCGCACTCCTTCCAGGGTGGAGCGCGAGGCGCCGCAAAGCTCCTGGCCGTCAAGGGTCACGGATCCCGTGACGCGTGCCGTGCCTGGCAGCAGGCCGAGGGCAGCAAGCCAGGTCACTGACTTTCCGCAGCCGGACTCTCCTACCAGTCCTAATGCTTCCCCCTTCGCAACATCCAGATTGACGCCATGGAGAACTTGTGTCCCATCAAACGCAACGCGCAAGTCGCGTATCGAGATGAAGGGCATAACAGGTCCTTTCTGCTCGATGAGCATGGAACGATTGGGCTCAACTCGATATTCACGCGGTAAGGCGATGAAGAGATAACCCCGGCAGGCTCTCCTGCCGGGGCTTGGCCGCCCATCAGAAGGACCAGTTCTCCTTGCGGAAATCCATTGCGAATGCCGGAGCCGCCTTCCACTTCAGGGCAGATTTCACGCCGGTGAATACTGCATTCTGATGAATGACCTGATAGGCCGGGTCCTCGCGCTCGCAAATCTCGAGCATGCGAGCGAAGGCTTTCTTGCGGGCGGCACGGTCCGTGGACTTCTGGATGATGTCGGCCATCTTGTTGGCCTCTTCGTTGGTCCAGTCCTTCTTCTGCTGAACCTCGCCGTTCGGACCGAACTGGACGACGATCGTAGCTACCGGGTCGTTGAAAGCTGCGCCTGCCGACCAGTCGCGCACGCCGCGCGGAGTGGAGGCGTCGTGGATCTGCCCCCAATTTTCCTTCATTTCGATTTCAACGTTCAGGCCGACCTGCTTCCACATCTCAACCATGATTTGCGCGTTGGACACTTGGTTGGTGTAGTAGTTGTTCAGAACCCTGAAGGGGACGGCGTCGCCCTTGTAGCCTGCCTGCCTCAGCAGATCTCCGGCCAGCTTCGGATCGTAGGCTGGCGCGTCCCAGCCGTTGATGAACATGTCGCCGTAGAATTCGAACTGAAGCCCCTTCGGCACGCGGGTCTTGCCGGCCCACAGCGCCTCGACGATCGCTTGGCGATCGATGGCATGGGACATGGCGCGGCGCACCAGCGGGTTTTCCAGGACCGGATGGTACTTGTTGAAGGTCGAAATGCGGTGGTTCATGATCGGCGAACCCTGCACCTCGAAGCCGCTGGCTGCTTCCACGGCATCGATCTGATCCGGCGGCAGGTCGCAGGCGAAGTCATACTCGCCGGACAGGAGACCGTTCACGCGCGAGGACACCTCCGGCACTTCCACGAAGCGAATCTGCTGCAGTGGCGGGCGACCGCCCCAGTAATCGTCGTGGGCTTCCAGAACCAGCGAAACATCGGGCCTGTACTCGACTACCTTGTAGGGGCCGGTCGTGATGGGTTTGCGTGCCCATTCCGCATAGGATTTGGCCTCATCCCAGGCACGGCGGCTCGTGATCTGGCTGCCGAACGCGAACAGGCGGCCCTCTAGCGTCACGTCGGGCGATGCGTTGTGAAAGCGGACCGTGTACTTGTTGACTGCCTCAACGCCGCGCAGGGCGGGCCAAATGCGGCGGGCGACGCCGGGGATGGAAGCCGGAAGTTCCTTGTCGGTCTTAGGCTTGTAATTGTCCTCGTAGATGGTCTTGCCCCCGTCCGGCTGCGTATCGGCAAACATGCGCTCGGCCGAGAAGGAGAATACCACATCATCGGCGGTCATCTCGTCGCCGTTGTGGAACCGTACGCCTTCGCGCAGCTTGAGTTCGACAGTCTTGTCGTCGAGGCGCTTCCATTCGGTAGCAAGACCCGGAACCGGGCCCTGATTACCCATCCAGTTGCGCAGGATCAGGCCCTCCCACAGGTTCGGGAAGAACACACGCTCACCAACATTGGACTGCTCGTACCAAACGTCGAGGGTGTTGTTGATGGTGATCTTCTGCACTGCGATGGAAATTGAGGGGCGTGCGCTCTGCCCGATGGCGAAGCGGGGCAGGATCAGGGTCCCGCCGGTAGCACCGAGGAGACCAAGTGCCTGACGGCGGTTCATCTTCAGCATTCGAATTCTCCCTTGCCAAGCATCGTGGGCGAGCCGGTCGAACGTCCTGGACGTGTCTCAAGAAGCTGCTGGCGGCGCGGGAAGAACGCCGTCCAGGTGCAACGGCTTGCGTCATAGAGAAGGCATGCAAAGGTTGGATGATGGTTAGGTGAAGGTTCAGTGACGCTCGAGCCACTCTGGCGACAACTGAATGCTGTTACGCTCTTATATCGCTGGAGAGATATGAATTCAGCCTATGCGCCTGTCGTAGGATCAACGCATTACGGAAGCGCCTAACATTGGCAGCTCAGCTCTGGGTCAATCGGTAACGTTGAGCGGGCCAAACGAAGAGCCGCTGGTCGCCCGTTAAGCGGACTAAGCTCTTTGGTCCGAGAAGCGCCAGCGGCGGGCCTTCCGGCGCACGGGCGGTGAGCCAGTCTTGAGCGTCCCGTCCTTGGCAATCAGGGTTCCAGCTCGCCCCGACTGAAACTGTTTCGGTAGGCCGCGGGTGTCGTCCCAAGCTTTTGCCGAAAATGATGCCGCATCGTGTCCGCCGACCCGAAGCCCGATGCCTCGGCAATCTGCTGAATCGGCTCGGACGTTGCTTCCAGAAGATCACGGGCCTTCGCGAGCCTTTCCGCCAACAGCCACTTGCCCGGCGTGGTCCCGGTCGCTGCCTGAAACCGCCGCAGGAACGTTCGCGGGCTCATCCCCACGACCTGCGCCATGGCTTCGATCGTGTAATCGGAGTGAGCATCCTGGCGCAGGCGGTCCAGCAACGGAGCCAAGCGGGAGCTTTCATACGGAGCGGGCACTGGACGCTCGACGAACTGAGCCTGTCCGCCATCCCGGTGCGGCGGAACGACAAGCCGGCGGGCCACCTTGTTGGCCGCCTCGGTCCCGAAGTCGCGGCGTACAAGATGAAGGCACAGATCGATCCCGGCCGCGCTGCCGGCGGACGTGAGGACTGACCCCTCATCGATGTACAAGACATCAGGCTCAACTCTAATAGCCGGAAACCGTGCCGACAGGGCCTCGGCGTAGCGCCAGTGGGTGGTGGCCCGCTTGCCGTCCAGAAGATCGGCCGCCGCCAGAACGAAGACTCCCGAGCAGATGGACAGGATCCGGGCGCCTGCCGCATGGGCCTGCCTCAAGGCGGTACTGAGACTGTCCGGGACGGGCGTATCAATGCCGCGCCAGCCCGGGACAATGATGGTCCCGGCGGTCTTGAGGAGGCCGAGATCGCCGTCCGCCAGGATGCGCACGCCGCCGATGCCACGTAGCTCACCCGCATCCGCAGCGCAGACGGCAAACTCGTACCAATCCGGCCCCATCTCGGGGCGCGGCAAGCCGAAGACCTCGACGGCGACACCAAACTCGAACGTGCACAGGCCGTCATAGGCAATGGCGACGACGCGCCGGTTCAAAAGTGTGCGGGAAGTCATTTTTGGCATGATCCTCCGGATACATGGCAAGAATGCCAACTACAAGGCCAAGCGGTGCTGAAGCATGATGGCCTCGTTGCCCGCCAGGAGGACACCATGAGCCTTGTCACTGCTACCCCTGCTGCTCCATCCGAGATCGCCATCGAACACCTCTCACGCCGGCTGTCGGTCGAGACAGACTGCGCCGACGTTGCGGCTGCCATGGAGTCGGGCGAGATGGATTTCGTGCTTCTCCACGTCGTCGGATCGAGCACAGCTTATGAGAAGCGGCACGTCCCGGGCGCCCTGCATCTCCCGCACCGGCAGATCACGTGCGAGCGCATGACGGAGTGGCCAAAAGACACCCTATTCGTGGTCTACTGCGCCGGCCCGCACTGCAATGGCGCCGACCAGGCAGCCCTGAAGCTGGCGCGGCTTGGCAGGCCAGTGAAGGTTATGATCGGCGGCATCACAGGCTGGGCCGATGAAGGTCTTCCCTTCGCGTCGGGGTCGGAGCCAGGAACCCTCGGCATGGCAACATGACCATGGCGAAAGGGCAAAGCGGCACGAAGGTCCGTAGAGGATCACGCGCTGACGATCCCCTGCCCTTCGGGAAGGTCCGGTGCTCCTTGCCTTTAGCGGACATTCAGTTGACGTCCGAATAGGTCATGCGTGGACGGCTCCCTGTTGGCGAGGGATTTGTTTGACGCTTCTGCTAGGCTGGTCGGTGCGGCCATGTGTTCGACCTGTTGCTGCGGTGCTCATGACCGCTGGCCATAATGCCCTTCGCGAAGGGGTCTCGACCAAATCCTCGTATTCCAAGATGCTCTGGGCCCGCTTCCCGGCGCGGCCGGATCCCGCATTAGTGTCCCTACGCCCTTCCCAACCTCATCACCGAACTCCCTCAGCGATGATTCTGCCACCTGCACGGCAGGCTCACGATAGCGCTCGCCCTTGGCCATGAACGCCCACACCATGCGAGCCACCTTGTTGGCCAGAGCCACCGCCGCCACTTTGGTGGCCCGCCGTGCCAGCAACTGCACGAGCCACGGTCGCCGGGTACCATGCCGCTGGGCATAGCGGATCACCGCCTCGCAGATCGCCTCGGCATCGGTCATGTCGTTCTTCTGCCGCTTCATGTAAGGTTTGACGTTGGCGGGTGGCATGAGCTTCACCTGGTGGCTCAGGCTCTGGAGTTCGCGCGACCCGTGACGAGCCGAGGCACAGGCCCCGATGCCGATCAGACAGGATGGCAGGCTGGCAAAGAACTTCAGCACCTGCCCTCGCCTGACCTGGCGCCGGGTTAGCACCTCGCCCGTGGCGCTGATGCCGTGCGCCTGGAAGACGGACTTGGCGATATCCAAACCATTGATGGTGACCGGGCTCATGGGCTGCTCCTGTGTCGCTGGCTGCTGACAACAGCCATGCTACCTCACCGCTCGGTGGGAGCCGTCCAAAGTATCATTTCAAGACCTTTGGGAGTTCGCCGCGTCCTAGCCTAAAGCGGCATTCGGTAGCAAAGACTGCCAAATGCTAGGCAATTGACGAACCGGGAAAGGTCTTGGTCTCCTCCAAAGCTGCTCTTGCCGCGCTCTCCAGAGCGCACACGGCAAGAAGGTATGGACCCGGCCCATGGCCGATCCGAGATACGCCCAACTCGGCAAGTCTTGCGGCGGGAGGGGGCTTTCGCCTGCCATGATGTTCACCGGGAGCGGCGAGCCTTTCATCCAGCGAGCAATAAGCCTCTCGTCGACCAGGCCGGCACGAACAAGCCGTCGGCACCCGCGCCGACAGTGCAGGGCCGCCCTCCCCGGCCTAGGGAACCAGGACGACCTTACCGACCGTCCCGCGGCTCTCCAGAGCGCGATGTGCATCAGCAACCTGTTCAAGCGGATAGCGCCCTCCCTGCGTCACCGTCAGCCTGCCATTGGCAGCTTGGCCGAGCAGCCAGGCGAGATCCGTCTTCAGTTTGTCGGGTGTCAGCAAGGGCAGCAGGGCAAAGCCCTTCAAGGACTGGTTCCGGGCGAACAGCTTCTCCATCGCAGCGTGATCGAGACTGAAGCGACCAAGTGCGCCGAAGACCAGCTCTCCGCCCGGAGCCAAGGCGTCGAGGCAGGCCTTCGTGAAGGTGCCGCCGATGAACTCGTAGATGATGTCGGCCCCGCTGCCGCCGGTCGCCCCGCGGACACGCTCCACCTAGTCCGAACTGCTGTAGTTGATAGCGATGTCGGCTCCGAGCGACAGCGCCAGCTTGCGCTTCTCGTCCGAACCCGCGGCCGCGATCACGAGCCTTGCGCCACTGTCGCGGGCAAGCTGCACCAGCAGCGATCCGACACCACCGGCCGCCGCATTGACCAGCACGGACCTGTCCTTCGGCGGGCTATGCCGGACGAGATGTAGGGCTGTCAGTCCCTGCACCATGAGGGCGGTGGCATCCTTGAACGATACTCCGTCGGGCACGGCAACAACGGAAGTCGCGTCAGCGACCACATAATCCGCGTAGCCACCACTGCGGCCGATGGCAAACAACGGCACGGCAACACGGAGGACTTCAGGACCGCCGAAGCGGCTCAGTTGGACGCCTCTCATTGATGGCCTCACGCTTGTTGCCGGCGAGATCATTTGCCTATAGTCCGACGATCGGCTCTACACACTCTTTCGTGCCATACTGACCGGGAGGTAACCATGGCGGACATGATGAAGAGGCTGCCGGCACTCCCGGCCGAACGGGCACTGAAGGTGATCTCTGGGCGCTGGAAGGCGATCCTCCTCTACCATCTGTTCGATGGCCCGAAGCGGCTCTCGGAGTTGAAGCGGCTGGTTCCGGATGTGAGCCAGAAGGTGCTGATCCAGCAGCTCCGCGAACTGGAGGAGCACGGCCTCGTCCACCGTGAGGTCTTCCGTCAGGTGCCGCCCCGGGTCGACTATTCGGCAACCGCTCTCGGTCTGAGCCTCGAGCCCGTCTTGCGGGCCTTGTGCGAGTGGGGACAGCGGCACGCCGCGGAGTTGAACGAACTCGATCGCCTCGCCGCATGCGCAGTCAGGCCCACAGGCTTGAGGACGCCCCAGCACGCTGCCAGCCAGGAGAACCTCCCTTCATTCGATGGCAAGGATCGCGGAAACGGCCTCTCACCCCATTGAAGTCAACTCGTCAGGATCGCCAAAAAGGCGTTGGGCCTGGACGATCGCAGATATGTTCAACAAGGTGGCCTCGAGGGATTGAACGCATCGCGGCGGCCTTCCCGAAGAGTGACGAGAACAATTGCCGAGAAGGTTAGGCCAACCTTGGCCGGGTCGATGCAGCGCGTGGTCAGGGCCGGACATATGTGCGGCCTCCGATGCGGATCACAGGCCGCGGGCCCGGATGGGCGTTCGCGGATCAGGTCCCAATCAGAGCCGCCTTACTGGCCAGCGCACCCGTACCGGCAGCGGCGGCATCGGTCTTCTGGCGCTTGACGCAAGGCTTCACGTCAGCCGGCGGGATCAGCCGAACCTGATGACCAGACCCGGAAATCTCACGCGCCCGGTGATGAGAATTGCCGCAGGCCTCCATCGCCACCGTGCAGGGCGGTTGGCCGGCATGGAACGCGAGCACCTGGTGCCGCCGCAGCTTCCGGCGGAACAGGACCGCTCCGGACGCAGCGGCGCCGTGAACCTGGAACACGTTCTGCGCCAGCCTCGCCCATGGACGCCTCCCTCGAGTGGCGCTCAACACCTCCCCCGCGGCACTCGAAGGCCGTTGCGGCGCGTCCACCCCATGAGAACCATCCGCTTCCCCACTTCCGCCATCTCTGATGTGAAGTATGGGATTGTGGGATGCTTCGCGGTTGAAGAGAAGCGTCATCAAGGCCAACAGCCGCAAAGCCAAGGAAAGCTGGAGCCGAGCCCATGTATGCCCTACCGACCACTCCCTTGGACTTCCTTGACGCGGACCGACCCACCTCTTGGGACTTCTTCAACAACACCTGTCGCCAGAATTTGATCGAAGAAACCGGGCTCACCCTGTTGGATTTCTTCCACGCCGCCCAATGGACCTACTCGCACCTCACCGAGGCGCCGCCGCAGCCCTTCACCCTGATCGACGAAGCGTTCGATCGGGATGCAGGCTTTTATGGAGCCGCATTGAGAGTGGACGCCCCCGATGGCACAGACCAGATCGTCATCGCCTTCGAGGGCACGGACCCCTCCAGCCAGACCTTGAGAACAGACCCGGTCTTCCTGGCAGGCCAACTCGATGCTGATGCTCAGATCTACCTGGGCCAAATTCCCGAAGCATTCACGGACGCTTTTAACTTTACCCAAGAGGTTCTGGAGGCTGCCGAGGTGCTTGGCATTCCAAAGGAGAACATTTACGTGACAGGCCATTCGCTCGGAGGGGCTGAGGCCGGGTATGTGGCGGCGCAGCTTGACCTGGGAGGCGCAACTTTCGGAGCTCCTGGTATTTCTGCTTCCGTCATTCCGGAAGGCGGCACACCGGGTCTCGTCAATTACGTGGTGTACGGCGATCCTGTTGGGAACTACGCGGGCGAGCCGCCGAACCGATTGAGCAATATTCTCTACAGCGACGATATTCTCCACTTCGGCGAAGTTCAGTATATCGGCTCGCCGGCCGGCGGCCTGCAACTGGATACTGCCAACGCTCTGCTTGCCCCGAACAGAACCGACACCGAGGAGCTGGCGGGCCTCGGCTTGCTGGCAGATGCCGTGAAGTACCACCTGATCACGTCCTACGAGGACGCATTGCAGCCTGATGTGGACGCTCAAGCGATGGTCGGGAGCTTGCTGGCAAACCTGGACGTCAGCCCGGTGCCTGACCTGTGGGTCTGACCAACCTCTATGATGCGACGTGGCTGTGGTCGGAGATGCGGCCGGATCTGCTCATGCGTTTCGACCCGAACACGGAGTCCTTCCAGAATTGGCCTATTCCCTCAGGTGGGATTCACGCCGGCATTGTTCGCCACATGCGACCGACGCGGGGCGGCCATCTTCTCATCCATCAGAGCAGTACGAATAGAATTCTCCTCGTTACGTCTCTGAATGCGGCCGCGACCCGTTGTTACGCGCAAGTCGGGGAACTGCCCCTGCGCAAGCCTCCTCCCGGCCGGCTGCCCGCGGGGCGCTTGTGCTCGCACCACCACCGGCGCGATAGAACTCCTTGCAATGACAGGTCCGGAATAGGGAGCGCCAACGCCACAGCGCATCTCGAGCCGATCCGTTTGGACGCCAATCTTTCGAAGGTCGCCTTTGGGTTATTCTCTGCTGATCTCCTGACCGCCGCGAACGTCGGCTTTGGCCGAGTCAACCGCCTTCGGCCAGACGTCTCAGATGTGCCATAGGTGGGCATTACCCGCCAGCCAATATTGGTGAGTGAGAGCTATCGCAGGAAAAGGTCCCTAGCCTCTTTTGGTGTCGCGACGCCCAGCCCTAGAGATCTGGCAGCATCCGCAACGCCGCGAACCAGAGCGGCATTGTCCGGAGCCAAACTCCCGTCCGGCAGATGAAGGTTGTTTTCGAACCCGACCCGAACATGGCCGCCGAGGCAGGCTGCAGTGACGGCGCAAGCCGCTTCGCGACGGCCGAACGCACATAGTGACCAAGGCAGATCAAGGTTCCAGGCGTTCAGGAATGACAGCAGATCATTCGGCGATGACTGCTGCCCCTGCGCATAGCGTCCGAGAACGAACAAGACACTTGCCCTGGTGCGGGGAATGACCGCACGATCCAGCAGATCCCCGAACCGCCGCACGTCACCCTCATCATAGAGAATGTGCTGAACGAACGCTCCGCGATCAGCCTGCTCCTTTAGGAACCGGGTGGCCACTGTCTCGGATGCCGCGTCGGGAATGAGTTCGCGCACTGCGACAGAGAAGGCTTCGGGCTGAAGCCCTTGCATCGCTGCGATCTGCTGGGCGGGCGTGTAGAGGCCGACGGCCTCGGTAGTGACCTGAACGATCAGATCGGAACCGGCTTCCTGCCGAACTGCTGCAATGGCAGCCCGATACAGGTCGGGGTCGAGCGAGTGCCGCCCTTCCGCATCACGGACATGCAGATGGATCATGGCAGCCCCTGCCTCCTGGCAGCGGGCCGCGTCAAGGCCGATCTCCTCCGGCGTGAGCGGAACGGCAGGATGGTCGGCCTTTCCACGGCGCGCGCCATTGGGAGCGACCGTGATGATCAGAGGGTTCATTATGGCTCCCCAGCGACCTCTGTCCGCGACTTGAGGATGTGAAGAAGAGCTCTGTCCCTTCGCTCCTCTAACTCCTGAATTGTGCGGTCTCCAGCTTCTTCAGCAACGCCTTCCACGATCCGCTTCTGCACCTCCGGGCCCAACGTCGGGTTTCCGAGAGAGGCCCAGCGTCTGACTTGACTCGGTCCCAGATGAGCGAGGTAGTGCTCAATGCCACCCGGGCCGCCGCCGAGATGATAGGTCATGTGCGCCCCCATCACGGCCCAGCGCAGACCTGGGCCGTTGCAGAGGGCAGCGTCGATATCAGCAACGCTCGCCACACCCTGTTCCACAAGGTAGACCGCCTCTCGATAGAGGGCGGACGAGAGCCGGTTCGCGATGTGGCCCGGCATCTCACGATTAAGGATAACGGGTCGGCGCCCGAGTGTCCGATAAAACCTGGCGGCTTGCTGAACGATGCCTCCGTCCTCTCCAACAATTTCAACAAGCGGGACAAGGTGCGGCGGATTGAAAGGATGGGCCAGAATGTGGCGCCTTTTGTGGTGGCACTCCCCAATCAGGCGACTGCGCAGAAGGGACGAGGTACTGCCGGCAACGATGACCTCGGGTGGTACTAACCGGTCGATTTCGGCAAGCAGGCGGCGCTTCAGTTCTTCGGACTCCGGTGCATTTTCCTGAACGAACTCTACCCCATCCAGGGCAGTGGCCAGATCAGTGGAGAAACTGACGGCGCCGCGTCCAGTCCACCCGAGTTCTGCTAGTTGCGGCAGCGCTCGGCCCAGGAACTGCTGCAATCTCTCCTCGGCATCCGCAGACGGGTCCGTCGCACGAACATCAAGCCCATGGGCGATGAACAGCGCCGCCCAACTGGCGCCAACCGTGCCGCACCCGACGACGCCGACGGTCCGTGGCTTGACTATCATCTTAATCTCCTCATCGTCAGGCGCCTGTTACCGCCATCTCAGGTTCCGGCACCCTGATGCGATGCCGCCGCATCAGCCACAGCAGGACGAAGGCCAGGGTCGCAACCCCAAGCCCGTACCAGGTCGGGAACACGGACAGGACGGCGATCGCCAGCAGGACGGCTGCGTTGAGCACGCGGGACGCAAAGAACTGCGCGCCGCCGAAGAACAGCGCGAATGCCATCGTGAAAACCACTCCCGAGACGACGGCCTCGGCAATGTCGAACCATGTGCCGGAGGCAAGCATGCCCGGATAGGCTAGGAACATGAAGGGGATCACGTAGGTCACCGCACCCAGCTTGCAGGCCTCGCGGGCGACCGCCGTCCAACTGGTCTGGGCGATCCCCGCAGCCACGAACACGGCGACACAGACGGGCGGAGTGATGACCGAGATGGTCGCGTAGTAGAAGACGAACATGTGCGCAACGATCGGCTCGATGCCGACCTTGATCAGTGCAGGAGCCAGCACGGCGGCGACCAAGACGTAGGCCGCCGTGGTCGGTATGCCCATACCCAACACCATGCAGACCAGGGCCGTCACGAGCGCGATCAGCCAGATCGAATCCGCTGCAAGGCTGACGATCAGCGAGGAAAGCGTCACGCCGAGGCCCGTCAGGTTGACCATGCTCACCAAGATCTGGGCAGCCGCCAGCAATACACCGATCATCACGAGAGCCCGGCCCGCGTCCTCCAGGCTATTGACGATCAAGCGGATCGCCTTCCGAAGGTCGGGCAGGGACCGGACGTTCAGCAGGAGGTAGGAGGCGAAGAGGCCGGTCACGCCCAAGAAGGCGGCGGATTGCACCGAGCGTCCCGTCAGGAGGCCGTACAGGAGCGCCGCGAAGGCGGCGATAATCGGGCCGATCCGACGCGGGGCAAGGACGCTGGACCAGGGCGGCATCTCGGACTCGGGAACGATCCTCAGCCCCCGGTTCAGCGCGATGAAGTGGATCGTCGCGAAACATCCGAGATAGTAGAGGAACGCCGGCAGCAGGGCAGCCTTGGCCAGATCGAAGTAGCTGCGCCCGATGATCTCCGCCATGACGAAGGCGGCCGCACCCATGACGGGAGGAGCGATCTGTCCGCCCGTTGAGGCCACTGCCTCGATCCCGCCCGCCAGCGCGGGCGAATATCCCAACCGCTTCATCAGCGGGATCGTGAAGTTCCCGGTCGTCGCAACGTTCGCGACTGCGCTGCCGCTGATGGTGCCGAAGAGGCCCGATGCGACGGTGCCGATCTTCGCGGCACCGCCGGGGCTGCGCCCGCTCAGGCGGATGGCGAGGTCCATAAAGGTCTGCCCGCCGCCGGTGAAGAGGAGGACGCTGCCGAATAGGATGAATGCCCCGATGGTGGTGCTGGCCACGCCAACGAGCAGCCCCCAGATACCCAGGTCACCGAGAAGCAGCGTCTCCGTCACGAAGTCGACGTCGAATCCCCTGTGGCCGAGCGTTCCCGGGATGTACTGGCCGAGCAGGGCGTAAGCGATGCCAGAAAGGGTGATCACCGGGAAAATGCCGCCGATGGCCCGGCGGGACACCTCCAGGATCGTCAGGACGATGCCCACCGTGAGCGCAATGTCCGCGTAGGTCGCCGTCGGGAGTCCGTTCATGATCTCGTCGTAGTTGACGATGACGTAGGAGCAGGCCCCGATGGAGACGGCGGCAAGCCCCAGGTCGGCGAGGATTCCCGCTGGACGCCAGCGCTTGCCGGCGCCCAGCGGGAACATGAGAAGGCCGAGGCATATCACCAGGGCCAAGAAGATCGCCCTTTGGATCAGTCCCTCGAACGATCCAAAGGCGGATGTGTAGAGTATGAAGACGCCCAGGAGGACGGCCATTCCCTTTGTCAGTCCGGCTTGCACGCTGCGACCCTCCCGCCCACGAGTTCCTTAGGACGACTTCGGCATCAGATTTGCCGGGATCTCGACGTTCTTCTCCTTGAGGTAGCGAACGACGCCTGGGTGGAGAGGAACCGTCCCGTTCTCGAGCGTCAGCTTGATCATGTCGGCTCCCTTGAGGCTGTCGAGCGCCGCGGCCTGGACCGTCTGGTCCTCGAAGACGGCCTTCGCGATCTGGTATGCGACCTCGTCCGACATTCCGGGACGGGCATGCACGGCCAGACCGAAGCTCCAGGTGCTGTAGGCGGGCACGCCGTCGGCGGCGCCAGCCGGGATGTTGACAACGGAGAGATCCGGAAACTTATCGGCGACGACCTTCTGCTGCTCGGGCGTCAGCGACAGGACGCGGACCGGCGTGAGGGTGGCGATGTCGAGGGAGGATCCATCCAGCTTGTCGCCCACGCCGGACTTGACGTAACCGATGACGCGATTGTCCTTGATCGAATCGACGATGTCCGTCGTCGAGCCGCGGACATACTCAGGCGAGACATCGAGGGCCTTAAAGACCGCCTCTGCCGTCTTCTCCGTCGCCGAACCCTTCAACCCGGGATTAAAGCGCTTTCCTTTCAAGTCAGCTAGTGATGTGACGCCGCTGTCGGCGCGCACGATCACGTTCTGCGGTGCGGGCGAGTAGACGAAGAGCAGGCGGCTGTCGACCTTTCTACCTTCGAACTCGCCCTCCCCGGCAAAGGCTTGGTAGCCGACGTTCGTCGTGACGAGGCCGAGATCGATCTGATTGCGGCCAATGCGCCGGAGGTTGTCGACGGTCGCGCCCGTCTCGACGACCGAGCTTTCGACTTTGGGAACCTTGCCGTTGATCAACTGCGACAGGGCGACGAAGTAGCCGTATTGGCTCGACGATGCCGAGGAGGCGCCGATCAGAAGCTTCTCCTGAGCCACGACCGGCGTCGACACTGCGACGACACAGGCGGCAAGCGCCACGATCCAACTGCGGTTCATGCTGTTATTTCCTCCCTTAATTGTAGGATTGTCTCCGGGACCCATACGGGTATCGACAGGACAAGGAATGCGTTTGTCTTGCCGTGTCCATCAAGGTTCAGCGCATCGTTGACGCCGCCCTCGAGAACATCATCGATCACGAAGTTGAGCGCCCCCAGCCGGGGCAGCTCGTACCGCTCGACCTTTGTCGGCCGACGGTGGCTGAACAGTTCGGCGACACGCTCGGCGGTCACTTGCTCCCGGATGACCGGGAAGAACTCGGCGCGGTAGGCGATGACGCTGATGTTGATGCGGTTTCCCTTGTCACCGGTCCGGCCATGGGCGAGGCGATGCAGAGGAGTTTCGATGAGGCGGGACATGTCCATTATGGCACTCAATCCATCATTTCCACGTTCGGCTTCACGAGCTCGCGCTGGATGTAGCCCGAGGCGGTTGCAATCCGCCTGCGCACCGCGCTTCTCACCCCGCCTCCTCCGGCAGGTCCGCATGTGTAGAGGGCAAGAACCTCCTCACCAGCGCGCTCCGCTGTCCGGCGGTCCGGCGCGGCTACGGCAATGCGCATACGGACATCGCCGGAGTGAGCGAAGTAACCGTCGAGCCACGCCCCTGCATCATCGTTGAACACGCTCGCCACGCCGATGATGTCGCCGCGAACTCTCACGTTAGGACCAACGTGCCCGATACGCCGCTGCACGACGTCCATGGCGAGCCTCGCCCGTTCGGCGGCATTGGGGCCTGCATACGAGATCTCGCCCTCGCCCAGCCAGCCGCCATCGTATCCGACGGTCACCTTCAGACGGTCAGGCCGCTGGTGGCCTGCAGCACCCGTGACCGAGACCTGGTTAGGAGCGATGCCCGCCACCTCCACCTCTGTCACGTCGAGCGTGATATCGGGCGTGAGGTAGCGTGCGGGATCGTGGATCTCGTACAGCATCTGCTCGATCACCGTGCGCCGATCCACCAAGCCACCGGTGTCGTGGGCCTTCATAACGGTGAAGCGGCCGTCCGCCTCCATCGAGACGATGGGAAATCCGATCATGTGCGGGTCGGGCACATTCTTGAATCCGGGATCGGCGAAGTAGCCGCCGGTCACTTGGGCGCCGCACTCCAGGAGATGCCCGGCAAGGGTTCCGGAAGCGATGAGTCGATGCTCATCAAGCGACCAACCGTGATGATGGATGAAGGGTGCAAGGGCCAAGGACGGATCCGCCACTCGCCCGGTGACGACGACGTCTGCTCCGGCGACGAGGGCCTCCACGAGCGGGGCGGCCCCCACATACGCATTGGCGGAGATGAACTCGCCTCTTGGGAAGGGGGCTCCGTCCTCCTGCTCCAGAGCCGATACTGCTCCACTCGCGATCAGGTCGTCTCCCGTGACCACGGCGATACGCATCTTGCGGCAGCCTAGCCGGCGTCCCAACGCATGAATTGTCCGTGCAGCCGCATGAGGATTGGCGGCGCCGAAATTCCCGAGAATGCGAATATTGTAGGTAAGGCAGGCATCGAGAACTGGTTCGAGCATTCGCTCGAGCAACGGCTCAAACCCGTTTTCGGGATTCTGCTGGCGGGCCAATTGAGCGAGAGCCAGCGTCCGCTCGCCCAAGGTCTCGAACATGATGGCGGCCGGTCTCCCGGAGCGGATCAGCGTACGGACGACGGGCTCAGGAGCGTCCAGGCGATCTCCCGAGAAACCTGCGCCACAGCCGACGAGAATCGGAGCGTTATCGCCCATACATCGGCTCCTCCCGAGCGTTTCCTGCCAAGCGATTATTGCTTTTGCTTCCATACAAGCTGCGGGAGGTCCACTTATTTGACAAATCGATTTATCGGATCAATCTATTTGTCATGGTTATGGATCTCAGCATCCGGCAGCTCCGCGCCTTTCGCGCCGTTGCCGAAGTCGGCAGCTTCAGTGAGGCTGCGGTACGCCTGCATCTGTCCCAGCCAGCCTTGAGCGCCACAATCCAAAAGCTTGAGGATGCTGTACAGGCGCGCCTGTTCGACCGCACGACACGGCAGGTTCTCCTGACCCCCGAGGGTGAGGAACTGTTTCGGCTCTCAAGTCGCCTCGTCGACGAGTTCGAGGCCGTGACGGACAACCTCCAAGATTACCTGGAGCGCCGCCGCGGCCGCATCGTCGTGGCTGCCCTTCCGTCGCTAGCCGCCGTGACGCTGCCTCCTGCCCTCGCCCGCCTCAAATCGCAGCACCCGGGAATCGACATCCTCGTCCGAGACACCTTGCATGGAGAGATCCTGGATCTGGTTGAGAGCGGGATCGCGGACTTTGGACTGACGGTCCCCCCTTCGACCAGCAAGAGGCTCGACTTCGAGCCGCTGATCGTCGACCGTTTCGTCATGGTATGCGCGCGCAATCACCCCCTGGCGTCCCATGAGTGGGTAACGTGGAGCCAGATGGTGCAATACCCGATCATCACGATGGCGAAGACGTCGAGCGTGCGCCAATACATTGACGCAGCCTGCGCCCAGGCGTGCATCGAATCGTCCAGCCAGTACGACGCCGAGCACCTCGCAACGGTCGGTGCCCTGGTCAAGGAAGGACTGGGTATCGCGGCCCTGCCTTCTCTGTCGATGCCGCTTTTGCAGTTTGCCGATCTGGCCGAAATTCCAATCACGGCACCCGAAGTCCAGCGGACCATGGGGATCATAAAGCGGACAGGGCGTTCACCTTCAGTTGCAGCCAGGGCGCTGATCGACCTGTTGACCGCAATACATCTTCCCGGCTGAACGACAGCTTCGGGTCAGACCAGGAAATTGGCGAGCCTCCAGCAATGTCGGCCCTTTCCTTTTCGGCAATCACATCATCGGTCCTGTGTACCTCGTTCGTACTTCACAAGCGGGAACACTCTTGCGCGACGGCGTGCTCCAAGAGGGGAATCCAGATGTGATGCCAAATCAGGCTGGTTTGAAGCGCTGGGCTGAAGCCTCAGTACTGTTGCATGACACACGGCGCACCTGGGCATCCATATGAGAGAGTTTATGCGCCCTAGTGCATGGCACCTATTACATGGCGCTTGGCATTCCCAGGCGCCGGGAGACATCCAACGCGATCTTGTCTAGTTCATCAATGCAATCCTGGAGAATCTGGGAAGGTCTCGACGCCAGCGGGAAGAGCAAAAGGGTTCTAAAATGCACAGCCGGCGCGAACGGCTTCAGGATCAAACCGTTGTTCATGTATACCTCAGCTGTCAGAGGATTGACGAGACCGCATCCCAACTTGGCTTGAACCATCGAACAGACAGTTGAGGAAAAGGGCGTTTCGAGAACGACCCGCGGTTGGACGTTGGCCGCGGCAAGAATGGAGTCAGCCTCTCTGCGTGTCGTATCCTCCGGCGCCAGTGCTATGAACTCTTCGCCTTGCAGATGGGCTGGTGTCACGACGTCGATATCTTCCAAGCGATGCCCTGGATATACCGCGAGACATGCCCGGCACGTCATAAATGGTCGGGCAATAACACCGGTTACGTCTACCTCGTCCGCTGCGATCCCAAGGTCGAACTGCCCTGACGCGATCAGGTCGCGAATAGTAGAGGAAAGATGTGCCTGCAGCGTGATAGCGACCTGTGGATGCCTGTTTCGGAATTGACGAAGGGCCCGCGGCACGATGTTGGTGCTCAACGCCGACAGGCTTGCAAGCCGGATCTCGCCGGAGCCGAAGTCTCGTATTCTGGCTGCTGCGGTGCGCAAACGAGCCATCCCGAGGAAGGACGCCTCGACCTCCCGCTGAAAGAGCTTGCCTTCCGGCGTCGGGACCATTCGCCCCTTCGTCCGTTCGAAGAGCGGAAATCCGATAGACCGCTCCAGTTCCTGGATTGCCTTGCTGACGGCCGGCTGCGAGATTCGGAGAACTTCCGCGGCCCGCGAGGCTGTACCTGCCGTCATAACGGCGTGAAACACGTCAATCTGCCGTTGGTTCATGTCCTATTCCGTTTTTGGCCCAGCGCATATAACCTGGAAGAATAGACTACCTCAATCATCATATTGGACTGAATAAGGGGGCTATGGTCTAGTTTCGGCTCAGCAAGGATAATGTGTATGAGCGATTGGACCGATTGTGTGATTTCGTCAGAAGCGAGCCGAGAGGGCTTCGCGAGTTTGGGGATCCCGGTTTATCGAGCCTCCACCATCCCTTTCCCTGACGCCAAGAGCTACCAGACCCGCCACGAGCGTGGGGACGATGGGTATAGCTACGGCTTGTCGGGAACACCGACCTCTCGCTCGCTCGCGCAAAAGATTACCGCTCTTCAGCAAGGCCTAAGGACGTTTCTGGTCCCGTCGGGACAGGCCGCGATCACGGTTGCCATTCTGTCGTTCGTGCAGGCCGGAGATCGTATTCTGATCGCCGATACGGTCTACCCGCCGCTGCGCGACTTTGCAGAGCGTGATCTCCGACGCCTTGGGGTCGATATCGCATTCTACGATCCTATGGCTCCTGACGAGCTAGAGCACATCATATGCGGTAAGACCCGGCTGATCTGGGCCGAGTCGCCAGGCTCCACGACGATGGAGGTTCAGGACATGGCTCGCCTTGCCGACATCGCCCATCGGCATGGTGCCCTACTGGCGTGTGACAACACATGGGCAACCCCGTTGTATTTCAAGCCGCTTGCTCACGGTGCCGACATCGTCGTAGAAGCCCTGACAAAGTATTTTTCTGGTCACTCCGATGTCCTGATGGGGGCAATTACGGTTCGCGATCAGACCGCAGCTGCGGCCATCAAGGGAAAACTCAGCCGTCTCGGCATTGGAGTATCGCCTGATGATTGCTCACTGGTCCTGCGTGGAATGGAGACTATGCCCATCCGTCTCCAATACTCGTCCGAGGTCACGAAGCGCTTGCTTTCCTCGATCGCCGAGCAACCAACCGTGGATCGAATTCTCTACCCTGCTTTGAGCACATGTCCGGGCCACGAAATCTGGAAACGCGACTTCAAGGGTGCAAGCAGTGTTTTCGGGATCGTCTTCACGCCCGATGCAACACCGCACGTCTTCGCGGCGCTCGATGAATTCAGGGTATTCGTCATCGGGGCATCGTGGGGTGGGACGCGGAGCCTGGTCGCTCCGATGCCTGTCAAGGCGAACCGCACCGCAAAGCCCTGGGAGGGAGAGGACCTCGTCCTGCGTGTCAGCATCGGCGTAGAATCGTTTGCCGATCTCCAGGACGACCTCGACCGGTTCTTCAATCACCTGAACCGGCACTCTGTAGCGGCCACTCTGGCTGCTCAGTCCACCTGAGAAGCCACTACCTTTACATATTCAAGCAACAAAGAGAGGGAAACGTGATGCTGAAGATGACCAGAAGAGTATCGATCAAGGCGAGTCTCGCTGCAGTTGCCCTGATGGCGATCGGGAGCGGATCCGCAGCGCATGCGCAGACGGGGGCCAGGGAGCGCCTTGCGTCCGGAAAGTTGACCATCGGAATCCATAACCGGGCACCTTGGGGTTTCCGCAGCGGCACAGGCGAAGTAAGCGGGTATCATCCCGACCTCGTCAAGGCGGCTCTTGAACCGCTCGGGATCAAAGAAATCAACTTCGTCATCACCGAGTTCGGCGCGCTCATTCCGGGATTGAACGCCAACCGGTTCGACATGATTGCGTCCGGCATTGCCATTACCCCAAAGCGTTGCCAGGAGGTAATCTTCAGTGAGCCGGATCTGGCGGTGGGCGACGGCCTCATCGTAAAGCAGGGCAACCCGCAGAACATCCATAGCTATGCCGATTTTGCCAAGAACCCGAAGCTCCGGCTTGCCGGCGGAAGAGGCACGGAGAACACCAAGAACGCCATTGCTGCAGGCGTCCCCGAGAATCAGATCCTGCAACTGAATGAATCGACGGACCTGGTCTCGGCGGTGATCGGCGGCCGTGCCGATGCCGCAACGCTGTCCGCTCCCAGCGTTGTCGCGTTTCTCCAGGACAAGAACGTCAAAGGCCTTGAAAGAGCAACGCCCTTTACCGGCCTGATGCGGGAGGATGGGCGCCCTGCGGCAATGTACACCGCGATCGCCTTCCGGTCCGACGATACGGCCCTTCGGGATCTTTTCAACGAGAGGCTCGCGAAGCTGAAAGCCGATGGCACGGTGCGGAAGATCATGGAGACCTACGGCTTCACTGACGCAGAGACGGCCCCTGACATCAAGACCGCGGACATCTGTAAGGGATAGTAGGCTCTGGTCACCGACAAGGATTCCTTAGAATGAGTTTTGTCGACATCCTGATCGGCATTTTCGATGGGTTCGGCGTCACAGCCTCCGTTACTCTATGGGGGATGGCCTACGCCGTACCTTTTGCCCTCGTCTTTGGAATCCTCCAGCATTTCACGACGGGACCGGTACGCTTCGCTGTGACCTCGATCATCGAGTTCTGGCGCAGTTCGCCGGTCATCGTCCTGCTGTTCGTGTTCTATTATACGCTTCCAACGATTGGGATCACCCTATCCGGGATCACCGTGGCTGCCATGGCTCTCGGGCTCAACATCGGCGGTTATGGCAGCCAGGCAGTACGAGCTGCGCTCCAGTCTCTCGACCCCGGACAGGTTGAGGCAGGAAAGGCACTCGGTCTGCGCCGCATCCAAATCCTGATGCTGATCGAACTGCCGCAGGCGTTTAAGGCGATGACGCCGACCTTCATCAACCAGTTCATTCAGCTCATCAAGGGAACCGCCTTGGTTTCGCTTATTACGCTGACGGACATGACATTTCGCGCGAAGGAGATCTCACAGCTGCAATATGACCCGGTTGGGACGTATACGGCACTCCTCGTGGCATATTTTATCGTTTGCTACCCGGCGACCATATTCGGGCGGTGGGTCGAGAAGCGCGTAGCGATCAGCGAAAGGACTCAAGGTGAAATTTAATCTCGCCTTCGCGATCGAAAGTCTGCCGCTCATTCTCTCTGCGTTGTGGACGACGGTCTGGGTCACGGTGGCGAGCTGCGCCGGCGCAGCTTTGCTGGGTTTCCTTTTGGAGATTGCGCGCCGTTCCAGTCGAGCGATGTCCTACGTCATGCGGTTTGTGATCGATTTCATCCGCTCCACCCCGCTCCTGGTGCAGCTCTATTTCCTCTATTTTGTCCTACCCTTCTACGGCGTCACGCTTCCCTCGTTCGTCGTAGGCATCATGGGATTGAGCATCTACTACAGCGGCTACCTGGCAGAGGTCTTCAAGGCCGGTATTGACGGTATCCCCGTCGGACAGTTCGAGGCGGCTCAATCGCTCGGCCTCAAGCGCCTGGATGTCGTTGTCTTCGTCATAGCGCCCCAGATGCTTCGAAACATCGCGGCTCCCATGGGGAATTATTTCGTATCGATCCTGAAGGCGACACCATACCTGGCCATCATCGCTGTCCCTGAAATGCTCGGAGAGGCCATGGAAATCGCGTCGGACACATTCAGGTATGCCGAGCCGATGCTGACCGTTGGTGTTGTCTTCCTTGTACTTGCCGTCGCGGTGGCCCAACTGGTCCGGCTCCTGGAGATGCGTCTCCTGAAGTCCGCAAAGCGCTGAAAGAGTTCATAGCATGCAGGTAGACGCATTGATTGGTTCCCGCTGTGCTTCACAACGGTCCGAAGCTGCCGTGGACATCGTTTCTCTGAACAAGTGGTACGGCACATTCCATGTCCTGAGGGACGTCGATCTCCGGGTCGAGCCCGGCCAGCAGATCGTCATCTGCGGGCCCTCGGGCTCAGGGAAATCCACTCTGATACGTTGCATCAACCAGCTGGAACGGCATCAACGCGGGCAGATCTTCATTCACGGTTGTGAAGTAAGCCCTAAAACTCGGGCGCTACACGAACTGCGCCGCGACGTGGGAATGGTGTTCCAGCACTTCAACCTTTTTCCTCACCTCACGGTACTCCAGAACTGTACGTTGGCTCTGCGTCGTGCGCGGGGGATTGCACGCCAAGAGGCGGAGGACGTTGCGCGTCACTACCTAGAGCGGGTCCGGATCCCCGAGCAGATGGGAAAGTATCCAAGCCAGCTTTCAGGGGGCCAACAGCAGCGTGTTGCGATCGCGCGAGCTCTCTGTATGCGTCCGAAGGTCATGCTGTTTGACGAGCCGACATCAGCCCTTGACCCGGAGATGATCAACGAAGTGCTCGACGTGATGATCGAACTTGCACGGGACGGCATGACCATGCTGTGCGTAACCCATGAGATGGGGTTCGCCCGGAAGGTGGCGGATTCCATTGTCTTCATGGATGGGGGGCGCATCGTCGAGCAGGCGCCGCCGTTGGAGTTCTTTGCCAACCCGCAGAATGAGCGGACGAGAACGTTCCTTGGTCAAATCCTCTGAAACACAGATCGCAGAATTTCACCCTAACTAAGGTCCCGAGGAGATCAGACCGTGTCTACCGCCAGCCGAATTTGGACCTCAGTCGATTTCAATAAGGACGGGAAGCAGTCCGATTATCTCCGGCTGCCCTTCTCATCGGACACATCGGCCTATGGTTGGCTTCCAATCCCCCTGATTTGCATCAGAAACGGATCAGGTCCGACGATCCTCCTCACGGCGGGCAACCATGGAGACGAGTACGAGGGACAGATCGCTTTGATCAGGCTCGCTCAGGAGATTGCTCCTTCTGAAGTTCACGGACGGATCGTTATTCTTCCCGCCTTGAACTACCCAGCCGTGGCGGCAGGCCGGCGCGTCTCACCAATCGACGAGGGGAACCTCAATCGCCTCTTTCCCGGGCGATCTGACGGATCGCCAACGGAAATGCTTGCGCATTATATCAACGATGTCCTCTTCCCGATGACGGACATGGTGATCGATCTGCATTCCGGCGGCCGGTCTCTCGAGTACCTGCCGCTGGCGCTCGCGCGGCCCGGTCTAACACCTACAAACCAGAAGGCTGTGAAAGAATTGCTGGCCGTGTTTGGCGCTCCTGTCAGCGTGCTGACAGACGGCGATGGGGGCGGGGGAGCTACCACGCTCTACGCAGCGGCTGAGAAGCGTGGAATTCCCGCTTTGACGACCGAACTTGGAGGAGGAGCGACTCTTTCCCCTGAGGGCTTGAAGATTGCGGAAGATGGCATCCGACGTGTGCTCAAGCACTACGGCGTGGTCCCGAACCTCGAGGTGAACGCATCAGCTGGGTCTCACCTCATGAGGTCTCTTGGGCGGAACTCCGCAATCTATTCGCCCGAGAATGGGTTGTTTGAACCGCTGGTGAATGTCGGCGATACGGTGGAGGAAGGTCAAGCGGCGGGCATTGTCTACTTCTATGACAACCCCTTGCGTGAACCCCTGAGGCTTTATTTCCCCGCAACCGGCAGGGTCAGCTGCCGACGGTTCCCCACTCTCACCGCGCGAGGCGACTGCCTGTACAACCTGATGTCGGGATTGGAGGACGCTGAGGCCAACCAGGCGATAGCCTCGCACGAGCTGCGGCGTACCCAGCCTTAGCAGGCTCACGCGAAGAGGGATTGTCGCCCCGATTGGCGAGCGGCAAGTCCGGATCGTAGTTTCAGCGTTGTATAGAGCTCGATCGCAGCAGTCCGGGCTCTGTTGATGAAATCAGGCAAAGTGCCGATTTCCTGAAGAAATCGTGGAGCGGGCAATCGGAATCGAACGCACGACCCTCAGCTCGGGAATACAGTTCTCCGCGCAGATGAGCGCGATGGTTGTATAAGGGCCATGATGGCTAACTCTCAGAAAATGTGGCTAGAATGCCATAGACTTTGAATGCACCCCAGTCAGGCAGACTTCAGATAATTGCGGCAAACAGGCCAGAATGCTGTGATTTTCGTTGTATCACTGTTGCATTGCAGGGGGCGCTGCTTTTGGCAGGGGCACAGCTGGAGCCTTCGAAGGCCATGTCCCTCGACCGTGCTTGGCAAACTATAAACGTTCAACAGCCATTCTTGGCGTGCTTGGTCTTGGCAATTGCACGGACTTGGTGGATCCTGGCCCACCGCTGTACCTACGATTACGGCTGGACGATCGCTTTCGGCTGGAGCCAGCCGTCAGGCATAGGCGCGTAAACGTCAACCGACGGTACAAAATGTAACATTCGACGGACCAAATGGCGGTCCGCTTGTAGCACCGTTCCTCGAGCTTGTTCACGGTCCGCGTGGCCCCGATAGGTATAGGCCTGGCGAGGACGGATCTCCCCGGTCACCTCGCGTAGCTTGTGGCAGGCGCAGGCCAAGACCTCACGGCTTGTGTCGGTGCCTGGAACGCGGTATCTCATCCCGATGTTTTTGATCCAGAACATTGCCGCCGCCAATGTTCCGTTCGCCGGCCGCCCGGCGGGCGCGTTCCCTATTCGCGTCTCCGGATAGCAGCGGGATTCGGCTAGGCCGCCCTCTCCCGCCCGGAGACGGTGCAACAAGCGGCCTGCCTGGAATCAAAGACAGTTTCAATCATGCTCGCATCTCTTCGAGATCGACGGGACGGCCCCGTGACCGGCTCCCGTCGTCGTATCATCTTCGCCCTACTGATGCTCTGCGCAGTCCTGTCCCTTGCAGGAACCGACCTCGTCCTGCCGGCCGTGCCTGAGCTGCCGGCGATCTTTGCGACAAACGAGGCCACCGCGCAGCTCGTGTTGGCCTCCTATGTCGCCGGGACGGCCATGGGACTCTTGCTCTTCGGGGCGCTGGCGGATCGCCTGACCCCGCGAACCCTGGTCGTGTCCTCGCTCGTTGTTTTTGCAGCCGCGTCGATGGCTTGCGCCCTCTCATCGAATATCTGGGCATTGATTGTGCTGCGCTTTGTGCAGGGGACCGCATCGGCAGCCGCACCTGTCTTCGGGCCCGCCATCATCAGGCAGATCTTCAGCGAAAAGGCCGGTGTTCGTGCCATTGGCTTTCTCGGCAGCGTCGAATCCCTCGTTCCCGCTCTCGCGCCCATCCTCGGCGTCGTTCTGCTCGCCAGGTTCGGTTGGCAAAGCTCGTTCGAGGTTGTCGGCGTTGTGGCGATCGTCACGGCAGCGCTGATCTTCCGGCTGGGGCTGCCGCACCAGCCAGAAGCGGCTGGTGCACACGGAAGCTATCGCGCACTCCTCCTGGACCCGGTGTTCATGCGATATGCACTGTCCCAAGCAATGACATTGGCCGGCTTGGTCGTCTTTGTCTTCGGCGCCCCGGCCGTGATCGTGGGGACCATGGGCGGAACCCTGCATGATTTCATCGCCATGCAGATGTGCGGCGTCCTCGGCTTCATCGTTGCGGCCAATCTGACCTCCAGGTGCGCCGAGCGCTGGGGCACCGAGCGCATCATCTTCTTCGGGACGGCCATGGCCCTGGCAAGCGCCGTAACGATCCTGGCCTATGCTCTCGCCGGCGGGAGCGACAGTGCAGTGCTTCCAGCATTGTTCCTGCCGATGAACGTTGGCCTGGGGCTTCGCGGCCCGCTCGGCTTCTACCGCGGGATCGTTGCGTCCGGCACCAACAATGCTCGCGGCTCGGCTCTGATCGTTTTCTTCATTCTGGCGATGACCAGTTTGGGCACGATCGTAGCTGCGCCTTTGATCAACCAGGGTTTATGGGCACTCGGTGCGGTGACCTGCGGGATCCATGCTGTGTCCGTCGGCTTGCTTCTCCTGCTGCCCGGAATGCCTGAGGCGAGCTGACAACCTCATGATTCGATATGGTATGTCTGACAAAGGGAGGCCGATTTGAAGCACAGCATCGCGCATATTGCTCTCGTGGTTCGCGACTACGATGAGGCCATCGAGTTTTACGTCGACAAGCTCCGCTTTGAGCTGGTCGAGGACACGTACCAGCCGGAGCAGGACAAGCGTTGGGTTGTCGTTCGCCCCCAAGGCGATGGAACGACGTCCTTGCTTCTGGCCCGCGCCTCCACTCCCCACCAGGAGGCGTTCATCGGCAACCAGGCTGGTGGCCGCGTTTTCCTGTTCCTTCGGACCGATGACTTTCAGAGAGATTACGCCGCGATGGTTGAGCAGGGCATCAAGTTCGTTCGCGAGCCCAAGCAGGCCCCCTACGGCACCGTCGCCGTGTTCGAGGATCTGTACGGCACTCTGTGGGATCTCGTTCAATTCACGGACGGCCGGGACTGAGCGCCCCGCAGACCGGATCTCGCAAAACGGAAACTACGGAACGTGGCGTTCAAGATTAGAGCGCCTCCGTAGACTGGCGAGACGGTCCACGAAAGGTCAGCAATGGGTCTGGCAGTGAAGTTTGCCGCCCTTCCGGAGTGTCTGGCGCTCCCCGCGTGAGTGGACATACGCCGTACTTCAGGGAAGTGCCAGGAGCGGTTCCCATAAGAGAATTTGCTCTTGCATTTCCCGTGATCATTCCATAAGTCTCGACATATGGAATCAGAGAACGTCATCCTGGCCCTCGCGGCCTTGGCCCAGCCGACCCGCCTTGACGTGTTTCGCCTCCTGGTGAGGCACGAACCGGACGGGCTGCCCGCAGGCGACATCGCCCGGGAACTGGCCGTTCCGCACAACACCATGTCCTCGCACCTCGGCATCCTCTCCCGGGCGGCGCTCGTCCGCTCCGAGCGCCGAAGCCGCTCGATCATCTACCGCGCCGACCTCGATCGGCTCAGCGAGGTCGTGACGTTCCTGCTCAAGGATTGCTGCGGCGGCCATCCCGGTGTGTGCGCTCCCTTGATCGATGCTCTCGCCCCCTGCTGTCCCTCCAAGGAGACCCTCGATGGCTGACCGTCCCTACAATGTGCTGTTCCTGTGCACGGGCAACACCGCCCGTTCCATCCTGGCCGAGGGCATCCTGCGTAAGGACGGCGCGGGCCGCTTCAACGCCTTCTCCGCAGGCAGCCAGCCGAAGGGCACCGTCAATCCGTTTGCCCTGAAGGTGCTCGACAGCCTCAGCTATCCGGCGGACGGCTTCCGCTCCAAGAGCTGGGACGAGTTCACCGGACCGGATGCACCCGCGATGGACTTCATCTTCACCGTCTGCGACAGCGCGGCGGGCGAGGCCTGCCCGGTGTGGCTGGGCCATCCGGCAACGGCCCACTGGGGCATCGAGGATCCCGCTGCTGTCGAGGGCGCCGACATCGAGAAGGAACGGGCCTTCGTCCAGGCCGCCAAATACCTCAAGAATCGGATCTCCGCCTTCCTGGCCCTGCCCATGTCGAGCCTCGACCAGGTCGCCCTCACCCATCACCTGCGGGAGATCGGAAAGCTGGATGGCGCAACCCCTGCGACCGTCCTGCCTTTCGACCGCCGCTCGGCCTGAGGTTCCCCATGGACGTCATCATCTACCACAACCCGGACTGCGGTACGTCCCGCAACACCCTGGCCATGATCCGCAATGCCGGCATCGAGCCGCATGTCATCGAGTACCTGAAGACCCCGCCGACACGGCTCCTGCTGCGCCAGCTCATCGGCCGCATGGGGCTCAGCGTCCGCGACGTCATCCGCGAGAAGGGCACCCCTTACAAGGAACTCGGTCTCGACGATCGATCCCTGAGCGACGAGCAGCTTCTGGACGCCATGATGGCGCACCCGGTCCTGATCAACCGCCCCATCGTCGTGACACCGAAGGGCGTGCGCCTGTGCCGTCCGTCGGAAGCCGTTCTCGATCTGCTGCCGCCGCAACGGGGCGAGTTCGTCAAGGAGGACGGCGAACGCGTGGTGGACGAGCACGGACGTCGCGTGGCTACCGCCTGAAGGATTCCCGCATGTCGCTCTTTGAACGCTATCTGACCCTCTGGGTCGCCCTGTGCATTGTCGTGGGCATCGCCCTCGGCTCGCTGATGCCAGGCGTGTTCCAGGCCATCGGCACAGTCGAGATCGCCAGCGTCAACCTGCCTGTCGCCGTGCTGATCTGGCTCATGATCATCCCCATGCTGCTCAAGATCGACTTCGCCGCCATGGGCGAAGTCCGCAGCCAATGGCGCGGTATTGGCATTACCCTGCTGGTGAACTGGGCCTTCAAGCCGTTCCTGATGGCGGTGCTCGGCTGGATCTTCATCGGCTACCTGTTTCGCTCCTGGCTGCCGGAACCGCAGATCGACAGCTACATCGCAGGCCTGATCCTTCTCGGTGCTGCCCCCTGCACCGCCATGGTTTTCGTCTGGAGCCATCTGTGCAGCGGTGAGCCGCGCTTCACGATCAGCCAGGTTGCCCTCAATGACGTGGTAATGGTGTTCGCGTTCGCGCCTATCGTGGCGCTCCTGCTCGGGCTCTCCGCCATCACCGTGCCATGGAATACGCTCCTGCTGTCGGTGGGCCTTTACATCATCGTGCCCGTGGTCATCGCCTATGTGGTGCGCTCCCGCCTGCTCGCCTCGGGCGGTGAGCCCGCGCTCAAGGCCCTGCTCGCACGCATTCAGCCCTTGTCGCTTGCCGCGCTGCTCGCGACTCTTGTGCTCCTCTTCGCCTTCCAGGGTGGGCAGATCCTGGCCCAGCCGCTGGTCATCGCGATCCTGGCCGTGCCGATTATCTTCCAGGCCTACCTGACCTTCGGTTTTGCCTATTGGCTCAACCGCGTCAGCGGCGAGGCCCATTGCGTGGCGGGCCCCTCGGCCCTGATCGGGGCAAGCAACTTCTTCGAACTCGCGGTGGCGACCGCCATCAGCCTGTTCGGCTTCGAGTCGGGCGCGGCGCTTGCGACCGTCGTCGGTGTCCTTGTCGAGGTTCCGGTGATGCTGTCGCTCGTGAAGGCGGTCAACCATTCCCGTGGCTGGTACGAGCGGAGCAACAGGCTCCTGGAGCGGAAGGTCGCGGCCGGTGAGTGAGCTTCCCAACGTCGACTTCTCGGCCCTCCACGTGCCGGACCTCGGCAAGCTGGAGCCGCGGCGCGTGTCCACGCACCCTCCCCGCATTCTCCTGCTCTACGGCTCGCTGCGGGAGCGCTCCTACAGCCGCTCCCTCACTCTTGAGGCGGAGCGCCTGCTCCGGCACTTTGGCGCCGAGACCCGTGTCTTTGATCCGCGTGGCCTTCCGCTGCCGGACGCTACTGCCAGCGATCATCCCAAGGTGCAGGAGCTGCGAGAGCTGTCGCTCTGGTCCGAAGGCCAAGTCTGGTGCAGCCCGGAACGGCACGGCGCCATGAGCGCGGTGATGAAGGCGCAGATCGACTGGATTCCGCTCGCGACGGGATCGGTACGTCCGACGCAGGGGCGTACGTTGGCCGTGATGCAGGTCTGCGGCGGCTCCCAGTCGTTCAACGCCGTCAATCAACTGCGCGTGCTCGGGCGCTGGATGCGGATGGTCACGATCCCGAATCAGTCCTCCGTGGCCAAGGCGTTCCAGGAGTTCGACGAGACCGGACGGATGAAACCCTCCTCCTACTACGATCGTGTGGTGGACGTGATGGAGGAGCTGATGAAGTTCACGCTGCTGACCCGCGATCGCTCGGACTATCTCACCGACCGCTACAGCGAGCGCAAGGAAGCGGCCGAGAAGGAAGCCAAGCGCCTGGCCGCGGACGCCATGAGCCACGAAATCAAGGCAGCGGAATAGCGCGCGATGGGCAAGCGTCCTTAGGGGCGAGGGGTGGATCGCAGATAGGCAATCAGGTCCGCGCGATCGGCGCCATCGTCGATCCCCTGGAACTGCATGCTGGTCTTCGGGACAACGGCTTCGGGCTCGGCGGTGAACCTGTCTAGCAGCTCTTGCGACCAGACCCTTTCGCGGGCGGCGAAACGGCGCATGGCCGGTGAGTAGTCGAAGCCGTCCTGCGCCGCGATGGAGCGTCCGACGATGCCCGCAAGGTTCGGCCCCTGTAGGTTTGTCTCGCCTGGCACGATCGAGTGGCACGAGTAGCAGTACTGGAACATCCGCTCGCCGCGCGCTGCGTCGCCGGCGTGCACCGGTAAGGTCATTCCGAAAAGGACGGCGCAGGCAAGGTGCGCCGGGGTGTGCCTCACCGCGTCGTTCCAGTACGGATCACCACGAGCCTGTCCGCACCGGATTCGGGCAGCCAGACCTCGCCCGGCCGGCCGAGGATCTGGCGCACGTTCGCCCCCTCCTCAGATTTCGGGATGGTCGTGAAAGCCTCGGTCTTGGGATCAAAGGAATGGATGGCATTACCGCCGAAGTCGGACACCCAGACCATGTCGCGCTCATCGACATAGACCGCATAGGCCTTTGGACTGTCGCCGGGCAGTTTCCATGCCTTCCACTCGCCTGACTCCGGATCGTGCATCGACAACTGGCCGGAGTTCCACTCGGAGATCCACAGACGGCCCTGGCTATCGGCCCAAACCCGCCGCGCGCCCTGGTTCGGGGTCGGGGGCTCGATCACCCTGGCCTCGCCTGTTTCCAGGTCGATCCTCGCCAGGTGATTGCCCGCAAGGGAGACGTAGTAGACCTCGCCGTCCCGGGTCGAAGCAATGCCGTAGGGGCCACGCCCATCGGGATCCTTGAAGACCTTGATGTCGCCGGTCTTCGGATCGAGGCGGCCATAGATGCCGTTTTGTCCGGTGAACCAATGCACGCCGTTCCTGTCGAACGCGCCCGTGTTGAGATTGGTGTAGCCGGTCTCCTTGGGCAGTCGCCAGACCTTCACCTCCTCCGTATTCGGATCAAACCTCACGATGGCGTTCTGCCCACCGTCAGTGATCCAGGCTGCCCCGTCTGGCCCCTGAATCACGCCGTGAGGCGCCGACTTCGGCCCGAGCGGCACCTCGCGCACCTGGCCGGACTTCGGGTCGAGGATACCGAGCGCGCCGTTGCGCTGGGCCGTGTACCAGACCTTCCCATCGGGAGCCGGGGCGACATCGTGCGGGCGCGCTCCTTGCGGGAGATCGTAGACTTGGCGGTCGAGAGCGGATGCGGACGTGGCAACGAGGGCGGCAGTTGCCGCAAAAGCAAGGCGACGGAGCAGCGCGACCATGGGAGCCTCCTGCTGGCGGTGCAGAGCATGGAGCCAGTTTGTGTCAGCCACCGGGCCGGACAAGACAGGACGTGATCACACCGCCGCGACCTCCTCAGGTTTGCAGAATGGGGAACTTCGCACCGGCGACGGCGCTCAGGAGCACGACCAGCCATGGCGGCGTCTTCCACATGAACAGCAGCAGGAACGCGGACGCCGCCAGAGCGAAGTCGGCTGCCCCCAGGATCCCGGCCGTCCAGACAGGGTGATACAGAGCGGCCAGCAGCAAACCCACCACGGCGGCATTGACGCCCTTCAGAGCGGACTGCGCCATCGGCCTGCGGCGCAGGTTCTCCCAGAACGGCAGGGTGCCAAGGACCAGCAGGAACGAAGGCGTGAAGACGGCGACAAGGCACAGGGCCGCCCCCGCCCATCCGTTGGGCTGCGGATCCATGACGGCGCCGAGATAGGCTGCGAAGGTGAACAGCGGTCCTGGCACCGCCTGGGCCGCGCCGTAACCGGCCAGCAACCCGGAGCCGCAGGCATGTCGCTGCCCTTGGCGAGCTGAACGACCATCTCCTGCGCGACATCGGCCTTGAGCGGACAGACGTCCTCGCCGCCTTGGCTCAGCCCCGCTACCGCGATCCCTCACGGATGCTCAAGATCCTATGCTGCCACGGCCGCGTCTTCATCGAGCGCGTGCGCGACGGCTTCGCTCCCCGCCCCGCCTCCTGCTGCTGAACAAGGAGCCCTCCCAAGACCCCGCTCGACAACCTTCCCGTCGCCGTGATCGGCGCCGGCCCCGTCGGACTGGCCGCCGCCGCCCACCTGATCCAGCGCGGCTTGCCCGTGAAGCTCTATGAGGCCGGTACTACGGTCGCCGCCAACGTCCGCGACTGGGGTCATGTCCGCCTGTTCTCGCCATGGGAGTACAACACCGACACGGCCGCCCGTGCCCTGCTCTAGGCCCACAGCTGGCAGGAGCCTCCCGGGAAGGTCATGCCGACGGGATCGGACCTGTACGAGGCCTACCTCAAGCCGTTGGCCGAGACGCCGGAGATGGCAGCGGTGATCGAGACCAATGCCAAGGTAATGGCGATCACCCGGCAGAGCGCCGACAAGGTGCTCAGCAAGGACCGCGCGTCAAAGCCTTGAATGCAGCCGGCAGCTTGTTCCGTCGCAACGTTTTGGGCGATCTGTTCGACCAGTTCTGATCGTTTCCGCCTCGGGGGCTTGATAAAAACCGACCTGCGTCAGATCGCGATCCGCCGCTAGGGCATCGAGAAACGCTGCAACGGACCGTCGCACGCGCACGGCAAGCTCGTCTGCGGACAGATCGTCGGGAAGGCGGGCGGAACGGATCGTCTCGCGCAGCTGGGTCCGGAACAGCGTGATCAGCTCGGCGTAAACAGCCGCTTTGCTAGCGAAATAGAGATAGAAGGCCGGCTGACTTACCTCGGCCTTGGAAACAATGTCGGAGATGCGGGTTCCATCGAAGCAATTTGTCGCAAACGCTTGTGCAGCCGCAGTTAGGAGGTGTGCTCGGGTACGTTCTCCTTGGTTTGCCTCGTCTCGGTGCTGTTAAGTAATATGAGGCAACAGTAACTTTTTACCCGGAGCGACCTCTGCTTGCAAAGGGGAAGAGTAGGAGGAATTGGATCCGTAGCAAGTTATGCTGAGTTCCAAAAAAGCGGCCCAGACTGCGAGAAAAACGGCGCTGGCGCCGGCCTTCCTACCCCACGGCCTATCCGGGTACTGTTGCCGTCACGACCGTCGATCATGAGCTGAACGTCCACCAGCACGATGCGGGGCTCATGGGTTGACCTTGCGGCTCCCGGCGTGAATGTCTGAACGGCCTCCACCCAGGGTAGTAGTTCCCTCAGAACAGACACATCCTATGCAATGCCGTTTGTGTCCGCCGCCGTAGAGGTCCTGCTTGCCTCGCGTCTCGATCTTGACCTGAAAACGGTTTAGGTCCGGCTGGAGGACGTTACCCTCGCTCTGGGCGAGCCCGGGCGGGATCCCACTTTCAGGTTCGGCCTGATCCAGACGGCAGGCTTGTGTGCGGCGCCCATGGAACCTCCCGCGATTGCGACCGCTCCGGAGCAACCGTCTGCTGCCTCCCATGAGAGATAAGTCGTAGAAATGCTCTGACTTGCAACAGACTTTTCGGTTCGGACACGTCTCTCGAGCGCTGCCGCTTGTGCCAGTGACTCGGGCGGCATCAATTGCGTTGCAGATCATCATCGTGATGATGCGCTGAAGCAGCAATGAGGAACAATGGATCAATAGGGTGAGCACCCCGCGCCACAGAAGCGACGCGGGATGCTTACGATCGAATGGTCGATCGCGTATCTGGCTTAACGCTCAATTACAGTCACAACGCGCCGGCTGCTGCCTTCGACGATGTAGTACCGGTTGCCCACGAGCACGACCTTACAATCCTGCACACCGGTGATCAGGCTCTCCAAGGTGGTCGGGCAATCAACGAGTTCCGTGACCGTTGTCGGCACCGTCTGCCCCACCGTTATGGTAACGTTCTGCTGCACGGGCCGGATGTTGACACTTCGCAGCGTCTCAACCGCTCGGGTGCGCTGTTCACCTGTGATGTTAACGGTTGTTGAGCTGCTGGTAGTGCCCGCGGTTCCGCCAGACGTGCCTGGTGCGGCTCCACCCGTTGCAGTGCCGCCGCTGGACGTGCTACCCGAGGCAGCACCGCCGGAGGTGCCGCCGCTCGCACCTCCCGTGCTGCTACCGGACGATGTCCCCGATGCAGCCCCTCCTGACGTGCCAGCTCCGCTGCCCGAGGTACCGGAACCGCCACTGGAAGCATCACCGCCACCACCGGTCTGCGGAGCGACCGTTGTTCCGCCCGAAGAACCCGATGTGCCTGACGATCCACCTGAACCGCCACTTGTCTGAGCCATAGCGACTACGCTCAGCGAAAGAGCGGCCGCTGCAGCGGTCGTCAAGAACAGTACACGCATGTGTCACCTCCTGAATCGGCTGAGTGCCCTTGCACTTCAAACCATCCAATAAACGGGGGTCACCTCCATCTGTTCCCATGAAGCGTTGGGTTATAAGCGTATATCGCAAATATAGATGCCGCGCTGAATGCCATGATCACCGGTCGATGATCTTCACTCGCAGCAAGGTGAACAAAGTTATTTGTATGCTCGGGTATAAAATGAACAGACATTAACAATTTCTGTACGGTTTCTTCACTGATGCCGACAGCGAGAGGTCGTGGACTCCACCTTCATAGCGGTCGAGTTCCAGCCGGTGTTCGATGCCCACAACTATCTCAGCAATAAACGGAGCGCACCGGCGTTTATTCCCCACGAACCGCCGAAACACCCGCGCGGCGTATCGTTCATCCTCGATCGCCCCGGACAAACGGGCTTCGTGCCCGAAGGCAATCCAGCGCCGGCAGAAGGAAGGCATGCTGTTGAACGATGTCGAACAGCGCACCTCAAAATACCTGAACAAGATCATCGAGGCGGACCACAATGCGCCGAGGCGCGTGATCCGGCCGCCCCACGGCTCCCAGAGGATGAAAACCGCCCCCGCGTCGCTGAACGGCTTTGCAGTCATGCGCATGATCCGTCGCGGACACTGCGTCCCGACACAGCCCGGTGCGGCAGTCACCCGCCTCGTGAATCAGTTCTTCGGTCTTGCCTCCTGAGCAACTGCCTCGACCAGGCTTGTTGTGCCCGTTCCAAGTTAGTGCGACAGAGCCGTCCGGACTAACCTTTGAGGTGACGCAATGGCGAAACTAATGCTTACGATCTCCGCCCTGTACCTTGCTACCGTCGGCTTGGCGCTAATGTTCTTCCCATTGCAATTTGGGACGGGCGCGGTGCCGAAAGATGCTGCGCCGGAACTGCTTGCCCTCCTGCGTTTGCTAGGCGGACCGTTCCTCGGGATTGCCGTGCTGAACTGGCTGTCGAGGGATGTCGAGGCGTCGGCATCCCGCCCGGTTGTGCTTGCAAACATCGTGGGATTCGGAGCCGTGGCGGCCAATGACGTCTGGGGCGTTGCGAGCGGCGAAGCGCGAGACATCGCAAAGATATTTTTGGTTGTCCACCTGCTTTTCACCTTTGCTTTTTTGGCGACGGCCCGTTCCATGCAGCGCGGCCACCGCTAAGCAGGAGCGCCGCAATGAGCGAACATGGGAGGGTGATCGTCGAAGAAGTCTGACAGGGCTGATGTGGATTGGTGTTGACGGGCGTCGCCTTCGTCGAGCGGTGGGCTGGCTGGACCTTGTCGGCTCGCCTGCGGGGCCGAGCGCATAACCGAGGGGCTCGATCAGGCCCCACGCCACAGCCTGACGGGCGATCGTTCGTTCACATCCTGTAAGGAGATGAAAGAGATCACCATTCTCCACTATTGTTTTGTAACGGATCCGGAGCTTGCGGCAAGCCCCGGGTCGTGCCCCATAAACGCTGCCTTCGATTCGAACTTGAGGGAGCAGTGAGGATGCGTGTGCTATTGTCGACCTATGGGTTGCGCGGAGACGTCCAGCCGCTGGTGGGACTTGGCCTAGCCTTGCAGACGATCAGCGTGGAGGCGCTGGCATGCGCTCCGCCTAATGCGGTCTGAACCGCGCCGGGATTCCCGGGGGCTCCAACTCCTGACAGGATGGAGCCATGACAAAGATACCCCCTTATTCACCAGCGGTCCGCGAGCGGGGCCTACGCGCGGGGCTGACGAGCCGAGAACAGGAGGGATTAAGGCGCTCGAACGTGAGGTGCGGGAGCTGCGCCAGGCCAACGAGATCCTACGCAAGGCCAGCGCGTATTTTGCCCAGGCGGAGCTCGACCGGCGGTTCAAGCCATGAAGGCCTTTATCGACGAGCATCGGGACGTCTACGGGGGTCGAGCCGATCTGCCGCGTTCTGCCGATCGCCCCATTAACCTACTATGAGCATGCCGCCCGCAGGGCCAATCCCGACCGCAGACCAGCCCGCGAGCGCCGTGATGCCGACCTGTGCCGGGAGATCCACCGGCGCGGGCCGTGGCGATCCTTCGAGGCCGTCGAGTTTTCCACCCTCGAATGGGCGACTGGTTCAACAACCGGCGCCTGTTCAAGCCCATCGGCAACATTCCGCCCGCCGAGGCGGAAGCCGCCTGCTACGCCCAGCTTGAGGTCATGCTGATGGCCGCGTCGTATCCAAGCCAATCAGCCTCCGGAAAACGCGGCGCAGTTCAGAATTCGTGGAGTTGCTGGACGAGTTGGCCTGTCGCTG
>JAPSLB010000012.1:85710-108909 GCA_031181145.1 Microvirga sp.
CGCTGGCGCTGGCGCTGGCGCTGGCCTTTGCGCCAATGGATAGAGATGGCGAAACAGTCAAGCCTAAGCCTGCCTCTGCTGGCGGCCAAGATGGTCCAAGCCCAGTTCGATGCGATCTCAGCGGCGGCCGCGGCTGCGATGCAATTGTCTGTAGTAGTCGGTATTTGACCGGACAGTTAGCGTCAGAGAATGATCGGGTCGAGCCTGTCCGGCAGGATCAAGCCTCGATACTGTCTCCTTCGCCAGTGGCACCGCATCGAGGAAGGCCTGCATCGGCGTCTTACCAAAGAAACATCGGCCCTGATGCGGCCGCTCCTCATTATAACTCCTCATCCAGGCATCAAGATCGCTCTGCAGTCCGGCAATAATAGGGGGCTCTCGAACTCGCCATGCGCCTCCTTCTCGGTCTTGGCTTTCTCCAGAGCGGCGAGTTGGCTCTTGGTCAGGATCAACCCCTCCTGAGCCGCCTTCGCCTCAAGGCTTGGTGCCGCTTCTTCATCGTCTCGAGGTCATGCCGCCAGATCCTGCGCATGCCGGCGTTCCTTATGAACGCCCAAACCAATCGACACCGTCTGTCAGATTAAGTTCCAACTAATCCAGATTGGGACCTGATCCGCGAACTCCCATCCGGGCCCGCAGCCTGTGATCCGCATCAGAGACCGCACACATGTCCGACTTTGAACACGCTCTGCACCGATCCAAAGATTCTTCTTGCGTCAGATGGGGCGTCTACACATGTCGCAAACTCTTCCGTAACAGAGTCCGGCCTGTGCCTCAGGCGAGCTCCGGAGGTGTATGATGCTGAAAGGCCGTCATTTCGATCGCTCAGTGATCCTGCTGTGCGTACGGTGATATCTCGCTTACAGCCTGAGCTTGCGGAGCCTGGAAGAGATGATAGCCGAGCGAGGCATCTCGGTCGATCACGCGACCATTCACAGCTGGATCATTCGCTACTCTCCCGAACTCTTGGAATGGTTCAATTCACGCAAGCGAGCCGTCACTGGCGGATGGCATGTTGATGAGCCACCCATCAAGGTCCACGGCCGAGAGGTTCCTGCGCAAGGCGCTCAAACGCTATGGTCGGCCTGAGCGGATTGTGATCGACGGCAGCCAGACCAATCGAGAAGCCATCCTGTCGTGTGACGCGACGAACCAACTGGAGAACCGATCAGGGCGGAAGCTGAAGCCGATCCGCATCCGGCAAGGTGCTTACCTCAACAATCGCATTGAGCTGGACCCTCGGACCGTCAAGCGCCGGGATCAACCGATGCTTGGATTCACGTCGATGACATGCGCTCTGGCGATCTTAGGCGGGATCGAGATGGTCCACATGATGCGCGAAGGACAGACGAAGTACGTCAGCAGTTCGCAGCTTTCTCTCGCCGCGCAGTTCAACACCCTGGCTGCGTGAGGCCTGCGGGTGGAATAGCCTTCTTTCTGTCCTCACCGAAAATTTGCGACAGAGCCGTTCTGCGCCCCTCCCGTATCATTATCCAGCAAGCGCCACTTGACTATGAAGTTTGATGCATCATACTCCCCTTAACTTAGAGGGAAAAGAACACCGTGAACGACATGCCTTGATGTCGCTCACCAATATAGTTCGCAGGATTGGGCGCCAGCATAGAACGGAGGGTGGGACAATGAAAACGCGTTTGACTTAGCTCTCCATATACTGAGCGCTGCAACACTCCTTGCATTCGCCCCTGACGCTTGGACTGTGATAGTTCATTGATAACTATCGCAAGGGGTTCCCTGTTCTTAAATCAGCGACCGCCAGCAGCGCGACTGGGCCATAACATCCAGCGAAACTACCAGAGGACATCACCATGAAACGACATGTAAATCTGTTGGCTGCAGCGGCGGGTCTGCTGTGCGCAGGCCTGATGGGAACTGCTTATGCACAGGAAACCCCTGTCAAGGGCGGTACACTCAATATGATCGCGCAACCTGAACCTCCTATGCTGATGGTAGGCCTGAACTCGCAGGGGCCGACCCTCTATGTGGGGGGACAGATTTATCAAAGTCTTCTCACCTATGGCACCGATCTGAAGCCTCTGCCGTCCCTCGCCAAATCCTGGACCATCTCACCAGACGGCCTCACCTACACCTTCACGCTGCAAGACAACGTAAAATGGCATGACGGCAAGCCGTTCTCCGCCGATGACGTTATCTTCACGGCAGACAAGTTTCTGCGTGAATCCCATCCGCGCTGGCGCCTGATCGCCACAACCTATGTCGAAAGCATTACCGCCCCTGCGCCGAACCAAGTTGTCTTCAAGCTCAAGAAGCCCTTCTCGGCATTCCTGCATGCGTTCGAACTCAGCTCGTTCCCGATAATTCCGAAGCACATCTACGACGGCACCGACTACCGCACAAATCCGGCCAATCAGACTCCAATCGGCACCGGGCCGTTCAAGCTGAAGGACTGGAAGCGCGGCTCCTACATCCACCTGGTGCGCAACGAAGATTACTGGAAGCCAGGCAAGCCCTACCTGGACGAACTATATTTCCGCATCATTCCGGACGCCGCCTCGCGTGCTGTAGCGTTCGAGAAGGGCACTGTTGATGTCCTGCGCGGCGGTGACGTTGAAGGATTCGAGGTTCGCCGACTGGTCAAGCAAAAAGATGTCGAGAACACCACCAGCGGCTGGGAAGCTTATGCGCCGCTCGTGTTCATGCAGATGAATCTGCGCAACCAACCCTTCTCCGACAAGCGTATTCGTCAGGCTGTGATGCACGCGATTGATCGCGAGTTCATCGTCAAGAACATCTTCTTCGGTCTCGGCAAGGTCGCCACCGGCCCGATCGCCTCGACTACGCTTTATTACAGCAAGGATGTTCCCACCTACCCCTTCGACATGGCCAGGGCGAAGAAGCTGGTGACCGAATCCGGCATCAACCCAGCCGATCACCCGATCCGCCTGATGCCCCTACCCTACGGCGCCATGTGGGACCGCATGTCGGAATACGTGAAGCAGCAACTTGAGCAGCTCGGTTTCAGGGTGACTATCCAGGGCACCGACGCAGGCGGCTGGTCGCAGAACACGGCCGACTTCAACTTCGACCTGACCTTCAACTTCACTTACCAGTACGGCGATCCAGCGTTGGGCGTGGCCCGTCACTACCTGTCGAGCAATGTCATCAAAGGCACACCGTACGGCAACAACCAGAACTACGTGAACCCAAAGGTGGATGAGCTCTTCACCGCTGCGGCTGGTGCCGTCAGCACGGAAGATGCGGCCAGAGCCTACGCGGAAGTCCAGAAAATCATTGTCGATGACGTGGCGCTCGGCTGGTTGTTCGAGATGCACAACGTCACGGTCAATCGCAAGAAGGTGAAGAATCTCGTCACCACCGGCATCGGCCTCAACCAGTATATGGATGAGGTCTGGATTTCTAAGTGACCCTCTCGGAGCGCAAGCGGCCGGCATAGTGAACGCGCCGGCCGTTTCGTCATCCCGTTGGAAATCCGGAGATTGACTTTGAAAACTCTCGAGTTTGCTGTTCAGCGCCTATCCAAAGCGGCACTGGTGGTGGTCGGCGTCGTCGTTCTGAATTTTCTGCTGATTCATCTTGCGCCAGGCGATCCGGCCTCCGTGCTCGCCGGCGAGGCGGGAGCGGGCGACGCGAAATTCATTGCACAGCTGCGCGCGCAGTTCGGCCTCGACCAGCCGCTCTACGTGCAGCTCTGGACCTACCTTAAAGGCGTCTTGACGGGCGACCTCGGCTATTCCTACCGCAATCAGGTTCCGGTCGCGACCCTGATCCTCGAGCGGCTGCCGGCAACTATCCTGTTGACCGGCTGCGCCTTCATCTTCTCGCTCGTACTCGGCATCGCGCTCGGGGTGCTTGCCGCGTATCGGCGCGGCAGCATTATCGACAGCGCGGTGATGACCGGCGCACTCATCTTCTACGCCACGCCCCTGTTCTGGATCGCGCTGATGGCGGTGCTCGTTTTTTCCATCAATCTCGACTGGCTGCCGCCCTTCGACATGGAAACCATCGGCGCCGGCCTGACCGGCTGGGCGCGGGCTCTCGACATCGCGCATCACCTGATCCTGCCGACGGTCACCCTAGGCCTATTCTTCACAGCGATCTATACGCGTCTGACACGCGCCTCGATACTTGAGGTGATGGACCTCGACTTCGTCAAAACTGCTCGCGCCAAGGGCGTTCCGAAGGCCCGGATTATCCGCCGGCACGTCTTACGCAACGCCATCCTGCCGATCTTCACCTTTGCCAGCATGCAAGCTGGGCAGCTCGTTGGTGGTGCCGTCCTCACCGAGACCGTGTTCGCTTGGCCCGGCATCGGCCGTCTAATGTTCGACGCCCTGATGCAGCGTGACTATCCGGTGCTGCTTGGCGTCTTCCTGGTCACTGCCATTGTGGTGGTAATCGTCAATCTCGTGGCCGACCTGCTCTACCGGGTCGTCGACCCGCGCATTGAAGCGGCCGGTTAGGAGTCCCTCATGCCCTTCTTCCTTCGCTTTGCCCGCAATTATGGCGCCCTCCTCGGCCTCGCGATTCTTGTCCTGGTGGTGATGGTCGCCCTACTCGCGCCCCTTCTGTTCCCGGCCAGCCCATGGCAGAGCGTGGGCGATCCGTTCCTTGCGCCATCTGAGGACCCGTCCTATCCACTCGGCACCGACATGCTGGGGCGCGACATCGCTGCGGGCCTTGCCTACGGCGCGCGCGTGTCGCTTCTCGTCGGCGTCGTCTCGACGGCCGTCGCGGTTGTCATCGGCGTGACGCTGGGCGCGCTCGCCGGCTTCTATGGCGGGCGCGCGGACGACCTCCTGATGCGCTTCACTGAGTTCTTCCAGACCATTCCCGCCTTCGCCATGGCGGTCGTGCTGGTGGCGATCTTCAGCCCGAACATCGTGTCGATCACGCTGGCCATCGCTGTCGTGTCCTGGCCGCCGGTGGCGCGGCTGGTGCGAGCGGAGTTCCTGAGCCTGCGCTCCCGCGAATTCGTTCAGGCGGCGATCGTCGTCGGACAGACCGGACCGCGTATCATGCTGACGCAGATCCTGCCGAACGCCATCTCGCCGATCATCGTCACAGCCTCGCTGATGGTGGCGACCGCGATCCTGACCGAGAGCTCCTTGTCCTTCCTCGGGCTCGGCGACCGCAACATGATGAGCTGGGGCTTCATGATCGGAGCCGCCCGCACGATGCTGCGCGAAGCCTGGTGGATGAGCGTGTTTCCCGGCGTTGCGATTCTTCTGACCGTCCTCGCGATCAACCTGATCGGCGAAGGGCTGAACGACGCGATGAACCCGCACCTGCGGGGAAGGAAGGGTTGACATGGAAATGCCGCGAGCTCCTCTTCTAAGCGTCCAGAATCTCACAATTCCACTGCCCGTTGGCCTCGATCGCCGGTACGCCGTCGAGACAATCTCCTACGATCTTCATGCGGGAGAGATTCTCTGCGTGGTCGGCGAATCCGGCTCCGGCAAATCCATGACGGCGAATGCCGTCATGGGCCTCCTGCCGAGCTACTTGAAGCCTTCCAGCGGGCGTATCTTGTTTCGGGGAAGGGATCTGCTCACCATGTCGGAGCCGGAACTGGAGCGCGAGCGCGGCCGGTCCGTCGCGATGGTGTTTCAGGAGCCGCTGTCCGCCCTCAATCCGCTGATGACAGTACGTGACCAGATTGCCGAGGTCATGGAAGTGCATGGTGAAGGCGACGCGATGACGCGCGACCAGCGCGTGCTCGATCTTCTCAACTATGTAGGTCTGCCGGATCCGCAGATCCTGCGCGACGCCTATCCCTTCCGCCTATCGGGTGGGCAGCGCCAGCGCGTGATGATTGCCATGGCGCTGGCGCTTGAGCCCGCCATGCTGATTGCCGATGAGCCGACGACCGCGCTCGACGTCACCACTCAGGCCCAGATCCTAGAGTTGATTCGACGCATCCAACGCGCCAAGGGCATGGGTGTCATGTTTGTAACGCACGATTTCGGCGTGGTTGCCGACATTGCGGATCGTGTCGTCGTCATGGAGCGTGGCCTTGTGGTGGAACAGGGCACGGCCGATGAGGTTCTCAATCGGCCGAAGCATCCCTATACTCGTCGCCTGATTGCGGCTGTTCCCCATCGCGAAGCGCATGCGGTGCGGGCGGCAACCGGCAAGGAGCCACTGCTCGAGGTAAAGGACCTGCGCAAGATCTACCGCAGTGGCGGCGGCTTCTTTTCGAAGCCGCGGGTGGTGAATGCTGTCAATAACATAAGCTTCACGCTGCGACGCGGCGAAACTCTCGGAATCGTCGGCGAATCGGGATCCGGCAAGTCGACGCTCGGGCGCTGCATCTTGAAGCTCACGGATGTGGATGGCGGCCAGGTGCTTTTCCGCGGCCGGGATGTGGTGCCGCTCTCGGCCGGCGCTTTCCGGCCGATGCGCAAGCACATGCAGATGATCTTCCAGGATCCTTTCGCCTCCCTTAATCCGCGCCAGACCATCGGCCGCATCCTCACCGACGGGCCGGTCGCGAACGGCGTCCCATATAACCAGGCGGAAGCCAGGGCGCGGGAACTGCTCGACCTCGTCGGGCTCGATGCCTCCGCCTTCGACCGCTATCCCCATGAGTTCTCAGGAGGTCAGCGCCAGCGCGTCGGCATCGCTCGCGCTCTGGCATTGGAACCGGAGCTGCTGGTTGCCGACGAAAGCGTGTCCGCTCTCGATGTTTCGGTGCAGGCGCAGGTTTTGGAGCTGCTGCAAGACCTGCAGCGAAGGCTCGATCTCGCCATTATCTTCATCACACATGACCTGCGCGTGGCGGCTCAGATTTGTGATCGCATCGCTGTGATGTATCGCGGCGAGATTGTCGAGAACGGGCCTCCGGAGCAAATCTTCGACGCTCCGCGCCATGCTTATACCCAGCGCCTGATCGCCGCCATTCCGGGCCGTGAATGGAACCCGCGCGCGGCCGTAATCGACCTCAAGGAGAAACAGAGATGACTGCTTCGCTGGAGCGCCCCGGTGGCGAAATCCTCGTCCGCCACCTCATCCTGAACGGCGCGCGTCGCATCTTCATGGTGCCGGGCGAAAGCTTTCTGCCGTGCATCGACGCTCTTTACGAACACCGGGACGAGATCGCTACCATTGCGTTCCGGCAGGAGGGCGGTGCTGCCTATGCGGCAGAGGCGCATGGAAAGCTGGCCGGTGAGCCTGGCATCTGCTTCGTGACGCGCGGACCCGGCGCGACCAATGCCAGCATCGGCCTGCACACCGCATATCAGGATGGCACGCCCATGATTCTGTTCATCGGGCAAATCGGGTCGGACACGACCGAGCGCGACTGTTTCCAAGAAGTCGATTACCGGCGCATGTTCGGCCCGATGGCGAAATGGGTGGCGAGCATTGACCGCACCGACCGTATTCCGGAGTTTGTCGCCCGCGCCTTCCAGGTCGCCCGCAGCGGTCGCCCAGGGCCAGTTGTCCTAGCGCTGCCGGAGGACACCTTGTGGGGGAAGGCTGTTGTTAGCGATGTGCCACCCGCGCCACGGGCGCATCCACATCCCGCACCTGCCGAGATCGAAAGGCTCAATGCTCTGCTGGAAGCCGCCGAGCGCCCCTTCATGATTGTTGGCGGCGCCGGCTGGACGGAGGAAGCGCTGGCGCAAATGCGCGGCTTTGCCGAGCGCTATGATCTGCCGGTCGGGGTCTCCTGGCGGCGTCTCGAATGCTTCGATAATCGTCATCCCAACTATGCCGGCCATGTCGGCTATGGCATGGACAGCAAGCTCGCACACCGCATAGAGGACGCTGATCTTCTGATTGCGGTCTGCACTCGCCTTGATGAGCCGACAACCCAAGGCTATGTCCACGTGACGAGCCCCTTGCCCCGTCAGCGGCTGGTGCATATCCACCCTGATCCGAACGAACTCGGTCGCGTCTATCGGCCGGAACTGGCCATCGTGGCGGATCCCGTCGGTTTCGCCGCCGCCGCGTCCGGACTGGTCCCGAAAGCTAAGGTCCGGTGGACCGGCGCCGCGAAGGCAGCCAATGCCGATTATCAGGCGACGCTGCAGCCAGGACCAATGCCGGGCGACATGAACCTGTCGGAGATCTCCGCATTTCTTCGCGACCGCCTCCCGAGAAATGCCTGCGTCACGGTTGGTGCAGGCAATTACGCGCTCTTTCCGCATCGATTCTTGCAGTTCTCCGGTCCAGGTACGCAGGCCTCGCCGATTTGTGGCGCGATGGGTTACGGTCTTCCGGCGGCAATCGCGGCGAAGCTCGCTTTTCCCGAACGTACCGTTGTCTGTTACGCTGGTGACGGTTGCTTCCAGATGACGATGCAGGAGCTGGGCACTGCCGCGCAGAACCGCCTCGGCATCGTGGTGCTCGTGTTCAACAATGGCATGTGGGGGACGATCCGCCAGCATCAGGAGCGGGAATATCCTGCCCGTGTCTTCGGCCTATCGCTGGTCAACCCGGATTTCGCAGCGATGGTGCGTACATATGGCGGCCATGGCGAGACGGTTTCCCAAACGGCGAATTTCTCCGCCGCGTTCGAGCGGGCCATGGCCTTTGCCGAACGGGAGTCGATGCCGGCGCTGATCGAGGTTCAGTACGATCCGAATGGGATCACCCCCGATACGACCCTGACTGCCGTTCGCGATGCCGCCCTGGCCCGCATGACCGCTTGAGTTTACGAAGAGGAGCCCGCTCGATGCGTGCATTCTTTCACCCGGACCAGAGCCTTCACGATCCCCAGCAATTCATGAGGGTCGGGGTTATCCGCGATCCCAAGGACCTGCCGAGCCGGACGGAGGCCCTGCTCGGTGCTTTGGCGAGGCGCAGCGTAACACCGGAGCAGCCGGCCGATTACGGCATCGAGCCGGCGCTGGCCATCCATTCCAAGCCGTACTTGGACTTCCTCCAGACTGCCTATGAGCGCTGGCGGACAATTCCAGAGGCCGGTCCGGAAGTTCTGCCGAACGTTTCCCCCTACTGGAATGGCAGCCCGGCGCTGCATCAGCGCCCGGCGTGCCGGTCGAGTTCGGTCGTGGCGCAGGCGGGCTACTATCTCGGCGATCTAGCCGTACCGATCAGCGCGCACACCTGGACATCCGCTCTGCGCTCAAGCCATACTGCAACTGCAGCGGCGGATGCCGTGCTCGACGGCGCCAGGGCCGCCTACGCGCTCTGCCGCCCCTCCGGCCACCACGCCCGAGTCGATCGTGCGAGTGGCTTCTGCTATCTCAACAACTCGGCGATTGCCGCACAGCGCCTGCGCTCGCAGTTCGGCCGCGTCGCGGTGCTCGATGTCGATGCCCATCATGGCGACGGCACACAAGAAATCTTCTATCGCCGTCCCGACATCTTGACGGTTTCGACCCATGTCGATCCGGATGCATACTATCCATATTATATTGGCTACGCCGACGAGCGCGGCTATAGCGAGGGCGAAGGTTACAACCTGAACATTCCGGTTCCGCCGAAGTCGGGCGACGAAGTCTATCATCGCGCGATCGAACGAGGGGTGGAAATGATCCGCGCATTCGAGGCGCAGGCCCTGGTTGTCGCACTCGGCTATGACAGCCATCGGGATGACCCGATCGGGCTGCTCAACGTGTCGACGGAAGGCTTCCGCGGCATCGGGGAACGGATCCGAGCCATCGGCCTTCCGACGGTCGTCGTGCAGGAAGGCGGGTACCAGGTTTCGGTGATCGGCGACTGTCTCGAGCAGTTCCTCGCCGGCCTCATGAACGATTAGGTTCTCTTCGGGAGGGATGAAGCAATGAAGCAGACTCTGCAGTTTTATGTGAACGGCGCGTGGGTGGATCCCATCGGCACGGAAATGCTCGATGTCATCAACCCCGCCACCGAGGAGGCCTATGCCCGCATTACGCTGGGCACGAAGGCGGATGTGGATCGGGCGGTCGCCGCAGCGCAACAGGCCTTCCCGGCTTTCTCGCGCACGAGCCGCAAGGACCGCATCCAGCTCCTGGAGAGCGTAATCGCGGTCTACAAGAAGCGGTACGATGAGATGGCGGAGGCGATCTCGGATGAGATGGGCGCACCGCTTGCCTTCTCTCGCGATGCCCAGGCGGCCGCCGGTCTCGGTCACCTGTCGCAGGTTCTCGAAGTACTGAAGACCTATGAATTCGACGAGGTGATCAACAATACTCTGGTGACCCGCGAGCCGGTTGGAGTGTGCGGCTTCATCACGCCGTGGAACTGGCCGATGAACCAGGTCACCTGTAAGGTCGGACCAGCACTTGCCGCCGGTTGCACGATAGTGCTGAAGCCGAGCGAGGTGGCGCCCATGTCCAGCATCCTGTTCACGGAGATCATGCATGAGGCCGGAGTTCCGGCGGGCGTCTACAACATGGTCAATGGTGACGGCCCGACTGTCGGGCACGCGCTGTCCACCCACCCAGATATCGACATGGTCTCGTTTACTGGTTCGACCCGTGCGGGCATCGCCGTCGCAAAAGCGGCAGCCGATACCGTAAAGCGTGTTTCCCAGGAACTTGGCGGAAAGTCGCCTAATATCATCCTTCCTGACGCCGACTTCGCCCATGCCGTCGCCCATGGTACGCGCCTGTGCTTCAGCAATAGCGGTCAGTCCTGCAACGCACCGACCCGCATGCTTGTCCCGGTGGACCGCCAGGAGGAAGTCGTGGCGATCGCAAAGGAGATCGCCGAGCAGACAATTGTCGGTGATCCGCGTGCCGTCAAGACGACGATCGGTCCTGTGGTGAGTAAGCTCCAGTTCGATAAGATCCAGAGGCTGATCGAGACCGGCATTGCGGAAGGCGCGCGCCTCGTTGCCGGTGGGCCCGGCCGTCCGGAGCATCTCAATCGCGGCTATTACATCCGCCCGACTATCTTCGCCGATGTGCGTAACGACATGACCATTGCCCGCGAGGAGATTTTCGGCCCGGTTCTGTCGATCCTGCCTTACACCAGCGAGGACGAAGCCATTGCGATCGCCAATGACACCGTCTACGGGCTGTCGAGCTACGTGACCGCTGGAACGATCGATCGCGCCCGTGACGTGGCGCGGCGCATCCGCGCCGGCATGGTGCATATCAACGGCGCTCCCGGCGATCTGGCGGCAGCCTTCGGCGGCTATAAGCAGTCCGGCAACGGTCGCGAGTGGGGCAAGTTCGGACTGGAAGACTTCCTTGAGACCAAGTCAATGTTCGGGTACCAAGCCGCCTGACCATGACGATGCCGGGGTGCGCGGAGAAGCGGCCCCGGCGTCTCCGCCCTGCCATGGCGGTATCGCCGTGGTATCATCGTCGTCCGCTCCGTTTCGGCCCCAAGCGATTCAAACGGAGTGGATGTGTCCTTCCTTCGCCGTCGGAGCGTCCGTATGGACTTTGAGTTCAAGACCATCGACCACAACAATCTCGGCGACGTCGTCTACCAGAACATTGCCGAGGCTCTGATTAAGGGAGCGCTGCGACCGGGCGCGCGTCTGAAGATTCGCGACTTAGCGCAGGAGATGGGCACAAGTGTCACACCTGTGCGTGACGCCATTCTGCGCCTCGTCCACGAGGGGGCGCTGCTCCTGAAAAGCCCGCGCGACATTCGCGTGCCGGTTCTTCAGCAGGACCGCTATCTGGAAATCCGCACCATCCGCCTGAAGCTTGAAGGCTTGGCAGCGGCGCACGCCGCAATGACGGCCGACGCTGCCGACATCCATCGATTGGAACTCCTGATCGGCGAGAACGAGAAGGCACTTTCTGCACACGACTTCGCTCGTGCCACGGAGATCAATCAGATCTTTCACTTTGAACTCGCCAACATCGCTGCGATGCCGATCCTGCGCGGCATCCTACGCAATCTCTGGCTCCAGATGGGGCCTGTCATCTCCGCCGCCTATGAGGCTGGTGGCAGAACTATGATCGAGCATCACTATGATGTGGTCGACGCCATCCGTAGACATGATGCGGAAGCCGCCAAACACGCGATCCGCAAGGATATCATGAGCGGTGGCGGCGTCATCCTGAACAGCAACGTCCTGTCTGACGAACAATGACGCACCCGCAAATCCGTCGCCGGCGCCCGGCCGCAGCCCTGAGGTTGTCATGAATTTCTCCCCGTCATCCCGCGTTGATCTGGAGCGCTTCTGGCGTACCATTGAGCGTTCAGCCGAGATCGGCAGAGGACGTGAAGGCGGGTTGTCGCGTCTTGCTTTGAGCGACGCTGACAAGGAAATCCGCGACACCTTCGTCGCGTGGTGCCGAGAGGCCGGATTGACTGTCACGGTCGACCAAGTTGGCAACATCTTTGGACGGCGGCAGGGGCAGGATGATTCCCTGCCCCCGGTACTGGTCGGGAGCCATCTCGATACCCAGGAGAATGGCGGCCGGTTTGACGGCATCGTTGGCGTCCTTGGCGCTCTTGAGGTCGTTCGGACCCTGAATGACCTTGGCCATGTAACCCGCCGTCCGCTCGAGATCGTCAATTGGACCAATGAGGAAGGCGGGCGCTTCTCCCCACCGATGACCGCGTCGGGCTGCTTTGCTGGTGCGTATCATGTCGACTGGGTTCATCAGCGTCCGAGCGACGACGGAACGACTCTTGGAGCGGAGCTGCGTCGCATCGGCTATCTCGGCGACGCCGCTGTCGGCGGCCGCGACGTTGACGCCTATTTCGAACTCCACATCGAGCAGGGTCCTGTTCTTGATGCCGAGAACGTGCAGGTTGGCGTTGTTACGCATGCCTATAGTTCACATGGATTCCTGGTGGAGTTCAGGGGTGAGACAGCCCATACCGGCCCTTGTGCGATGGAGCGACGCCGTAACGCGCTCGTCGCCGCCGCCCGGCTGCTCGTTGCAGTGGACGATCTGGGTTGGGAGTACGCCGCAACAGGTGGCAAAGCTACCGGCGCGCGGCTTGTAGCTTGGCCCAACAAGGCCGGCATCCTGTCCGACTGGGCCCAGGCCGTCTGCGACGTCCGGCATAACAATCCCGACGCAGCGGGCGTCATGGCAGAGCGGGTCCGGCGCGCAGTCGGCGAGGCCGCGGCGCGCACAGGCTGCAAGGCGGAAATTCTCGATCACTGGGACTGGGGTGGCATGATCTTTGATCCAGAACTCGTGGTTGGAATCCGCGATCAGGCGATGGCCCTTGGCTACACCCACCGCGATCTTCCCAGCCAGGCGGGCCACGACGCCTATTTCCTGGCGCGGGTCTGCCCGACTGGCATGATATTCACGCCTTGCCGCGGTGGGATAACCCACAACAACAATGAACTTGCCACGCGCGAGGATCTCGAGCCGGGCCTGAATGTCCTGCTCCACAGCGTCGTCACGCGGGCGAACCGCTAAGCTGAGAACCTACAAGCGGGAGAGCTTGGTCTCCTGCCGCACGGAGAGGCATCGGCAAAGAACGGATAATCAGAGTATGAGAGGAACACCTTTACTAACCTATGATGCATCATGCATCATCATGCAGAGCTAGGGCGTGAGCAAGGAAGAAGAACATTGAATACCGCACATAAGATCGGGACATCCCTGGCGACCAGCGTGCCAGTCTTTTCCGCCGACGAAGCCGGCTCGATCGCGCGCGACATCTTCGGACTGGATGCGACTGTCGATGAACTCAGCGGCGAACGTGACCGGAACTTTCATTTACACGTTACCGAGACCGAGCACTACGTCCTCAAGGTCAGCAATCCCGCCGAGGACCCGCAGGTGACCAACCTCCAGACCGAAGCCTTGCTGCACATCGCCTCGGCCGATCCGTCTCTGCCCGTGCCCCGTGTCCTCAAAACACGCGATGGCAAAACCGAGTGGGTGCTCGATCGTCCAGGCGAGGTGCCGCGCATTGTGCGCGTGCTCACATTCCTTCACGGCGAGCCGCTCCACCGGGTCACCTCAAGTGCCGCGTTGCGCCGCAATCTGGGCTACCACCTGGCGCATCTCGACCTTGCCCTCAAAGACTTCTTTCACCCTGCTGCCAACCACGAGTTGATGTGGGATCTCAAGCATGCCAGCCGCATTCGCGACCTGCTGATCCATATTCCTGATGCAGAGCAGCGCCGTTTGGCCGAGCGTTTTCTCGACAACTTCGAGACGCATGCCTCCCCAATGTTGCCGCGGCTGCGAGCCCAAGTAATCCATAACGATCTAAATCCTCACAACGTCCTTGTTCGCGGCCATGATTCGGATCAGGTCGCCGGCATTATCGATTTCGGCGATATGGTCCATGCCCCGCTTGTGAACAATTTGGCTGTGGCGGCGGCCTACCAACCGACTTCGTATGACCACCCAATGTCCGGTGCGGCCGATCTTGCTGCTGCCTACAATGAGATTATTCCGCTGGAGTCTGCCGAAATCGATATCCTGTTTGATCTGATCGCCACCCGCATGGTGCTGACCGTTGGCATCTCGGGATGGCGCGCGGCCCGCTATCCGGAGAACCGCGATTATATCCTGCGAAACAATCCAAGAGCTTGGGCGGGTCTCCGGCGTCTCGATCAGATTTCACGCAGCGAAGCTCAGGATCATTTTTACCGCGCGTGCCAAAGGGACCACTAGAATGACGATGATCAATGCCTACAATCCCGCTAACCAGGCACAGGTGGCACGCCGCGAGCGTGACATAATCGCCCGTCGGCAAAGCCTGCTAGGCCCCGCCTATCGGCTCTTCTACGCTAACCCGGTCCATGTGGTGCGTGGCGAGGGCGTTTGGCTCTACGACCCAGATGGAAATGCCTACCTTGATGTTTACAATAACGTCGCCTGCGTCGGACATTGCCACCCGCACGTAGTCGCGGCGCTCACGAAGCAGGCGTCAGTGCTGAACACGCATACGCGCTACCTGCACGAGACCATCCTAGACTATGCGGAACGCCTGCTCGGCTATTTTCCGGCGGAGATCGGGCACATGATGTTCACCTGCACCGGCAGCGAGGCGAACGACCTCGCCCTGCGCGTCGCAAAGGCGCATACGGGCGGCACCGGCTTCATCATCACGGATTTCGCCTATCATGGGGTTACCGAGGCGATCGCGGGAATGTCTCCGTCGCTCGGCCCTGCGATGATGCTCAGCGACCATGTGCGCAAGATACCCGCTCCCGACTCCTACCGTGGCTTCGGAAGGGATGTCGGCACCGCCTTTGCAGACAATGTCCGCAAGGCAATCAACGACATGCGTGCGAAAGGGATCAAGCCGGCAGCTCTCCTGGTCGACACGATCTTCTCGAGCGATGGCGTCTTCACTGATCCCAGGGGCTTCCTTTCCGGTGCGGTCGATGCAATCCATGAAGCGGGCGGCCTGTTCATTGCGGACGAAGTGCAGCCCGGCTTTGGCCGCACCGGTGACGGCATGTGGGGCTTCGAGCGTCACGGGATCGTGCCGGATCTCGTCACAATGGGGAAACCCATGGGCAACGGCCATCCCGTGGCGGGCATGGCCGCTCGTCCGGAGGTCCTCGCAGAATTCGGGCAGCGCCTGCGCTACTTCAACACCTTCGGCGGCAATCCCGTTTCGGCGGCAGCCGGCATGGCGGTGCTCGACGTCATTGAGGGGGAGAAATTACGGGACAACGCCCGCGTTGTCGGCGCGCATCTTCGTACCGGTCTGGAGAGCCTCGCGCAGCACCATTCGATCATCGGCGATATCCGCTCCGCGGGACTGTTCGTCGGCTTGGAACTCGTCCGCTGCCGCACCTCGAAAGAGCCCGCTAGCAATGAGACTGCCCGCGTCGTCAACAAACTCCGCGAGCGCCGCATCCTTATCAGTGCGGCCGGCCCATCCGCAAATATCCTCAAGATCAGGCCGCCACTGGTCTTCTCGAAAGACAATGCCGACCTGTTCCTCACGGCTTTGGACGAGACGCTGGGGGAAGTCCGCGTCTCCTAGGCATTGCCCCGGCGAAATGGACCCGATTGGTTGCTCGCGGAACGACGGCCGTGTCTCGAAGGGAGACCAACGAGCAAGGGGTCCGACCATCCACCGCTCCTGCAGGAACCGGTGAAGGACGCGCCCGACCGCGGCTCGCTCTCGAGGCTTTGGTCGTATTGCATCGTGGTTCTGTGCACGATGCTTTGGAGTTCATGCGTCAGGCGGCCGTAACCAGTGCAGCCGGCTGCTTGACCTCGATTTCCACGAACGCGATGGGGTGTTCCGAACCGTTCATAACATCGTGCTCGATGCCCGGCTGGCGCATGTACGATTGTCCAGCGATGAGCGGAATGTCCCTCGCAGCCGTCCCGTCGTGAATCCGCAGGATGCCATCTGTCAGCATGATGACGAAATACGCCCATTCATGCCGATGCCAGCCCGTCACTGCGCCGGGAGAAAAGTCCCAGCGCGTGATGCGGATAGTCGCGTCGTCCTGCTGTATGGTCGGAATCGCCGGAACGGTACATTTAAAGGCCATTTCATCCTCTCATGTTGCGGGCCGAAGCAGACGGCCCTGGTCGAAGCTCAGACGCGCCGTGGGGGTACGAGAACTGTAAATGCGGCACAAATCACCAGTATGAGGCCAGCAAGATCCGTCACGGTCGGCTGTTCCCCCAGCAGGAGCATGGCCCCGGCAACGCCGATCGCCGGAACCATTAGGGTGCCGAGGCTCGCAGTGCCAGCAGGCAGACGGGACAGGGCTGCGAACCAGAGCACATAGGCGAGCGCCTGCGCGAACAGCACATGATAGAGAAATGCGGCGATGGTCGCGGGCTGCAACGCCTGTGGCAGTACAACAGTCTCGAAAGCGAGCATTCCGGCCGCCGCGCAGGCGGCCCCTATCAGCAACTGCCAAGCGGCGATTGTCAGCGGCGGCGCTTCGACCGGGAAGCGCTTACTGATGATGGTTCCGAGCGCCCAGCAGATTCCGGCAGCGAGCGCATAGAATAGACCGACTGCAACCTCGCCCGTCCGAATGAGCGGCCAACCCAGAGCCATCAATCCCACAATGCCAAACGCGAGCCCAAGGCGCCGCCGGCTATCGAGCGGCTCCTTGAGCAGCATCCTCGCGAACAGCACGGTCCAGATCGGCATCGTGAAAGTGATGATAGCCGCCCGCGACGTCGGCGCGGAAAGCTGCGCGAAGGCGAGAAGGATATTGAATGCCGCAATTGATAAGAATCCCGCTGCCGCCAAGCGCATCCATTGGGACTTTCTCACCGCAAGGGGTTGGCCGCCCAGGGCAGCAATCACCGCAAGACAGATCCCGCCGAGCGCCATGCCGCTCGCGCGCAGCGTCCATGGCTGGATCTCGCCAAGCGCAATCTTCACCGCCGGCCAGTTGAAGCCCCAGAGAAGAGCCAGCATTGGCACAGCCGCGTAGTAGTAGCGATCACCCTTCGCCTGTCCCATCGTCACTACTTTCAAATTGCACGGAGGCGGGCGCCGATGCGGTCCGCGGCGAGTTTCAGAGCCTTGAGATGCCGCGGCTTTCCATTCTTGACGATGTCTGCCGTCAAGCTCGTGATGCTCAACGCCGCGACAAAGCCACCGTCGCGATCAAAAACCGGAACCCCGAGCGCGGCGAGACCCACGAAAAAGTCATTTTCCGCCAACTCCCATCCCCGCTGCCGGATCACTCCTGCAGCCTTTCGTAGCTTGGCCACAGACGTTTCGCTGAATGGCGTGCGTCGCGGAAGCTCACCAGAAAGGCCCCGCTCCCGCTCCTCCTGCGAAACAAAGGCGAGCACGATGCGGGGACCCGCGCCACAATTCAACGGTGCGAGCGCGCCGACCGCGAACCAGGTCGCATCAATCTGCAGCATGGGCGCCCGAACGCGGTCAAGGCAGAGCGCGGCACCATCATGAGGAACCCACAGAAAGGCCGCGGCGGATGTCTGCGCGGTTACGTCAGCCAGAATGGGCGCTGCAATCTCGCGCAGATCTCGGCCAATCTGAACGGCCGAGGCCATTTCGAAGATGCCGATGTCAAGCATGTACTGCTGCGTGGTCTCATCGAACTGGATTAGCCCGGAGACTGCTAGCGTATGAAGTAGGCGCCGCGCCGTTCCCTTGTCGAGTTCCGCCATCTGCGCAAGCTCGGTTAGTGTCAGCCGAGGCCGGTCGGACGTGAATGCCTTCAGGAGAGTCACGGCGCGAGCAACTGCGCGCACTAGCGGCACGCCCGGCTTGGTCGGGGCAAGGCTTTGCATTGCAATGGAATTGGTCAACGCGATCGCTCCGGTGTCATTCTATGACACAACGATTCGCAGGTTGACACAAACGGCGCCGGTTGCAAATACTTCCCGGACTGCCGATCCGGATTGATCACCCTCATCAGAGGATCACCTCCATGCCTCTCGACCCGCAATTGCGCGACAAGATCACTGCCTCCGTCGAGCGAGGCTTCGACGAGCAGCTCGACTTCACCCGGACGCTGATACGTTTCCCGTCGACGCGCGGCGCAGAGCATGCGGTGCAGGATCTCGTATTCAGGGCCCTCGCCTTCCGTGGCTATGCCATGGATCGCTTCGAAATGGATCGCCAAGCGATCGAAAGCCATCCAGGCGGCTCGCCCTGGTCGAGCGAGCATTCGACTGCGCCGATCGTCGTCGGCATTCACCGCCCGCGCGAGGAGAAAGGTCGCTCGCTCATCCTGCAGGCGCACGTCGACGTCGTTCCAACCGGCCCGGCGGAAATGTGGTCCCATGCGCCCTTCGATCCGGTAATCGATGGTGATTGGCTCTATGGCAGGGGCGGCGCCGACATGAAGGCGGGACATGCGGCCAACATCTTCGCGATGGACGCTCTGCGCAGGATCGGACTGCAGCCGGCAGCTACCGTCTACATCCAGTCGGTCGTGGAGGAAGAGTCCACGGGCAACGGCGCGCTGATGGCGCACCTTCGTGGCTACAAAGCCGATGCCGTGCTCATTCCGGAACCGGAGGACGAGAAGCTTGTGCGCGCCAATGTCGGCGTTCTTTGGTTCCAAGTCGAGGTCCGTGGTCTTCCGGTGCATGTGCGCGAAATGGGTGCGGGAGCCAACGCAATCGACGCAGCCTACCGGGTCATCGGAGAATTGCGTCGCCTTGAAGCCGACTGGAACGAGCGCAAGAAGGGGCGCCCAAATTTCGAGAACGAGACTCACCCCATCAACCTGAATATCGGCAAGATCGAAGGGGGAGACTGGGCATCATCGGTGCCGTGCTGGTGCCGCTTGGATTGCCGGATCGCTATTTATCCCGGCACCCCGGCGGAGGAAGCCGCTCGCGAAATCCGCGAGCGGGTCGCAGCCTTCGCTCGGTCCGATGCCTACTTTGCCAACAACCCACCGCGGATCACGTTCAACGGGTTCCACACCGAGGGCTATGAACTCGTTCCCGGTTCGGACGCCGAAGCCGTTCTTGCTGCGGCACATCAGAACGTAGCCGGATCTCCCCTGGAGAGCTTCATGACGGCGGGATATCTCGACACCCGTGTCTATGCGCTCTACGATAAGATTCCAGCCTTGTGCTATGGTCCGATTTCCCAGAACATCCACGGGTTTGATGAACGTGCCAGTATCTCGTCCATCAAGCGTACCACCACGGTGATGGCGCTGTTCATTGCGGAATGGTGTGGCGTTGAGCCGGTATAGGCTCGCCCTTGTTGCCGCATGCGCCGGGTCGCTCGCGACGTGAGGCGCCGACAACTGCCTCCACTCATCGCCCTTCGGGCCTTCGCCGTCGGGCGCCCTTCCGTGCTTGGGGAGCGCGCAAGGTTTCTGCACTAAACTTCGGTGACACGGACAAAGCAGGAACATAGAAGGTGATCAGCCGGGGTGATCCGCCTACCCTCTCTGCTCACGCTGCGGACAGCACCCAAACAGGATTCGGCATCTCGCTTCTATCAATCCCATCCCGGACCCCGGCCTCCCAACAATCATTAGCCCGGGCTGTGTAGGGGTCTACAATGGCACCACGTGGCTTGCTGACTGAGGATGAACGCCAGTTCCTGTTCGGTGTGCCTCGGCAGGACCACCTGAGCATCAAGCACTTTACCTCAGCCAAGACGACCTTGATCTGGTGTTGCGCAAGCGCGGTGCCCGCAACCAGCTTGGGTTTGCGGTGCAACTCTGCCTCCTGTGGTATCCCAGGTTTGGACTGCGCCTCAACGAGGCTCCTCCGCAAGAGATGCTCGCCTTCCTGGCAGGCCAACTCCAGGTCTCACCACACGCCTTCCAGGACTACAGCCAGCGGCCACAAACCCGGCTGGATCATGCCGCCGAATTGTTCGCTTGCCGGAACCTGCGGATCGCGATGCAGGAGGACTGGCGGCTCATGCTGAACGTTGCGGCGGAGGCGGCCCTGTCGCGAGTTTCAGATGAGAACAGAAAGTCGGCTACTCCACCTGTTTGCCTCACGCAGCCAGGATGTTGAACTGGTCGGCGAGCGACAGCTGCGAGCAGCCGGCATACTTTGCCTGTCCTTTGCGTATCATGTGAACCACTCCGATGCCGCCAGGGTCACACGAGTTGATACCACCGACTTGAATCCAAGCATCGACCGGATCCGCCTCTTAATGGGCCGATGATCCTGCTCGATGCGATTGTTCAAGTAGGCACTTTGCGGGCTCCGGATCGGCTTCAGTTTGCGCCTTGACCGATCTTGGAGCCGGTCTGTCGTATCACATTCCAGGATGGATTCCCGGTTGGTCTGGCTGCCGTCAATCACGATCCGTTCGGGCCGGCCGTGTCGCTTGAGTGCTCTGCGCAGAAACCGCTTCGCGGCAGCCACATCGCGGCGTTCGCTGAACCAGAACTCAACAGTGTCGCCGTTACTGTCAATCGCCCGATAGTGATACCGCCACTGCCCACGCATCTTAGTGTAAGTTTCATTCATGCGCACCCTTCCCGTCACTAGGCGCTTGCGCCGATCGAACTTCTCCAGCAGGAGCGGCGCCTAGTGAATCGCCCAGCGATGGATTGTAGCGTGATTGACCGAGATGCCTCGTTCAGCCATCATCTCCTCAAGATCACGAAGGCTGAGGCTGTAGGCGAGATACCACCTCACGCAAAGCAGGATCACCGAGCGATCAAAATGACGGCCTTTGAAAATCGTTTGCCTCCGGAGGTTGCCGGAGGCGTAGACCGAACTGAGTTACCGACGAGTTTGCGTCAGATCCAGAATAGCTCGCCGAATGGCGGTTATTTTTGTGTGGCGGTCGAAATCTGCGGTCGCGACCAGAGATGCCTTTTCGGCCTATGATTACCTCCAACTTCGTCAAGTTGGCCAGTAATCGACCTCAGTCCATTCCGAGTAAGTGATAAATTCGTTTGGTATAGCTACCAAACTGTTCTGTTGTTTTAACGTCCAATGAGCGTGAGGCTGGGGCTCGATATCAAAATACTCCGCCATGCGCGCGGGCACCGCTGTCAAAACCGCGCAGCGTGAGCCAAGGAATACTGCCTCTTGAATGGAGTGTGTTACGAAGATGATCGTGATAGATCCTTGCCGCCAGATCCGCAGCATCTCAAGGTTCATCTTCTCGCGCGTCAGGGCATCCAACGCGCCAAAGGGCTCATCCATGAGAATGAGTTTTGGATCATGAACGAGAACTCGGGCAATCGAAGCGCGCTGCTGCATGCCGCCCGAGAGCTCATATGGATATTTGTTCTCAAAGCCTTGTAAACCAACCATATTGAGCAGATCGCGCGCGTGTTCCTTCGCCTACCGATTGGGGAGACCAAGGATTTCGGCTGGCAGGATCACGTTCTCAAGGAGGGTTCTCCATTTCAGCAAAAGCGCTTGCTGAAAAACCATTCCGACGTCGCCGCCCGGCGTAAAGGTAGATCTGCGTGTACTGATCTTAACCTCATCCTCGTCGGCATCATGAAGGCCGGCGAGAATCCTGAGGAGGGTGCTCTTGCCGCATCCGCTTGGTCCACCGAGGGAAACCATGTCTCCCTCCGCAATGTCCATCGTCACATCCGATACGGCGACGAACTCGCGCCCGCCGGTGCGGTAAATCTTGCGCACGTTGCGGAGCCTGATCATCAGATCAGCCTCGACCTGAGCCGAGGATGGTGCAACCGGGCTCATCATGCCAGCCACCGCTGCAGGTTCTCAGCGACGAAGGCATCGTCCGATAGATCTGCATGCTCGCGGCTGACCCGGTCAATCTCTTCCAGTTGTCCAGGACTTAATCCCTCGTTAGGGTCGATGCACCAGGTTCCTTCGAGCAAACCTTGCTGGCGCAAAACTTCGTGACACCCGGCGATGCAGCCATGGAAATCGTGAGGCACGTCGAAAACGCCGAGTTGCAATCGCTCACGCGGGAGTCGAGCGCAAGGATTTCCGGCGGAAGCGGCCCGACCTCAACAGCGTGATGAAGCTGGCTCAGCATGCGAACGGCGTTGCGTGTCCAGACCGACCAATGGCCAAGAAGGCCGCCTTAGCGAGCTGTCACAGGCTTGCCGTCCCGCAGGATGGTAAAAGGCGTGACGAGATCGAGCACAATGTGATCGTCGTTCCCCGTATAAAGTGTCACACGCTCCTCGGCTCCTGCAGCCACCACACCACGCACCACGGCCAAAGTCCGATAGCGGTTGACCGGTGCCACCTTGATAGCCACCACATTCGCGATCGCGGCAAAGCGCTCACAGAACCCCGCATTGAGCGACATGCCTCCGACCGCAGGCTGCAAGTAGAAACCGATGAGGGGAACCTCTTCTGACACGCGGCGGCAGTGGTCAATGATCTCCTCAGTGCTTGCTCCTTTGAGCGCAGAAAGGCTCGGAAGTCCCGTGTGGTAGCCGAGCCGAACCGCGGTCTTCGCTTCATCAACGGCCTGATCGGTCTTGCCGCAGTTTCCCACCACGATCACCAAAGGACGATCAGTCCATACCTTGCTGTCCTCCATCGCAGTGGCGAGAACGGGCTCATAGAGGCCGATCTCGCGGATAGCGAATTGCGTCGTATTTACCCCCACCACAAGAGAGCCGACACCAGCATCGACATAATAGCGGGTGAGCGCCCGCTGATGCCGGCGGTCGAACCGGCGATCGGAGTTTAGTGCCAGGAGATCGGCCGGTATCGCGCCCCCGGCGGATCATGCTGAGAATGTCTGGCGGAAGATAGGAATAGTGCGAGGCCATGCGAGTCTTCCTCTCAGCAATCGGGGAAATTAGCCGAATTCAGGACCGACGGCGGTATAAAACGGCGATGGTTCGGTTCAGGGCGCCTCCTTCACCACCGACAGCATGCGGGGCTTCCGCCCCAAGGAGGTGGTCCTTATAGAGGAGCTGGGCCCCTTCCTTGCCGCGGCATTGGAACCTGCCGCAAT
>JAPSLB010000060.1:0-12362 GCA_031181145.1 Microvirga sp.
AAACCGAAGCGGTGTACTCACCAAAAGCATAGAACAGGTCGATGTCTTGTTCTTCAGCGATCCGAAAATCGCCCGCAAGGACACCGCCGCCTACGCTTCTTCTTCCTTCTTCACTTGTCAAAGAGCAGCATCAGAAGATGCAGTTTCCGAAGGCGACAGCGCCTCAGTCCGGTTTTACCCGGCTTGAGCCGCCAGCCTGTCAGGGAAACATCGGAGCCGCCATCAACAGGCAGCGCCGCGATGAACCTGATTTAGGATCATTCATCCAGCTTGTCAACCCTCTTTTTCGATATTCTCGAAAACCGGTCGACGACTCATCCGCAGGATGAGACCCTCGCCGACTGCGATCCGGATGCCGGCTTGCGTCGGCATCGCCAAATCACCGTCTGAGAAGGCGCTGGCGCCGACCGTGTTCAGCGGTCGGCGTCGATGGGCGGTTTATAAGCCCGGGCTCTCCGGAGTGTCAACTCGCTTGTGAAAGTTTTTTGACAGCCCCTGAACGAGGCTCCGGCACCCGGCCGTTCACAGGATTCACGCGGCCCTGCCTCACTCCTGTCACAGTAGCGACTGAAGCAGCGGATGCGACGAAGCCTCTCTGTGAGGGGAGCACCCGGCCGGCTTTTCTCCTGATATGCTGTGCCTGGGCCCTCTCTTGTGCTAGAGCGCCGCTACCACCTTTGATGAATCCAGCCGATCGCGATACCGTCCGCCATGAGCCACGTTCCGCCAGATGACAGCCTGCCGCAGCCTTCCCGACGGGAAGCCTCGCGCTTGATGTCGGGAGCCGAACTGGGGCACGAGCCCGCCTTGAGCGTCAACGGCACCTCGGCTCCGGAGATCGACAAGCGTGAGATCAACCTGCGCTGGCTCGGTGCCAGCATCCTGACGGGTGTGACGGGCGCGGTCCTGATCGGCGCGTCCATTCATATCTCCATCGAGGGTGCCACCACGTCCGTCGAGCCCCCTGAGCGCGCCTCCGTGCAGGCCTTCCCTCGGCCCGAGGCGGATGGGGAGCGGACGACCAGCGCTGCCCGGAAAGGCGATCGGCTGAACATGACGGAGCTGACGGCCTCCGCGAAGCAGAGCTTCAGGGCCGCCATGACGATACGCAATGGCGATCGCGAGGCGATCAAGGTGCGCCAGTTCGTCAAGATCGCCACCAACCTGTCTCTTACGGCAGGCACCTATGCGTCCGACATCCCCCCGTTCAATCCCATGCGGCTCTTTGCCGAGGACACCCAGGAAAAGATCGATCTGGCCCCCGAGATCTCCGATGCCGACGTGTCCGTGCTGCGGCGGGATCTGGCTTCCTTGGTCGTCGAGGCGAGCGCGCCAGCGCTGACGGACGACGATGTCCTGGCCATGCTGGAGGAGGAGCGCCGCGTGACCGGTGGAACGGGGCGCCGGGCCTCCGTGCCGATCCCGGCCCAGCAGATGCTGTCGCGCACTCTGCGCCAGCCCGAGGGGCTCGGCGACGCCCTTGCCTATGCCCGTGTCGTGGACGCCCCCTTCAGCACCATCGAAGTCCGGGTGATGCCCGAGAACGTCACCGACCTGCCGAAGATCGAACAGAAAGCCGTCCCCCCTCTCGTCGAGGAGCGCGAGGTGGTGTTCAAGAAGGGCGAGACCCTTGAAACGGTCCTGCGCAGCTACGGCGCGACCCCGGAGCAGATCACGGCCATCTCCGCGGCCCTGTCGGGGCGGATGAAGATTGCAGCCATGGGAGAAGGTTCCCGGCTGCGGATTCTCATCGCGCCCGGGCCGCGCCTGGGCGATCCCAAGCAGATCGTGCGCGTCATTGCCTTCGGCGAGAAGGGGATCGAAGGCATCGCCGCAACAAACGATCGCGGCGCATTCGTCTCCGTGACGCCTCCTGAAACGTCCTCCGCGCCCAAGAATGTCGCCGACGCACAGGAGGAAGAGGAGGAAGAAGACGGGGGCAAGGGCGGCGCCAGGCTCTATGAGAGCCTCTACGAGACGGCCATGAAGAACGATTTGTCGCCGGAAACCGTAGAGGAACTCGTTCGCATCTTCGGCTACGACGTCGATTTCCAGCGGCGTGTCGCGCAAGGCGACAGCTTCGAGGTGTTCTTCGGCTCGGACGACGAGAACAGCCCGCCGGAAATTCTCTATGCCTCGCTGACGGTCGGCGGCGAGGCGCGCCGGGTCTACCGGTTCCAGGGGGAAGACGGGACCATCGATTACTTCGACGAGACCGGCCGCTCCCTGAAGAAGTTCCTGCTCCGCAAGCCGATCTCGGACGGCATTCTGCGGTCCGGGTTCGGCACGCGCTTCCATCCGATCCTCGGCTATTCCCGCCCCCATACGGGCATCGACTGGGCGAACAAGGTCGGCACGCCGATCCTGGCCGCGGGCAACGGCGTCATCCGCATCGCCGACTGGAAGTCGGGCTATGGCCGCCACATCGAGATCCAGCACGCCAACGGCTATGTAACGACCTATTCGCATATGTCGGGCTTCGCCAAGAACATGGCTCCCGGCGTCAGGGTGCGTCAGGGCCAGGTGATCGGGTATCTCGGCAGCACGGGCCTCTCGACCGGTCCGCACCTTCACTATGAGGTGCTGATCAACGGCAGCTTCGTCGACCCGCTGAAGATCCGCCTGCCCCAGGGACGGGAGCTCGACGGCCGCAGCCTTGTCGAATTCAAGCGCCAGCGCGAGCAGGTGGACGCTCTAATGAGCCAGGCAGGCGCAACGGCGAGCCTGGCTCAGCGCGCCGAGCTGCGCTGAGCCAGATGCTCGATCTGTTCACGATCGTCCTCCCGGTCTTCGGCCTGATCGGGATCGGCTATCTCGCGCGCCGCACCGGCTTCGTGTCCGAGCGCATGGGCGAGGGCCTGTCGGAATTCGTCTTCACCCTCTCGGTTCCCTGCCTGATCTTCCGCACCCTCGTCAAAGCCGAGATCCCGGAAGCACAGCCTTGGGGCTACTGGATTTCCTATTTCGCCGGCGTCGCCGTGGCCTGGGTTCTGGCCACCGTCATCGGCAGACGATTCTTCGGGATCAAAGGCGTCTCGAGCGTCGTGGCGGGCTTCTCGGCGGGTCAAGCCAATACCGTCTTCGTCGGCGTGCCGATGATCCTCAAAGCCTATGGCGACGAGGGCGCCGTCCCGCTCTTCCTGCTCCTTGCGGTGCATCTGCCCGTAACCATGACCTTGGCGACCGTGCTGGCGGAAGGTCGCCAAGCCTCGCCTCTCGTGATCCTGCGTCGCCTAGCGACCCATCCGATCGTGATCGGCATTCTGGCGGGCTCCGCCCTTCGTCCTGTGGCTCCCCTTGTCCCGTCGCCGCTCTGGCAGGTCATGGATCTGCTCGCGAGCGCGGCCGTTCCCTGCGCCCTGATCTCCATGGGCATCGCTTTACACCGCTACGGAATGAAAACGGGCTGGAAGCTGCCGGCGGCGATTTCCGTTCTCAAGCTGGTGGTTCACCCTCTCGTGGTGCTCCTGCTCGCGACCTACGTCTTCCAGATGCCGCCCGTCTGGGCGGGTGTGGCCGTGCTTTTCGCCTCGTGCCCCTCCGGCATCAACGCCTACCTGTTCGCCGAGCGCTACGGCGAAGGCGTGGCTCTCGCCTCCAGCGCCGTGACGCTCTCCACGGTGCTGGCGTTGGGTACAACTCTGGTCTGGCTCTATGTGCTGGGTATAGGCTGAGGAGCAAAACCCAGCCTTCGGCGGATCTCGGCTGCCGTTTCGCCCAGCGCCCGCAGCTCGGACAGGGCCTGCGACCTCCGGCTCTTCGCCAGCTTGTCGCCCCCCGAGTCGAGAACCAGGCCGTGGTGATGATAGAGCGGCGTGACCAAGCCGAGCAGCTTCTGCAGGAGCACGTGCAGATCGGTTGCGGCCTCCAGGTCCCGACCGCGCACGATATGGGTGACGCCCTGCAGCGCGTCGTCCACCACGACGGAGAGATGATAGCTCGTCGGCACGTCCTTGCGCACGATCACCGCATCGCCCCAGCCCCAGGGATCCGCCTCGACGATGTCCGTGGCTCCATCGGGGGTGAACCGCGTGAAGACGAGGGGGGCCGGCAAGAGACGGCGGACGGCCTCGCTGTCGATCCGCCAGGCATGAGCCTCCCCGGAGCCGATCATTCTCGCGATCTCGTCGGGCGGAAGTCCCTTGCAGGTGCCCGGATAGAGCGGCGCGCCATCGGGATCCCGGGGCCATGACTCCCCGCTTTCCGCTTCGATCGCCTCGATCCGCTCGGCGATCTGCTTGCGGGAACAGAAGCAGGGATAGGCGAGCCCCCTGCCCTTCAGGCTTTGGAAAGCCGATCGGTAATCGGAAAAATGCTCCGATTGCCGGCGCACCGGCCTTTCCCAGTCAAGGCCGAGCCAGGCAAGATCCTCGTAGATCGCACTCTCGTATTCGGGGCGGCAGCGTGTGATATCGATATCCTCGATGCGCAGGAGGAACCGGCCATCGAACCGCCGGGCGAGCGCATCGTTGAGCAGGGCCGAATAGGCATGGCCGAGATGGAGCCGTCCGTTGGGGCTTGGCGCGAATCGGAATACGGGCTTCGTCACGGACAGCCTTCAGGGAACAAGGAACGGAACGGATGGCCACCCTCCTCGAAACGGACGCGGTTCTCAAGAGGGGGCTGAAGGCGCTCGCCAAGGCCGATGTCGTGATGGCGCGGCTGATTGCGGAGGGTGTGGTCCCGCAACTGCGCAAGCGCCCACCGGGTTTCGAGGGCCTCGCCTGGATCGTCGTCGGCCAGCAGGTGTCGACCGCAAGCGCCGCCGCGATATGGGGGCGCCTGCGGACCATCCTCGACCCGCCCAGCCCCGAGCGCTTCCTGAGCCTCTCGGACGCAGAGCTGAGAGCCGCAGGCCTCTCGGCCATGAAGGTCCGAACGATCCGCGCCACAGCCACGGAGATCGTCGAGGGGCGTCTGCCGCTCGACCGGCTGAACAGCCTCCCAGCCGATGAGGCGCACGATTGCCTCACACGGGTCAAGGGCATCGGCCCCTGGACGGCCGACATCTACCTGCTCTTCTGCCTCGGCCACCCGGACGCGTTCCCGGGCGGGGACCTCGCCGTGCAGGAGGCGGCCCGGATCGCCTATGGGCTGGACGAGCGCCCCGATGCGAAGATGCTGACGGCTCTCGCGGAAGGCTGGCGGCCCTGGCGCGGCGTGGCCGCCAAGGTGCTCTGGGCCTATTACCGTGTGGCCAAGGCGAGGGAGGGCAGCCCCGTCTCCTGACGGCTCACCCCCGCTGCGCAGCTGCGAGGGAAGCCTGAGCGCCGGCCCGCAGCATGCTGATGTCACTGCCGATGGACACCATGTTGAAGCCCTTGCGCGCCAACTCCCCGGCCCGCGCACCGGAGGGCGCAAAGATGCCGGCGAGCTTACCGGCGGCCCTCACGCGGGCCAGCACATGGTCCAGAGCCTTCTCGACCTCAGTGCTCACCGGGTCCACTCCGCTGCCGCCCGAGAGCGCGATGGACAAATCCGACGGGCCGATGAAGACGCCGTCGATTCCGGGCACGTAGAGGATCTCGTCGAGGATGCCGAGCGCCTCACGGGTTTCAACCATGGCGAAGGAAACCGTGAGGTCATTGGCTTGGCGCAGATATGCCGACGGCTCCAGGCCCGAGAGGGACAGCGCGCCATAGGCGCCCCAGCTACGCTGCCCGACGGGCGGAAACTTCATGAAGGAGGCGAAGCGCCGGGCATCCTCGATGCTGTTGATCATGGGCGCGATCACGCCCGAGACGCCGGCGTCCAGGAAACGGGAGGCGGAAGCGAAATCGCCCACCGGCACCCGGACCAGAGCCGGCTTTCCCGCCGCCGCGATCAGCGGCACCGCTTGGAGCGCGGCGGCGAAGTCGATGGAACCATGCTGCATATCCATCACCACTGCATCGAACGCCTCCCGGGCGAGCAGGCCCGGAACGGAGGGCTCCGGAATGCCGCACCAGGCCGTGAGCAGGGGCGTGCCCGCCTTCAGAAGGTCGGGGAAGGATGGATTGGTCAGCATATAACGGTCTTTCCTCTGATCATGCTTCTTGGCGCGGTGTCCCGCAGGCGGGCGGGGCTCAGCGCCCCGCCTTGATCTCCTCGACGGCCTGGGCCATGAGCTGCTGCAGCTTAGCGCTCAGATCATCCTCGTCCACGGTCTTGCCCACGCCCTCGAGATCCTGCCGGATCTTGCGAAGGACATCCGCATCGCCCGGTTCCTGGAAATCGGCCTGAACGACGCTTCTCGCGTAGGACTCGGCCTCTTCGCCGGTTTTGCCCAGCTGCCCGGCGATCCAGAGGCCGAGCAGCTTGTTGCGGCGGGCCGTGGCCCTGAAGCGGAGCTCCTCGTCGTGGGCGAATTGCTTCTCGAAGGTGTCTTCGCGCTCGTTGAAAAGGGTCATGGATGGTCCTCTCTGATTGATCCCGTCATGCGATATAAGGGCGCACTCGCGCCACCGCCATGCCATACCCATCTAGAAAGAGGTGCTGACGGAGGCCCTGCGCCTTCCTTCTTCTCTGCGCGTTGTGCTCGTCCCATGGATCGGATAGGTTGCCCTCAAGCGGAGCGCTGGTTTAAAGCCGCGCATACGCCGGCCGCGGAACTGCACCATTCTTGACCCAGGAGCCCACGGCACTATGGATTTTCTCAAACCACGGTACACGCCTATGAATCGTCGCCGTCGCGTCTATGAGGGCAAGGCGAAGGTCCTTTATGAGGGCCCCGAACCCGGAACGCTCATCCAGCACTTCAAGGATGATGCAACCGCCTTCAACGCCAAAAAGCATGAAGTGATCGACGGCAAGGGCGTGCTGAACAACCGGATCTCGGAATTCCTCTTCCAGCATCTGAACGACATCGGGGTTCCCACCCACTTCATCCGCCGCCTGAACATGCGCGAGCAGCTGATTCGCGAAGTGGAGATCATTCCCCTCGAGATCGTCGTGCGGAACGTGGCGGCAGGCTCTCTCGCCAAAAGGCTCGGCATCGAGGAGGGCACGCAGCTCCCCCGCTCGATCATCGAATTCTATTACAAGAACGACGAGCTGGGCGACCCGATAGTCTCGGAAGAGCACATCACCGCCTTCGGCTGGGCCTCGCCCCAGGAGATCGACGACATCATGGCGCTGGCCATCCGCGTCAACGACTTCCTGTCCGGCCTCTTCCTCGGCGTCGGCATCCGTCTCGTGGATTTCAAGCTGGAGACCGGCCGCCTCTGGGAGGGCGAGATGATGCGGATCGTCGTCGCCGACGAGATCTCCCCCGATTCCTGCCGTCTCTGGGACATCAAGTCCAAGGACAAGCTCGACAAGGACCGCTTCCGCCGCGACATGGGCGGGCTGGTGGAGGCCTACACGGAAGTGGCCCGCCGCCTCGGGATCCTCTCCGAGAACGAGAACATCGTCACCGGCGGCCCGCGCCTCGTGCAGTGAGGCCTTTGCTGGGGTTCCCGAGACGATCAAGGCCCGGCACCCATGCCGGGCTTTTCTTTGCCCCCCATCGACCTTCCGGGTAGTTCCGCGCTAGGGCATCGGACGTGAAAAGTGGATTCGCACGTTTGGATCCGATGCTGCCTCTTATAGACAGCGCATCGTTTGGAGCGGACCCGAAGGGCCGCGTCAACGAAAACCGGGTCCACTTTTCCGCACGATGCGCTAGAAGAAGGCAATGTCGTTTCGCCTGCCCCTTCGTCTCCTTCTTCTCGTCCTTACGCTAAGCCTGACCAGTTGCGGCTACATTCCCCGCCCTGTCGCGGGTGTGCCGCCCGGAGCGCCCTGGCAGGCGCTGCCGCTTCGCAAGTGGCTTGCCGAGAACCGGGGGGAGCCCACCGCCCTCGCCTTCTGCTCGCCGCCGGAATGCCGCCCCGGCCTGGTGGTGAGCGTGATCCGCCTCACTGGAGACGACGCCCGGATCACGCAGGCCGTGCTCGAGGACCCGGAGCGCCTCGCCCGCGCCCTCCGCTCGCCCGCGGGCCGGAACAAGCCGGTGCGGACTACGGTTTCGGTCGAGCGCCTGAAGGACGTCCCCTATCCGGGCTTCACGATCAGTCTTGCACCCGAGAACGGGCAAAGGGCCCCGGCCTTCGGCGCGGCCCTGGGCAGGCGTTCGGGCGAAGATCTGGAGGTCGTTCTCGTGATCGGCGACACGGCCGAGGCCGTGCAGCGGACGGCCCGCCAGGTCGCTGCCCGCGAGTTGGGCACCTGAACGGGAATCCCCGCACGATCCGGGAAGGATCCGGCGAGACTTCACCGGATCGTGCTCCTAAGCCGTTGTTTCTTGCGGCCATTGGCTTTATGGCGTGGGGCAAATCGCAAAACTCCGAGGCCCCCCATGAAAGCTCGTGTCACCGTCACCCTCAAGAGCGGCGTTCTTGACCCCCAAGGCAAGGCCATCGAAGGGGCCTTGAAGTCCCTGGGCGTGGAGGGCATCGCTGGCGTGCGCCAGGGCAAGGTCTTCGATATCGAGCTGGAAACGAGCGACCAGACCGAGGCGGAGGCTTCCCTGAAGGCAGCCTGCGAGAAGCTGCTCGCCAACACCGTCATCGAGAATTACCGCGTCGAACTGATCTGACCGCCATGCCCGGACTTGGATTCGGATCCGGAGGGAGCGCCGAGGGCGTGACTTCCACGTTTTCCCCGCGCCGCGAGGCGTGGATGGCCGGGACCAGCCCGGCCACGACGAGAGAAGGATGAGCCCATGAAATCCGCTGTCATCGTCTTCCCCGGCTCCAATCGCGAAGGCGACGTGGTGCGGGCCCTGAAGCAGGCAGGTTCCGACGCCCAGAAGGTCTGGCACGCGGAACACGAACTGCCGAAGGGCACGGACCTCGTGGTCCTGCCGGGCGGCTTTTCCTATGGCGACTACCTGCGCTGCGGCGCCATCGCGGGACGCGCCGCAGTGATGGACGCGGTACGGGCCCACGCCGCGCGTGGCGGCCTCGTGCTCGGCATCTGCAACGGGTTCCAGATCCTGTGCGAATCCGGCCTCCTGCCCGGTATCCTGATGCGCAACGCGAACCTCAAGTTCATCTGCCATCGCCAGTTCCTGAAGGTGGAGCGCAACGACACCGCCTTTACCAAGCGTTATGAGCAAGGCCAGGCCATCGACGTCTGCGTCGCCCACGGCGAGGGCAACTACACGGCGGATGAGGAGACGCTGAAGCGGCTCGAAGGCGAAGGCCTCGTGGCCTTCCGCTATTGCGATGAGCATGGCCGTGTGACGGCCGACGCCAACCGCAACGGCTCCATGAACTCCATCGCGGGCATCTATTCCGACAAGCTCAACGTGCTCGGCATGATGCCTCATCCGGAAAACCTGATCGAAGACCTCGTGGGCGGAACCGACGGGCGCGGCCTGTTCGAGAGCCTCGTGTCGTCCTTCCCCCGCGCTGCCTGATCCCTCCAGATTACGAGACCCTGATGATCCGCAACGACGTCGCCATCACCCCGGAGCTGGTCAAGGAGCACGGGCTGAAGCCCGACGAGTACGAGCGCTTCGTGAAGCTCATCGGCCGCGAGCCGACGCTGACCGAGCTCGGCATCGTCTCCGCCATGTGGAACGAGCACTGCTCCTACAAGTCCTCGCGCATCCATCTGCGCGGCCTGCCGACCAAGGCGCCCTGGGTGATCCAGGGGCCGGGCGAGAACGCGGGCGTGATCGATATCGGCGATGGGCTGGCCTGCATCTTCAAGATGGAAAGTCACAACCATCCGTCCTTCATCGAGCCCTATCAGGGCGCGGCGACGGGCGTGGGCGGAATCTTGCGCGACGTGTTCACCATGGGCGCGCGCCCCATCGCGGCCTTGAACTTCCTGCGTTTCGGCGAACCTGATCACCCCAAGACCCCTCACCTCGTCTCGGGGGTGGTCGCGGGCATCGGCGGTTACGGCAATTCCTTCGGCGTGCCGACGGTCGGCGGCAGCGTCGGCTTCGACAAGCGCTATAACGGCAACATTCTCGTCAACGCCATGGCGGTCGGCCTCGCGCGCACCGACGAGATCTTCTACGCGAAGGCCACGGGCGTCGGAAATCCGATCGTCTATCTCGGCTCCAAGACCGGCCGCGACGGCATTCATGGCGCGACGATGGCCTCCGCCGAGTTCGACGATGCGTCGGACGAGAAACGCCCCACCGTGCAGGTCGGCGATCCCTTCGCGGAGAAGCTCCTGCTGGAAGCCTGCCTCGAACTCATGAAGTCCGGCGCGGTGATCGCGATCCAGGACATGGGCGCGGCCGGCCTCACCAGCTCGGCGGTGGAGATGGGCGCAAAAGGCAATCTCGGCGTCGAGCTCGACCTCGACAAGGTGCCCTGCCGCGAGGAGGGCATGACGGCCTACGAGATGATGCTCTCCGAGAGCCAGGAGCGCATGCTCATGGTGCTCAAGCCCGGCATGGAAGGGCAGGCCGAGGCCATCTTCCACAAGTGGGGGCTGGACTTCGCCGTCATCGGCAAGACCACCGACACCCTGCGCTTCGTCATCAAGCATCAGGGCGAGGTGAAGGCCGATCTCCCGATCAAGGAACTCGGCGACGAGGCTCCGGTCTATGACCGTCCGTGGGTGGAAAGCCCCAAGCAGCCCGTAATCGCGCCGGACAGCGTGGAGGCTCCCATGTCGGAGGCCGAGGCGCTCCTGAAGCTCGTCGGCTCGCCGGACCAGTGCTCCAAGCGCTGGGTATGGGAGCAATACGATCACCTCATCCTCGGCAACACGGTCCAGACTCCAGGCGGCGATGCGGCCATCGTGCGCGTCGAGGACGGCCCGAAGGGGCTTGCGCTGACCACCGACGTGACGCCGCGCTACTGCGAGGCCGATCCCTTCGAAGGCGGCAAGCAGGCGGTGGCGGAAGCCTGGCGCAACATCACGGCCGTGGGCGGCCTGCCGCTGGCGATCACAGACAACCTCAACTTCGCAAGCCCCGAGCGGCCCGAATCCATGGGTCAGTTCGTCGGCTGCCTGAAGGGCATCGGCGAAGCCTGCCGCGTTCTCGACTTCCCGGTCGTGTCCGGCAACGTCTCGCTCTACAACGAAACCAACGGTCAGGGAATCCTCCCCACGCCTGCCATCGGCGGCGTGGGCCTCATCGGCGACGTGACGGTGAATGCCTCCATCGCTTTCAAGAACGAGGGCGAGGCCGTTATTCTGATCGGCGCCACAAGCGGCTGGCTCGGCCAATCGATCTATCTCCGCGACGTCTGCGGCCGTGAGGAGGGCGCTCCGCCTCCGGTGGATCTCGCCGAGGAGAAGCGCAACGGCGACTTCGTCCGCCAGCTCATCCGCTCGGGCCAGGTGAAGACGGTGCACGACTGCTCCGACGGCGGCATCGCCCTGGCGCTTGCCGAGATGGCGATGGCCGGGAACATGGGAGTCGAGATCACGGCCTTTCCCGAGAGCTTGCCGCTTCACGCCTTCCTCTTCGGCGAGGATCAGGCCCGCTATCTCATCGCCGTCGACGAGGACGCGGCCGCCGACATTCTCTACGCGGCAGGCGCCGTCGGCATCCCCGCGGTGACGCTGGGCGTCACGGGCGGCGATTCGTTGATTCTGCCGGGCCAGCAGGCCATATCCGTGAAGCAGTTGAAGAACGCTCACGAATCCTGGCTGCCCGAGTACATGGCCGGGAAGGCCTGAGGAGTTTGATCTATGGCAATGGATGCACGCGATATCGAGAGCATGATCAAGGCCGCCCTGCCGGATGCGGTCGTGGAGATCAAGGATCTGGCGGGCGACGGCGATCACTACGCCGCCACGGTCACGTCCTCTGCCTTCAAGGGCAAATCCCGGGTCCAGCAGCACCAGATGGTCTATGCAGCGCTGCAAGGCCGCATGGGCGGAGCGCTCCACGCCCTTGCATTGACGACGCTGGCACCCGATCAATGAGCCAAGCGGACAGCCTATTCGATCCGGGGTGCATCGACTGGTGACGCTGGATGAAAACAACAACGTATTCAAGCTCATCGTTGCAGCCTCGAATGTTACAGCGATGGAAGCTGCGGATGAGGACGCATTGAGGCGGAAGCTTTCGAACTATGTTTCCATCGCAGCCTCGGGCGACCTGCAAGAGCGGTATCCGAGTCTGGTCGGAATGGGCTGCGTGATCCAAGTGGACGTCGCCCCGAATGCCCCTCCGGCCCTGCGGCGGATTGCTTCGGAGTTCGAGGCTGAAGCCTCGTCGAATGGACTAACCCTCACCATATGTGAGATAGAATAGCTCAAGACACGAGCCTTGACCTCGTGAGGAGACAAGCAAATGGCTGACGCCAACCAGATCATCGACAACGAAGTGAAGTCCAACGACGTCGTGCTGTTCATGAAGGGCACGCCGCAATTCCCCATGTGCGGGTTCTCGGGGCAAGTGGTCCAGATCCTCAACTACC
>JAPSLB010000060.1:12462-19194 GCA_031181145.1 Microvirga sp.
ATGGCTGACGCCAACCAGATCATCGACAACGAAGTGAAGTCCAACGACGTCGTGCTGTTCATGAAGGGCACGCCGCAATTCCCCATGTGCGGGTTCTCGGGGCAAGTGGTCCAGATCCTCAACTACCTCGGCGTGCCCTACAAGGGCATCAACGTGCTTGAGGACGAGACCATCCGCCAGGGCATCAAGGACTATTCCAACTGGCCGACCATTCCCCAGCTCTACGTGAAGGGCGAGTTCATCGGCGGCTGCGACATCACCCGCGAGATGTTCCAGGCCGGCGAATTGCAGCAGCTCTTCGCCGACAAGGGCATCCAGGTTCAGCAGAGCGCCTGATCGCACCTCCTCTCGAAGGAAAGCATCTGAGCGGGGCCATCGCCCCGCTTTTTTGCTGCGCCGGGGGGGCATGGCAGAAGCGTCTTATGTCGCATTTCGGAAAACCGCCAGGCTTTCTACATATGGCTCAAGACACAGCCGCTCAGAAAAACAGAACGGAGCGGCGGAATCGGGGGTCTTCCATGTTCGAGACAGAGACGACGAACGTCGTCCCTTTCAAGCCGCGCGCAAAGGCGGCGCACCATCCGAAAACCATCCTGGAACGGGTCTATGCGGCCGGTTCGCTGGCCGTGGGCGCGGATGACGTCGCCACCAGGATGGCGGCCACGATGCTTCAGCGCCTCGGATTTCTCGTAATCGAGGAAATTTCGGCCGACGGCACCCCACGCCTGCTCAAGAATGGCGAAATGCGCCAAGCTATGGACCGCCCCTGGCGGCTCTCCAAGCCTGCCTTTTCCGGCGAAGCCGGCACGCCTGACGGCGAGGGCGCATTCCGGGCTTAAGAACGGCCCAACGCTGCGCGGACGACGGCCAGCGCATCGGGAGAAGCCCATTCCGCCGGGCCTTTCAGGATCGCGATCTCGCAGCCCGAGGTATCGAGGAGGAAGGTCGTGGGCAAGCCGACCACATGGCCCGATCTCTGCAGAACCTGGAGCAGCTTCCCCCCGGGATCGGCGTAATAGGCCAGGTTCCGGATGCCGTTTTCCTGCAGCCATGCCCTCGGCTTCTCGGGGTTGCGGGTATCCACGTTGATGGCCACCACCTGGAAATCGGCCCCGCCGAGATCTGCCTGCAGCTTGTCGAGCGCTGGCATCTCCTGGCGGCAGGGGACGCACCAAGTGGCCCAGAGATTGACAAGAATCGTCTTGCCCTTGAAGTCGGACAGGCTCAGCGCCTGACCTTCCGGTCCGGAAAAGCCGATCGCCGGCGGCGGCTTGGGCGCATTGCTGACGCCGAGAGCGGCCAGCTCCCCTTTCGCAAGCGGCTTGAGGCGCTCCGCAACGGATTGCGAGGCACGGCATTCGCCCGCCTGAGCGGTTTCTGCTCCGGTACGGGACGAGCCGTACCAGACCGCGCCCGCCCCGATCACGGCGAGGGCAGCAAGACCGGCAAACCAGAAGCGGCCATGGGTCTTCGGGGTTTTCAGGGTTTCCGGTGTGTTCGACATGGGCCCGATGTGGCCTTTTTTCGGTCAAGCCTCAAGCCCTGGCCGGGAGAACCGCCATCACGATGCCGTGGATCTTGGAATGCTTTGAGCAGGAGGTGGGAAGCTTCACCTTGCCTCTCGCATTGGCCATCGCTTCCCGTTATGGTGCGCCACGTTTCGGAGCCTGTTGATGTCGACCTGCGTTTCTCTCTCCCGTGCGGCCCTGGTGGCCGGCCTCATCGTCCTCGGCCTCTCGGCCTGCGGCCGTCGCGGCGCGCTCGAGCCGCCTCCGGGTTCCGCCGCAGCTCAGGCGCAGCAGCAGGAGACCGAAGCAGACCAGCCCACCCTGCCTTCTCCCGTCGGCACGCCCCGGTCGAGTGATACCCGCGGCTATACCATTCCTAACAAGCCCTTTATTCTCGACCCGCTGCTGTAAGGCCGCCCGATGCACCATTTCACCTATCGCGACGGCGTTCTCCATGCGGAGGACGTCAACCTGCGCCGCCTCGCTGACGAGGTCGGAACCCCGTTCTACTGCTATTCCACGGCCACCCTCGAACGGCATTACCGGGTGTTCGCAGAAGCCTTCGCGGGTACCGATGCCCTCGTCTGCTACGCCATGAAGGCGAATTCCAACCAGGCGGTGCTCAAGACCTTGAGCCGCCTGGGCGCCGGCATGGACATCGTGTCGGAAGGCGAGCTGCGCCGCGCGCTGGCGGCCGGCGTACCGGGCGAGCGCGTGGTGTTCTCCGGCGTCGGGAAGACGAAACCCGAGATGGCCTTCGCCCTCGACAGCGGCATCCTCTGCTTCAACGTGGAATCGGAGCCGGAGCTGGAGGCGCTCTCCGAGGTCGCCGCCTCCAAAGGCAGGCGGGCCCCGATCTCGATCCGCATCAACCCGGACGTGGACGCCAAGACCCACCAGAAAATCTCGACCGGGAAGTCCGAGAACAAATTCGGCATCCCGATCTCCCGCGCCCGCGAGGTCTATGCCCGGGCCGCCCAACTGAAGGGCGTCGAGATCACCGGCGTCGATATGCATATCGGCAGCCAGATCACCGACCTCTCCCCCTTCGACAATGCCACCGCGCTTCTGGCCGAGCTCGCCCGGGACCTGATGGCGGATGGGCACAGGCTCCATCACATCGATCTCGGCGGCGGCCTCGGCGTGCCCTATCGCGAAGACAACGAGCCGCCGCCCGATCCGCAGGCCTATGCCCGGATCATCAAACGGCACACCCAGGATCTCGGCCTCAAGCTCGTTTTCGAAATGGGCCGCCTGATCGCCGGCAATGCGGGCATTCTCGTCGCGAAGGTCATCTATGTGAAGGAAGGCGCCGACCGCACCTTCGTGATCGTCGATGCGGCGATGAACGATCTCATCCGCCCGACGCTCTACGAGGCCTATCACAACATCAAGCCGGTGGCGGAACCCTCCCCGAAGACGCCCCGCATCGTCGCCGACGTGGTCGGCCCCGTCTGCGAGACCGGCGACTATCTCGCGCTCTCCCGCGACATGCCGGCCGTGGAGCCGGGCGATCTCATCGCCGTCATGACGGCAGGCGCCTATGGGGCGGTTCAGGCCAACACCTACAATACGCGTCTGCTCGTGCCCGAGGTTCTGGTGCACGGTCCGGACAGCGCCGTGGTGCGCCCGCGCCCCACTTACGACGACCTGATCGGGCTCGACAGGATTCCGGGCTGGCTGGCGTGAGCCCGTGAACCGCGATCTGGCTCGGCAGTTGTCTTCTCATTGACGAGGATGTGAACTCGGCACCCACGGGAATCACTCCTTGCGGCGCTTTGTGCCTATTTGGCAGCTGGTCATCCGGGCATGGCGTGCTAGCTTTTCGAGGGGGGCGTTGGCACAATCCGTGCTGCGGAGACTTTTGGCATGAGCGAAGGCCCGAACCCGTCGCCTGCGCAGAGCACCCTGAGCAAGAGGTTCGGGCGCCTGGTCAATCATGCGCGCTGGTCCCTCTGGTGGGAGGAGGCGTGGCCCCGGATCTGGCTGCCGCTCGCCATCGTCCTTCTGTTTCTCACGCTCTCATGGTTCGGGCTCTGGCTCGATGCCACGCCCTTCTGGCGCTCGATCGGCCTCGGCCTGTTCACCGCCGCGTTTCTCCTCTCCCTCTGGCCGCTCCTGCGCCTTCGCATGCCGAGCCGCACGCGGGCGCTCGATCGCCTCGACCGCGACACGGGCCTGCCCCACGGTCCGGCAAGGGTGCTCGACGACAGCCTGGCGCTCGGGTCGAGCGACCCCGGCACACGAGCGCTCTGGTCGCTCCATCGCAAGCGGGCCGAGGAGGCTATTGGCCGGATGCGCGTGGCCCCGCCCCGGCCCGATATGCCCCGGCGCGACCGCTACGCCCTGCGCGCGGCGGGCGTTCTCGCCCTCGTGACGAGCGCCTTCGTGGCGGGCCCGGAGATCGGGTCGCGTCTCAAGGCCGCCTTCGACTGGCGCGAGCTTTCAGCCACGGCACCTTCCTTCCGGATCGACGGATGGATCGACCCGCCGCTCTACACCCGCATGCCCCCGCTGATGATCGATCTCGCGAAGAGCCAGTCTCTCCGCGCGCCCATCCGTTCAACCATCGTCATCCGGGTGGCCGGTGACGGCACGGCCGAGATCAAGGCCGGGAAGGGCCTGACCGCGCTGCCGCCGAAGAACAACCAGCGCCTGGATCTGCGCGAGGAGCGCTACACCCTCGACGGCAGCGGCGAATTGACCGTCAGCACAGGCTTTGCCCACAGCGTCACGCTGACGCTCGAAGCCATTCCCGACCGCATTCCGGAAATCGCGTTCGCCGGACCGCCGGAGGTCAATGCGCGAGGCACCTTCACTCTCGTCTATAAGGGAAAGGACGATTACGGCATCGCCTCTCTCGAGGGCCAGGTCGAGAAGGCCGACGGAAGCAAGGGCCGGTCCCTGGTGGCTGCCCCTTCCCTCACGCTCGCCCTTCCCAGCCATGAGGAGAACGCGCCGGAGACCCGCTCTCCCGTCGACCTGACGAACCATCCCTGGGCCGGGGCACCGGTCACGATCAGGCTCAAGGCCAAGGACGAGGCCGGCCAGGAGGCGACGAGCGAGGCCATTACCTTCACGCTCCCGCAGCGCCCCTTCACCAACCCGCTCGCGAAGGCCCTCGTGGAACAGCGCCGCAACCTCGTGCTCGCCCCCGACGATCGCAAGCGCGTGCAGACCGCCCTCGACGCGCTTCTCATCGAGCCTGCCGAGTTCACCCCACAATGGGGTGTGTTCCTGGGCCTGCGCACCGCCGCCGAGCGCCTGCGCGTCGCCAAGACCGACGAAGCTCTGCTCGATGTCGCCGACTGGCTCTGGAGCATGGCGCTTCAGATCGAGGACGGGAACCTCTCCGACGCCGAGCAGCAGCTGCGCGCGGCGCAGGAGCGCCTGAAGGAAGCGATGGAGCGCGGCGCGACGGATGACGAGATCAAGCGCCTCACGGACGAGCTGCGGCAGGCAATGGACAGGTTCCTGCGCGAATTCGCGCAGCGCATGCAGCAGAACCAGCAGCAGGCCGACAATCAGAACCAGCGCGCACCCGACCGGATGATCTCGCAGGACGATCTCAACCGCATGCTCCAGCAGATGGAGGACGCCATGCGCCGCGGGGACATGGCGGAGGCCCAGCGCCTTCTCGAACAGCTGCGCAACATCCTCGAGAACCTGCAGACGGCGCAGCCCAACAGCCGCATGACGGATCCGCTCTCGCGCGAGATGAATCAGGCCATGCGCGATCTCGAGGACATGACGCGCGAGCAGCAGGACCTGCGGGACGAGACGTTCCGCCGGGGCCAGAACCGACGCATGCAGGAGGGCGACCGCGATGCGCCCCGGCAGGGTCAGCGCCAGCAGCGGCAGCGCCAGCAGGGTCAGCGGCAGCAGGGCCAGCAGGGCGAAGGCCAAGAGCAAGGCGAGAACGGCGCAGACGAGCAGGGTCTCCAGCAAAGGCAACAGGCGCTCCGCGAGCGGCTTCAGGAACTGCAGAGGCGCATGGAAGGCATGGGCATGCAGAGCGAAGAGGGATTCGGCGAGGCCGAAGGTGCCATGCGCGAGGCGGAGGGCGCGCTCGGCGAGGGCCAGGACGGTCCTGCCGTCGATGCCCAAGGGCGTGCCCTCGAGAACCTGCGCCGGGGTATGCAGGGCATGGCCCAGCAGATGCAGCAAATGCAGCAGGGCCAGGGCGACCAGCAGGCGGGCGATCAGCCGGGACAGGGTGAGCCGCAGGGCCCCGGGCAGGCCGGACAGCAGAACAACGATCCGCTGGGCCGCCCCACCCGCAGCAGGGATTACGTGGACAACAGCCGCGAGGGCGTCCCCAGCGTCAACGAGTCGCCTGCCCAGCGGGCCCAGCGCATCCTGGAAGAGCTGAGGCGCAAGCTCGGCGACCCGACGAGACCGCAGGAAGAGCTCGATTACTTCGAGCGGCTGCTTCGCAGGAACTAGGTTTGGGGTTAAGAGGGGCAGAGACAGGAGCTTAAGGCCCCTTCTCCTCCCCGCCTGGATCGCGGATTGCCGGATCCGGCCCCACCTATGGAATTCCAATGACCAGCTTTGCCGACATTCTCGTGCCGATTGCGGTTTTAGCCGTTGCGTTCGTGCTGCTGCTCGGCCTCATCAACATGCTGCGCGGCGGCAGCGCCAACCGGTCGCAGCACCTCATGCGGATGCGCGTCCTGCTTCAGTTTCTGGCGATCATCATCATCATGGGAGTTATCTGGTGGAGAGCGGCATAGCCATCACCGTATTGACACTTTTCCGCCACGGTTTGTATTAAGAGATCATTAGCCATACGGGCCTACCCTGATGGCCTCTCTCATTTCAAGCGGCGGATTCCTTTATAATGCACGGCAGCAAAGCCATAGGCTTGGGTCTCTTCATCCTTCTCGCGGGATCGACGGGCCTCCTCGCTGCCGACGCCAGGAAGCAATCCGCTCAGCCGAGCCTCCTCTCGGAATTCCGCCTCGGCTTTTCCGCGCAGGATCCCTGGGGTCCCGAGGGCGATGAGGGTTCGGCCAACCTCACTGGCGAAATCCTTCTCGCAAAGCCCTTCACGGCGTCAGACCTGTTCACGAGCTATTTCATTCCCCGTCCGCATTTCGGCGGCAGCCTGAACTTCGACGACCGGACGAGCTTCGCCTACACGGGTCTCACCTGGACCTTCGACGTCACGCCCTCGCTGTTCGTCGAAGGCAGCATCGGCGGGGCGTTCCACAACGGCAAG
>JAPSLB010000061.1 GCA_031181145.1 Microvirga sp.
AAAATGGGACAGAGCCAGCAAATCGAGCGTGTCGCTCGAGCGTTCTACGGCGTCGATAACGATGAGCAGACCTGGGATCAGGCCCCCGAAGACGTGAAGGAAGTATTTCGCGGTCTTGCAGAGGTCGCTGTCGACATGGCCTCCCCTTGCCAGGGCGATAGCATGGGGCAATCAGGCATCGCTCAGGACGTGCCTTGCCTCTCGTGAGATGATCTCTGTACGACGCAGAAATTCTCGCAAGATTTGTGTCCCGTTAGCTCGGGTCCGCGGATTTTTTATCGACGGCCGAAGTCTCGCTGCTTCGTAAAATCAGGATAGATAGCCCCGCACCGTTCAAAGCCCGGCAGGTCTTCTTCGGAGAGCTGCTTCTGTGTAATCTCACTGCCCCACTTGAACGCCGTTTTACCGCCCATCTTTCCTCAGACAGTCGTCATCCCCAGGAGATGCGGCAACTCTCTTCAACCCCTTGGCCCTGCCGGCTTCGGCTGGCGAGGCTGTTTCTCGTCCTTGGGGCTACTTGGTTCGCGCAGAGTAAACCACGAGCCATATGACGATGCCCGTGACTACTGCTGCAAGACTCTGCCTTTTGGTTTGTGCGGAGCCATCCTTCCTGAGAATGTTTGCCACGCCTGGAGCAGAGATAAAACCAGCACCAAGGGAAAGTGCCAGGGCCGCAGTTTCGTCCATGGCTGCCCGCATCAAACAGAAGGGGCGACCCTTATGGCCGCTCTCTAGGTTATTATGCAGCGCCCGTAGCGCTTAGCGGGCACCTCGCGGCTGCCGATATGCATGCGCTCCTGTCCAATTCATTGACGCGGCCTGGATTAACTCCATCGTCGACGCGATCAGGTGCTGATAACAGGGTTGGGGGCGAGTGCCTGCCGGCGTTGATCCGAATGCGAGGGCCGGACCGCAAGGCGCGCGGATCCGGATCGAGGAAGCGCCATTGCTGCATCCGGACGTCTGCCGATTGCAGATCGGCACGAGAGCCCGGTAGGGCGCTATGTCAGAGATGGACAGGAGCAAAGCTCAGGCCGTTCCTTGAACGAACCTGCTCCCTCTGTCGCCGGCGGGGTGCTGCGGGCTTCTCTCCGGCTCGTCCGCCCCGCCTTCATCGGGTGAATCTTCCTAATGCCGCGATCTCAGCCGCAGGCGGATTCCATCCGCTTCTCCAATGCGGTCAGTTCTCCGACATAGCGGGCGCGCTGCTGCCGATGGCTCTGGCGCAGATCGGAGATCAGCTGCGCCTTGCGGTGATCGTCCATCGGGCTGCTCTTGAGCGCCTCGATGCGTCGGGCATGGGCAACTTCAATGTCCGCGAGAGCGGCCAGCAGCGATTGGAGCTGCGGGAGAATGTCGGGTGAATACACCCGATTCGCGTGAGGCCCGTCCGGGATCAGAGAACGCTTGACATGTGTCATCATGGAACCCTCCGGTGTATCGGGTCCGTTACTGCCTCAGCCTGCCCCGTACTCGCGCTCGGGGACAGCGCCGGGCTTCTGCCGCCTCAGGGCAGATCGGACGGTATCGCCGAAGTTATATGACGCGGAACTCAAGCAATAATTTGACCTTTCGCCGATATCGGCCTTGATCCAGGTCAAGGGCATGGACGAGTGAGCGAGGCCGGTTGGAAGGCAGGTCGACGGGAAGGCCGCCGCAACTGCGACAGGCATGCAGGCCCGGATGGATCGGGCCACGTCGCGCGCCCGTGAATTGACAAGCCCTGCGTTCTGTACAAGCATTGGTGCCATGTCGAGCTTTGCATACAATCGTCGCGACCTGCTTCGGTCAGGCAACCTCATCGCGGGCAAGTAGCCCCGAGCTCGACGCATATCCGCGCTCCGAGCTCGGGGCACTCCAGGATCCCTGAACCTTCGGAAATCTTGCGAGGCCGGATGCTTGTGCAGCCGGTGCGGTAATATGATTCAACACTTTCTGAGACGCGTGCTCCGCCTGACGGGGCCTGGGCCAGCGCATCGAGCCGGTTCGGAGCGCATTCCGCCGTATGGGCGCGCGCTCCCTCGGGCCGAGCCTACATCGCCCCTGTTCCTGGCGCAGATCCTCAAGGCTGCCCTCGCTCAGAACAGAGAAGCTTCCGTCGTGCACCCGTCAGGGAAGGAGCCCCCGCCAAAGCCCGTTCCCGAGGATGCGGATCTGCCGGACGGGAACGTCATCCGGCCGTTTCCGCGGCGGCGCCCGGCTCCCGAGAGGGCAGGCGAGCCGCCGCGGTCCGATGACGACGATCCTGGACCGGGAGCAGCATGAGCTGCAGCGGTTCACGCAACAGATCAGGAGAAGAGAAATGACAAAACGAGCCGCGGGCCGCCTCAAGCCCCGTATTACTTTGACCGCAACCGATTACCAGAAGCTGACGGTGCTTGCCGATGCGGCTTCGCATAACATGCCCGAGGTCGCAGCCGAACTCGCGGAGGAACTCGACCGTGCGCATGTCCTCCCCAAGGGGCGTGAGGCCGTCGACACCGTTTGCATGGGGTCTGAGGTCGAGTTCCGGGACGATGTGAGCGGACGTGTGCAGACCGTGACCCTCGTGTACCCGAACGAGGCGGACATCGCGAAGGGGCGGATTTCCGTGCTCACTCCGATCGGAACCGCCCTGATCGGGCTGCCCGTCGGCAAGTCGATCGACTGGACCACGCGCAATGGGGAGAAAAAGCGGCTGACGGTGCTGCAGGTTCGCAAGCCGGCCATCGCGGAGCATCAACCCGCCTGAGGCGGTGACGCTCCGTTGCAAGCGTCGGGCCAGATGACAGGCGCGCCTTGTGCCTGGAGACTACATAGCCACCCCGCTCGTATGATCCGGCGTTTTCATTTTCCTGATCCAGGATCGGTGCTGGGCGGCGGTTCCGCCCGGCACGAGGCTGTGAGAGGCCTCATGCTCCATGAACCCGTCCGGCGCGTCGAGAAGGGTTCCTCCCGGCGTGTCCAGCTTGCGGATCCAGTTCTGGTGCTGGACGCGTGTATTGTCGGCGCCGGACGCGCCGCCTGCGGACGCGATGCTGAAGGTGAGAAATGCAAGGCCAGCGATGACGCGCTGCATCGGTGCTCCCTTATTTGAGACGATGAACGATTCCGGTGTGAGGCCTGCAAGCTAGCGCATCGTGCGGAAAAGTGGGCCAGGTTTTCCGCACACAACGATGCGCTGCTTAGGGGCTGGAGCATCGGATTTATCCCAAAAGTGCGAATCCACTTTTGGGTCCGATGCTCTAGGATGGACCGTGCTGTCGGTCAAAGCTGCCGATGCACACGTGTCCGTGAGCTGCGGAAGGAATCCCGATGCGAAGAGGGGACCGCCCTCAGGCGCTTCAGGATCGGATGGCCCTTGCTGTCTGCTGAAGCATCTCGAATGCCTTGAAGCGCTTCGCGTGCCAATCCGCCGATGCCGTGTTCGGCTGATAGGTCTCGCCCATGGTCGACATGGAGGCCATGGCCTCGTCGATATCGGCGTAGCGGCCCGCCGCGACGGCTCCGAGGATGGCGGATCCAAGCAGCACCGGCTCTTGCGAAGCGGGAGCTGCAACGACTTTCCCCGTCGTATCGGCAAGAAGCTGCCGCACGAGCGGGCTCTGGCCGGCGCCGCCGCTCACGACGATGGTGTCGATTGAAACGTTCTTCTCATCGAGGGCTCGAACGATCTGCCGTGCGCCGTAACCCAGGCCGCAGACCCCCGCGAGGTAGAGTGCCACGAGGCTGTCGAGATCGCTGTCGATGCCGAGACCGGCAATCACTGCGCGTGCCTCCGGGTCGGCGAACGGGGCACGGTTGCCGAGGAACTCGGGAACGACGTGCACGCCTCCGATCAGACCGGGTGCAGCCGCTGCGCCGCCGCGCCGCTCGGCCTCGAGCGACAGCCACTGGCTCAGGCTCGTGCCGCTGTCGCGCGCCATCTTGGCGGCCTGCTCCGAGGCTGGATGCATCCGGACCAGATGATCGATGGCCGCTCCGGCCGCCGATTGACCGCCTTCGTTGAGCCAGAGACCGGGGACCATGGCGGAGTAGTACGGCCCCCATACGCCCTCGACGAAGGCGGGCTCCCGGGTGGAGGACATGGTACAGGCGGAAGTCCCGAACACATAGGCCATGCGGGTAAGGACATTGCCCACATTGCCGCGCGCACCGACAGTTCCCACACCGCCCGCATGGGCATCGATCAGGCCCGCTCCAACGGGGGTGCCCGGCCGCAGGCCAAGGTCGGCCGCTGCCTGCAGGGTCAGGCCATTGCCGAGCGCGGTGCCGCCCGGCACGACCTCCGTGCCGATGCGTCGGAAGGATTCATCGGCCAGGGTGCCGAGGCCGACCTTTCTGAAATAGTTTTCGTCCCAGCGGTTCTCGTGCGCCAGATAGGTCCACTTGCATGTGACGGTGCAGGTGGAGCGCGCCAGGCTTCCCGTGGCTTTCCAGGTGAGGAAATCGGCAAGATCCATGAACTGCCACGCCCCCTTGAAGGTGTCGGGCATGTTTTCGGAAAGCCACAGCAGCTTCGGCGTTTCCATTTCAGGCGAGATGGAGCCGCCCACGTAGTTCAGCACCGCCTCGCCCGAGGCGTTGATCCTGCGCGCCTGCTCGGTGGCACGGTGATCCATCCAGACGATGATGTTGCGGTCGGGGTCTCCGGACGGACCCACCGGAAGAGGCTGGCCGCCCGCGCCGAGGACCACGAGGGAGCAGGTTGCGTCGAAGCCGATTCCCGAAACGGTTTCGGGCGAGATGCCCGCTTTTTGCACGGCTTCGCGCACGCAGACGCTGACAGCGCGCCAGATGTCGCTGCTCGACTGCTCCACGATGCCGCCGGATTCATGCCAGAGCGCGATTTCGGACTTGGCGGAGGCGAGCAGGGCGCCTTGCTCGTCGAAGAGCCCGGCGCGGGCGCTGCCGGTGCCGACATCGATGCCGAGAAAATGGTTTGCCATGAGTGTTCAGCCGTCCAGGAGGTATCGAGAGCGGTGGCGGCTTGCGCCGACGGGATCTTACAGGTCGTTGCTCTGCGGCAGGATGACGAGATCGCGAATGGTCACGTTCCTGGGCCTCGTCAGCATGAACAGCACGGCTTCTGCCACCTCGACCGGTTGCAACAGGCCTCCCGCCGCCAGTTCCGCGTCGAGCTTCTCTTTGGGCCAGTCCTTGATCAGGGCCGTGACGACGGGGCCGGGAGCGATTGCGCCGACGCGCAGGCCGTGCGGAGCCACCTGCCGCCGTACCGTGTGCACGAAGGCCTGCACCGCATGCTTCGATGCAGTGTAGATCGGCTCCCACACCACGGGAACAAGACCGGCGATGGAGCTCGTCACGATGATGTCGCCGGTCCTGCGCTCCACCATGTGCGGCAGCACTGCATGAACTGACCGGAATGCGGCGTTGATGTTGAGATTCAACATGCGGTCCCAGGCATCCGGATCGCCTTTCAGGATCTCGCCGCCGATGTACGATCCCGCATTGGCGTGGAAGATGTCGAGCTGACCCGCCCGCTCGAGGATCTGCGGCATCATGCGGGAGACGCTTGCCGGATCGGTCAGGTCGATGCGAAGGGGAATGGCCTGAGGTCCGAGATCCGCGCAGACCGCTTTCAGTGCGTCCTCATCGCGGTCGACCAGCACCACGCGTGCACCTTCGGACAGCAGAATCCTGGAGCACTCGAGGCCGATGCCGGAGGCCGCTCCGGTGATCGCGGCGACTTTCCCGGATAGTTTCTCGCCCATGGCTTTTCCTTCTAATTCGATTGCTTCAGGCCCGGCCATGGGACGCACGCGAACGGCGCGCCAGCGAGTCGACGATGACCGCGATGGCAAGCACGGCGCCGGTGATCATGTACCGCAGCGACGAGGAGAGATCGAGCAGCGTCAGGCCGCTGGCGATCGACTGGATGACGATGATGCCGAGCAGGGCGGAATAGGCGCTGCCGCGCCCGCCGAAGAGGCTCGTTCCGCCGATGACGGCGGCCGCGATGGCGTTCAGGTTGACGTCGCCGGTGCCCGCCTGCTGACTCGCGGAGGCCAGGCGCGATGCGGAGAGAATGCCGCCTGCCGCAGCAAGGCCCGAGCAGAGCATGAAGGCTGTCGTGTAGATGAAGCGGACATTGATACCCGCTCGCCGCGCGGCTTCGCGGTTGCCGCCCACGGCCAGCATCTGGCGACCCCATTTGGTGCGGGTCAGCGCGTAGTTCATCGCCACCACGAGCCCGACGAACAGGCCGAACATCCATGGAATGCCGCGGTCGAGATTCAGGTAATAGGCGATGAATTCCAGAACGACGGTGATCACCACGGATCGCAGCAGCAGGCTGCTCATCGGCTGAGCCGACAGTCCGGCCGCGCGGCGGCGGGTTGCCGTCCGGAAGCCCAGCACGAACATCACGATCCCGGGGAGGGCGGCCAGGACGTACGAGACCGAGGCGGGCATCACGAGCAGCTGGCCGAATTCGACCAGTGGCGAGCCGTAAGGGAGATTGATCGAGCCGGTCGAGCCGAGGAGATAGAGCTGGAGGCCCAGGACCGACAGGAGACCAGCGAGGGTCGCCACGAAGCTCGGCATTCCGAAGCGATTGAACAGGACGGCGTAGAGCGCACCGATCAGGGCCCCGAAGACGAGAGCGGCGAGGATCGCGACCGCCACGGGCCAACCCTGGTTGACCCACATGACGCCGAGAAGTGCCGAGGCGAAGCCGCTGACCGAGCCCACCGACAGATCGATCTCGCCGACGATCAGAATGCAGACGACGCCGAGGGCAATCACTCCGACGGTCGAGCAGTCGAACAGGAGATTGACCAGATTGTTGGGTGCCAGGAAGACCGGGTTGAGGCTTTGGAAAACCGTCCAGATGATCGCTAAGCCGACCACGACGGGGAGCGAGCCGAGATCGCCCGAGCGGACCCGGTCCAGGAAGGCGCGGATCGAGCCGCCGATACCCTCGGCGTGCTTCACGCGCTCGTCCCTGCGGTCGAGCATCGGGGTCGTCTGCGCGTTCTGTTCCGCGCTCTTGGTCATTGGCGTCCCTCCGGTGCTGGGGCTTGTCCACTCTGCGCCTGCCGCCGGTGGGCGCGGCGCGATACCGAATTGTTGGCAGCGCCCGTGATGGCGCTGACCAGTTCCTCATTGGAGGCGTCAGGGTCGAAGACGCCGTTGTTGCGACCGAGCCTGAGCACGACGATCCGGTCTGCGACCGCGCGCACGTCTTCCATGTTGTGGCTGATCATGATGACGCCGAGTCCGCGTTCGCGCACACGTTCGATCAGGTCGAGCACCTCGGCGGTCTGTGCGACGCCGAGGGCTGCCGTCGGCTCGTCCAGGAGAATGAGCTTCGGCTCGAGCAGCAGGGAGCGCGCGATGGCGACCGTCTGGCGCTGCCCGCCCGACAGGGAGGCCACCGGCTCCCGCACGCTCGGGATGCGTGCGGACAGCTCGTTGAGCAGAGTCCAAGCCTTCAGCTCCATGGACACTTCGTCGAGTCGGTAGGGGCTGAGCTCCCGCCCGAGAAAGATGTTGGCGACCACATCGAGGTTTTCGCAGAGCGCCAGATCCTGAAACACCGTGGCGATGCCGAGGCGGAGCGCGGCGCTCGGGTCGGTGAGAGTCACGGGCTTGCCGCGAAAGATGATCGTTCCCGACGTCGGCTGGTGTACACCGGCCAAAGTCTTGACGAGCGTCGACTTGCCGGCGCCGTTGTCGCCGACGAGCGCCACGACCTCGCCCGCGTGAACGTCCAGGTCGATATTCGTCAGAGCCGATACGGCGCCGAAGTTTTTCGAGATGCCGCGTAGGCTGAGCACGGGTTCGCGCGTATCGCTTTGCTCTTGGTTTCTGTCCATCTCTTCCGTGATCCTGAAGGCGTTCGTCCGACGCTTCGAGTGACGTCCGGCCGCCTCGGTGGCGGCCGGACGTGTTTGCTGGTTATTGGATAATGCCGAGTTTCTTGCAGCCCTCGGCATAGCGGCCGGTGCAGAGCTGTTCGGCCGTGTTGATCTTCTTGTCGATGATCTCGGCTTTCAGGTTATCCGCCGTGATAACGGCCGGAACGAAAAGCTGCGAGGGCGTATCGTAGAGCGTCGTCTCGGCTTTCGGCGTCTCGCCCTCCAGGAACTGGACGGTGACTTTGGCGGCGGCTGCAGCCACGATCTCGCTCGGTTTGGAAATCGTGTTGTACTGATCACCTGCGATGATGAGCTGGAGCGCCGCGATCGTCGCATCGTTGCCGGTGACCGGCGGGACCGGGTTCATGCCTGCGGCCTTGAAGGCCGCGATAGCGCCGCCTGCGGTGCCGTCATTGGCAGCGACGACGCCGAGGATGTTCTTTCCGAAGCGCGTGATCTGCCCGCTGGCCCATTGCTGCGCCTTCGGCGGGGCCCAGTCCGGCGTATCGTACTCGGCGAGTATGGGATAGCCGCTGTTGTCCAATCCCTCGTGGATACCCTTCTTGATGAGGCCGGCGGCAGCATCGGTGGGCGAGCCGTTGATCTGCAGCACGCCCGTGCCCTCGGCGGCGGTCACGTTGGACTTTTTCAGGTGCTGCACCAGCGAGTCGGCGATCGACTTGCCGATGGCCTGGTTGTCGAACGACACGTAGAAGTCGGCCTTCGCATCGGGGATGGGTCGGTCATAGGCGATGACCTTGATGCCTTGGCTCTGCGCCTGCTTGACCAGCGAGGCCGCGGCCGCGGAATCGACCGGGTCGAGCACGATCACCTTCGCGCCCTGCGAGATTGCGGAGTTGAACTGCTGCTGCTGGCGCGACACGTTCGCGTCGGCGTTCTGGTAGATGACCTTGCAGGTCGGGCAGAGCTTTTCCATCTCGGCCTTGAAGCCGGGGAAGTCGTGCTCCTCGTAACGGGTGGAGGCCTGGTCGGGCATGAGGAATGCGACGGTGGCGTTGGCCGCCTTCCCGTTCTGTGCCATTGCAGCACCCGTGCCGGCAAGCAAAGACAGGGTGAGGGCCGCAAGGCCGCTGAGTTTCCAAGAAGACTTGATCATCCGTTTCTCTCCCGTTGATCCTTTTATAGTGCTGTCGAATTGCGCCGGCTCGTGGGCGGCCGTTGGCAGGAGCGTCGGTTTTCCCTCCGCCGCGGGATTTCAGAGCAAAGCGCCTCTCCTGGCAGGCTCGCTCATGCAGCCCGCTCTTTCCCTCGAAGACTGAGATGCTGTTTCCCGGCTCCTCCTTTGCGCGGCCTTGGCCGTGTTGATGTTGTCGAGCAGCAGGCGCCGGAACCGAGAGGGCGTCATACCCTTCTCGGCCAGGAACTGCCTGTTGAAATTGGACAGGTTGTTGTAGCCGACTTCGTAGCAGATGCTGGTGATCGAAGCCTGTTCGTCACTCATCAGGATCTGGCACGCGAGATTGATGCGCAACCGTTTGACATATTGTATCAGCGACATGCCGGTGTGCTGCCGGAAAGCGCGGGAGAACGCGCTCGTCGACTGACCTGCGATCGCGGCAAGGTCGGCTTCGTTGAAAGGCCGGGTCAGGTTCTCGCGAATATAGGCGAGGGCCTTGTTGATCCCTGCGGACATATAGCCGGACGGATCGGGCAGGTAGCTGGCGCTGGCGAGGATCCGTGAGCCCTTCGCCCGGCTGAGCAATCCTGCGATCATCATGAACAGTTCGATGCGCCGGACGCCTCGTGCGCCCATCACCTCTTCCATGAGCGGAGAGATTTCGCGGCCGGTCTCCGCGCTGAAGAGCACGCCCCGGCGGGAGGATTCCAGCACGGGCGTCAGGGCAGCGAGTTCCGGTAGGACCTTCAAGGCTCCGCTGACGAAGTCCTCGCTGAACTGGATGATGCGGCAGCGCAGCGGAACGATGGAATCTTTCGGAACGTCGCTGACCCAGTTGTGCGGAAGGTTCGGTCCGGTCAGCACGAGGTTGCCCGGCTCGAACTCGCCGATGAAATCGCCGACGAAATAGCGGCCGCTGGTGGCGACGACCTGATGCAATTCGTATTCGGGGTGGAAGTGCCAGCGCACGGTACGATAGGGGTAGCCGTGCGACCACGCGGCAAATGACTCGCCGGGTCTTATCTGAACGACTTCGAGATCCGGCTCCATGTCCGTTTCCTCCAGGCCGGTGCGGGTTATCCGCAATGGCCCGCGCTCCCAGCCGGCCGATCTCATTTTCGGCTCTCACTGATTGTGAAGGTAATCTTCGCCGCAAAAGCGTGCCAGCACGTTTCACTGCGGAGACTGATACTTTTTTGACGTGGCAGTGCCTCGATCTGCCGCATTATGTATGTCACGGTCCCAGATCGGGAAGGCGGTGGGAACATCCGTGCAAAGTACCGGAACCGGCATGACGCCCGAAGTGCCGGAGCAGGGATTCGGTCCGTTCTTCGCGACCAAACCGACCGGGGCGGGAACGGGCCTGGGCCTCTCCATGGTGTATGGCTTCGCCAAGCAGTCGGAGGGCCATGTGCAAATCGACAGCGAAGTCGGTCAGGGCATGACCGTGAGGATCTGTCTTCCCGCATATGAAGGTGAGCTTGTCGAAACCGATGTGATGCCGGGTTTGAGCGAGGCGCACCGTGCAGAGGCGGGTGAGACCGTTCTCGTCGTAGAGGACGAGCCGGTCGTCCGCTCGCCGATCCTCGAGATCCTGCCCGATCTCGGATATCAGGCACTTGAAGCGGCGGATGGCCCCTCCGGCCTCAAAATCCTGGAATCGAAGCAGCGGATCGATCTGCTGGCCACCGAGGCCGGCCTGCCGGGCCCGAATGGCCGTCAGCTCGCCGATCACGCACGTCTGGCAAGGCCGGATCTCAAGGTACTCTTCATCACCGGATACGCCGAGCGGGCAGCCATAGCACCGGGCTTTCTCATGCCCGGCATGGAGATGATCACCAAACCCTTCGCCATCGAAGACCTCGCCGTCAGAATCCGCGAGGTCATCGAACGCGGCCAGGGCGCAGGACGGGTCCTCACGCCTTAACAGGCAGCATGCGTCCCGGTCGGACTCCGGTCGGCGCACCATCGCTCACGATGGCCTCGCCATTGACCCAGACATGGGTGATGCCGGATGGGAGGAGGGTGGATTCATCGAATGTCGCCCGGTCGGTGACGCCCTCCTCGAAGAGCACCAGATCGGCCACCAGGTCGGGCCTCACCAGGCCGCGATCCTGAAGCGAGAAGCGTTGCGCCGCGATCGAGGTCATGCGGCGGACGGCCTCTTCGATGGAGAACCAACCATTGTCCCGGCGCAAGGGCCCGACCATGCGGGGGAAGGTTCCGAAGGCGCGCGGGTGAGGTTTCGTGCCGGGGCGGGGCAGACCGTCCGACCCTACCATGTGCAGCCGATGGCAACAGGCAGCGTGCAGATCGTTCTCGTCGAGCTGGAAGAGAATGACGCCGGTTTGGCCCTCGTCCTCTTCTATCAGGCGGATGAGGAGATCGTAGGGCTCGGTGTTCTCGCGCTCGGCGGCCCGACGCATATCGAGACCTTCCAGATGCTTGAGCGACGGATTGTTGACGCCTGAAATGCGCACGTTGTCCCAGCCGATCAGGTGCAGCTTGCTCTGCCCGTGGAAGGCAGGGCCGCCGTTTTCCACCCAGCGGCGCAGAACGGGGCCGATTTCCGGGTCGCGCAGCCTCTGCTTGAGCCGGTCGAGCCCCCCTTCGAGGGCCGCAGGGGGAAGAAGCTGCAGAAGGTAGGTGCTGCCTGCGGGGTAAGGATACATGTCGAAACTGATGTCGATGCCTTCCCGTCGCGCCGATTCCAAGGTTTCCAAAGCGCGCGGGATCTGCCCCCAATTGGGGCGTCCCGCCGACTGAAGATGGGACAGGAGGCCGGCAGCCCCGGACAGCCGGAGGATCTCGATGAATTCCTCGATGGATTGGACGAGTTGATCCTCGTAGCTGCGCACATGGGCGGTCATCAGGCGCCCATGTGCCTTCACCACCTTGGCGAGTGCCACCATCTCGCCGAGATCGGCGAAGGCACTGGGAGGGTAGACCAAGCCCAGGGACAAGCCGATAGCACCCTGGGTGAGTTGCCGGTCAAGAAGGGCCTCCATGGCGGCTGTCTCATCCGGCGTCGCCGCGCGCCGCTCATACCCCATGACCGCAAGGCGCAGGGCCGCATGGCCCACGAGCGAGACGACGTTGATGGCGACGCCCTGATGAAGTCGCTCTCGATAATCCGAGAAGTCGTCGAAGATTTCCTCGGGAGCCGTTTGTCCAAGCAGGCCTGAGAAGTGTTTGCGCAGGTCCTCGCGGGATTGCCCGCGTGCCGGATAAAGCGAGAAGCTGCAATTGCCGACGACAACCGTCGTCACGCCTTGCATCGCCTTTTCTGGCCGGTCCGGCTCGCGAAGGCAGATCAGATCGTCGTGGCAATGGGCGTCGATGAATCCCGGCGCAAGGTAACGATCCTGCGCCTCCACGATCGTGGTGCTCGGCTCCGCCTTCAGATTGGCGCCGACGGCGGCGATCCGCCCGGCGACGACATGTACGTCGCCGCGGAACCAGGGAGCTCCGGTGCCATCGATGATCCGGGCATTTCGGATCAGCCAGTTTTGAGTCATCGTCTTCTCGGCTGCTGCTTGAGAGAATGTCGGTTCCGGTTCAGCCGCGGGGTTTTCCCATCGGGAACGGCATATAGCCGACGAAGCCCGTGATCTTCCAGCGCCCATCGAGGCGGGCGCAGAAATACAGCGTCTGCCAGTTCAGTACCTCCACGCCGCCACCCTTGAGGGCAATGGTTCCGTCGAACTTCTTGTGACAGACGGCAGTATCGCCCCGGAGGTCGATGTCGCGCATGTTCGTGGCACGGAACAGGGCGTCGCGCACAGGCTCTGCATACTCGACCGACTGGGCCGCTGTGGCCTGTCTGAGCCACTCGTCGCGATAGGTTTCCAGGTTCGGGAAATCGAGGCGCCAGCTGTCGGGCAGCTCCGACTTGTGCGCGTGCAGACCCAGGAATCCTTCCCGGCGAAAATCGGAATCGACCATGGACCAGTCGGCCGCAAGAAAGGCGTCGATATCGCGCTCGACCAGCATGGTCCAGATTTCGCGGCGGTCGGGATCCGTTTCGGAAAAGGGATTACGCGTATGGGATATCACGACGGAAACTCCTGATGATGGGGCGGGGGAGGCGGGAGAAACCGACTCACCTCACTTTGCCGCGGGCGGGGACGGGAACCGTGTCGACCACCTCCTCCCCGCGCACGAATGTCACCTCGTCGAAGAGGTTCGTCACGGGGCAGACATGGTTGGGAATGATGCGGACCATCTCTCCCACCTTCGGCCTTGTGGCGGAATGTGTCAGGTCGGCGATCCCGTGTTCCTCGCTTAACGACACGATGGCGGCATCCGGGTATTCGACGATGCGGCCAAATCCCGAAAGCCCTAGCGTGTCGCTGGTGAGCGATTTCGAGCCGGTATCGAGGATGGCCCGCGTCTCGGTCGGGCGGGAGACGACGGTGGCGAGCACGGTGAGCGCGCAATCCTCGAAGCTGCCGACGCCTTCCTGAACCTGGAATCGATCGAGGTAGATATAGGTGCCGGGACGATACTCCGTGGCCGCCCGGTTCTCGCTGCTGCGCCAGAGGTCCGGCGTTCCCCCCGTCGAGACGATCTCGGGTGCGAGTCCTGCCTCCGCGAGCAGGCCCTTGGCGTACGCCAGCCAGGCATTCGCCTGCGCGACCATGCCCTTGGCCGGATAGGTCATCAGTCCGGCGAAGTGCAGCCCCTCGGACCCGGCGATGCGGCGAGCGAGGCCGAGCGCTTCTTCAGGGGACTGGACGCCGGCGCGCCCGCCGCCCGTGTCGCATTCCACCAGAACGGGAAGGGTGAGGCCGGATCCGGCAAAGGTCCTGGAATAACCCTCGACGGTGGTGGGGCTATCGGCGGTGACCTTGATGGATGCGTGCCGTGCGAGGCCGAGGAGGCGCTCGAGCTTGGGCTCGCCGAGAATGTTGTAAGGCAGGAGAATGTCGGTGATCCCGGCCTCGACCATCACCTCCGCCTCGCCGATCTTCTGGCAGGTGATGCCGATGGCGCCGAGCTCCATCTGTCGCCTGGCAAACTGCGGCAGCTTGTGAGTCTTGATGTGGGGGCGCAGCTTCACACCGTTGGCATTCGCGTAGTCCTGGGCGCGTCTGAGGTTGGCCTCGACGCGGTCCAGATCGATCAGTACGACAGGGGTGTCCAGTTCTTGAATTTTCGTCATCGGATGTCTGGTGGCTTTCAGTCGCCCAAGGGCAATTTCGGGTCGTTGACGTTCACCGCGGCCAGGCTGTGCTTGATGCGGCGGAGACCTTCGAGAACGGAGGGCCCGATGGCTTCAGCCGTCGTCATCGCGATCAGGTCCACGATGGCCAGCATCGCATAGCGCGCGGAGGTGGGTTTATAGAGATTGCCGTCCTCCGGCACGGTGAAGGGCAAGAGGGTCTCGGCTTCACGCGCCAGGGCGGACCCCGGTGCCGTCACGGCCACTGTCTTGGCTCCATAGTGGCGAGCCGTTCTGACGGAATCGACGACGGAAGGGGAGTAGCCGGAGATCGAGAAGGCTATCACGACGGTTTCCGGCGTCGCCACCGAAGCGGTCATTCTCTGCATCTGGCCATCGCTGTGGGCGATCACGGAAAGGCCGAGGCGGAACAATCGGTTGTGCAGCTCCATCGACATGTTCGAAGAGTTGCCGCCGGAGCCGTAGGACAGAATCGAGCGCGCGGTGCAAATCTGTTCGGCGATCAGGCCGACGGTACCAATGTCGATGCTGGAGCGCACGCGCTCGATCGCGGCGACGGCATTGCCGCAAACGGCGGCAAGGACACGCTCCTCACGTTCCTCCCGCTGAAGAGGCGACGGGTTGAGGTAGCTGCCGCCGACAGCCAGAGCCTGCGCGAGATGATACTTGAAATCGCGGATCCCTTCGCAACCGAGCGCCCTCGCAAAGCGCGTCACCGTGGGCTCGCTCACGCCGGCACGACTTGCGATATCCGCAATGGGCGCCTTGGATACGTATGAAAGGTCACTGAGGACCAGAGACGCAAGCCTTCGCTCTGCCTTGGATCCGTTCGTGGCCCATCGGCGAACCCGCGCGATGATGTCCTGCGTGGCCTTCACATTCATGCTCCGGAAAGGCGCAGGCCCGTGGCGGCATCGAAGAGATGGATCGCTTCCGGATCGACGGACAGCCGAAGTGTTTCGCCCGGACGAACCAGAATCCTTTCCCGGAATACCGCGCGCACTTCCGCCTCTCCCACGCGACCGTAGATGTGGCTTTCCGATCCGGTCGGCTCGATCACGTCCACCACGAGCCTGATCGGTCCGGCGGGATCGAGTCGATACTGCTCCGGTCGGATGCCGAGGGTCACGCTCTTGCCATCAGCCGCCGACGTGCCTGCGAGCGGCACCATCGTACCGTCGGAGAGTCGCGCGGACATACCTTGGCCGGATCTCACCGCCGTCCCCTCGATGAGGCTCATGGCCGGAGAGCCGAGGAAAGCAGCAACGAAGAGGTTGGCAGGATGGTCGTAAAGCTCGAGGGGAGTGCCGACCTGTTCGATGCGGCCGCCGTTCATGATGACGATCCGGTCGGCCATGGTCATGGCTTCGATCTGGTCGTGCGTCACGTAGATGATCGTGCTCTCCAACTTGTGGTGCAGGGCCTTGATTTCGGTCCGCATCTGGACCCGGAGCTGAGCATCCAGGTTGGAGAGAGGCTCATCGAACAGGAAAAGTTCCGGATCGCGCACGATCGAGCGCCCCATGGCGACACGCTGGCGCTGGCCGCCGGAGAGCTGGCCGGGCCGCCGGTCCAGGTAGCCGCCGAGGTTCAGGATCGAGGCTGCGCGCTTTAGTTTCTCGGTGGTCGCATCGGGGCTCTCCCGGCGGATCCGGGGGCCGAAGGTGATGTTCTCCCTCACCGTCATGTGCGGAAACAGCGCGTAGGATTGAAACACCATCGAGATGTTCCGCTTCTGCGGCGGCACCTCGTTGGCACGCCGGCCTCCGATGCGGATCTCGCCGTCGGAAACCGTTTCCAGCCCGGCGATCATGCGCAACAGGGTGGACTTGCCGCACCCCGACGGACCGACGAGGACGACGAATTCGCCGTCCTCGACCGCGAGATCTATGCCGTGGAGAATTTCGACGGAGCCGTAGCGCTTCCTGACGTTTTCGAGATGGAGATCGGCCATCGGAAACTCCTCTCACCTGATCGCATCGATGAAGGGCAGGTTGCCGGCCATGAGACCGCCATCCACGGGCAGGGCGACGCCCGTGATCCCGGCGGACAGGGGCGATGCGAGGAAGACCGCCGCATTCGCCACGTCGACGGGAGTGACCATGTGACCGAGGGGGTAGAGGCGCGAGACCTTCTCGAGTATCTGAGGGTCCTTCTCGATCCTGTGGTCCCACGCATGGGTGCGCACGGAGCCGGGGCAGATCGCATTCGAGCGGATGCCATGGGATCCGCATTCCGTCGCGATGGCCCTGGCATAGGCGACGAGCCCTGCTTTTGCCGCCGCGTAGGCGGGATTGCCGAAATGGGCCAGGGCATTCACGGATGAGATGAAGACGAAGACACCCGATCCACGTGCCTTCATGGGAGCAAGGAAGGGTGTCGTGAAATTTCGGGCGCCGTTGAGGTTCACGTCGAGTTCGAATTTCCAGGCGTGGTCGTCGACCTGCTCGAGGGTCTCCGCGCGGGTGTAGCCTGCATTGCTGACGACGATGTCGGGCAAGCCGACGCTCGCCTGAATGCGCCCGCAGGCTTCCTTGCAGGCATCGGGATCGCCCAGGTCGAAGATCTCCTTGTGGGCGACGTCCACGGCCCCGAGAGCTTCTGCCGAGACGTCGCAGGCGACGACGCGTGCCCCGGCGTCCCTGAAACGCTGGACCATGGTGACGCCGATTCCGCCGCCTGCGCCCGTGATGACGGCCAACCGGCCTTCCAAGCTGTCTTTCAACGGCTTGCTCCGAACTGTTTCTCGCTTTCGATTTCATCAAGGCTGGAGCGATTTATGAAAATTAGCAACATGAAAGCGAGGGTTCTCCGCTAAAATCCCCTTGCGCAAGTAATTTTCTTTCACAAGAATGCCTGCTGCCGGGCTGCTTTTCTAAGGTGTGCGGCCCTAGCAGAGGGAACATGCACGTGAGAAAACTCCATAAGAACACCTTCTTCAGCCTCAAGGGACTCATGCTCGCAGGCGTCGGCGCGATCGCCCTCTCGGCGAGCGCCAATGCTGGTACCGTCCGCGTCACCGTCGCGGAATACTCGGCCAAGACCGGGCCCTATTTCGAGCAGGTGGCCAAGGACTTCGAGGCGGCCAATCCTGACATCAAGATCCAGTTCGAAGTGGTGCCGTGGGATAACCTGCTTCAGAAGCTGACGACCGACATTTCTGCCAATGCCAATGCGGATCTGTCGATCATCGGCACCCGCTGGCTCGTCGATTTCGTCGAGCAGGGAATCGCGGAGCCGCTCGACAGTTATCTCACCCCCGAGATCAAGGGGCGGTTCATCGAGACCTTCCTGACTCCCTCCGTGATGGACGGCAAGACCTATGGATTGCCCATCGCCGCGTCCGCGCGGGCGATGTACTACAACAAGGACCTGTTCGAGAAAGCCGGGCTCTCCGAGCCGCCGAAGACCTGGGCGGAGCTGGAGGAGAGTGCAAAGAAGATCACCGCGCTGGGTAACGGCGTCTATGGTTTCGGTCTTCAGGGCAAGGAAGTCGAAACCGATGTCTATTTCTATTACGGCATGTGGTCCTTCGGCGGCGACATCGTGAAGGACGGAAAGTCGGGACTCGACTCGAAGGCTGCCATCGAAGCGGCATCGCTCTATAAGCGGCTCATCGACGAGGGTGCGACGCAGCCGGGCGTGACCTCCTATGCCCGCGAGGACGTGCAGAATCTGTTCAAGCAGGGCAAGGTCGGCATGATGATGACCGCGCCGTTCCTCGCCAACCAGATCCGCGACGAGGCTCCGAACCTCAAATACGGCGTGGCCCCGATTCCGAAGGGTCCCAGCGGAGACCAGGGCACCTATGGCGTGACCGACTCGGTCATCATGTTCCAGAACTCCAAGAACAAGGCCGAAGCGTTCAAGTTCCTCGACTTCCTGTTCCAGCCGAAGCAGCGCATCAAGTTCACGATCGACGAGGGCTTCCTGCCGGTGACCAAGGCAGAGGCGGAGGACAAGTACTTCGCCGAGAATGCCGACCTGAAGGTGTTCACGAGCCTCCTGCCGAACGCGCGCTTTGCCCCGGTCATCGCGGGGTGGGAGGAGATCGCCGATGTCACGACGTCGGCGCTCCAGCGGATTTATCTCGGCAACAGCCAGATCGAGCCGACGCTGAAGGAGGCCGCATCCAAAGCGAACGCGATCCTGAAGAAGTAGTCTCGACAGGAGGGGCCGGGTGATCGGATCCGGCCCCTCTCTTCTGTTTGCTCAGCCAACGGAACGTCTATGACCTCGAAACGGGTGGTTGCGCCCTATGTTCTCATTCTGCCCAGTTTTGTTCTGGCGGCCCTCATCGTCATCTGGCCCGTCAGCGAGCTGGCCCAG
>JAPSLB010000062.1 GCA_031181145.1 Microvirga sp.
GAGGCCCGGGACGCCGACGACCGCCTGATCTACGACCGCAGCACGGGCAAGCTGTACTACGATGCCGACGGCTCGGGCGCCATCGCCAAGCAGCTCATCCTCCACTTCACCAACAAGCCCGCCCTCAATGCCGGCGAGTTCGTCATCATATGAGGAACCGCCATCCCCTGAGGAATCGGATCGGGGACGGCGCGGAATTCGACATCTGCGCCATCTCGTCTGCCGCGGGACCGAACCCGGATCCTCGCTCAGGGAAGACGGGGCGTCGCGCCTTTCCGGTACGGAACCTGCTTCGTATCGTCCCGATCTTCTTTTCGACCTTGACGGAACATAATTGCATGGCGTCCTGTCAGGAATGATTCACATTGGCCGTTGAGGAGTCGCCGATGCGCCGTTTCTATTTCGCTGCCCTTCTCCTGGGCCTTCCAGGATTGGGCCTGCCGGGCCCGGCCTTTGCTCAGGGAGAACCGCAGGATACCAAGGGCCTGCACCTGACGGTGCGCCCCTCCGGCTACGAGGCCGAGCAGAACGAAGCCCTGCAGCGGCAGGAAAAACTGCTGAGGCGGCTGGAGCAGAGCAATCACATGATCCGCTCGATCTGCATCAATTGCGGAGACTCGTGGAAGCACCAGATCTATGAGCCCTTCGAGCCCTATGCGTCCCTGAAACCCTCCGCCCGTCCCTCGGACGAGCCTGTGAACTGACAGTCTCACTCGAGGCAGCCGCCACAATATTTCACGGGCATTTCTGCAATCCTGGCCGCTATTGAGACGCATATGGACACTCTGTATACTCAAAAGACGCAGGGGGGCCTCGCGTTATCATCTCGGATAGGGGTGTCACCGGATGGTGGCGTGAGAGCTGTATGGCGTGGGTTTATCTGACACTGGCAGGCCTTTTCGAGATCGGGTGGGCCGTCGGGCTGAAGTACACCGAGGGCTTCACGCGGCTGGCGCCGTCGATCCTGACCGCCATCAGCATGGTGGTGAGCGTCCTGCTCCTGGGATTGGCCCTCAGGACGCTCCCGGTCGGAACCGGTTATGCCGTCTGGACGGGAATCGGAACCGTCGGCACCGCCCTCCTGGGCATCGCTCTCTTCGGTGAACCGGCCACGGCGTTGCGCCTCGTCTGCATCGGGCTGATCGTCCTGGGCATCCTCGGCCTCAAGTTCGCCGCCACGTGAGGAGACCGGGGCCGATGCTTTCCCCTCCTCGCCAAGCCTATTCCTCATCCCGAGGGCTCAAGATTTTCGTGGTGGTGATCTGCTTCGCCATCATCGGACTCGAAGGCTGGAGAGACTGGACCGAGCGCCACCAGGAGCTCGTCCGGATCGAGGGAGAGATGACCAATCTCGCCAAGTCCCTGGCCCAGCACGCGGAGGATGCCTTCAATCTGGCCGACGTCATCCTGGTCGATATCGTCGACCGTCTCGAGTATCAGGGGACGGCGCCGGACGACATGGCGGCCATGCAGGAGTTCTTCTCCGCGCGCATTCAGACCCTGCAGGCCCTGAAGGCTCTCACGGTCTATGGCGAGGACGGTTTCGTCCTGGGCAGCTCGCTCCTCGGACACAGCCGCGTCAACGTCAAGGATTTCGCGTTCTTCCAGCATCATGCCGCCTCGCCGGACAGGAAGTGGTTCTTTGGCCCGATCGTTCGGGACCCGCTCGGGTCCGATTGGGTGCTGACCATGTCCCGCCGCCTCAACAAGACCGACGGCAGCTTCGGCGGCGTCGTCCAGGTCAGCATCCCGCCCCGCTACTTCGCGAATTTCTTCGGCCGCATCGATCTCGGCTCCCAGGGAGCCGTCGTGATGTTCAGCACGGCCGACGGGACCATTCTTTCGCGCTATCCCTATTTCGAGCGGGCCGTCGGCATCAGGACGACGACGGCCGAATGGCTGGCGGGGCCCCCCTCCGGCTCCCGGTCTTACACCTCTCCGATCGATGGAGTGTCGCGTCTCGCCGGATATCAGCGGAATCACGTTTATCCAATTGTGGTTGTGTCGGCCGTCAGCCAGCAGGAAGCCCTGAGGAACTGGACGCTCGAGTTCCGGATCCGCCTGCTCGGGGTGGCCGTTCTCGTCGCCATCATCGGCTTGCTGGGCTGGAGGCTCGCCCGGGAGTTGCTGCGCCGCGAGCAGGTGGAAGCCGAACTCGCCGTGCTGGCCGCGACGGACGGCCTGACGGGCCTCGCGAACCGGCGCACCTTCGACAGGCGGCTGGAAACCGAATGGCTACGCGCCGCCCGGGAAGGAACCCCGCTCTCTCTGCTCCTGATCGATGTGGATCAGTTCAAGTCCTACAATGACCTTTATGGCCACCAGCAGGGCGACGAATGCCTGCGCAGGGTCGCGAAGGTCATCGCGGATGGCGCGGGGCGCCCCGGCGATTTCGTCGCTCGCTACGGCGGCGAGGAGATCGTCGTCTTGCTGCCGGATACAGACGAGAAGGGCGCCGCCCAGGTCGCGGAGGAAATTCGTGCGGGCGTCGAGGAGCTGGCCCTGCGCCACGAGGCCAATCCCCCGTCATACACCCTGACCATCAGCATCGGCAGCGTCACGCAATGGCCCGCAGCCGAGCGCTCCCACGCGGGGCCGAGCAAGCTGATCGATTGGGCCGACAGGGCGCTCTACAGGGCCAAGCAGGACGGCCGCAATCGGGTCTCGATCGCGAGCGCGGCGTAATCAGAAGACGCGCTCATGAAAGGCAGGGAGCACCGATCCGCCCCACGCCCCATGATACCGTTCGAGAAGCCGCTCGGCCGGCGTGCGGCCCGAGGCGACGATCTCCTCGGCATAGGCCAGATGCTTCGTCTCGTCCTGCCCGGACCCGTCGAGACAGGCGCGGCGCTTGAGACCTTCGCGCGAAAGCGCCAGCGCATCGCGCGCGACGTCCTGCACGTTGCGCCCCGCCACCGCGGCCTTCAAGGCGAGTTTCGGCGCATCGGCGCGCAGCCGCTCGCGCTGCTCCGCGCTCCAGCTCTTCACGAGATCCCACGCGCCGTCGAGCGCGGCATCGTCGTAGAGCAGACCCGTCCAGAAAGCGGAGAGCGCCACGATGTGCTCGGGGCCGCCCACATCCGCCCCGCGCATCTCCAGATAGCGCTTCAGGCGCACTTCCGGGAACAGGGTGGAGACGTGGTTCGCCCAATCGGACCGTGTCGCGCGCTCGCCCGGCAATTGCGCGAGTTTGCCCGCAAGAAGATCGCGGAACGAAGCGCCGGCCACGTCATGATAGGTCGCGTCGCGCTTGACGAAATACATCGGCACGTCGAGCGCCCAATCGACGTAACGCTCATAGCCGAACCCGTCCTCGAAGGCGAAGGCCATCATGCCCGTGCGGTCCTTGTCCGTATCGAGCCAGATATGCGAGCGCGTGGAGAGATAGCCGTTGGGCTTGCCCTCGGTGAAAGGCGAATTGGCGAAGATCGCCGTCGCGATGGGCTGCAGCGCGAGCGACACGCGCAGCTTCTTCACCATGTCGGCTTCGGACGCGTAGTCCATGTTCACCTGCACGGTGGACGTGCGGTACATCATGTCGAGGCCTAAGCCGCCGACCTTCGGCATGTAGCTCGTCATGATGCGATAGCGCTTCTTGGGCATGACGGGCGTTTCGGCGCGCGTCCACAGCGGGCTCATGCCGAGGGTGAGGAATCCGATGCCGAGCATCTCACCGACCGCTTTCACGTCGGCGAGATGCTGCGCCGTTTCCTGAGCCGTCTCATGCAGCGTCCTCAGCGGAGCGCCCGAGAGCTCGAACTGTCCGCCCGGCTCCAGGGAGATCGCACCGCCACCCGCTTCGTCGAACAATCCGATGGGGCGATCGTCCTCCATGATGGGAGACCAGCCGGTGCGCTCCTGCATGCCTTCGAGAAGCGCACGAATACCTTTTTCACCCTCGTAGGGAACGGGCGATGCATCAGTCCTGTTGAAGGGAATCTTTTCGTGCTCGGTGCCCAACCGCCACGTTTCGGGTGGCTTCTCGCCTTCCGCGATCCACTCCACGAGCTCGGCCCGCGCGCCGATGGGGGTCGTATCGGATACGTCCCGCGCCATACATCACCTCATCCAAAAAGCGCGTTCAAGGCGCGCCGACTCAGGGATCGTGACTAGATAGGCGGGTTAAGGCCAAGCTGCAATGAGGGATGGCCCCACATTTTGCGGGGCCGGTTCTGTCCTCAGTGGCGGACGACCAGATCCCCGACGGTTTCGGCGCTCAGCCAATCGACCACGCCGGCCAGGGCGTCCCGGCTCGACAGGCCACGGCCGAGGGCTTCGGTGTAGAGAGTGAGCTGCCGGTCGGCGCTTGTGCCGCGGGCCACGATCCAGCGCGCGAGATCCACCTCGCGCTCGCAGCCGAGCTCCCTCGCGTCGTCGCGGATCATCTCCAGCACCTCGTCGAGAAGTTCGCGCACCGGTTTGGCGCTGCGGGTCTTCTCGTCGACGAAGCTCCCATGGATACCATAGCGCATCGCGCGCCAGCTGTTCTCGTCGTTGATGGCGCGCGATGCGCCGGTCTGCCCGGCATTGATTGTGGGGTCCAGGCTCAAGCGGCGCACGAGGCAGCGATAGAGAGCGGCGATCGCGATGGTGTCGTCCACCCGCGTGCAGCTGTCGGCCACGCGCAGCTCGAGAGTCGGATGCTTCAGCGAGGGCCGGATCACCCACCACACATAGCTTGAATTCTCGATGGCGCGGGCGGCGACCAGCGTGTCGATGTAGCGCTGATAATCCTCGGCGCCTGCGAACAGATCCGGCAACCCGGTGCGCGGCAGCTCGCGATAGGCGGCGAGGCGATAACCGAGCAGGCCGGTGCGCTGCGCCTGCCAGAAAGGCGAGGAGGTCGAGAGCGCCAGCAGCAGCGGCAGATAGGGCTGGATGCGGTTCATGATGTCCACGCGCACAGCGAGGTCCGGCACTTCCACATGCACGTGCATGCCGCACAGGACGGTGCGGCTGCCGAGCATCTGCAGATCGTGCATCACCTTGCCGTAGCGCGGCTGCGCATTCGGACGCACGCGCGACCAGACGGCGAGCGGATGCGTGCCCGAGGCCATGATGGACAGGTTGTACTCCCGGGCGATCGCGCCCACCGAGGAACGCAGACCGGAAAGCTGGGTCCGGGCCTCGGCGAAGTCCACCATGGGCTTGGTGGCGATTTCGATCTGAGGCTCGAGCATCTCGGGCTGAATGCCATCCGAGAGCTGCTCCCGGCAGGACGCAAAGAACTCCTTGATTCGTCCCTTGGCCACGTCCCGCTTGGCGGCATCGTTCACGAAGTATTCTTCCTCGATGCCGAACTTGAAATCCCAGCTCATTTCCCGGTTTCCTCGGTTTCTTTTTCAGGAATGACCCTTGCGTGCAGGATGGCCTGCCGCCCGCTCCAAACTCCGCCCGAATGGGGCGCGAATGGGGCGAATCGGCGCTAAACTGCTAAGCTTCTGAATCTAGAGGCGCATCGGCATGGTCCATCCTCGGATGGACGCATCACTTCCAATCGCCAAGCACCGATTGAACGATCGCGAGCACTGCCACTGCGGCTGTATCGGCTCGCAGGATGCGCGGTCCCAACGATACGCGAACACATCTTTCGTGGGCGGCGACAAGCGCTCTCTCCTGATCGGTAAAACCCCCTTCGGGGCCCACGATAACGGCAACGCCTGCCGGATTGTTCCCCTGCCCCGCCAAAGCCTGAACCGGGTTGGAAACCGGCGCATCCTCGTCGCAGAACACGATGACGCGATCCTTGGCCAAGCTCTTGATAAAAGGCTCTAAATTCTCCTCCTCGCGCACCTCTGGGATCGTCAGGATGCCGCATTGCTCCGCCGCCTCGACGGCGTTGCTGCGCATGCGCTCCAGGTTGACGCGCGTGCTCTGGGTCCGCCGGGTGATGACCGGCTGAAGGGTGCCCGCGCCCATCTCCACCGCCTTCTGGACCATGTAGTCCAGGCGCGCGTGCTTGAGGGGAGCGAAGGCATAGATCAGGTCGGGCCTGGCCGTCTGCTCGCGCGTCCGTTCCACGCAGACCAGATCGGCGGATTTGCGCCCCTCCACGGAAACTTCGGCGCGCCACTCTCCGTCCCGCCCATTGAAGATCAACACGCTCCCGCCATTCTTCAGGCGCAGGACGTTCAGCAGGTAGTTGGCCTGGCCCCGGTCGAGGGCGTTCCTCGCGCCTTCGTGAAGTGACCAATCGACGAAGAGGCGGGGGGCGTTGAAATCGTAATCGGCCATGGGATCCCTGGGAGTTGGAGCCCTGGAGCATTACCAAGTTCCCGGGTGCCTGAGGAGAGGCGGCCGCCTTTCCGGTCATCTGGGATTAACATGCGCTGTGGCACAGCTTCGTGGCGGGCGACCAATCGCCCCTTGGCCTGAGGGCCCGCAACCTGTTAACAGAGCTCAGGCCCGCGAGACGTCGCGAGCTTTTTGAAGGATTCTTGCCATGACGCACATCCGTCCGACCTTATTGGCCGCGCTTGCCGCCCTTGGCATTTTCGCATCCGCTCCCGCCTTCGCGCAGTCGAATGTCTGTCAGGACGGGCAGAAAATCCTGCTCGAGCGCCAAAGCATCATCAAGCAGGTCAACAACCTGACCGGCGGAGGCAAGAAGAAGCAGATCGACCCGCGCGCCGCCTGCACCGTCTTCGGCAAACTCGTGAACAACGGCGATGCCGGCCTGAAATGGATGACCACCAACAAGGATTGGTGCCAGGTTCCCGACCAGGTGGTCGAGAACTTCCAGCAGGATCACAAGCGCGCCCAGACGTTCAAGACCCAGGCCTGCGGCGCAGCCGCCAAGATCGCCGAGATGGAAAAGCGCGCCAAGCAGCAGGCCCAGCAGGGCGCTCCCGGCCGCATCGGCGGCGGCCTGACCGGAACGCTCAGCGTGCCGAAGGGCGCCCTCTAAGCAAGGTTTCGGACGATCATGGAGCAACCCGGGGCGTCATCCCTTCCCGATGCCGTGCGCGGCCACTGGGCCGACCGGTGGGCCCCCGTGGGGCTGCGTCCTTACCTGCGCCTGGCGCGGATCGAACGGCCCATCGGCTGGTGGCTGCTGCTCCTGCCTTGCTGGTGGTCGGCGGCTCTGGCCGCCATCGCGAGCGGGCAACCCTTTCCCGACCCGCTCCATTGCCTTCTGTTCCTGATCGGCGCCGTGGCCATGCGCGGCGCGGGCTGTACCTATAACGACATCGTCGACCGCGACCTCGACACCCGTGTGGAGCGGACCCGCCAGCGCCCCCTGCCCTCCGGCCAGGTCAGCCTGAAACGGGCGCTCGCCTTCCTCGGGCTCCAGGGGCTCGTCGGGCTCCTCGTCCTTCTCCAGTTCAACGGCTTCGCCATCGCGACGGGCTTCGGCTCCCTCGCCGTCGTGGCGCTCTATCCCTTCATGAAGCGCTTCTTCTGGATGCCGCAGATCGTGCTGGGACTCGCCTTCTCCTGGGGCGCACTGATGGGCTGGGCTGCCGTCTTCGGGTCCTTGAGCACGGCGCCGGTCCTGCTCTACCTCGCCAGCGTCGCCTGGGTGGTGGGATACGACACCATCTACGCTCTTCAGGACATCGAGGACGACGAGATCGCCGGCATCAAGTCCTCCGCGCGCTTCTTCGGCGAGCGCGTGAAGCAGGGCGTCGGCATCTGCTACGGCTTGACGCTGATCTTCATGACGGCCGCTTTCGTCCAGGCGGGCGTGGGCATCGCCTCCTTCGTCGGCCTCGGCCTCTTCGCCCTGCATCTGGGGTGGCAGGTGGCGCGCATCGACCGGTCCGACGGCGCAGGCGCCCTGCGGCTCTTCCGCTCGAACCGGGATGCGGGGCTGATCCTGTTCGCCGCCATGGTCGCCGACGCCCTGTTCTAGACGGGGTTGCGCAGTCGGAGGACTAAGCTTTTCCATCCGCCCCGTCGTCGGCGCCCCCGTGCCGGCATCCTGGTATTCCAGCACGCGGCCATGATGGGGGCGAGGTTTCTTCGTTCCCTTCTCTGGCATCCGCCACCGATCTCTCCCATCTTGAAAACGATGCTTCCTCCGTCACCCGATTTCCTGTCCTCTCTGGCCGCAGCCGTACGCGATGCGGCGCGCCAGGCCGGCGCCATGGCCTTCCCCTATTTCCGATCCGGGGAGCAGACGGCCGCGCGGCTCTGGTACAAGGGTCAGGATTCTTCGGGCCAGACTTCCCCGGTCACGGAAGCGGACATCGCTCTCGACACCTTCCTGAAGGATCGCCTGACCGGGATGTTTCCGGAGGCAGGATGGCTGTCGGAGGAGACGGCGGACGACCCCGCCCGCCTGGAGTGCAGCCACGTGTGGGTGGTCGACCCCATCGACGGGACCCGGGCCTTCGCGTCCGGTCATCCCGACTGGGCCGTATCCATTGCCCTGGTGAAGGATGGTGCGCCGCTCCTCGGCATTCTTCATGCGCCCATTCACGGTCGCCTCTACGAGGCCGTTCTCGGCGGAGGGGCTTGGTGCAATGGCGAAAGGCTCCAGCTGTCCGGAACGGCGCTTCCCGCCCCCGCCCGCGTGGCGGGTCCCAAGCCGCTGATGGACCGGTTCGAACGCAACGCCGGGCCCGTCGAGCGCCTGCCGAAAGTGCCCTCCCTGGCCCTGCGCCTCGCCCGCGTGGCGGAAGGCTCCATCGATGTCGGGCTCGTTTCCCACAATTCACAGGACTGGGATATCGCCGCCGCCGATCTCATCCTGCGGGAGGCCGGAGGCGTCCTCACGGATTTCTCCGGTTCACCACCGGCTTACAACAAACCTCGACCGCGGCACGGCGAAATGATTGCCGTTGCGTCACGGTTGCATCCTCGTGCAATTGGAGCCATGAGGACCTGAACAAAGTTTGCCTCATAGCGACACCCCATCCCGTATTCATTCGGAAGAGTTCTGAAAACATGACCGATACATCCGGCAAGCAGCTGCTTCATCTGGTTTTCGGCGGCGAGCTCACCAACCTTGAAACCGTTGATTTCAAGGATCTCTCCAAGCTCGACATCGTCGGGATCTTCCCGAACTACGCCGCGGCTCACGCAGCATGGAAGGCCAAGGCCCAGGCCACGGTGGACAATGCGCAGATGCGCTACTTCATCGTGCACCTGCACCGCCTGCTGGAGCCGCAGGCTTAGCACCTCCGGGCCACGATGGGTCTCCTCAAACGCATCACGCGCTCGCGGCCGGTTCAGGAAAGCTTGGGATTCCTGGTCGCGGGCTATCTCAAGTTCGTGCAGCGCACGAACCGGTTCGTCATGGAACCGGCGGATGCCTATGACCGGATCGGCCCCCGGATGCCCGTGATCGCCGCCATGTGGCACGGGCAGCATTTCATGATCCATTTCGCCAAGCGCCCCCAGGACCGTGCGGCAAGCCTCGTCTCACGCTCCGGCGACGGAGAGTTCAATGCGATCGCCCTGCGCCACCTCGGCATCCGGGCCATCCGGGGCTCGGGCGCACGGGGGCGCGACATCCGCAAGAAGGGCGGCGTTCAGGCCATGCGCGCCATGCTCAAGGCGCTGGCAGGCGGAGAGATGGTGGTGATGACCGCCGACATCCCGAAGATCTCGCGGGTCTGCGGGCAAGGCATCGTGACGCTGGCGCAGATGTCCGGCCGCCCCATCGTGCCGGTTGCCGTCGTCACGAGCCGCCGCATCGATTTCAACAGCTGGGACAAGGCCAGCATCGGCCTGCCCTTCGGGCGCGGCGCGATGGTGCTGGGCGAACCGGTCCATGTTCCGCGCGATGCGGATGCGGCGGCCCTCGAAGGATTTCGCCTGCAGGTGGAACGGGAACTCGATGCGGTCCATGAGCGGGCCTATGCCCTCGTGGGCTCTCGCGATCCCGGCGCGAAAACGGCTCCGGCCCTCGCGGGAGAATCGCGCGCATGAGCACCCCGATCCTCTTCAGGGCATATCGCACGGCCACGGCCCTCCTCGAGCCCGCCGTTCTCGGGCTTCTCCTGTGGCGGCAGCGGAAAGGGCGCGAGGAGCGCTCGCGCCTGGGCGAGCGCCAGGGCCATCCCAGCCGCCAGAGGCCGAAGGGCCACCTGATCTGGGTGCACGGCGCCAGCATCGGCGAGACGCTCTCCCTCCTGCCCATCGTCGAGCGCCTGACGCAGCGCGGCCTGGCGGTTCTGGTCACCTCCGGCACCCGCACCTCGGCCTCTCTGATCGCCCGCCGACTGCCTCCCGGGGCGGTGCATCAGTTCATGCCTCTCGACGTGCCGCGTTACATGCGGCGCTTCCTCGACCATTGGCAGCCGGATCTCGCCCTCATCGCGGAATCCGAGATCTGGCCGAACACGGTCATGGCCCTCGAGGAGCGACGCATCCCGCTGGTCCTCGTCAACGGGCGCATGTCCGATCGCTCCTTCCAGCGCTGGCAGAAGCTCCCCTCCATCATCCGCGGCCTGCTGGAGCGTTTCGCCCTGTGCCTCGCCCAGAGCCAGGACGATGCGGCACGGCTTGCCCGCCTCGGCGCGCCGCGGGTGATCGTGACCGGCAACCTCAAGTTCGATGCCTCCCCTCCCCCGGCTGATCCGCGCGTCGTGGCCCATCTGTCCGGCCTCGTCGCGGGCCGCCCGGTATGGCTCGCCGCCAGCACCCATGCCGGTGAGGAGGGCGCGATCGTGGCCGTGCACCGGGCGCTCGCCAAGCGGCATCCTCATCTGCTGACGATTATCGCGCCACGTCATCCCCATCGCGGACCGGAGGTCGCCGCCATCGCGGCGCAGGCGGGCCTGCGCGCCAGCCGCCGCTCGGAGGGCATCCATCCGGACCGCGCCACGGACGTCTATGTGGCGGACACGGTGGGCGAGATGGGCCTGTTCTACAGGTTGTCCCCGATCGTCGTGATGGGCGGCTCCCTTGTGGCCCACGGCGGGCAGAACCCGATCGAGCCGGCCAAGCTCGGCGCGGCCATCCTGCACGGGCCTCACGTCCACAATTTCGAGGATGTCTATGCCGCCATCGACCGCACGCGCGGCGCCCTGATGGTGAATGACAGCACGGCCCTGGCCCGGGCCGTCAGCGAACTCCTGAGCAATCCGGCGCTCGCCCGCGACATGGCCCGGGCCGCCGGAGAGGCCGTGCAGGCCTTGGGCGGCGCGGTGGAGCGCACCATGCAGTCCATCGAACCCTTCATCGTGCAGGCCAAGCTCGGGGCGCGACGCTGATGCGTGCGCCGGCTTTCTGGTGGCAGCCCCGCTCCTCCTGGCTGGCGAACCTTCTGCGCCCCGCCGGCTGGATCTACGGCTCCATCGCGGGCCGCCGGATGCGGCGGACGGGGGAACGCGCCGCCCTGCCCGTGATCTGCATCGGCAATTTCACGGCCGGAGGCGCCGGCAAGACGCCCGCGGCCCTCACCGTCGCGAAGATCCTCGATGCGGCAGGAGAAAACCCCGCCTTCCTGTCGCGCGGCTATGGCGGCACTCTTCGCGGCCCCGTGCAGGTGCAGCCGCAACACGAGGCCCGCGACGTGGGTGACGAGCCGATGCTCCTGGCAGCTCGGGCGCCTGCCATCGTGTCGGTCGAGCGTCCGGCAGGCGCGCGCCTCGCCGACGAAATCGGCGCCACGGTGCTGATCATGGATGACGGCCTGCAGAACCCGTCGCTCCTCAAGGACTGCGCACTGGCCGTCGTCGACGGCGCCACCGGCATCGGCAACGGATTGCCCTTGCCGGCAGGGCCTTTACGCGCGCCCATGAAGGCGCAATGGCCTGCCGTCGACGCGGTTCTCGTGGTTGGACAGGGCCCAGCCGGAGAGGCCATCGCACGGGAGGCCGACCGATTGGGCAGGCGTGTCTTCAAGGGGCATCTCGCCCCAGATCGAGAGCTTGCCGGCAGGCTCCGGGGACTGAGGGTGCTGGCCTTTGCAGGCATCGGGCGGCCGGAGAAATTCTTCGAAACCCTGCATGCCTGCGGCGCCATCGTCGAGGAGGCTCGCGCCTTTCCCGATCACCACCCCTACACCCGAGGCGAAATCGAGGGCCTTCGCAGAGAGGCCGAAGTCCACGGCCTGCAGGCGGTCACGACGGAGAAGGATTTCGCGCGGCTCGCCACTCTGAACCCCTCGGAAACCTGGGCGGACCTGATGGTCCTGCCGGTGCGCCTCCAGCTCGAAGACGAGAGCGGATTCCGCAACTTCGTCCTGCGCAAGATCAGCGACAGGCGCCTGCGCCGCCCCTGATCGGAACCGTCAGCCCGTCTTGGGAGCCTCCTGCCCGTTGATGCGCGTCATCACCGCCTCGGGCGAGACATAGGCCTCCTGCAGCTCAACACTCCAATATTTCAGCTCATCGAGAGGAATGGCCTCGCCGGTGACGGCGCAGCGCACGAAGGCTCCGGGTTTTATCACCCGGAGGTTGCTGTCGAGATATTGCACGACGGCCTCGCCGCCGCTGCGCTCAAGCTTGTTCATCATCAAGGCCATCGCAGATTCGAAGAAACCTTATAAGAGTGCAAGACGCAGTTTTTTCAATGCCGGCCCGGACGGCATCGAAACACGGGCCGGGAGACAGCGCCCGCATTCGGACCCGCATCCGACGATGCGCCTGCCAGACGCGAGCATCGCACGGATCCGCACCTGGCACGTCCGGATGCGATCAGAACAACGCGCCCTGCTCTTCTTTCACGACAAGTTTGGGTTTCACCGGCTTCGCACGGGAGCCGATGCGTCCGCCCGTGGCGTCGACCGTGCCGTCGGCGAATTCGAGCACGAGAGGCTGCCCGTCGATCACCGCATCCGCCGAGCGGAGGGGCAGCCCCTCCGCATCGCGCACGAGCGCGAAGCCGCGCTTGAGCACGGACTTGTAATTCAAGCTGTCGAAGAGCTTCGAAACGGCTTCGAGCTTCTCGGCCTTGCGCCCGATCTGCCCTTTCAGAGCCGGCGCCAAACGCTCCGCTACACGCTGCGTGAGTTCGGTCGATTGCGCGAGGCGCGTGCGCTCGGCGCGCAGCAGGGTCTCACGCGAGACGACGAGACGGCGCCCGATCTGCTTGAGGCTTTCCTCCCGCAGCGCAATGGCGCGGCAGACCGCATTGTAGGGGCGCGAGCCGACCGCATCGAGCTTGGCCCGCATGCGCGCCACATTCGCCACCGGCGAGGCGTGCGCGAGCTGGCGCGCCACTTTCAGCAGCCGCTCTTCGTGCCCGCGCGCATTGCGCGCGAGCGCCGGATAGAGCCTTGTCGACGCGAGGTCGAGCCGTTGGCGCTTCGGGGAGAACAGGGCCTCGGGCGTCGGCAGAGCTCGCGCCGTGGCACGCAGATCCGAACGGCGGCGCTCGATGAGCCGCAACATCGTCTCCGTGTGGCGGCGAGCGAGATCGTTGACGCCGGCCATCAGCTCGACGCGCACCGGCACGACCATTTCGGCGGCGCCGGTGGGCGTCGGCGCGCGTACGTCCGCCGCGTAGTCGATGAGGGTCGTGTCGGTCTCGTGCCCCACCGCCGAGACGAGCGGGATGTCGCTCTCGGCGGCCGCCCTCACCACGATCTCTTCGTTGAAGCCCCAGAGATCCTCGATCGAGCCGCCGCCGCGGGCGACGATGAGCACGTCGGGACGCGGAACCCGGCCACCCGGCGCCAGGGCGTTGAAGCCCCGAATGGCGGCGGCCACTTCGGCCGCGCAGGTCTCGCCCTGCACGCGGACGGGCCAGACCAGCACATGGCGGGGGAAGCGGTCCTCGAGCCGGTGGAGGATATCGCGGATCACCGCGCCGGTGGGCGACGTCACGACGCCGATCACGCGCGGCAGGAACGGGAGCCGCCGCTTGCGCTCGGCGGCGAACAGCCCCTCGGCGGTCAGCTTGCGGCGGCGCTCCTCGAGCAGCGCCATGAGAGCCCCGATCCCGGCGGGCTCCAGGCTGTCGACGACGATCTGGTACTTGGACGAACCCGGGAAGGTCGTGATACGCCCCGTGGCGATGACCTCCATCCCCTCCTCGGGGCGGATCTTGAGTTTGGCGAAGGCCCCTTTCCAGATCACCGCATCGATGCGGGCGTTCTGGTCCTTCAGACAGAAATAGGCGTGACCCGAGGAATGAGGCCCGCGATAACCCGACACTTCGCCCCGCAGGCGTACGAAGCCGAAGGCATCCTCAAGGGTGCGCTTGAGAGCCCCCGCAAGGTCCGACACGGACCATTCGTGGGCATTGGAAGGAGCTTTGTCTGCGAACATGAGGAGAACCTATCGGTCGGCCCCCGCTCTGCCAAGGCCAGGATCCAGCGCCGAAACCGGCAATCCTCATCGAAATGCGCCTTGTCCACTGCCCGAACGCCGCAGGCTTCCCGGGACCGGACCCAGCGCCTCTCCGCCGCGAAGGCGCGCCTCGTCCGTTCATCCCTCCTCCCTTACGGCACGATTCGTGGCGCGACAGCGATCAACGGACCCGGCCCGGATCGGCACGCTGCAATTCTTCATTCGACGGAAAGGGCTTGCACCTTCACCGGCAAGGCCGAGACCCGCGCTCGACCTGCGCATACGGCCGGGCTCTCCGTGAGAGGCCGGCCCGGGTATTTTCGGGGTAGGCGAAAGACGCTCGAGCGGCTAAGAGCCCAGTCGTCTTCACGGAGGGCTCACAGGCATGAACATCCTTCTCATCGGTTCGGGCGGTCGCGAGCATGCCCTGGCGCGCTCCCTGTCGGCCAGCGCCCTCTGCCAGCGCCTTTTCATCGCCCCCGGCAATCCGGGCACGGCTCGGCACGGCGCCAATGTCACCCTCGACGTGACCGATCACCGGGCGGTGATCGACTTCTGCCGGGTGATGGCGATCGGCTTCGTCGTCGTGGGCCCGGAAGCGCCTCTGGTCGCCGGCCTCGTGGACGACCTGACGGCCGCCGGCATCAAGGCCTTCGGCCCGAGCAAGGCGGCCGCCCAGCTCGAGGGCTCGAAAGCCTTCACCAAGGATCTGTGCGCGGAATGCGGCATTCCCACCGCGGCCTACCGGCGCTTCACGGATGCGGAGGCGGCCAAGACCTATATCCGAAACTACGGCGTTCCCACCGTGGTGAAGGCGGACGGCCTCGCCGCCGGCAAGGGCGTGGTGGTGGCCATGTCCTTCGAGGAGGCGGAGGCCGCCATCGACATGATGATCGGCGGGGGCCTGGGAGCGGCCGGCGCCGAGGTGGTCATCGAAGCCTTCCTCGAGGGCGAGGAGGCGAGCTTCTTCGCGCTGTGCGACGGCGCCAAGGCCATTCCTTTCGGCACGGCGCAGGACCACAAGCGCGTGTTCGACGGCGACGAGGGGCCGAACACCGGGGGCATGGGCGCCTATTCGCCCGCGGCGGTTCTGACGCCAGAATTGCAGGCACGCGTGATGCACGAGATCATCGAGCCGACGCTCAAGGGCATGGCTGCGCGGGGCACGCCCTACAAGGGCATCCTCTATGCGGGCCTCATGCTCACGAAGGACGGGCCTAAGCTCATCGAATACAATGCGCGCCTCGGCGATCCCGAGACCCAGGTGCTTCTGCCGCGCCTTACCTCAGACCTGGTGGAGGCGCTCCTCGCCGCCTGCGACGGCAAGCTCGATACCGTTTCCCTGACATGGTCCGACAAGGCCGCCCTCACGGTCGTCATGGCGGCGAACGGGTATCCCGGGGCGGTCGAGAAAGGCTCCGAGATCCGTGGGCTGGACAAGGCCGGAGCGCTGGACGACGTGATCGTCTTCCACGCCGGCACGAAGCAGGATGCAGACCGGATCGTCGCCAATGGCGGGCGCGTGCTGAACGTCACCGGCCTGGGCCGGACGATCACGGAGGCGCAGGCAAAGGCCTACGAGGCGGTCTCGCAGGTCGATTGGCCGGAAGGCTTCTGCCGCCGCGATATCGGCTGGCGCGCGCTGGAGCGCGAGCGGGGCTGACAAACGCCCCGGTTCCTCTAGCTTCAAAAGGACCTCTTCCCTGCAACCAGCAAGCGGTCTTTTCATGAGAAGCGATCTCTTCCCCGGTTTCGAGAGCCACTGGATCGACACAGAGATCGGGCGCATCTTCGCCCGCTCGAAGGGCGACGGACCGCCGCTGGTTCTGCTGCACGGCTTTCCGCAGACGCACGCCATGTGGCACCATCTGGCTCCGGCGCTCGCCGAGACGCACAAGGTCGTGTGCATGGACCTGCGCGGCTATGGCTGGTCCACGGCGCCGAAGGGCGATCCGGAGCACGAGACCTATTCCAAGCGCGCCATGGGCCGGGACGTCATCCGGGTCATGGAAGCCCTGGGGCATGTGCGTTTCGCCGTGGTCGGTCACGATCGCGGCGCGCGCGTAGGCTACCGGCTGGCCCTCGATCATCCCGGCCGCGTGGAACGGCTCGCGCTCCTCGACATCCTGCCGACCTACCACGTGTGGGAGCAGATGCGCTCAGGGAAAATCCCCGAGGTCCATTGGGGCTATCTCTCGCAGCCCTATCCGAAGCCGGAAGAGGACATCGTCCGGGATCCCATTCCCTATTTCGAAGGGCTCATGAAAGCGTGGTCTGCGGCAGGCGATCTCGATGCCTTCGATCCCCGCGCCATCGAATCCTACTGGCAGAGCTGCAACGAGCCCACCCGCATCCATGCCTTCTGCGAGGATTACAGGGCCGGCGCCACGCGCGACATCGAGGCCGATCAGGCGGACCTCGCCGCCGGCCGCAAAATCGGGTGCCCGACCTATCTGATCTGGAGCGATTACGAACTCGTCAGCGGCTCCGTCGGAGACACGAGACCGCCCTTGGAGATCTGGCGCAGGAGCTTCGCGCCGAATGCGCAGGGCATCGGCGTGACCTCGGGCCATTTCGTGGCGGAGGAGAATCCCGGCGCGACCCTGGAGGCGCTGCAGGCGTTCCTGAAGTCGTGATCGAGCCCCCCTGCCGTCACCGGCCTCGTGCCGGTCATGACGGGAAGCGGATCCACTTTTCCGCACGACACTCTACCGCCTCTCCTCGAAGAACGCCTTCAGCAAGGCCGCCGCCTCGCTTTCGCGGATGCCGCCATAGACCTCCGGCGCATGATGGCAGGTGGGCTGGTCGAAGAAACGGACGCCGTTGTCCACCGCACCGCCCTTCGGATCGTGCGCGGCGAAATAGACCCGCCGGATGCGGGCAAACGAGATCGCGCCCGCGCACATGGTGCAGGGCTCGAGCGTGACGTAGAGATCGCAGCCGGACAGCCGCTCGTCGTCAAGCGCCTCGCAGGCGCGGCGGATGGCGAGCATCTCCGCGTGGGCGGAAGGATCCCGCAGCTCCCGGGGGCGGTTGCCCGCGCGGGCCACCACGCGGCCGTCCTTGACGATGGCCGCCCCCACCGGCACCTCCCCGCGCGCGGCGGCGGCGCGCGCCTCGGCGAAGGCCACGCTCATAGGGTCCGTCTCGGGATCGGTCCGCCTGTGGTCCGCGTTGTTCATGTCGCTCGCTTCTGTTCCCTTCCTCTGCTATCAGGCTCACATGACCGACAGCAACGACGATAATCGCAAGGGCCGTTCCTCGGGACGCTCCGACCGTGGCCGCACCTCCGGTGACCGGCCCTTCCGCAAACCCCGTGAGGGCGGCGAGCGCCCCTTCCGCGCCCGGGGCGAGGACGAGCGTCCCCGCAAGCCGCGCGCCGCGGGCGACAAACCCTTCCGCAGCCGCGACAACGACGAGCGGCCGCGCCGTCCCAGGCCTGAAGGCGACAAGCCGTTTCGCGCCCGCCGCGAGGACGGGGATCGTCCCTTCCGCGGCCGCGCCGGCGAGGAGCGCCCGCGCCGCTTCGACCGCTCGGCCGAGGAGCGCCCGCGCCGCAAGCATGAGGAGCGCCCGGAGGTTCAGGCCGAGATTTCCCAGGAGCCTGCCGAGGACCGGATCGCGAAGGTGATCGCCCGCGCGGGCATCGCCTCCCGCCGCGATGCGGAGGCCATGATCGCGGAAGGCCGCGTCACCCTCAACGGCAAGGTTCTGGAGAGCCCCGCCGTCAACGTGACGGCCGCCGACAAGATCACCGTGGACGGCGAGCCCCTGCCCACGAAGGAGCGCACGCGCCTGTGGCTCTATCACAAGCCGCGCGGCCTCGTGACCACGGCCCGCGACCCGGAGGGCCGCCCCACCGTGTTCGACAACCTGCCGGAGGATCTGCCCCGCGTGGTGGCGGTGG
>JAPSLB010000063.1 GCA_031181145.1 Microvirga sp.
CGAACTACAGCACCGGCGACAGCGACTTCGGCGTTGTCCGCGCCGGTCTGAACTTCCGCTTCGGCACCTACTAAGATCCGTCGCATCCGCGACAGAGAAGGCCCGGGGAAACCCGGGCCTTTTTCGTTGCACGCCAAGCGGAATGACAATTCCGTTCCGTCACCGGCACGACATGTCCGGGGCAAGACTGCCTTACTCGACGATGGTCACGACCTTGCGGGTCTCGGGGTCGACCAGGACCACGTTGTCATTGTAGACGAAATACCTGTAGCCCTTCACGTCCGGGATGTCGGACACGATCGTGTCCGGGACAGTTTGCAGCTCGACCGTCTCGGGCACCGTCCAGCCCACCGTGACGTTTTCCTGTACGGTCACGGGTTTTGCCGTGCTCAGGCGCTCACGGATGATGGTGCGCTTTTCCGGAGCGATCGTGATGGAGCCGGTGGTTTCCGTCGTAGTCGTCACGGTGGTCTGGGCGCCGGCCGGAACGGCAGCGAGCAGGCCGATGGCGGCTGCGGCAGCGATCATGGTGCTCTTCATAGTCTCTACTCCTCTCAGCTATCTTGCTCGAGCGCGCGGTCATTCTGAACGACCGCGTCGGGCTGAGTAACTCGGAGGGAAAGCAAACCGTTCCTGATTCGAGGCTCATTTTCCTGAAGAGCAGCCTCTGAACGATGCACGCCGGAACAAAAAAGCCGGAGCCCAGGGGGCTCCGGCAGGAAGGCTGCGATGAAACTGCAGCCGGGAGGAAACGCGTCCGATCAGACGGAGTAGTACATCTGGAACTCGACCGGGTGCGGGGTCATCTCGAAGCGGGCGACCTCGGTCATTTTCAGCTCGATGTAGCTGTCGATGAAGTCGTCGTTGAAGACGCCGCCGGCCTTGAGGAAGGCGCGGTCCTTGTCGAGGCTGGCGAGGGCTTCGCGCAGCGAGCCGCAGACCGTCGGGATCTTCTTGAGCTCCTTCGGGGGAAGGTCGTAGAGATCCTTGTCCATGGCCTGGCCGGGATCGATCTTGTTCACGATGCCGTCGAGGCCAGCCATCAGCATCGCCGCGAAGGCGAGATACGGGTTGGCGGTCGGATCGGGGAAGCGAACCTCGACGCGCTTGGCCTTCGGCGAGGTCGTCCACGGAATACGGCAGGAAGCCGAGCGGTTGCGGGCCGAGTACGCCAGCAGCACCGGAGCCTCGTAGCCCGGGACCAGGCGCTTGTAGGAGTTGGTCGACGGGTTGGTGAAGGCGTTCAGGGCCTTGGCGTGCTTGATGATGCCGCCGATGTACCACAGGCACTCCTGGGACAGGTCGGCATACTTGTTGCCCGCGAAGAGGGGCTTGCCGCCCTTCCAGAGGGACTGGTGCACGTGCATGCCCGAGCCGTTGTCGCCATAGACCGGCTTTGGCATGAAGGTGGCCGTCTTGCCGTAGGACTGAGCGACGTTGTGGATGCAGTACTTGTAGATCTGCATCTCGTCGGCGGTGCGGACGAGGGTGTTGAACTTCGTGCCGAGCTCGTGCTGGGCGGAAGCCACCTCGTGGTGGTGCTTTTCGACCGTCACGCCCATGGCCTTCATGGCGGCGAGCATTTCGCCGCGCATGTCCTGAGCCGAATCCAGCGGGGGAACCGGGAAGTAGCCGCCCTTGGTCGGGATGCGGTGGCCGAGGTTGCCGCCCTCATAGGCCGTGTCGCCGTTGATCGGCAGCTCGGACGAGTCGAGCTTGAAGCCGGTGTTGTAGGGGTCGGCCATGAACTTCACGTCGTCGAACACGAAGAATTCGGCCTCGGGACCGACATAGACCGTGTCGGCGATGCCCGTGGACTGCAGGTAGGCCTCGGCCTTCTTGGCGATGCTGCGCGGGTCGCGGTTATAGGGCTCGCCGGTGGCCGGTTCCAGGATGTCGCAGTTGATCGACATGGTGGCCGCAGAGAAGAAGGGGTCCATCTGGGCCGTCGTCGGGTCGGGCATGAGGGTCATGTCCGACTCGTTGATCGCCTTCCAGCCGGCGATGGAGGAGCCGTCGAACATGATGCCGTCGGCGAACAGGTCCTCATCGACCATGGAGACGTCGAAGGTCACGTGCTGCCACTTGCCGCGCGGGTCGGTGAAACGGAAGTCGACGTACTTTACGTCGTTATCTTTGATCGCCTTGAGCACATCCTTGGCGGTCTGCATGGTGGTAGGTCCTCTTCTGCCCTTGAGATTGTCCTCGGCTGATGCCTCGGCTTGAGAGACGGCGAGTTTAGATCGCGTCGGATCCGGTCTCGCCCGTACGGATGCGGACGGCCTCTTCGACCGTCGACACGAAGATTTTTCCGTCTCCGATGCGGCCCGTCTGGGCTGCCTTGCGGATTGCCTCGATGGCGCTTTCGACCATGTCGTCGTTCAGGACGATTTCGAGCTTCACCTTGGGGAGGAAATCGACGACGTATTCCGCGCCACGATAAAGCTCGGTGTGGCCCTTCTGACGGCCGAAACCCTTCGCCTCGATGACGGTGATGCCCTGGAGACCGACCTCCTGAAGGGCTTCTTTGACTTCATCGAGCTTGAAAGGTTTGATGATGGCTTCGATTTTCTTCATCGGATGACCGTTTCGGTTCGAGACCTGCCGCTTTTAGCACCAGCACGGGGCGCCTTCCATGGACTCAACGATTCAAATCGGGCGCAATTGCACCTCGGAGCGGCAGTTTCTGCGCAAAGTTTGTGCATGTGCGATTTTCGTCGGCAAGGCCCCGCTTCGGGGCTATTTCGAGGGTCCGAATGCCTTCTGAGCTCATCCTAAGACCCCAAGAAATGAGGCAGGCCGATGCCTGGACCATCGAGTCCGGGATTCCCGGCGTCGAACTGATGCGGCGCGCGGGGCATGCCGTGGCTCGGATCGCGGCAGAAATGCTCACGAAAGAGGCGCGGGTGATCGTCGCCGCCGGGCCCGGGCAGAACGGTGGCGACGGGTTCGTCGCCGCGACCCTTCTGGCCGAGAAGGGACATCGGGTTTCCCTCGGGCTTGTCGGAAGCGTCGAGCGCCTTTCGGGGGATGCGGCATTGGCCGCTAAGGATTGGAAGGGCGCCGTCGAGCCGGTGGAGAACCTGCCCTTTGCCGAGGCGGACCTGATCATCGATGCCCTGTTCGGGACCGGCCTTGCGCGGGATCTCGGTGGAGCGGCCCGTGTCGCGGTCGAGCGGATGAATGCCTCCGCGGTGCCCGTTCTCGCGGTCGATCTGCCGTCGGGGCTGGATGGCGAGACGGGGCAGGTGAGAGGTGTTGCCGTGAGGGCCCGGCGGACAGTAACCTTTGCGGCGCGAAAGCCCTGCCATCTGCTGATGCCCGGTCGCGCATATTGCGGGGATGTGGCGGTCGCCGATATCGGCATCGGCCGGACGACCCTGGAGGCGGCGGGCGGCAAGCTCTTCGCCAATGCTCCGCCCCTCTGGGGCGACAAGCTGCCGAGGCCGGAGCCCGATTCCCACAAATACGATCGCGGCCATGCCCTCGTGGTCTCGGGCGGCGCAACCCGGACGGGCGCTGCGCGGCTGGCTGCGCGGGCCGCGCTGCGGATCGGGTCGGGCCTTGTCACCGTGGCTTCTCCTCCCGAGGCGATCGGCGTGAACGCAGCGCATCTCACGGCCGTGATGCTGAGAGGCTGCGACGGTCCGGAGGGGCTCCATCATATTCTGCAGGATGCGCGGCTGAACGCGCTGGTGCTCGGACCTGCCCTCGGGGTTCATTCCGGCACACGCGCCATGGTGGCCGTGGCGGCACATGCCCGCCGCAGCCTCGTGCTCGATGCGGATGCGCTGACCTCCTTCGAAGGATTGGCCACGGAGCTCCATCAGGCCTTCCGTCACGCTCCGACGGTGCTCACTCCCCACGATGGCGAGTTCAACCGCCTGTTCAAAGGACACCCGGATCTCCTTGATCCCGAATCGAAAATCGAGCGGGCGCACCGCGCCGCTGCCTATACGGGCGCGGTGGTGGTGCTGAAGGGTGCCGACACGGTGATCGCGGCGCCCGATGGGCGCGCGGCCATCAACGAGAACGGCACGCCCTATCTCGGAACGGCCGGTTCGGGCGATACCCTCTGCGGCATCGTCGCGGGTCTCATGGCCCAGGGACTGCCCGCCTTCGAGGCCGCCTGCGCCGGCGTGTGGATTCACGCGGAGGCGGGTGCGAGCTTCGGGCCGGGGCTGATCGCAGAAGACTTGGCCGAACTGATCCCGGGCGTTCTCCGCAAGCTCCTCAGGTAACCTCGATCCAGGTCCACAGGCCCGCATCGAACCGCTCCATCACCATCGAGGCGAGTAGCCACTGGCCGGGATTGTCGGCCACGAAGGCGATGCGGATCGTCTTGCCGGCCGGAACCTGCACCGTATCCAGCCAGTAGGGCTCCCAGCCGTCGTCGAGCGGATGCAACAGGCGGAAGGAATGCCCGTGCAGATGCATGGGCTGGGCGTATCCTGTCTCGTTCTTCAGGGTCAGGACCACGGGGGTGCCGCGCTTGACTCTCGCGAGCGGCTCCTTCGACGGGTCGCCTGCGGCTCCATTCACGGTCCAGGGAGCGCTCGTCTTCGGGTCGCCCTTGATGGCCACGTCCTTGCGTGTGGCGTCCTGCAGTCTGATGGTGTCCGGCAGCTTGGGGCTGGACGGCAGGGGGGCGAGGGGCGGCAGGGTCTCGCGCCTGTCGCCTGCGGCGACGACCTCCAGGAGCGGGAACCCGTTGCCGATCAGGGCTGTCACCATGGCGGCGGGGCCGGCCTCCGGCGGCAGGTCGACGAGCAGGTCGTACCGGTTTCCGGGAGCGAAGGGCAGGGATGCCCTCAAGGGCTCGAAGGTGCTGGAGGGCTGCCCATCGACAGCGATCACATGGGATTTCAGCCCGTCGAAGCTGAGGCGCATGGACCGGGCGTTGCAGGCATTGGCGAGCCGCAGGCGGATGCGCCCCCCAGGCGGAGCCTCGATCCGCTGCGGGGCCGGTTTTCCATTGATGGTGAGGAAGCTGCCCAACCGCCCGGCAGGAGCGGGGGCGCCGAGGGCAAGGCTGCCGTCGTCTGCAAGGGCCCAGTCGTCTACGAGCAGGACTATGTCCCGATCCGCCTGGAGAGGCTCGGCCTCCTCGACGATCAGAAGCCCAGATAGGCCACGATCCATGGCTTCGGCGCTCCCTCCCAGGACGCAGGGGCGGATCAGGAAGGTGCCCGCGTCGGGCGGGGTGAGGGCATAGCCGAAGCTCTCGCCAGGGGCGATGGGCTTCTGAGTGAGGCCCCCGACCCCATCCATGCCGTTCGGTCCCCGGACGCCGTGGAAATGAAGGGACAGGGGCAGGGCGGTTTCATTCGTGAGGGAAAGCCTCAGATCGCCCCCGTGCCTCAATCTGAGGATCGGCGCCAGTTCGCCGTCGAAGGTCCAGACATCGGCCTCCCTGGCCGCATCGGGGCGCAGGCGCATGGATCGGGGCATGGCAGTAATCGTCCATGGGGCGGCCCTGGCCTGGAGAGGGTCCGCACGCGAGGCGGAGGACGGGCTCTGCGCCCCCGCGCGCCCGGTCAGGCCGATCAGGGTGGTGGCAAGGCCTGCGGTGGTGGCGCGGCGGGTGATCATGGGAGAGGGCTCGCGAGAGGATCCGGACGGCTACCTTCTTGAACGGAAAAGGCCAAGTTCGGTTGCCTTGCGCTCTCACACGAACTTTTTTAATGCATGGCGCGCCAAGCATGCTATAGAGCCGCGTCCCGGAAGAGGGGCGCGTATATCGTGCTGCTCCCATGCGGGCGTGGCGGAACTGGTAGACGCACTGGATTTAGGTTCCAGCGACGCAAGTCGTGGGGGTTCGACTCCCTCCGCCCGCACCAATCGTCAGGATTGGGTCCGGAGGCTCCTGGCGCTTGGTTGACGGCCGTCATGCCGCATCGGCCGGAGCCTAAACATCAATTTTTCGAGTGAACGAAGGCGAACAGAACAATGCAGGTGACGGAAACACTGTCCCAAGGCTTGAAGCGAGAGTTCAAGGTCGTGCTCCCGGCCACCGAGTTGGAGCAACGCCTGTACAGCGAACTGGACAACATCAAGGATCGGGTGCGCATCAACGGCTTCCGCCCGGGCAAGGTGCCGGTCGCCCACCTGCGCAAGGTCTATGGCCGCTCCGTGATGTCCGACGTTCTTCAGAACGCCGTCAACGAAGCCAATCGCAAGATCGTCGAGGACAACGGCCTGAAGCTCGCCCATGAGCCGCAGATCCAGTTCCCCGAGGACAAGGACACCATCGAGAAGGCCATGGACGCCAAGGGTGACCTGGCCTTCACGGTCGCTCTCGAAGTCCTGCCGGAATTCGAGCTGGCCGACCTGTCCGACGTGAGCGTGACGAAGCCGGTGGTCGAAGTTTCCGAAACGGAAATCAACGAGTCGCTCGAGCGCATGGCCAAGCAGAACCGCACCTTCGAGAAGAAGGAAGGCGCATCGGCCGAGGGCGACCGGGTCGTCGTGGACTTCGTGGGCCGCATCGACGGCACCGAATTCGAGGGCGGCAACGGCCAGGACATCCGCGTGGAGTTGGGCTCCAACACCTTCATCCCGGGCTTCGAGGGGCAGCTGATCGGCCTGAAGGCCGGCGACACCAAGCTCGTGAAGGTCAAGTTCCCTGAGAACTACCTGGCCGCTCACCTGGCCGGCAAGGACGCCGAGTTCGACGTCACCGTGAAGGAGGTCGAGGCTCCCGGCGAGCTGAAGATCGACGACGAGATGGCCAAGGGCTTCGGCATGGAGTCCCTGGACAAGCTCAAGGACGCGATCCGCGATGCCGTCAAGCGCGACTTCGAGGCTCAGTCCCGCCGCAAGGTGAAGAAGGAGCTCCTCGACGCTCTCGACGCCAAGTACAGCTTCGAGCTGCCTCCGAGCCTGGTCGAGCAGGAATTCGCTGCCGTGTGGTCGCAGGTCGAGGCGGACATGAAGTCGAACGGCCGCACCTTCGCCGACGAGGACACGACGGAAGAGCAGGCCAAGGCCGACTACCGCAAGATCGCGGAGCGTCGCGTGCGTCTCGGCTTGGTCCTTGCGCAGATCGGTGAGAAGTCCGATATCAAGATCTCCGACGACGAGGTGACTCAGGCCCTCATCGAGCGGGTCCGCCAGTATCCCGGCCAGGAACGGCAGGTCTGGGAGTTCTACCAAAAGAACCCGCAGGCCCTAGCTGAAATCCGTGCTCCTCTGTTCGAGGAAAAAGTTGTCGACCAGATCCTCTCCCAGGTGAAGGTGACCGAAGAGAATGTTTCCAAGGAAGCGCTCTTCAGCGACGATGACGCCGAAGGAACCGATTCCGAGCCGAAGGGTAAGGGCGGTCAGACATCCAGCAAGGGCGAGTAACGCTTCATCTCGGGCGTCTCGCAGCTTGCGTCAATCAGACGGCCGCGCATTTCGCGCGGCCGCTTTGGAGCAGTGAGACAATGAGAGATCCGGTAGCGCTCTATAACAATACGCTCGTTCCCATGGTGGTCGAGCAGTCGAACCGCGGTGAGCGCGCCTTCGACATCTATTCGCGCCTCCTCCGCGAGCGGATTATTTTCCTTACGGGTCCGGTCGAAGACTATTCGGCGTCGCTCATCGTGGCGCAGCTGCTGTTCCTCGAGGCCGAGAACCCGAAGAAGGAAATCTCCTTCTACATCAACTCGCCCGGCGGCGTCGTGACGTCCGGCCTGTCGATCTACGACACCATGCAGTTCATCCGCTGCCCGGTCTCGACGCTCTGCGTCGGCCAAGCCGCCTCGATGGGCTCGCTCCTGCTGACCGCAGGCGAGAAGGGCATGCGCTTTGCGCTCCCGAACGCACGGATCATGGTTCACCAGCCCTCCGGCGGTTATCAGGGGCAGGTCACGGACATCATGATCCACGCCCGCGAGAGCGAGGCTCTCAAGCGCCGGCTCAATGAAATCTACGTGAACCACACGGGCCGGAACTATGAGGAGATCGAGCGGGCGCTCGAGCGCGACAACTTCATGACGGCCGAGGCCGCCCAGGAGTTCGGCCTGATCGATCAAGTCATCGAGAAGCGCCCCGAACCGGCGGCAACCCCGACCTAATCCTTAAAACCTGGGGAAAAATTCTCCCCAGGTGCGTCTTTTTAACTTGTAATCCCGTTTCTGTTGATCACGCGCCCCGCCCGTGATTGCATGTGGATTCGGGAGGCGAGGCGATTTGACGTGAAAATTCTCGGCGTCGGAACCTTTCATTAGCTCCGGCGCTCATAACTTAAAGGGTGCGGGGCCGGCACAAGGCTGTCCCGGCACGGATTGGAGATGTGATAATGACCAAGGCTGGCGGCAACGACTCCAAGAGCACGCTGTACTGCTCCTTCTGCGGCAAGAGCCAGCACGAGGTTCGCAAGCTGATCGCTGGCCCGACGGTTTTCATCTGCGATGAATGCGTCGAGCTCTGCATGGACATCATCCGCGAGGAGTCGAAATCGTCCCTCGTGAAGTCCCGGGATGGCGTGCCTACCCCGAAGGAAATCAGCCGCGTTCTGGATGACTACGTGATCGGCCAGGAGCACGCTAAGAAAGTGCTCTCGGTGGCGGTCCACAACCATTACAAGCGCCTGGCCCACGCGACGAAGCACAACGACGTGGAACTGGCGAAGTCCAACATCCTGCTGATCGGTCCGACCGGTTCGGGCAAGACCCTGCTCGCGCAGACGCTCGCCCGCATCCTGGACGTGCCCTTCACCATGGCCGATGCCACGACCCTGACGGAGGCCGGCTATGTGGGTGAGGACGTCGAGAACATCATCCTCAAGTTGCTTCAGGCCTCCGACTACAATGTCGAGCGGGCGCAGCGCGGCATCGTCTATATCGACGAGATCGACAAGATCTCCCGCAAGTCCGACAATCCGTCGATCACCCGCGACGTATCGGGCGAGGGCGTGCAGCAGGCCCTGCTGAAGATCATGGAAGGCACCGTCGCTTCGGTGCCTCCCCAGGGCGGCCGCAAACATCCGCAGCAGGAGTTCCTTCAGGTGGACACGACCAACATCCTGTTCATCTGCGGCGGCGCCTTCGCGGGTCTCGAGCGGATCATCGCCGCTCGCGGCAAGGGCACGTCCATCGGCTTCGGCGCGACCGTGAGCTCGCCGGACGACCGCCGGACGGGCGAGATCTTCCGTGAGGTGGAGCCCGAGGATCTGCTGAAGTTCGGGCTCATCCCCGAGTTCGTCGGCCGTCTGCCGGTTCTGGCAACCCTCGAAGATCTCGACGAAGAGGCTCTGAAGAAGATCCTCCAGGAGCCGAAGAACGCGCTGGTGAAGCAGTATCAGCGTCTCTTCGAGATGGAGAACGTGCAGCTGACCTTCCAGGAGGAGGCCATGACCCTCATCGCCCGCAAGGCAATCGAGAGGAAGACGGGCGCCCGCGGCCTGCGTTCCATCATGGAGGGCATCCTGCTCGAAACCATGTACGATCTGCCCGGCCTCGACTCCGTCGAGCAGGTGGTCATCGGTCCCGAGGTGGTGGAGGGCAAGGCGAAGCCGCTCTTCATCCATGGAGACCGCAGCGAGCAGACGGCCAGCGCCAGCGCCTGAGGCCGTTCGGGGGGCTCATGATCGAAGGCGTTGCGGGCACGGTTCTTGAAACAATACACCCGCAACGCCACATACTTTCTTGCGAGGTGGTCGTCCGCTCATCCCCCGAGGGACGGCGCCACGTACCGAATGCAGCCCATAAGAAAAGCCTGAGCATTCCGGTATCCCGTCCGAGAACCAGCTTATTTGAGGGGCCCTCCGGACGCAGACATAAGGATGTTGTCTCATGACACAGTCGAAGCCTCGTCAGCCTGTCATTCCGGGCTCGACCGGAACCTATGCGGTTCTGCCTCTGCGTGACATCGTCGTCTTCCCGCATATGATCGTGCCGCTCTTCGTCGGCCGCGAAAAGTCGATCCGTGCGCTTGAGGAGGTGGTCAAGAACGACCGTCACATCCTGCTCGCCACACAGATCGATGCGACGGACGATGATCCTGCTGCGGATGCGATCTACAAGGTCGGCACCCTGGCCAATGTGCTCCAGCTTCTCAAGCTGCCCGACGGTACCGTGAAGGTGCTGGTCGAGGGGGCCAGCCGCGCTCAGGTGAAGGCCTATACCCGCACCGAAGAATTCTACGAGGCCGAAGCGGAAGTGCTTCCGGACTCCCTTGGCGACCAGATCGAGGCAGAGGCTCTGGCCCGCTCGGTGGTGGCCGAGTTCGAAAACTACGTGAAGCTCAACAAGAAGGTTTCGCCGGAAGTCGTCTCCGCCGTGACCCAGATCGACGAGCCCGCAAAGCTCGCCGACACCATCGCCTCGCATCTCGCGATCAAGATCGCCGACAAGCAGTCGATCCTGGAGACGCCGACCGTCGCGCAGCGCCTCGAGAAGGTGCTCGGCATGATGGAGAGCGAAATCTCCGTCCTGCAGGTCGAGAAGCGGATCCGCACCCGCGTGAAGCGCCAGATGGAGAAGACGCAGCGCGAGTACTATCTCAACGAGCAGATGAAGGCCATCCAGAAGGAACTCGGCGACGACGAAGGTCGCGACGAGTTGGCCGAGCTCGAAGAGAAGATCGAAAAGACCAAGTTCACGAAGGAAGCCCGCGAGAAGGCCCTGGGCGAGCTGAAGAAGCTCCGCCAGATGTCGCCCATGTCCGCGGAAGCCACCGTCGTGCGCAACTATCTCGACTGGCTGCTCGGCATTCCGTGGGGCCGCCGCTCGAAGATGAAGAAGGACCTGAAGGCCGCCCAGGACATCCTGGACTCGGATCACTATGGTCTCGACAAGGTCAAGGAGCGCATCGTCGAGTATCTGGCCGTGCAGCAGCGCGCCAACAAGCTCACCGGCCCGATCCTCTGCCTCGTCGGCCCTCCCGGCGTGGGTAAGACCTCACTCGGCAAGTCGATCGCCAAGGCTACGGGACGCGAGTTCGTGCGCATGTCGCTCGGCGGCGTCCGCGACGAGTCGGAGATCCGCGGTCATCGCCGGACCTATATCGGCTCGATGCCCGGCAAGATCATTCAGTCGATGCGCAAGGCCAAGACGTCCAACCCGCTCATCCTGCTCGACGAAATCGACAAGATGGGCATGGACTTCCGCGGCGATCCGTCGGCGGCTCTGCTGGAGGTTCTCGACCCCGAGCAGAACAGCTCGTTCAACGATCATTACCTGGAGGTCGATTACGATCTCTCGAACGTGATGTTCGTGACGACGGCCAACACCCTCAACATTCCCGGTCCGCTTCTCGACCGAATGGAGGTGATCCGCATCGCGGGCTACACCGAGGAGGAGAAGGCCGAGATCGCCCGTACGCACCTGATCCCGTCGTCCATGCAGAAGCATGGTCTGCAGGAGAAGGAGTGGAAGATCAGCGATGACGCCCTGCTCATGCTGATCCGCCGCTATACCCGCGAGGCGGGCGTGCGTAACCTTGAGCGCGAGATCAATAATCTCGTTCGCAAGGCGGTGAAGGCGATCCTCATCTCCAAGGTTCCGTCGGTCGAGGTCACCACGGACAACCTCCCGGACTTCCTCGGGCCGCCGCGCTACCGCTACGGCGAGGCCGAGACGGAGGATTCGGTCGGCACTGTCACGGGCCTTGCCTGGACCGAGGTGGGCGGCGAACTGCTCACCATCGAAGGCATCATGATGCCGGGCAAGGGCAAGATGACCGTCACCGGCAACCTGCGTGACGTGATGAAGGAATCGATCTCGGCGGCGGCCTCCTATGTCCGCTCCCGTGCGGTTGCCTTCGGGGTCGAGCCGCCGCTGTTCGATCGTCGTGACATCCACGTGCACGTGCCGGAAGGTGCGACGCCCAAGGACGGTCCCTCCGCCGGCATCGCCATGGGGACCGCCATCGTGTCCGTCGTCACCGGCATCCCGGTGCGCCGCGACATCGCCATGACGGGCGAGGTCACGCTGCGGGGCAGGGTGCTTCCCATCGGTGGCCTGAAGGAAAAGCTCCTCGCGGCTCTTCGCGGTGGCATCAAGAAGGTCTTGATCCCCGAGGAGAACGCCAAGGATCTGGTCGACATCCCGGCGAGCGTGAAGAACGGCCTCGAAATCGTGCCGGTCTCCACCATGGATCAGGTGCTCCAGCACGCGCTGGTGCGCATGCCCGAGCCGATCGAGTGGGACGAGGCATCGGTTCTCAAGGGCCCGAAACCCGCCGTCGAGGACGACGGTGCCGGAGTGGTTGCCCACTAAGTGACTGACGCAGCGTTAGCTGAAAGTGAGCCCCCGGACGGGAAATCCGGGGGCTTTTTTAGTGCGAAACGGCAAAAAATGGCCGATTTGCGGCGCTTTAGGGCTTGCTTAAGGACTAGCTTTGCGCCACACGAATGCTCCCTGAAGCGGTGATACTACATAACTTGCGATCGCCGCGATCACTGGAGGATATGATATGAACAAAGGCGAGCTCGTTGCTGCCGTCGCCGACAAGGTCGGTCTTACTCGTGGCCAGGCTGGTGAGGCGATCGACGCCGCCATCGAGGCGATCACCGGCGCTCTGAAGAAGGGCGACGAGGTGAAGATCGTCGGCTTCGGCACGTTCGTGGTCACCAACCGCGCCGCCGGTGAGGCCCGTAACCCGCGCACCGGCGAGAAGGTGACGGTTCCGGCTTCCAAGACCCCGAAGTTCCGTGCTGGCGCCGGCCTGAAGGAGGCCGTGAACGGCAAGTAAGCGCTTTTCAGCAGCTTTCGCTGTCAAAGAGGGCCGATACGCTTGCGTTGTCGGCCTTCTCTTTTTATGTGAGGCGCATCGGGGCTGGAAACATCCGCAGCTTCTGATATGACGCATGCTCCTTCGGCATCGGATTTCCGAACGGAGGCGAAAAGGGCGGTTAGCTCAGCTGGTAGAGCATCGGTTTTACACACCGCAGGTCGGGGGTTCGATCCCCTCACCGCCCACCATTTCCCCGAGTCTCGGTTTCGTTCTCTTTCTCCGCTAGCTTCTCGAGCACCTTCTCAGGAGCGACGTGCTCTTCAAGCTCGTTCAGGCTGGGGTCGTGCGCCTCGTCAACGCCGAGGCGTTGGGCGATGGCTCTGGTGAGCGACAGCAGCCGTGTGATCTCGTGCTCCGAAAGCAGATTGGTCTGCAGATCGAGTTCCGCTCTTCTGTCGGCTGCCGCAGCGGCGCGGTTCTGGCTGATGAGGACGAAGGTCGACAGGAAGATCGCTTCGACCGAGGCGACGGTCGCAAGGATCACGAAGGTCGGGTCGAAGGGAGAGATGCCCGGGATCAGCCCGGCATTGACGAATGTCCAGCTTCCGACCAGGACCAGATGCAAATAGACGAACATCATGCTGCCGCTGAAGCGGGTGATGGCCTCGGCCAGGCGGTCCTGCAGTCCGGCGCGGCTTTCTTCCTGCTGACGTTTTTCCCGCAGAACATCGATGTTGCGCTCCAGCACGGATGTGAAGTCGCCGGGACTGAGAGCTTTGGTGCTTGGGCTGTTCGGCTTCGTGCTTCGGCTGGCTTCACGCTTCCACTCCGTCACGATCAGATCCTTCTTTTCGCAAAGGGTTGGACAAGAACGGCTGGAGAGCTGAAGAGTTCAGGAATGCGGCTGGAGGGATAACCCGTGCGAGAGGGGCTGAGGTGGAACGCCGCACCCGTGCAACAAGCCCCTGAGGCAAGTGTTTAGATCCCGTTCCTCCCGAGACCGTTCCTCTGCCTCGCCCGCTCCACGATAGGTGGAGCGGGCATTTTCTCGCCGCTCGACGGGGCACATCACCTCATGGCCTGCCGAATGCCTTCCAGCAGCGCGATGTGCTCCCGGATCTGGGTTCGTGCCATCCTTGCCACGTTCATATGTTCACGGCTCTGCGGATTGGACTGCAGATATTCCTCCTGCACCTGCAGCAGGTTGCGGTGACCCTGCAGCTGTCCGTCCAGATAGGCCTTGTCGAAGGCGGCTCCGGCCTGCTGGCTCTGCAGCGTCTGCAGCATGTCCCGGCCGCTGGCATCCATCTGCATATCGCCCTGCATGGCAGCGCCGGACTGTCCGGTCGCGGCGGTGGCCGAAGGATCCATCATCGAGCGCAGCACCTCTGCGAGAGTGGTCTGCTCCTGCACTTCGAAGGCCGCGAAGCGCTTGAGATCCTCGTTGCTGGCCTTGTCCTGGGCGATACGGCTCGTTTCCAGGGCCACCGTGCCGAGCTGCATGGTCTGCTGCATGTGTTGCATCTCGGCTTGGTCCATCTGGCCACCCATGCGGTTCATGCCGGAGGAACCGCCCGCGCCGCCAGGCCGAGCTGTTGAGGACGATCCGCCGGTCTGCGCCAGGGCAGGAACGGTCACGAGGGGGGCGAAAAGGCCGCCGAGGAGAAGGGCACGCCGGTTCATCAGATTTCTCCATTGAAGCTCGCAGCCCGGCCGCGATACGCCGGCGAGGCGCTCGACTCGGGGCCGCCGCTGCTGTCGCGAACGCTGGCGGGGTTGCTTTGTTTCAGCTTGGCGGGAAGGACATGAGCAGCCCGATCGCAGATTCATGGCTCTTCAGGATGTGCATTTCGGCCCGTTTCGCTGCGAAAGTGAATTTCAGGGGTTGCGCAGCGGTTCTTCCGAAGCTAATTGACACAGGCCGTTCAAGGCGTCGGAGCGTAGCGCAGCCCGGTTAGCGCACTAGTCTGGGGGACTAGGGGTCGTGGGTTCAAATCCCGCCGCTCCGACCATTGAATTCCTTGAGGTTTTTGGGATCTTCGCCGACCTCTGCAAGTTTCGGTTTGCAGAATAGTTTGCAAACTATGCGCCTGTTTATTCCTATGGTGCTCGCCCAATTTCGCAATGGCTGATTCTGCCAGAGTGCGAGTCCGGGCCAAATTGCGATCCAAAATCTTCTGTGCATGAGCCTGGGTGTGGTCGGTGATGGTCGCAATCTCGGATACCGTTGCGCTGTCTGTCCGAGTGAGGATCTGGATGGCTCGACGGGGAAGGCTGTCTAGCGTCTCCTTCAGCGCCGAGGCGCACGGGATCAAGCGTGCCGGCGCATCTTGCCCTGACGCAAGCTGATGGCGTTACCGTCATAGGCGGACCAGGGCAGGACCAGAACGTCTCCCTGGCGCTGTCCCCGTATGATCGTGGGGCGAGCGCCACCTTCATTTCCTCAGGCGTCGCCTCATTGAAGGCCTTCACGTGCTCGGGGAGCCAGATCTGCTCCGCCCGGTTGGATGAACAAGCTAGCGCGAAGATCGACAGCGGATTGTCGTCCACGAGGCCGCGATCTAGCCCCCAGGACAGAACCCGGGCCAAAGCCGAGAGATTGGCGTCTGGTGGACTTGCTTCGGGTTGGCGGAGAGCGGCTTTGGATCTATCCGGTCAGCCTTTCGAACTGAACCGGACTGACGTAGTCGAGCGTCGAAGGACGCCGGACAGAGCTATCGAAGCCGTCGATGCAACGGCCGATCGCCGTCATGACCTCGGCGCGCGTTTGGAAGACGGCGCGCCAGACGAGCTCGGATTTCGGCGCTCCTCGGGCGCCGATCTTGCGCTCGAGGCGGCAGTCGAGCCAGGGGCGCAGGGGCGACAGGCCGATGCCGAGATCCGCGGCGACCTCACGCCGGCTGCGGCCGCTCGTCGGAGCAAGCCGCACAGCCTCATCCGAAACTCCTTCGTAAAGCGGGTGTGGGGCATGGATGTCCCCCTGCTTCGCGTGGTCATCACTCACCGGTCTGGGAACCAGGCGGCTTCGCCCCATCAAATCGCCTCAGAGCGTCCATGATGGCTTTGTGAAGGGGCCTAATCTTCGCCCTCGTCCGGCTTATCGGAAACGCCGGTTGTACACGGTCCCGGATAGCACTCGAAGGACACATTCGGCTGAGCGATGATAGCGGATTTTGCCCACTCCCGCGTATAGTCGTGCCATCTGCCGGACCATGTGCGAAGAATTTCGCTGCCCGTCTCGTTCGCTAACCGGTCGAGATTTGTGATGTGCAACCAATGGTAAACATTATAACGTTTTCCGCCAATGTTCTTGTAGAAGTTGGTGGGGTAGGCGACCAGCTTGAACGGCTCGTTCTCTGGTTCAACGGTTGAGGTGCTTGCCCCCTTCGGGAGGTGTCTCTCATCGATTTTCACCCACTGTTCGGGCAAGACGCTTGAATGGAAGACGTCGTACTTGCTGACGCCGATGTAGGTCTGTACCTTTGCGGCATCTTTGCAGTCAGCGCTGAAGTCGTAACGCTGCCTGTCGTTGATCGCGCTGAAGACGCCATTGACAAGGATTTCGCTGCTCGTCGGATATCCATCCTGATCCGTCTTCTCGGGGACAACATGGTTGTCCCACCTGCTCGTACTTCCTGAACTGGCGGAATATCGAATTCCATCAACATAGGTCCCAAACGCCGTGATTTTGCACATGTTCGGTTGATGGAATACGAACTTCAGGCGCGCTGATCCTGTAAGTTGGTAGCGTGAAAGAAACAGCTCTGGATAATCGTACCTCGGTAGCAGTTTCTCCAGCGTCGAGAGATTGTCTTGGATGAGTCGTGCCGCTTCTGGGTCCTGGGTAGCCTTCTCGTACCGCACCAGCTCTAGAATTATCGTGGTCCATCCGTTCAAAACGTATGTGGGGATCTCATGGGGGAACTCCTCGAGGGTTGTCCCATAACTCGACTCAACCAGCACGCCGCCTTGGGGCGAGGGAACTTTCAGGCTATTGAATATCTTGCGCGCTACGACTCTATATTTTTCCTCCCGGCTAGCTTCGTAGAGCATTTGGAAGGCGGCGAGATAGCGGGCCTGGGTCAGTCCCGAATAGAACCGCCTGGGGAGATTAGTGAGACCGTTGTTAGGGTCGTAGTAGTATGCCAGAGCATCAAATCCGTCGATGCTGTCCATCCGATTGATAGTGGCATCCGCGACCCGTTTAGCCGCATCGAGATACCTTCTATCGTCAGTCTTCGTATAGAGCCCGATGTAATCCCGAATCACATAGGTCCCATAGATCGGGTGAGGGACAGTCTTTCCATTTTTCAGCAGACGACCGGGATAGCCATCGGGAAGGAATTCCAGGCGATAGAACTGGTACGCCGTCGTTCTTGGCTGTGGAAGCGGGGGCAAGCCCACGGCTCCTGCGCCGAAGTCCTGTTTCAGAGCAGGCGCGGCTGCTTTTGCGCTCAGTTCAGTATTAAGGCAGGCTAGAGCAAGGACGATCTCAAGAAGCGCAAGCCGGTTTCGCATAATTACCTAGGTTTGATCGGATAGACGGAATTCGATTCTATTCAGTGGTTGCGGCATTTGCAACGAAGGGAAAGACAACAGGGCGAGCGCCCCGCGAGGATTCAAAGGAAGAAGGTCTCATGCCTTTGATTTACTTCGCGGCACATTGCTTGGACAAGACACCCTCCCGGCTTTCGGGGTGCAGGGTGTATTCTCGGTTGCCTGCACATGCAGCGGATCTCCTCCGAATAGAACATATGGCCTAGGCCATCAGTCATAGGGAATAAAACTGGCCGGATGGGCGTTTATCCCCAGAAGAGCAAATTTGGGGAAAAATGGGACAGAGCCAGCAAATCGAGCGTGTCGCTCGAGCGTTCTACGGCGTCGATAACGATGAGCAGACCTGGGATCAGGCCCCCGAAGACGTGAAGGAAGTATTTCGCGGTCTTGCAGAGGTCG
>JAPSLB010000013.1 GCA_031181145.1 Microvirga sp.
AGACCTTCGCCTCGAAGCGCCTGGTGAGCTCGTCCAGCACCTGCGCGCGGCGCATCTTGGCCTGGTTGTCGGCCTCCTGCTCGGCGGCGAGGCGGCGGGCCTCGATGGCGTTGTCCTTGAACACCTGGACGGCGTTCGCCATGACGCCGATCTCGTCGCGGCGAGCCGTGCCCTCGACCGTCACGTTCAGATCGCCGTTGGCGAGGCTGCGCATGTTGGCGACAAGTTTCTGAATGGGGCGGGAGATGCTGCGCCCCAGACCGAACGCGATGGCGATCAGAATGAGCGCCGAGACGCCGACGAAGGCAAGGAACAGGTTTCGGTAGGTGGCATTGATGACGGCAAGGTCATCGATGTACATGCCTGCCGCCACGACCCATTCCCACTGAGGAACGGAGACTGCGTACACGGTCTTCGGAGACGGCACGGTCTCGTTCAGCTTCGGCCAGAAGAAGTCCACGAAGCCGCCGCCCTTCTTGCCGGCTTCGACCTGCTCGCGGGTGACGTAGGTTCCGTTGACGTCTTTCACCTCGGAGAGGTTCTTGCCTTCCGTGTCCTTGTTGGGATGCATGACGACGAAGTTGGTGTAGTCCAGCACCACGAAGTAGTCGTTCCCGTTGTAGCGCATCGTGCGCAGGGCATCGGCCGCGCGCTTCTTCGCCTCCTCGACCGAAAGTTCACCTTTCCGGGCGAGCTCCTGATAGCCTCCGATGAGGGTGGTGGCGGTCTGGGCGAGGCTCTTCAGCTCCGCCTGCTTCCGCTCGAGCAGGAGGCTGGAGATCGTGAGCGACCCGTAAATGGACAGCCCTATCAAGGCGAGAATGCCGAAGGCCATGCCGGCATAGAAGCGGCCTGCAACTCCGGTGAAGGCATTGGCCCATTTCGAACGGGCGGCGGCAGAAGCGTTTTGAGACATCTCATCCTCATCGTCGCGCCGAAGTCACCAGGGCGCGCGCGCATTCACAATTCGATGAGAAAGTAACCGGCGAGGCTTGCCTGGGGATGGCGCGGGACACGATCCTGCCACGGAGACGGCTAACCTGATGCCTGCCTGCCGTCGGCGGGGCCTAGAGAACGACGATCCCGGCGTGCTTCGCCTTGTTGTCGGGCTCCACATGGATGGTGATGAGAGCATCCTCGATTTCGCCCTTCAGCGCACGCTCCAGGCGGTCGCAGATGTCGTGCGCATCCGTCACGCTCATGCTGCCGGGGACGACGAGGTGAAAGTCGATGAAGGTCATCTTGCCCGCATGCCGCGTGCGCAGGTCGTGTGCCTCGATGGCGCCTTGCGCATTGATGGAGATGATCTCCCGCACCCGCGAGAGGGTCGCCTCGGGCAGGGCCTCGTCCATGAGGCCGCCGACGCTTTCCTTGATCAGGCCCCAGCCGGACCAGAGAATGTTGACCGCGACGAAAGCCGCGAGAACGGGATCGAGCCAGGCCCAGCCGGTCACGGGCACGAAGACGAGGCCCACGATGACCCCCGCGGAGGTGACCACATCGGTCATCAGGTGACGCCCGTCGGCTGCAAGGGCGGGGGAGCGCAGGCGGCGGCCCTGGCGAATGAGGATCCACGACCAGGCGCCGTTGACGGCGCTAGCCGCCGCATTGACGGCAAGGCCCATGGCGGGGGCGTCGAGCATCCTGGGGGAGAGGAATCCGAAATAAGCCTCCCGCAGGATCATCAGGGCCGCCACGATGATCAGCACGCCCTCGAGAACGGCGGAGAAATACTCCACCTTGTGGTGGCCGTAGGGATGATTGGCATCGGCGGGTGCTGCGCTCACCCGGACGGCCATGAAGGCCGCGATCGCCGTCACCACGTTGATGATGCTCTCCAGCGCGTCCGAATAGAGCGCAATGCTCCCCGTCAGGTGATAGGCGGCATATTTGAGCGCAAAGACGAGAGCTCCGACGAATATGCTGCCGATGGCAAGCTTTTGAATGCGACTCATGGCTGGCATCGACAAACGGGGCGGCTGGACGGAAGAGCCGCCGTTATAGTGACTGCGCCTCCCAGCGCAAGCCGTTCATTTTACTTGCAATTCGCTCGCAAAAGCGGGCGCTCAGCGCGACATCCCGCCGATCTTGCCCATGAGCGTCCGGTAATAGCCTGCCAGGGACGGGGCAAGCGACCGGCAGCGCACGACGAGGCCGAGTGCCTCGGTCCGCTTTCCTTCGCGGAGGTTCTCGAGAGCCTCCGCATGCAGCCGTGAGAGTTCCGCAACGGCAGGATCGCGGCGCTGCGAAGCGGATGCCACGACGGTGAAGATGGCCGATTCCGTTGCGCGCCCGCGGACGGCGATGCGGTCGAGCTCGATCAGCACGTAATCGTCGCGCACGGCCTCGGCCGTCGCGGGGCCGAGGATCAGCGAGACATTGTACTCCTTCGACAGGCTCTCCAGGCGCGAGGCGAGGTTCACCGCGTCGCCGAGCACCGAATAATCGTAGCGCCAGCGCGAGCCCACATTGCCCACCACGCAATCGCCCGTGTTGATCCCGATGCCGACCGCGAACTGGGGTGCGCCTTCGCCTTCCTCCTGCCGCAGGGCGGTATTCAGCACGGTGACGGCCTCCATCATGCGCATGGCCGCGCGCACTGCGCGCCGGGGATGATCGGGGCTCGGCAGAGGGGCGTTCCAGAACGCCATAATGCAATCGCCCATGTACTTGTCGATGGTGCCGCCTTCCGCGAGCACCGCTTCGGAGAGCGGATCGAGCAGGCGGTTGATGAGCGCGGTCAGCCGCTCGGGCTGGTCCTTCAGGGTTTCCGACAGGCTGGTGAAGCCGCGCACGTCGCAGAACAGAACCGAGAGGTTGCGCCGCTCTCCGCCGAGCCTGAGCGCACCCGGATCGCGCGCGAGCTCCGCGACGAGATCGGGCGAGAGATAGCGCGAGAAGGCCTCCGACACTGCCTGGCGCAGCTGCCGTTCGCGGGCATAGTCCAGGCCGAAGCGTGCGCCGAACACCGCGAGCGCCGCCGCGGCAGGCAGAACAGGCGGCGCCCAGATGCGTCCGAAGCGCAGCGCGAGCCATGCGAGCGCAAAGAGGAACACGATCATGAACAGGGCTGCGAGCCCGGTGCGCCAGGTCACGCCGCGAATGGACAGAGCCGCTGCCCCGCAAGCGGCCGCCACGAGGAGGGCCAGCACGGCGATGCGCGGAATGGGGACGACGAAGAGATCGTGGCGCAGGTTGTCGAGGATCGTCGCCTGCACCTCCACCCCGGCCGTGAGTTCCCCCGTGGTCAGCGTATAGGCCGTGGGGAAGGTATCGGGCGCGCCCGCATCGGCGGAGGTCGCAGCCTTCAGGCTGAGTCCCACGAGGACGATCTTGTCCTTGAACCGTCCGGGTTGCAGGAATGTCTCCGGGTCGAGCGCCTGGTAGTAGGAAACGGTCGGATAGCTGCGGGCGGGCCCGAAATATTGAATGAGAGCGCCCTCGGGCGGAGGCTGCGCAGGCTCTCCGGCTACGCGCAGGATTTCGGCCGCGAAGCCGTCGGGCTGGGTCGGCATCTGGCGCAGATACACGTCCCCATCGGGAGCGACCGAAGCGACGCCAGGAACCGCGCCCGCATCGAGAAACGGATCGATCGGATTGACGCGGGTAATCTGAACGCCGTGATCGAGCTTCGTCGAGACATCATCCGACGCCAGCACCACGTCCGGCCCGAGGGCTGCCGCAAATCGCCTGTCGGCTTCCTCCGTCGAAGGCTCGGAAAAGATGATGTCGAAGGCGACGACCTTGGCGCCCGCCGCGCGCAGACGCTCCGCGAGCCTGGCGTGGAGTTCCCGCGGCCACGGCCAGCGTTGCCCGATTTCGGAGAAGGACGGCTCGTCGATGGCCACGACCTCCACGGAGGCCCGAGGGCGTGGCGGCACGATGATCGAGAGGATGTCGAAGATCTTCGCTTCCACCAGCTTGAAAGGCGGGAAGAAGACGAGCGGCGTCAGAAGAGCCGCGACCAGCCCCGCCATGACGAAGTGCCGCCAGTACGGCTCTCCGGTCTGGACGCGTAGGGCCGAGGCGGGAGCGCTCACCCTTAGAACCGTGCCTTCACGCCGGCCGCGAAGGTGCGGCTCGGTCCGGGAATGTTCGGCGCGACCTGGAATTCCTCGTCGAACATGTTGAGCACGCTGAATTCCATGAGGAGCCGCCGATCCGGGGTTTCCCACGTCAGAGATGCATCCGCCGTCCAGTAATCGTCGAGTTCCGCGCCTGCGAGCTCGCCGGTAAAGTCGCCCACATAGGTGGCCGCCACGGTGAGCTTGATCCGGCTCGGATGGACGAAGGTGACGCCTGCTCGCGCGAAGTTGCCGGCGATCAGCGGCACGTCGCTGCCGCGCCCGGCTTCCGAGAGCACCTCCGTGGATTGCGTGCCGACGGTGCCGAAGACGCCGATGCCATGGGTGAGCCAGAGGTTGGCTGTGGCCGACACCCGTTCGATGCGCGCCTTCTCGATGGAGAGGCGGTCGAAGGTGTTCGGAATGCCGATGTCGAGATCGTCCGCGTCCTGCCGTTGATATTCGAGAGCCGTGAACAGATAGGGCGACCATTCCGCATCCCAGCGAAGGGCGAGCGTGTCGATCCGTCCGCCGAGGGCGAGCGGCAGCGTGTTCGGCACGAGCCCCACGGTCGTGACGGGCGAGAGCGTATAGGCGAGCGGCATGAGGCCGTCGCTGCGATAGGCGGCGCGCAGCCAGTGTCCCTCGAAGGGCGAGATGCCGATTCCGATGCGCGGGGCGACCATGCTGTCGTCGCTGAAACCGGTGTCCAGGGCCGTGCGCTGGATCCCGGCCTGGGCCTCGAACCAGTCGGAGGGACGCCAGAACAGGTCGGCATAGAGGCGGCTCGCCTTGAACGTGGCGTCGGATTCCTCGTCGATGGGGATGGACGTGTACTCGCCGGTAGCGGCGTCGAAGAGATAGGTCAGCCCCTCGGCGCTGCTGAACGTGCGCCCGCGTTGCGCCTCGAAACCGTAGCGAAGGGTGAAGTCGCCGAACCCGATGGTGTGAGCCAGGGCGGCCGCCACGCCCTCGGTTCGGATGCGCTCCCTTTGCTGTCCTCCCAGGATCAGGGTGGGAGAGAGCGTCAGGGCCAGATTCGAGAACCGATCGTTGACGATGCGCTGGCCGAAGATGGCTGCGGTGAGGACGTTCCTGTCGCTGAAGCTGTGGCTCCAGCCGGCGCCGCCGAGCACGGAGGTCGTGTCCTCGGTGCCGTCGAAGAGCCGCGTGGGCGTGCGGATGCTTGCAATGCCCGGCGCCTGATCCGCCGCCGCCCCGAACAGCACGAACCGATCCGCCGCCGACGGGGCCGAGCCGATGAAGAAGGACCCGTTGGTCGCTTCCTGCCTGTCGATGGTCGCGCCGTTTTCGGCCAGAGCGCGATTCGCGGTCAGGGAGAAGGAAGTGGGAAGCGGCTCGTTGGAATAGCCCTGGACATTCGCTTCCGCCTCCCAGCCGATATGGCCGTCGCGGGACAGCAGCCCTCCGCCGATCTCGGCGTCGATGAAGGGGCGGCGGATGAGGTCCAAGCGCCCGATGCGGCCGGAAACCGCGAGCGGATCGAAGAACAGGCCCTGGAGCGTCAGGTTGAGGGTCGTCAGGTCCGCGCCCACGCCGGTTTCGATGGTGGAGACATCGGGCCGAGCCGTGAACAGGGTGGGCCGGTCGACGGCGGCCTGGTCGAAATAGCTCGAAGCGTTGAAGGGATCGAACACCCGGTCGCCGTAGAAGCGCGACCACTCGTTCAGGTTCAGGAAGCGATAGGCCTGGGCCGGGTACGAGCCACCATCCTTGTTCACCGCGAGACCCGCGAAATCGCCGCCGCGCTGACGGTAGCGGCGCAGAGTCTCGCGGGCGGCGAGCACCGCCCGGTCCGCCTGATACTGATCGATGGCGATCGCCGTGCGCGCGCTCGATACCACTGGATCGTTGGGATCGAGCCGGTCTGCATTGTCGAGGGCCTGATCGGCGAGTTCCTCGTCGCCGTTCTGGTAATAGGCCGCCGCCGCCATGAGCAGGCCCTGAGACCAGGCGGGATTGGCTGCGGAGCCCGCGAGAATGGCCTCGATCGCCCTGTCGGTCTCGCCCTTCTGCAGGAGATAGCGGCCGCGGGCGACATAGGCGACATGGAAGCCGGGATCGAGGGCGAGCGCCTTGTCGATCAGGGCACCCGCTTCCTCGACGCGGTTCTGGTCGAGCAGAAGGATCGCGAGATTGGCGTAGGAGACGGGGCTTCCCGGATCTTCCGCGATGGCTCGGCGCAGGGCTTCTTCCGCAGCGAGAGGACGGTCGCGGCCGGATTCGAAGAGGCCGAGGCTGTTCCAGATGCCGGAATTGCCCGGTGCGATGGCGGCCGCCTTGCGCAGGGCCTCCACGGCGGCGTTCACCTCGCCGTCGATGTCGCCCCGGATGTTGCTGTCGGCGGCGATGACTTCCGGATCCTCCGGATCGATGGCTTTCGCCCGGGCGATGGAGGCGCGCATCTCCTCGCGCCGGTTCAGGGCGTAGGAGACCTGTGCCGACATCACCGCGATGCGGACGTCGCGCGGAAAGCGCTTTTCCGCGGCCTTCAGCACCTCGGCCGCCGCGTTGAGGTCCTGGCGGAAGGCCACCACATAGGCATGGGCCAGCGCGGCAAGCGGTTCATGGGCGGACCCCTCGGGCTCGGGGTGCACGCGCTTCGGATCGGCGAGCGACTGGGCGATGTAGCGTCCGTAGGCGGCAATGACCCGCCGCTTCGCATCGACGCCCCGTTCGGCCCTGCCGAAGAGCGCGGCCGCTTCCGACCAGCGGTGCTGCGATCCGAGCAGGGTGGCCTCCACCAGATCGGCGCGGGCGCGCTGCGCGGCGCTCAGGCTCCCTGCGCGCGCCTCGGCGAGAGCCTGGGCGGCCACGGCGCGCCCGTCGAGAACAAGGGCCGTCTCGGCAAGGCTCAGCCAGTCTTCCGCGCTGCGTTTCTCAGCCGATATGCCCGCGACCCGTGCCCGCTCGGCCCGCAGGGCCGGGCCGCTCAGCGGCGAGACCGGCATGGAGGAGAACGTATCCCGCAGGCTCAGATAGAAGAGCATCTGCTCCCGGTCTTCGGAATTCGTGAGCACGAACTTTGTCGGCGCCTGACCGATGGAGGCCACCGCGCCCTCGCCCTGACGCACCACCACGGAGCCTTGCGCATTGCGCAGCTCCACCACGCCTTCGAGCACCACGAGAGAGGTGCGCCCGCCCTCGACGGACAGCGACCAGTCGGTGCCGCGGATGGCGGCTACCGCCGCGGGGGTTTTCACATCGACCCCCGAACCGCCGCGTGCGGCGCGCGCCCAGATGCTGCCTGCGTCGAGACTGAGCGCGGTCGTGCCGCTGCCGATCCCCGCTACGTCGTTCACGGTCAAGGTGGAGTTGCGGCCGACGCGGATCTGGGTCCGGTCGGCAAACAGGATCGCCAGATTGCCGATGGCATTGGTGCGCAGCACGTCGCCGCCGATGACATCCTGCCGAATCTGCGCCGCCCGCCAGAGATCCTCGCGGACGAAGCGCAACTCCTCCCCGCCCTTGGCCGCCACGATCGAGCCTACGGCGGGAAGCGGCCTGGGAATGGGTGTCTGCGCATGAGCCTCGGCCAAGCACAGGACGAGAGAGCTTGCGGCAGCCAGAAGCCGAAAGGGAGGGACAGCCATGATGTCTTCTGTGATAACGTGTCGTGATCCTGCAGGCCCAAGCTTAGCAGGTATGCGGCAGGATCAAAGCCGAATCAATCGGCATGGTATGTGCTCAAAAGCACATGACACATTCCCTTAGGGGAGATGCATGCCCTTAGGGGAGAGACATGGGGATCGCAGGGCCAGGAGAAACGGGCCTCAGGAGGCGACCGCGCGCCGGGCCATGATCAGTTTCTGCTTCAGGTCGTTCTGGGCGAAAGGTTTCTGGAGGACCGGGCGATCGCGGAAGGAGTCGCGGATCCCTGCGCTGCCGTATCCTGTCGAGAAGACGAAGGGGATCGACCGCTGGGCCAGGGCCTCGGCCACGGGATAGATGGGCTCGCCTGCGACGTTCACGTCGAGGATGGCCAAGTCCACCTGCTCCCGGGCGACGGCGTCCAAGGCAGCCGAGAGGCGCGCGGCCGGGCCGATCACTTCGCAGCCGAAGTCGAGCAGCATGTCTTCCAGCAGCAGGGAGATCGCCGCCTCGTCTTCCACCACGAGGATGCGCAGCCCGTTCAGATCTCCGTCGCTCGTCACGCTATCGGTCACGTCTTTACTTTCTTTCACGCCAGTCGCCGCATGATGGGCATTCACAGCACCGGATCCGGGTCCGAGTGCCTGCGAAGGCCATGCCGGGAATCAGAGGGTTCTACCATTCCTGCACGGGGGTGCAAAAGCCGACGGCAACCCTTCAGAGTCCCGAAGCTTTATCATTTCGTTGATCTTAGAGCAGCCTCCTGCAATTGCCTAGGTCCCGAAAGGCTTGAATTTGTTGGATAAAGCAATAGTGAGGTCCAGGCTTGTCACGGCTTTCGTGCGACTCTTCGCCTTAGCCCTGATTGGGACCTTCCTCCATGCTTCGAGCCTGGCCCAGGACCAAGCCCCCGTGGTGGTCGCCTCCAAGGCCGATACCGAGGGCGCGCTGCTCGCGAACCTGATCGCCCTTGTGCTCGAGCGGGAGGGAATTCCCGTGGAACTCCGGGTGCAGATCGGACCAACCCAGAAGGTCCGCTCCGCCCTTTTGTCCGGCGAGATCGATCTTTACCCGGAATATACGGGCAATGGGGCCTTCTTTCACGGAACGGGCGGCGACCCGGTCTGGAAATCGTCCGAAAAGGCCTTCGACAGAGTCCGGCGGCTCGATGCCCAACGCCATGATCTCGTATGGCTCGCCCGGGCACCCGCCAACAACACGTGGCTGATCGCTGTCCGGGGCGATGTAGCCCGGCGGGATGGCCTGACCACCATGGAGGATTTTGCTGCGGCGGTGAGGCGCTCGGCAGATCTCAGGCTGGCGGCCTCGGTGGAATTCGTGGAAAGCCCGGCCGCCCTTCCATCCTTCGAGAGAACGTACGATTTCCGGTTTCCTCGGGAGAGGATCGTCACTCAGCCGGAAGGGGACACGATGAAGACCATGCGCGCGGCGGCACGAAATGCCGGCGGCGTGAACGCCGCGATGGTTTATGGAACGGACGGCGCCATCGCCGCCTTCGACCTCGTGGTGATGAAGGACGTCAAGGGCGCCCAGATCGTTTATGAGCCCGCTCCGGTGATCCGCGCTGTGACCCTGCGGCAGTATCCGAAGATCGCCGAGGCGCTGCACCCGGTCTTCGACTCCCTGACGACGGCGAAACTCCAGGCGCTCAATGCGGAGATCGTCATCGAGGAGAAGCCGGCGCGGGATGTCGCCGTGCGCTATCTCGACGGGCTGAGGGCAGCCAAAGCGGGCTCGCGAACTTCGCCTTGAGGCTTGCCTGCATCATGCATTCTCCTCGATACTCGGGGCATGTTCAGTCGATCCGCCCTCCTGTTTACCTATCGTCATCTGCCGCAGGATCCCAGGCTCGCGTCGGAGCGGGATCATGGCTAGACGAGGGACCAAGGCGCCCATCCTCATTGTCCTGCATCAGGAACATTCGACGCCCGGGCGCGTCGGACGCCTGCTGGCGGAGCGCGGGCACCGGCTCGATATCCGCCGTCCCCGTTTCGGGGACCCGCTCCCCGAAACGCTCGCCGACCATGCCGGTGCGGTGATCTTCGGCGGTCCCATGAGCGCCAACGATCCGGACGATTTCATCAAGGCCGAGATCGATTGGATCGGCATTCCCCTGAAGGAGGGCAAGCCTTTCCTGGGGCTGTGTCTCGGCGCGCAGATGCTCGCCCGGCACATGGGGGCCGGAGTCTGGCAGCATCCGGAAGGGCGCGCCGAGATCGGCTACTACCCCCTCGTGCCGACCGAAGCCGGCGAGCGCCTGAGCCAAATCTGGGGCGTCCCCTGGCCGAGCCATGTCTATCATTGGCATCGCGAGGGGTTCGATTGCCCCCCCGGGGCCGAGACCCTCGCCACGGGCGACGACTTTCCGACGCAGGCCATCCAGGTCGGCGGCAATGCCTTCGGCCTCCAGTTCCACCCGGAGGTCACGCACGCCATGATCTGCCGCTGGACCGTCGTTGCGGAAGAGCGCCTGTCCACACCCGGCGCGCAGGACCGCATCCGCCAACTCGACGGACGGTTCCGGTACGATCCGCATGTCTCTCGCTGGATCGACCGGTTTCTCGATCATTGGCTCGATGAACCGCCCGTGGCGAAAACAAGAGCCAGAGCTTAAGTCGCGTCGAATTCGAAGGGCGAGATGCCGCGTTTCATCTCGTCGACGATGAGCGCGTGCATCATGGGCGGGGCCGCGCGCTGCGGGCAGGCGACGCGCTCGCACAGGCGGCAATTGATGCCGATGGGCGTGGCGTCGGCCGCCGCGAGGTCGAGGCCGCGCGCATAGACCAGGCGATGGGCGTATTTCAGCTCGCAGCCCAGGCCCACCACGAATTGTGGATCGGGCATGCCCCAGGGATTCGAAGCCCGCTTGACGGCGCGGGCCATGGAGAACCAGCGCGAGCCGTCGGGCAGCTCGACGATCTGGGTCGCCACCTGTCCCGGGGTCTTGAAGGTGGAGTGCAGGTTCCAGAGCGGGCAGGTGCCGCCGAATTGCGAGAAGGGGAAACGGCCCGAGGAGAAACGTTTCGACACGTTGCCCGCCGCATCGACGCGCACGAGGAAGAACGGTATACCGCGCGCGCCGGGCCGGGCGAGGGTCGTGAGGCGGTGCGCTATCTGCTCGAAACTCGCGCCGAAGCGTGCGCCCAGCACCTCGACGTCGTATCCGAGGGCTTCCGCCGCGGCGTGGAACTTGCCGTAGGGCATCATGAGCGCTCCGGCGAAGTAATTGCCGAAGGAGACGCGCAGCAAACGACGCGCCGGACCGTCCGTGGGTTCGAGCTTGGCGGCCAGTGCGTCGATGGTCGAGCGCATCTCCGCGAAGGCGAGCTGATAGGCGGCCTGGAAAGTACGCCCGGACGGATCGACGAGTTCGGAGATCAGGAGCTGGCGGCGATGGTGATCGTAGCGTCTCAGGTTGTCCGACATCACGTCGATGGGCATGACGCGCACGCGGATGCCGTGCTTGGAGCGCAGGCGCTCTGCGATGGCGAAGAACGGTTCGTGCCCCGTGACGGCCAAGTCGGAAGCCAGCGCCTCGGCCGCCTCGTCCAGATCCGGAAAATGATTCCTGGCCTCGTGGATCAGTTCGCGAACCCGGTCCACCGGGTTGATCTGCGGCGCATCCTCGGCGCGGTCGCGGTCGTTGAGGCTGGGGGTGACGGCCTCGCGCGCGCCGCGCATGGCCTGATAGGCGCGGTAGAGGCGATTCACGGCATCCACGAGAGAGGGCGCGTTCTCGATGGTCTCGCGCAGCTCGATGCGTGAGACCGGCGCGCTGCGAAAGAGCGGATCGGCGAAGATCTCCTCCAGCTCCGAGACCGTGCGCTCGTGATCGTCGTTGGCGAATTCGCGCGGATCCAGAGAATAGGCATGGGCCAGACGGATGAGTACTTGCGCGGTGATAGGACGCTGATTGCGCTCCATGAGGTTCAGATAGCTGGGCGAGAGCCCGAGTTCCTCCGCCATGCGGGACTGGCTCAGATTGAGCTCCCGGCGCAGGCGCTTGAGGCGCGGACCGACGAAGAGTTTTCTGCTCTCATCCATTGTGCATCTTTTTACAGCTTTACTTGCTTCGTGTTGTCGGGAATTTACAATGCTACTTTTCTTCCGAAATCTGGCATTGAAACAAAGGCTTCTTCTGGAATTATAACCATAAGACGCCTCGCTGATGCATAGAGATTGTGGCTCTGCGGGGTGCTTTGTCAACGGATGTAAATACAGGAAGTGGGACGGTGGTCCCCTCGGTCATACGGAGAACGGCCATGCAAAAGACTCGTTTCTGGGTGGTGGGCGGTGAATACACCTCCTGCGAATGCGAATCCCTGGTTCACGGCACTGAGCGTGTCGTCGGCCCCTTCGAGAACCGCACCGAGGCCGAGCGCACTTGGCGCATCCTGTCCGAGGATCACCGTCCGCAGGCCCAAGTGCGCTTTACCATTGCCCAGGAGCCTCCGTCGGGCCTAAGCGCCTGAACAGCCGACAGATCTTCCCGCACTCGCGTCCACCGCCGTCACGGGCCGGCGGTGGACGAAAGGCTTCGTGACACGAAATTTTTATCGCCAAGGCCGGGACTCGGAAGCCCTCCCTCTGCTTAAATCGGGGACGTGACCTAGAAATAGCCCTGGTGTGCACGCTTATGCCGAGGGGGAAACATGAGGCCCGTTCTGAAGATTCTTGCGGCCGTTCTGGCCTTGAGCCTGGCAGCCCTGGGCCCGGCCGGGGCGGACGTCGTCGTCTCCTCCAAGATCGACACGGAAGGATCGATCCTGGGCAACATGATCCTGCTCGTCCTCGAGGATAGCGGTATCGAGACCCAGGACAGGATTCAGCTCGGCGCAACCCCGGTGGTGCGCAAGGCCATCACCGCGGGCGAGATCGACATCTATCCCGAATATACGGGCAACGCGGGCTTCTTCTTCAACAAGGCGGACGATCCGCTCTGGAAGGACGCGGCCAAGGGATACGAGACCGCCAGGAAGCTCGATTACGAGGCCAACAAGATCGTCTGGCTCGATCCTTCGCCGGCCAACAACACCTGGGCCATCGCGTTGCGCAGGGATGTGGCGGAGGCCAACAAGCTCACGACGCTCTCCGACTTCGGCAAATGGGTCTCGGAGGGCGGTGAGGTGAAGCTCGCGGCCTCCGCAGAGTTCGTGAATTCCGAAGCGGCCCTGCCATCCTTCCAGAAGGTCTACGGTTTCAGGATGAAGCCGGAGCAGCTCATCGTCCTCTCCGGCGGCGACACGGCGGCGACGATCAAGGCGGCGGCCGAGAGGATCAGCGGCGCCAATGCCGCCATGGTCTACGGTACCGATGGCGGCATCGCGCCGTCGGGCCTCGTGGTGCTGGAGGACGACAAGGGCGTGCAGCCGGTCTACGCGCCGGCGCCCATCATTCGCGAGGCGGTGCTGAAGGACAATCCGAAGATCGCAGATATCCTCAAGCCCGTCTTCGCATCCCTCGACCTGACGACTCTTCAAGGGCTGAACGCCCGCGTGCAGGTGGGCGGCGAAGCGGCGAAAGCCGTCGCAGCCGATTACCTGAAGTCGAAAGGCTTCATCAAGTAAGCGGCCGACACTTCACGTGAAGCAGACGGCAGGTTGGCCAAGGAAAGACCAAGGTTCGACGTGAGTTCCACGGCATCAAGGACAAACACGTTCGGCGTGGTTCCGCCGCGCCCCGCGCTCTCCCTCGACCATCTGGGGTTTGCGATTGCCGTTCTCATAGGCGTCGCGCTCTTCGCTGCTCCATTCGCCACGTATCGGGCCACCCGCATCGCGTCCGGCGAGGCGCGCCTCCTGATCGAGGCGCTGCCCATTGCCATGGCGGCCGCTCTCGTGCTCGTGGCGCTCGGCGTCGCGATCGGAGCCGTCCTCGTGCGGGATCCCCTCAGCCGCCTCGGCTCCGCCGTGATCGGTCTTGCGGTCCTTCTCCCCTCTCTCGGCCTGTCCGCAGGATACCTGACACCTGCGGACAACACTTTCGCCCGCGTGTCGCCTTCGCTCGGGTTCTGGCTGCTGAGCCTGGCGTTCTCGCTGCTCGCCGTCGATGCCCTGGCACGCATGAGACTCGGACCCTATGGGCGGCTCACGGCTTTGGCCGTCGGCGTGAGCGCCTTGGCGCTTCTGCTGCTCTCCGGCATCTGGGACGATCTCTCGATCCTCAGGGAGTATTACACCCGCGCCGACAGCTTCTGGCGTGAGGCGCGACAGCACCTCCTGCTTGCCTCCGGCTCCATGGCTGCCGCGTGTCTCCTCGGCGTTCCGCTCGGCATCGTCAGCCACCGGCTGAGAACGCTCCGGATCGCGGTGATGCAGGGTTTGAGCATCGTGCAGACGGTCCCGAGCATCGCCCTGTTCGGCCTTCTCATGGCACCGCTGGGCGCCATCGCGGCCAGCGTGCCGCTCGCTGCGGCCTTGGGCATCAAGGGGATCGGCGCCGCGCCCGCGTTCATCGCGCTGTTTCTCTACGCGTTGCTTCCCATCGTCGCCAACACGATTGCCGGATTAAGTCAGGTTCCCTCAGCCGTCGTCGACGCCGCGCGCGGCATGGGCATGTCGGCCCGGCAGCGGCTGGTGGATGTCGAGATGCCGCTCGCCCTTCCGGTGATCCTCGCCGGCATCCGCATCGTGCTGGTCCAGAACTTCGGCCTTGCGACCGTGGCGGCGCTGATCGGTGGGGGAGGCTTCGGCACCTTCGTCTTCCAGGGCATCGGCCAGACGGCCATCGACCTGGTGCTGCTGGGGGCAATTCCCACGGTTGCGCTCTCCTTCGCCGCGTCCATCGTTCTCGATGCGCTGGTCGATCTCTCCAAGGGAACGCCAGCATGATCGAGATCGATCGTCTCACCAAGCGCTACGGCGCCACCCTCGTGGTTGACGATGTCTCGTTCGCGGTCGAGGAAGGCACACTCGCGGTCGTCGTCGGCACGTCGGGCGCGGGCAAGTCGACGCTGCTTCGCATGATCAACCGGCTGGTCGAGCCGAGTGCAGGGCGCGTGCTCATCGACGGAGAGGATACGCGCGCGATCCCGGAGGACGAGCTGAGACACCGCATCGGCTATGTCATCCAGGGCTATGGCCTGTTCCCGCATCGCAACGTCGCCGACAACATCGCTACCGTGCCGCGCCTGCTCCGATGGGACAGCAAGAAGGTCGCCCAGCGCGTGGAAGAGCTGCTCGATCTGTTTCAGCTCGAACCGGCGGAGTTCGCCCACAAATTCCCGCATGAATTGTCGGGCGGCCAGCAGCAGCGGGTCGGCGTGGCGCGGGCGCTGGCTGCGCGGCCCGCGCTCCTTCTGATGGACGAGCCGTTCGGAGCCCTCGATGCGGTGATCCGCTCCAAGGCCCAGGACGATCTCCTCGCCATCCAGCGCCGGTTGGGGACCACGATCGTTCTCGTCACGCACGACATGAACGAGGCCTTCCGTCTCGGCGACCGGATCGCCGTCATGGATCAGGCCCGCCTTCTGCAATATGCGACACCCGCCGAACTCCTGATGCGCCCGGCCGACGACTTCGTGGAGCGTCTCGTGGGATCCGCGGAGCGGCCCTTCCGTCTGCTCTCCCTGATCAGGGTGCAGGAGGCTCTCGAACCGGGGCATGCCGAGGGTGAGCCGATAGCGGCTTCCGAGAGCCTTCACGACGCGCTTTCGCGCCTTCTCTGGACAGGGCGCAAAGCTCTTCCGGTGGCCGATGCCTCCGGTGCGCTCATCGGTCAGGTCAGCGTCGGCGGCATCCTGCAGCGCGGGCGTCCGCTCCCATGACACCGGCTTCCTTCGTCCGGCTGACCGCACTGCTCGTGCTCGCGGCCTTCATCGCGATGCCGCAGGTTTTTGCGTTCCTCTTCGAGCCTTTGATCGCTCCCGGCGCACCGGCGATCTACAATCAGGGCAGCCTGCTCGTGCTGACGCTCCAGCATCTGCGCACGGTGTGTCTGGCGACGATGGTGAGCACCGTTCTTGCCGTCGCGCTCGGTATCTTCGTCACCCGTCCAGCGGGAGCCGAATTCCTTCCGCTTTCGCGCAGCCTCGTGAATATCGGGCAGACCTTTCCGCCGATCGCCGTTCTCGCCATTGCCGTGCCGCTCGTGGGCTTCGGTGAGAAGCCCACCTTCATCGCATTGTTTCTCTACGGTCTGCTGCCGATCTTCGAGAACACGCTGACGGGATTGACCCAGGTTCCCTCGCCGACTTTGGAGGCGGCGCGAGGCATGGGCATGAACGCGCGGCAGCGCCTCGTGCAGGTGGAGCTTCCGCTCGCGCTCCCCGTGATCCTTGCGGGTATCCGCTTGTCCGTCATCATCAGTCTGGGCACCGCGACCATCGGCTCGACGGTTGCCGCCAAGGGGCTCGGCGAGGTGATCATCGCAGGCCTGCAATCGAACAACATCGCTTTCGTCCTCCAGGGCGGTTTGGTGGTTGCGCTGCTCGCGGTTCTGATCCACGACGGATTGGTGCTGGTCGAACGGGTCGCCGCCAGAAGGCTGGGCGGCTCCCTGAATGAGGTGTCATGACGCTGCTTGAACGACTGAAAGTCGAAACCAGGCCCGCACATGACCGGATCGAGGCCGCAATGGAACTCGGCCGCTGCATCGCCAGCCGCGACGCATACAGAAGCCTGCTGATCCGGTTCTATGGCTTCCATAGTGCCTGGGAGCGTTCGGCGGCAGCGGCCGCGCCGGACAGGACCTTCTTCGAAAGCCGGTGCAAGACGAGGCTTCTCGTCAGGGATCTTGTCGCTCTGGGGCTTGGGGAGAACGAGATCATCCGTTTGCCGCAATGCGATCCTCTCATGCCTCTATCGAGTTCCGCGGCCGTGCTCGGGAGCATGTACGTGGTGGAGGGATCCACGTTGGGCGGTGCGATCATCGCCCGCCAGGTAGAGCGGAACCTCGGATTCGACGGACAGACAGGCTGTGCCTATTTCAGGGGCTATGGGAGAGACAGCGCCGTCATGTGGAAGCAGTTCGGCGCCATGCTTCTGGAGGCGTCCTCTCCCGAGACCGAGGTCGTGATCGTCGCGGCGGCGCAAGAAACCTTCCGCGTCATGCATGACTGGCTTTGCGAGGCTCCATGAACAAAGGGCCGCAAGAGATCGACCTGACCGCCTGCGACCGGGAGCCGATCCACATTCCGGGCAGCATTCAGCCCCACGGTCTCCTGTTCGCCCTCTCCCGGGCGGACATGACCTTGACGCATGCGAGCGCCAACATCGCCGCGGTTTTGGGGATCGATCCGGCGTCGATTCTCGAGAAGCCTTTCCACGAGGTGCTTTCCGGGATCGCCGCGCAGCTGGGAGCAGACGTCGCCGAGCCCGTTCCCGTGGGAACGGCACGTTACCTCCGCACCGTCATTCTGCAAACGGATAGGGGCGAGAGGGCCTTCGATGCCGTGGTTTCCTGTTCGGATGGGCACGTGCTCCTCGAACTGGAGGCGGTGCCCGAGGACACCGCTTCCAGCATCGAGACGCTCTATTCCGCCCTGCGCCGCTTCGTGGAGGAGTTGCACCTGGCTTCCACGGTCGACCGGCTCTGTCATCTGGCGGCCCAGGACATTCGCCGCATGACCGGCTTCGACCGGGTGCTCATTTATCGCTTCGACGAGCACTGGAACGGCACCGTGATCGCAGAGGATCGGAACGACGCCCTGCCGTCCTACCTCGATCTGCGCTTTCCCGCCTCCGACATCCCGGCTCAGGCGCGGGAGCTCTATCGCCGCAACCGGTTACGCATCATTCCCGACGCGAACTACACCCCCGTGTCGATTCAGTCGCACGATCCCGCGCCGCTCGACCTGAGCGATTCGGTGCTGCGCAGCGTCTCGCCCGTGCATCTCGAATACATGCGCAACATGGGCACGCCGGCTTCCATGTCGATCTCGATCCTGAGGGGCGATGCGCTCTGGGGATTGATCTCCTGCCATAACAGCGAGCCCCGGCGCGTCTCGCTGCCCACGCGCAATGCCTGCGATTTTCTCACCCGAATCCTTTCGCTGCAGCTGGAGGCGCGGGAGAATACTGCATTGGCCGATGCCCGCGTGCGGCTGGGGGCCGTACAGGCGCGCCTTCTCGCCCATATGGCGGGGGAAAGTTACTTCATCGACGGCCTCGTGACCCATCCCGACGACCTGATGCTGCTGGCCGGCGCGCAAGGCGCTGCCATCGTGACGGACGAGCATTGCTGGCTCCTCGGCGGAACACCCAAGGAAGCCGACGTCAAGGCGCTCTATGCCTGGCTTTCCGAGCACCACCAGGAGGATGTGTTCGCCACGGATCGGCTCGCGGAGCTCTTTCCCGAAGCGCAAGGCTATGCGGACAAGGCAAGCGGTCTCCTCTCCATTTCCATCTCGAAGGCGCGTTCGAGCTACATTCTCTGGTTCCGTCCCGAACTCGTGCAGACGGTCAAATGGGGAGGCAATCCGGAAAAGCCCGTGCGGGAAGAGGCCGGAACCTCAGGGCTTCATCCCCGGCGCTCCTTCGAGATATGGAAGGAGACGGTGCGCGGGCGCTCGGCGGCCTGGGATCGCAGCGCGATCGAGGCGGTGAAGGAACTGCGCAATGCCATCGTCGGCATCGTGCTGCGCCGCGCCGAGGAGCTGGCGAACCTGGCCGAGGAGTTGCGCCGGTCGAACAAGGAACTCGAAGCGTTCTCCTATTCGGTGTCGCACGATCTGCGCGCGCCGTTTCGCCATATCGTCGGCTATTCAGAGCTCCTGAAGAAGCAGGAATGGCCCGATTTGTCGGAACGGGGCAAGCGTTACATCGATACGATCATCGAGGCGGCCTATACCGCCGGCACGCTCGTCGACGATCTCCTGCGCTTCTCTCAGATGGGCCGCATGGCGCTCAAGCCTCGCTCCGTGGAGGTGAGGGAACTCGTCGAGGACATCCGGCAGAAGCTCGCCCTCCCGACGGGAGGCCGCCGGATCGAGTGGATCGTCGGTGATCTGCCCGCAATCGTGGCAGATCCGGTTCTCATCCGGCTCGTCTTCGAGAATCTTTTGGATAATGCCGCCAAATATTCCCGGATGCGGGATACATCGCGTATCGAAGTGGGTTCCTATCGCGATAACGGGGAGATCGTCTTTTTCGTGCGCGACAACGGCGTCGGCTTCGATATGAAATATGTCGACAAGCTGTTCGGTGTTTTCCAGCGCCTCCACCGCGTCGAGGAGTTCGAGGGAACCGGAATCGGGTTGGCCAATGTTCGCCGCATTGTCGAGAGACATGGGGGACGCAGCTGGGCCGAAGCTCAGCCTGACAAGGGTGCAACCTTCTATATTGCCCTGCCCGAGAGCGAAGGAGCGGCTTGATGCCGGAACTGAAACCGATCCTGCTGGTCGAGGACAACCCGAAGGATCTAGAGCTGACCCTGGCCGCTCTGGAGCAGAGTCAGCTCGCCAACGAGGTTGTGGTGGTCCGTGACGGCGAGGAGGCGCTCGATTACCTCAATCGGCGCGGCGCGCACGCGAACCGCAACACCAGCGATCCCGCCGTGGTCCTGCTCGATCTCAAGCTCCCGAAGATCGATGGGCTCGAGGTGCTGGAGAAGGTGAAGGCGGATCCGCACCTGAAACAGACACCCGTGGTGATGCTCACCTCCTCCCGGGAGGAGAGCGACCTGGTCAGCAGCTACGAGCTCGGCGTCAATGCTTTCGTGGTGAAGCCTGTGGGCTTTCGTGAATTCTTCGACGCGATCCAGGACCTCGGCGTGTTCTGGGCCATCCTCAACGAGCCGCCGCCGCGGCGGGCCGATTCCTAGGGGCGAGCATGGACCGAACGGCCGCCCCCCAGTCCAGCCGCACGCTCCGCATCCTTCTCCTGGAGGACAGCGCGCTCGATGCTGAGCTGGTGACGGAGGCCCTGGCGTCGTCGGGCCTGGCTGTGGCGATCGAGCGGGTCGTTCTGGAGGAGGATTTCGCCGCGGCGCTCCACAGCGATTCATGGGACCTCGTGCTGGCTGACTATCTCCTGCCCGGCTTCGATGGACTGAACGCTCTTGCCCTGGTCCGGGAACGCTTTCCGGAACTGCCCTTCGTCTTCGTCTCCGGCGCTCTCGGAGAGGAGGTGGCCGTAGAGGCGCTCAAGCGGGGCGCTACGGATTACGTGCTCAAGGACCGGCTGGGCAGGCTGCCGGTCACGGTTCTACGGGCGCTTGCCGAAGCCCGGGAGCGGACCGAGAAGCGTCAGTCCCAGGAAGCCCTGCAGAAGCTCCTCGACGAGCGGACGGCGCTTCTGCACGAACTCGATCACCGCGTGAAGAACAACCTGCAGCTTCTCCTGTCGTTGATCGGCATCGAGATCCGCCATGCCGAAGACGAGGCGACGGGCCGGGTGCTGGAACGGATGCGGGAGCGCCTCCAGGCCCTCGGTGCGGCCCATCGCGACCTTTATGACGGAAACGGATCGTCCCGGTTCGACGTGAGCAGCTTCGCGCGGGGCCTTTGCGAAGAGCTGACGGCAACCGTCGCTCATCTCACGATCGTCCCGGAATTCGATGTGGAGGTCATCGAGGTAAAGGCCGCCAAGGCTGCGCCCATTGCGCTTCTCTTCAACGAGATCGTCGTGAACGCGCTTACCCATGCCTTCAGGGAGCGGCACGGCAAGCTGAAGCTCGCCATGCGGTTGCGCGATGGCCGGCTGCTTTTCCAGCTGTCCGACGATGCCTTTAGTCCCGAGGAAAAGCAGGCCGCTCGGGAGGGCGCCTCCGGAACTGTGCTGAAAGGGTTGGCGCGTCAGCTCGATGCGAGCGTCGAGTGGCCGAGGGAGGATCCGAAGGTTCTTGTCCGTGTCGTGATGCCAGTCCAAGATCTCGGCTGACATGCACGATATGGACCGTCCCGCAATTGGAGCAAGGCCGCCCAGACCGGATCCCGTTCTCTGGTCGCGGACATCGTTGCGCCAGGTGCTTTGGGCGCTCGTGTTCGCGCTGACGCTGCCGGCTGTCCTGATCGCCGCCGCAGGGTTCTATTCGGGCTACCGCGCCGAGCGCGAGACCATGGATCTGCGCCTTCAGGAAACGGCCAGGGCCTTGAGCCGGTCAATCGATCGCGAGATCGAGAAAAGCGAAATGGCCCTGCGGGTGCTCGCTCTCTCTCCCCATATCGCCAATGGCGATTTTGCCGCTTTCCACAAGCAGACGCTGGAGGCAGGACTCGCTGGTTCCTCATCGATCTCCTTGATCGAGCCGGGCGGCAAGGTGCTGCTCAACACGCGCGTGCCCTATGGCTCGCCAGTGCCTGACGGCCGGCGCGAGGGTGTGCTGCTGAAGGTGCAGGAGACCCGTCGTGTCCAGCTGTCCGATATTCAGGTCGATCCGGTCACCGGTCAGGTCCTGATTACGATGGGTATGCCGGTCGTCACCGGTGACAGGGTGTCCCATATCCTTTTGGCGGCCATTGATCCGGGGATCTTCCAGCGGCTCATCTCGGATCAGCGCATTGCCCCCGACTGGAATGCGGCCGTGCTCGACCGGAGCGGGCGCATCGTCGCCCGGTCCCGATCGCCCGAACGGTTTCTAGGCGAGCTTGCCAACCCTGTCATACGCGACGCCGCGGCTACTTTCTCGGAAGGCAATGTTCAGAGCGTGACGCTCGACGGTATTCCGGTCCGCACCTATTTCAGCAAGTCGCCCACTTACGACTGGACATTCGTCGTGAGCGTGCCGTACGCGGAGCTCACCGCTTCGTTCCAGCGCTCCTTGTTCTGGCTCCTGATACTCGCCGGATGCATTCTCATGGGCGTTCTCCTGGCGGCCATTCTCTCGCGCTTCATCGCCAAGCCGGTCGACCGGCTCGTGGCTGCCGCCCAAGCGCTCGGTACCGGCCGTGACGTCGACGGGACAACGACGCACGTACTCGAGTTCGACACGATTCAGAAGGCTCTGACCGATGCAGCCTCCGACATCCGCGAGCAGGAACGGCATCGGGAGGAGGCCCTGGCTCGTATCGCGGAAAGCGAGGCGCGCCTTCGTCTGGCGCTCAATGCGGGTCATCTGGGCTCCTGGGAGTTCACGCCCTCGACCGGCGCCTTCGTCGCCTCGCCCCAATGCCGCGCCAATTTCGGCCGGAGAGCCGATGAGCCGTTTTCCTATGATGACGTGCTCGCCGCCATCCATCCCGATGATCGCGCACGGCAGACCGAGGCCGTTGCCCAGGCTCTCAAGAACCGTTCGGATCTTCATGTGGAATACCGTGTCGTCTGGCCGGATCGCAGTGAACACTGGATCCGTATCAGCGGGCGTGTCCGCGTGGGCCCGGACGGAGGTCTCTCGCTCGTGGGCGTTTCACAAGACATCACGGAACGGCGGCTGGCCGACGAGCGCCGGGGACTCCTGCTGCATGAGCTCAATCACCGGGTCAAGAACACTCTGGCCACCGTGCAATCCATTGCCGCCATGACGCGCCGCGCCGCCGAGCAGGGCGATGAGGGCGCCTGGGACGCTTTCCTCGGGCGCGTGCAGGGCTTGGCCAAGACGCATGATCTTCTCACTGCCACTCAATGGCAGGGCGCTCTGCTGGAAGATGTGTTGAAGAATGAGCTGGAGCCCTATCAGGACGCCATGCGCCAGCGCATTCGTCTGCGCGGCCCGAAGATCAATCTGCAGCCGAGTGCCGTTCTTGCGCTCGGGCTCGCCGTTCACGAGCTTGCCACCAACGCGACGAAATACGGAAGCCTCACGACGCCGGACGGCAGGATCAACGTCATGTGGGCGACCACCCCCACCCTGAATCCGCCCGTGCTGGTCGTGGAATGGGTCGAAAGCGGAGGGCCACCCGTGCAGCAGCCCAGGCGCCAGGGTTTCGGCACCAGGCTGATTCAACGCGGACTGGCTCAGCAGCTCGGAGGCGAGATCAAACTCGACTTCCAGCCCGAAGGCATACGTTGCGTCATCACCTTCCCGATCAAGAACGTGATGGTTGAGACCGAAGAGACGAGCGAGAGCGTCGAGCGATACGCCTCCTGACGCGAGACGGAGGGACGCCTCCCGTCTTGACACCCCCCTATCCACCCTGATGGTTGCGGATTCGAGTGCTTATTTGATCCGGGTGATTCCATGATGACGGTGCGGGACAAGATCGAGATGATCCTGGCGCGGCTGACCGCCCGGGAGCACGACGAGCGGGTTTTCACGAAGATCTATATCGCAGCCGCGCGGGCCGCTGCCGACGCCGCGGATGCGCGCAGGCAGGCGGGAATCTCCCTGGGGCCGCTCGACGGAGCGCTCGTCTCCATCAAGGATCTTTTCGACGTGGCAGGAGAGGCGACGACCGCGGGCTCCATCGTGCTGCGGGATGCGGCTCCCGCCGCGCAGGACGCGGTCGTCGTTCACCGCCTGCGGCAGGCCGGGGCCGTGATTCTGGGAAAGACCAACATGGTGGAGTTCGCCTTCTCCGGCCTTGGTCTCAATCCGCACTACGGCACTCCCGGCAATGCCGTCGATCCCTTGCGGATCCCCGGCGGCTCGTCTTCCGGAGCCGGCGTCGCCGTAGGGGAGGGAACCTCCGAGATCTCCATCGGCAGCGACACCGGCGGGTCTGTGCGCATCCCCGCAGCGCTCAACGGCGTCGTGGGGTTCAAGCCCACCGCCAAGCGCGTGCCGCTGAATGGAGCTTTTCCGCTTTCGCCCAGTCTCGATTCCATCGGTCCCCTGGCCCGCTCGGTGCAGGATTGCGCCTTCGCCGATGCGATCATGGCAGGAGAGGGGCCCCGCAGGCTGGAGGCCTATCCTCTTGCCGGTTTGCGGGTCGGCATTCCCCGCGGGCGCCTGTTCACGCGCAGTGAGGCAATGGTCGAGGAGGCCTTCGAGAAGGTCCTGAGCCGCCTCTCGCAGGCGGGCGCAAGGATCGTCGATCATGCGCTCGACGATCTGCTGCTCGCCATGCGGGAGACGACGGCGGCAGCCTCCATCGCGTCCATCGAGGCTTCGGAGATCCACGCGGATTGGCTCGAGAGCCGTTCATCCGAGATCGACCGGCGCGTCCACCACTGGCTCGCGCGCAGCAGCGCCATTCCGGCCCATGTCTATCTGCGCATGATCCGCCGCCGCCGCGCGCTCGTGCAGGCCATGGATCAGCGCCTCGCGCCCGTCGATGTGGTTGCGTTGCCGACGACAGCCATCACGGCGCCGCTGATCGCTCCGCTGGAAGCCGATGAGCAGCTCTACAACGAAACGGATGCGCTCATCCTGCGCAACACCCAGGTGGCCAACCAATTCGACCTGACTGCCCTGTCGCTGCCCTTGGCCGATTGCGAGCGCCCGGTCGGCCTCATGCTGATGGCACGGCACGGCGAGGATGGCAGGCTTCTGAATATCGGGGTGAGCATCGAGCAGGAACTGCTGCGCTGATTGGCCGTCCGGGACGATCCGATGAGCTGCACGTTCTATCTCCATCCCGGGAGAAGAGGAAAGCAGGAAGGACGTATGCGCAGGTTTCACCTTGCTGTCGGCTATGCCAGTCTGGCGCTCGGCCTTGCGGGAATTGTCCTGCCGTTGTTGCCGACGACGCCCTTCGTGATCCTGGCTGCATGGTGCTTCGCGCGGTCCAACCCGGCACTGGCCGAACGGCTTTATGAGAATCCCCGCTTTGGCCCTCTTCTGACCACCTGGCGCGACCAGCGTGCGATCCCTCTGCGCGCGAAGATCTGCGCGCTCCTGGCGCTTGCGCTGTCCTACGCCATGACCGTTTGGTTGGTTCGAAGCCCTTACGTGCCTTTCATCCTCGCGGCCGTCATGGGAAGCGTCGGGCTCTACATCGTCACCCGCCCGAGCCCGCGCGGGATCCCGGAGGATCGGGAGGGCGGCGGCGATTAGAGTATGCTTCGGCGAAGAGGACCCGGGTAGCCGCAAGAAAATGCGACAGGGCCAAACGAGAGAGATGATTCCACGCGAATGGAAACAGCTCTAGACGATGAGGAAGTCGGCTGAGGTCATCTTGAGTCCCGCGGAGAGCTTTGCGACGGAGAACTTGCCCGTGCCGCCGGTGCCGTCGGGATCATAGTAGAGGAGTCCCTGGGCGGAATCGTAGACGATCCGGTCGGTGGCGTCATGTGCGGCGGCGCCCGTCCAGAACATCGATGATCTCAAGCGGCCCACGGCCCCAAGAGAGGTGAAGACGTCGTTGTGTAGTCTCTGCCGCTTGCCCCATAGAGCCTGTCGTTCCCGTGATCGCCGACAAGACGGTCGTTATCTGCTCCACCATAAAGGGTGTCGTTGCCCACGCCTCCGAATACGGTGTCTGCGTGCGCTGTTCCGTGGAGGACATCATTCACCGTCATGAACTGGAGCTGGCCGTAGAGAGGTGCTTCGCCTGTCCGGATGCCTTTCGGACAGTACTGCGACCAATCGATGCCCACGCTGTGGAGAACGGACGCAACGACCGAATTGCTGTTGAGGTCGCCTCCGGGAAGTCGCCGATAGACATCGAGGCTGTAGGCCAGGTGGGCGGCATCGATGTTCACGGCGTGCTCGACCATCACCTTCCAGACGTCCTCCGCATTGCGGTCGCCAAGATCCAGCAGGGTGCGATGCCGCTCCTGAAGCGTATCCGGGCCGCGTCTGTCGGGAGACGATGCCAGATCGGCATTGGCGAGCATCCCGAGACTCCCGTCCGGCTCCAAGCCGCCTCGGATCACCTTCTCAGACAGGACACGGCCCCGGCCGTCGGTGACGGTCTTCACCAGGTAGAGATGATGGAATTCGCTGTTGATGCTTCCGATCCCGAGGGGCTTGGCTTCGATGGCGATAACGGTCGGCATGGCAGCCTCCCAGTCTTTCGTGGGCAAGACGATGTTGAACATCGACAAAGGGGGAGTTTTGGCGCGTCCCGCGCCGAACCTTAAGGCCCGTTGCAAGTAAGCGGTAGAGAAACAGGAAACGCGGAAGGATACGCAGCCACTCACCGGCGGGATCGGCGATACATGCGCCGGGAATATGAGTATTGTAAGGTCTTTACATCGCGACCCTACGGTCTGTTGCCCCCTTCCTACCGCGCCCTGCCGGGTCTCGCTGCGGCGCTTCTTCTATCTCTGAGGTCATAGACTTAAGGTGTACGCGGCGAGGGGAAACGGGAGCCGGTCACGCCATGGAGGGGAATTTCCCAAGGAAAACAAGGTGAGGCTCCTCCAAGCAATTTGTAAATGATTTACAGCTTAACAGAGCCCTGATTGTAAAGCTTCACACCCGGACCTTAACTCGCCTTCCGGAGCCCGAACGCCCCCGCTAATTCCTCGTTCAACCTGTCCAAAAGCGAGGAATACGAACGTGGCTTATCAAGATCAGATCGCACAGGCTCACCGCGTCATCGAAGAAGCCGGCACGTGGAACGGCATCGATCCGGAATCGGTCGCGCGCATGCGCCTGCAGAACCGCTTCCGGACCGGTCTCGACATCGCCCGCTACACGGCGAAGATCATGCGCGAGGACATGGCGGCCTACGATGCCGACCCCTCCCTCTACACTCAGTCCCTCGGCTGCTGGCACGGCTTCATCGGCCAGCAGAAGATGATCGCCATCAAGAAGCATTTCGGCTCCACGAAGCGCCGCTATCTCTATCTCTCCGGCTGGATGGTCGCGGCGCTGCGGTCGGAATTCGGCCCTCTCCCGGACCAGTCCATGCACGAAAAGACCAGCGTTCCCGCGCTGATCGAGGAGCTCTACACCTTCCTGCGCCAGGCAGATGCTCGGGAACTCGGCATGCTGTTCCGCGATCTCGATGCCGCGCGCAGAGCAGGCAATTCGATCAGGGAGCGGGAGCTTCTCAACGCCATCGACACCTATGAGACCCACATCGTGCCGATCATCGCCGATATCGACGCCGGTTTCGGCAACGCGGAGGCGACCTATCTGCTCGCCAGGAAGATGATCGAAGCCGGAGCCTGCTGCATCCAGATCGAGAACCAGGTGTCGGACGAGAAGCAGTGCGGCCATCAGGATGGCAAGGTCACCGTTCCGCACGAGGATTTCCTCGCCAAGATCCGTGCGGTGCGCTACGCCTTCCTCGAACTCGGCGTCGATGACGGCCTCATCGTGGCGCGCACCGACTCCCTGGGCGCGGGCCTCACCAAGCAGATCGCCTTCAGCCGGAAGCCCGGCGACATCGGCGATCTCTACAACAGCTTCCTCGATTGCGAGGAGATCACGCCGGAGAATTGCGTCAACGGCGATGTGGTCATCAACCGCAACGGCAAGCTCATGCGGCCGAAGCGGCTGCCGAGCAATCTGTTCCAGTTCCGGTCCGGAACGGGCGAGGATCGTTGCGTGCTGGATTGCATCACCGCCTTGCAGAACGGCGCCGACCTCTTGTGGATCGAGACAGAGAAGCCGCATATCGAGCAGATCGCCGGCATGGTGGACCGCATCCGCGAAGTCATTCCGGATGCGAAGCTCGTCTACAACAACTCGCCGTCCTTCAACTGGACCATCAATTTCCGCCAGCAGGTCTACGATGCGTGGGAGAAGGCGGGCAGGGACCTGTCGCAATACGACCGTGCGAAGCTCATGAGCGTGGATTATGACGGTACCGAACTCGCGAGGGAAGCCGACGAGCGCATCCGCACCTTCCAGGCGGAGGGTTCCAGGCGCGCGGGCATCTTCCATCACCTCATCACGCTGCCGACCTATCACACGGCGGCCCTGTCGACCGACAATCTCGCGAAGGAGTACTTCGGCAACGAGGGTATGCTCGGCTACGTGCGCAACGTGCAGCGCCAGGAAATCCGCCAGGGTATCGCCTGCGTGAAGCATCAGAACATGGCCGGCTCCGATATCGGCGATGATCACAAGGAGTATTTCGCGGGCGAGGCGGCGCTGAAGGCCGGCGGTGCGCACAACACGATGAACCAGTTCAGCTGAGGCCCCAGTCAGGCGAAACCAAGGATCCGCACGCACAGACATCCACCCGGAGCAGGTCGCAGCTTGTTGGCTGCGGCCTGTTCTCCTGTTTGAAACCTGACAGCCGAACCAGAGCCTCCGTCCGCCGTTGGATAGCAAGACCGAGGCGGGCCGTTCTCCGGCATGTTCGTTCCGGTCGCCCGGAGGACGACGTGGCCAAGCGCATTCTTCTCATCGCCATCGCCGGTCTGGCGCTTGCCGCTGGCCTTTACGTCTTCCTGTTTGGTCCTTCCGAGAACCCGCCCGTGCCCCAAACCGGGTCGGTTTCGGCCGCTCCTCCGCCCCAGGTCGGGGTGATCACCGTGCACCCGGCCGAGGTTCCCTATCCGGTGGAATATGCCGGACGCGTTGCGGGCTTTCGCGATGTGGAGGTGCGCCCGCGCGTCGGCGGTCTCCTGCTCGAGCGCCGGTTCGAGGAAGGCGCGCGCGTCACGGAAGGCCAGGTGCTCTTTCAGATCGACCCGGCCACCTACGAGGTGGCCCTGAGCCGGGCGGAGGCTCAGTTGCAACAGGCCCAGGCCGCCCTGTACCAAGCCCAGCAGAATTTCGAGCGCGTCGAGCCACTCGCCCGCCGTGGGGTTTCCACCGACGTGCAGCTCGAAGAGGCCCGCTCGCAGCGGGATCAGGCTCGGGCCGGAGTGCAGCTTGCCGAGGCGGAGGTCCGAAATGCCAAGCTCAACCTGAGCTACACGACCGTGACGGCGCCCGCGACAGGGACCACGGGCCTTCAATCCCCTCCGGTCGGCGCCCTCATCCAAGCGCAGCAGACGCTTCTGACCACGATCTCCCAACTCGATCCGGCCTACGTGAACTTTTCCTTCACGGACGAGGAGGGGCGGGCCTTCCGGGCTCTGAACGAGCGGAGGGAGAGGCCGATCTCCGAGAAGGAGCTGAAGGTCGAGCTGCTCTTCGCGCAGGAGGCGTCCTATCCTCATCCCGGTCGGGTCGACACTGCCGCTCAGCGGGTCGATCCGCAGACCGGAACGATTCAGGCAAGAGCGATCTTCCCGAATCCCGAGAGCGCCCTGCTTCCGGGCCAGTTCGTGCGCGTGCGCATCACCGGAATCACGCTTCCCGATTCCATCGTGGTCCCGCAGCAGGCGGTGAGCCAGGGGCCTCAAGGCCCGATGATCTATGTTCTGGGCGAGACCGATGTCGCTCAGCCGCGGCCGATCCGGCTGGGGTCTGAGGTCCCGGGCGGCTGGGTGGTGCGCGAGGGCTTGAACGGAGGCGAAAGGGTGGTCGCCGACGGCGTGATCCGGGTTCGCCCGGGACAGCCGGTCAGCCCGGTGCCGATGCAGGCTCAGGCCCTGGAAACCACCGGTTCCGCTGCGCCGGACTCGCAGGGCGTTTCGGTGCCGGAGGGACGCCCATGATCTCGAAGTTCTTCATCGACCGTCCGATCTTCGCCTCCGTCCTGTCCATCGTCATCGTGCTCGTCGGGCTGATCGCCATGCGGATCCTGCCCGTCGCGCAATATCCCGAGATCGTTCCGCCCCAGGTCGTGGTCTCCGCGACCTATCCGGGAGCGAGCGCCCAGACCATCGCCGAGACCGTTGCCGCGCCCCTGGAGCAGCAGATCAACGGGGTCGAGGACATGATCTACATGCAATCGACTTCGACCGGATCGGGCACCATGAGCCTGTCCGTGTTCTTCCAGACCGGGACCGATGCCGATCAGGCGACGATCAACGTCAATAACCGCGTTCAGCGCGCGACCACGGTTCTGCCCGAGGAGGTGCGGCGGCAGGGCGTGACGGTCACGAAGCGATCCTCTTCGATCCTGCAGATCGTCGCTCTGTCCTCTCCTGACAGGCGCTACGACACGATCTACATTTCCAATTATGCGCTGGTGAACGTGATTGACGAACTGCGCCGCACCCCCGGTGTCGGCGATGCCTCGCTCTTCGGCGCATCGGATTATTCGATGCGGATCTGGCTCAGGCCCGACAAGGTCGCCCAGTACAACCTGACGCCGGGCGACATCGCGGCCGCGATCCGCGAGCAGAACGCCCAGTTCGCCGCCGGACGGTTCGCGGAGGAGCCGATGCCGGGCCGTCAGGATTTCACCTATTCGGTCACGACGCAGGGGCGTCTCGCGGATCCGCGGGAGTTCGAGCAGATCATCCTGCGCTCCGACGAGAGCGGCGGGGCCTTGAGACTCAAGGACGTCGCGCGGGTGGAGCTGGGATCCCAGAACTATTCCACCGTGGCGACGCTCAACGGGGCGCCGACGGTCCCGATCGGCATCTATCTCCAGCCCGACGCCAACGCGCTGGAGGTGTCGACCGCCGTCAATGCCACGATGCAGCGGCTAGCGCAGCGTTTCCCTGACGGATTGCGCTATGACGTGCCGTTCAATACCACGACATTCATCAAGGTTTCCATCGACGAGGTGATCCGCACCTTCATCGAGGCCATCGTGCTGGTCGTGATCGTGGTCTTCCTCTTCCTGCAGAACTGGCGCGCGACGCTGATTCCGCTGCTCGCCGTACCGGTTTCCATTGTCGGGACCTTCGCGGGCATGTATGCGCTCGGCTTCTCGATCAATCTCCTCACGCTCTTCGGGCTCATCCTCGCCATCGGCATCGTGGTGGACGACGCTATCATCGTGCTGGAGAACGTGGAACGCATCATGACCACGGAGAAAAAGCCGCCTCGGGAGGCCGCCATTCAGGCCATGCGCGAGGTGAGCGGACCGGTCGTCGCCGTCGTGCTCGTGCTCTGTGCCGTGTTCATTCCGGTGTCCTTCCTCGGTGGCCTCGCCGGCGAACTCTACAGGCAGTTCGCCGTGACGATCGCCGTTTCGGTGGTGATCTCAGGAATAGTGGCCCTCACGCTCACGCCCGCCCTCTGCGCGCTTCTGCTCAAGGAAGATCATCGCGAGCCGTGGCGTCCGTTCCGCATCTTCAATCGCGGGTTCGACTGGCTGACCAGGGCCTTCACGTCCGGCACGGCGTTCTTCCTGCGCCACGCGGTCATCGCCCTGGTGTTCGTTGCCGCGATGCTTGGGGCCACGTGGTGGTTGTTCGAGCGGGTCCCGGGCGGCCTCGTCCCCGCCGAGGATCTGGGAAGCGTCTTCGTCGTGTCGATGCTGCCGCCCGCGGCCTCTCTCGACCGCACGCTCGACATCACCGGCAAGGTAACGGAAGGCGCCATCCAGAATCCGGCTGTCGCCGATGTGGTGACGTTGGCGGGGTTCGATCTGCTGTCGGGCGCGCAGAAAACCAATGCCGGCGTATCCTTCGTTTCGCTCAAGGACTGGTCCGAGCGCACCGATCCGCGGCTCGACGCCCGCAATCTTGCTCCGTCCTTCGCGGCTCTCAATGCCAATTTTCGCGACGGGGTCGTGATCGGCTTCAACCCGCCGCCCATCATGGGCCTGAGCACCACCGGCGGGTTCGAGTTTTATCTTCAGGACCGTTCCGGCGGCAGCCTGGAGAGCTTGGCGCAGGCAGCCCAACGGGTCATCCAGGCCGCCGGCCAGCGTCCGGAACTGACCGGCGTCTCCACCACCTTCGACACGGGCGTGCCGCAATACAGGATCGATGTTGACCGCGACAAGGCGAAGGCGCTCGGCGTTCCGATCTCGGCGATCTTCGACACTATGCAGAGTACCTTCGGCAGCCTGTACGTGAACGATTTCAGCCTGTTCGGGCGTACCTACCGGGTAAGCCTCTCCTCCGAGCCGGAGTTCCGCCATTCGCCCGAGGACCTGCGGCATGTATTCGTGCGCTCCAGCAACGGCACCATGGTTCCGCTCAACGTACTTCTGACTACCACGCGCACCGCCGGACCCGACGTGGTGGACAGGTTCAACGTCTTTCCCGCCGCGAAAATCCAGGGCAGTCCCGCCCCCGGCTTCTCGTCGAGCCAGGCGATCGCCGCCATGGAGCAGATCGTGGCGCAGACCCTTTCCTCCGACTATTCGATCGGCTGGACGGGCTCGGCCTATCAGGAGCTGCAATCGGCCGGGACCGGATCGCAGGGCTTCCTGCTCGGCATCGTGATGGTGTTCCTGATCCTGGCCGCGCAATATGAGCGCTGGTCGCTGCCTTTCGCCGTCATCACCGCCGTGCCCTTTGCCGTCTTCGGGGCCATTCTCGCCATCTGGCTGCGCGGAATCGAGAACGACATCTATTTTCAGGTCGGCCTTGTCACCCTCATCGGCCTGGCGGCCAAGAACGCGATTCTGATCGTCGAGTTCGCAGCCGAGCGCTACCGCGAGGGAGCCTCCGTCTACGATGCCGCGCTTGAGGCGGCGCGCCTGCGCTTCCGCCCCATCGTGATGACGTCGCTCGCCTTTATCCTCGGGGTCGTACCGCTTGCCATCTCGACCGGCGCCGGCTCCGCCAGTCGCCATTCGGTCGGCACAGGCGTCATCGGCGGAATGCTGGCTGCGACCTTCCTGGCGATCCTGTTCGTGCCCCTGTTCTTCAGGCTGGTGACACGGGAAAGAAAGAGCCGGAAGGAAGTCGCTGCGGCGTCTGCTGCGACATCCGCCGGCGAATAGCCAAGAGCGAAAGGCCCGGGGAGCAAGGGATCCCGCCCTGCCGGAGCAGCGGCGCGCCTGGGAGAGCTTGTTTGCTGCCCCAGGCCGACACCTCCTCGTCGGTCCGACCCGGTCTCAGGTCGGACCTCACCGCATTGTCGATTTCATTCCGGGAGACCGATTTCTAAATGTCGCGTTTCCTTCTGGTTGTTCTTTGGAGTTAGACCATACTCCCTAGGTATTAGACTGCTTGGCCTATGTCTTGATTAGGTCCGCTGACTGGGTACCCTTGCAGAAGCAACGCGAAGTTTCGCACGCATTCTGGGGGTAGCGAATGTCTTATGAATCAGCTAGGCGGCCTGCAAATAGCTATGCCCGCCCGTTCAAGGCTGTCCTCATTTCCAAAAATGCATTGATCTGCACAGGGATTAAGCATCTTCTCGAGGGGAGTTGCTACAGCATAGGGAGCGTGGCCCCCGATATGGCGGCCCTGCCCAGCCGTTATCCCGATACTGAGCCCGATCTGTTCATCATCGACGGAGACGACTGTATCGAGCAGACGCTCGAGACTGTGAGGATCCTGAGAAGCAGGCACGCCACCGCCAGAATTGCAGTGATTGCCCATGATTACGATCTGAACTTCGTGCGCCTCGGGCATGCGGCCGGAGTGCATGGCTTCTGCTTGTCGGGGAGCAGCCGTGACGTTCTCATCAAGTCTCTCGAGCTGGTCACGCTGGGCGAGGGTGTACTGCCGCCCGTCGTGATGACCTCACTGCTGAATGAGGGTGCGGCAGCCTTTGCGCCGAAGAGCTTCGATGATCTTGTTCCCGCGAGGAACTGTTCCGAGGGGCATAAGGTGGCGAAGCTGTCGGCCAGAGAGGCCGAGGTGTTGAGGCATCTCATGGTAGGTGCTGCCAACAAGGTCATTGCGCGCGAGCTCGATGTCGCCGAGGTGACGGTCAAGGTTCACGTCAAGACGATTCTGAAAAAGATCGGGGCCGCTAACCGTACCCAGGCCGCCATGTGGGCCTCTGCGCACCTTCGATCCGTCGATCATCGAGCCGCGTGAGCGAGGTCCCTCATCTCTGGTAACGTGAGCGCACTGAACCGTCCCGGAAGATCCGCCGATCGGGCGGCCTCCCAGTTGCAGATTTCCCGCGTTCGAGGTGATCGCCGCCGTTGAGTGAAGCAGGGGCAGGGGCTCGAGATCGGCTGGCCGGAGCCACCCCTTGGGAAGTCGCATCCGGCGACACTGGAGCCGTAGCGACGGGCAAAGAACCGGGCAGCGCCGCCGATCCCCGAGCCGATGTCGAAAACGGCTCCCCTGCGGCGAGATCGAGACGCTCCTCAAGGTCGGCAGTGGCCTCATGACCACCGGTGTGGAACTATTGAGCCTGGCCATGATCGCAGCTTCCATGGAAGCGTGCGAGTAGTGGCGCGCAAACTCTCGATCATCCGTTGTCGTTGCCGTCTCCGCCTACGCAGAGTTCGTGATCGAGCACGCCCATCGCACCAGTCAACACCCCTGGACCCGTGACGCCATGCGACCGGGCTCGATGTCCGCTCTCAGGGCAAACTCAGACACTCTCACTGGGATTTGCTGGGGTCATCTGCCGGATTGACATAGGTGATCGCAAAGGGCCCCTCCGAATCGATCTGAACGACAGTTTCCGTGCTCATGAAGGCGTAGTGGTTCATTTTGGCTGGAAGATCGACGAAGCCGCCGCTGCCGAGCCTCTCGGCCTTGGCCTCATCGAGTTTGTCGCCCATACCGAAGTGGAAGTCTCCGGAGATGACGGTGACCCGTTCAGCTGTCGGATGATTGTGGGCTGGAATCTTATAACCCGCAGGTGCTTTCAGCCGGATCGTGAATGGACCGCTCTTGCTCGGATCGCCGGACAGAACGGCAAGCTGTGCTCCTTTAGGCAGAACGGATGGGGCTGCTCCCCACTGCAGTTGGTCAGCCCTCATGGCGTGACCCGCCTTCGGGTCTTGAGCAATCAAGGAGCCTGTGGTGGCAAGAAACAGCGCAGTCGTAATCATGAGTAGCCGCATGACGATCCTCCTTCGACGAACATGCTGATCCAAGCTGGCCTTTCGACCTGGGCCAACTGTCTGGGCCGGGAGAGGCTAGGTGGAGCCATGCCTTGCTGATGGGGCTCCTGAGGCCGCTCCCGGTCTGCCGTTCGTGGATTTAGCCGCTAGGCTGAGGCCCGTCCGGATGCCGCAGCAGTCATTGCGGCCATGTTCGGAGGTGGTTCCATGCTGAACCTCCTTTCCGAGGAATGTACCGATTTTGTCAGGACCGGCACGCTGCAATCAAAGCAGCCGGGAAATGCTCTTCCTGTTGGACAATCCTGTCAACCCAAAGGCATCAATTGACATCGAATGAGATGCGGGGCTCAAGCGCTCAGGCAGCCTACATCAAGACGAAGACCTTCACCTCGTGTTCGACGCCCCGAAGGTCGGCCGGGCGCGGGACCGGGGCAATGCCGCTGACTGTGAGCACGGTGGACACGTGCGGGTCGTCTACGACTGCACCGGTCGTCAGGATCGCCTGCGTGTCGGCAAGGCTCTGAACCCGCGAGGCGATATTCACCGTCTGCCCGAAGTAGTCCTGACGATCATTCAGGGTCACCGCAAGGCACGGCCCCTCGTGAATGCCAATCTTCAGCAGCAGGTCCTCCCGCCTGCGCTCCGCATTCAGGCGACGCATAGCCTCCTGCATTCGCAGGGCCGCAGCAACCGCGCGTTCAGGCGTGGGGAAGGTAGCCATCACCGCATCGCCGATGGTCTTCACCACGGCTCCGGCCTCGGAGGCCACGATCTCATGCAACACCCGGAAATGTGCCCGGACGAGATCGAAGGCGGCAAGGTCGCCCACTTGCTCGTAGAGGTTGGTCGAGCCCCTCAGGTCCGTAAACAGGAACGTCAAGCTCGTGATCTTCAGCCGCTGGTCAATGGCAAGCGTGTCGGTCCGGTAGATGTCCCGGAACGTCTGGTTCGTGAGCAGCCGCTTGGCTGTGAGGAAGGGCCGACGATGGCCGAGGATGTCATGCAGTTCGTCCCCGGCGATACACACGTTCGGCAGAACCCGACGATCAGTGTGGTTCTCCAGTGTCAGCCGCAACGGGCCGGGACGCAAGGTGAGGGTCTCATTCGGCGCATGACCCCGGCCGATCACCATCGAGAGGCTTTGCCGCTCCCGTGTGGGCTCCCCTCGCACGTCGATGAATTGGGTTGCGTGCGTGACAGCGTCGAAGATGATCACGAATTCCGGAGGCAGGTGTAGCGATAGAAAGGCCCGCTCACCAGGTCCAAGCTCGAGAAACTCCAAAAGCACCTTTGAGAACCGCTCTTCCAGGTTTTCAGGCAGGTCCACGCCCGAACTGAAGAAAATCTGACGGTAGTACTCGAACGGGGGCAGCCGGTCAGGTTCATGGGCAGCAATGCGGCGTGCCCGTGGACTAACCGTGAAGGTGACCTCGACCATCTCATCGAGGGTGGGCTCATATCCGGCAGCGCAGAGCGAGCAGTGATACCGGTCCCGGTTGACCGTCTTCAGGGTCGCGCCGGTGTCGAGAACGCCGCCACAGCCGGGGCAGAGCACGTTCCACGCCATCTCAAAGGCCCCGATCCGGGCCGCATGCAGGAAGGCGGCGATGGTCTTATCCTCGTCGAGACCGTACTTGGCAGCGAAGGCCAGCACATTGACGCGGTTGAGGTCCCGGTCCGAGCCGCGGGCGACGAGATGCTCGACTCGGCCCACCACCTGCGGGTCCGCTGCTTGGCGCAAAGCGGCAAAAAGCACGTCCGTTTCGTTCATGGGACGGTCTCCTCGCCTCGCAGGCGGCTGGAGGGAACCAAGCCGTCTTGAGCAGGCCGAGTATACCACGGAGTAGCCTGCTTGAGGGAGACGACCTGAGCTTGGTCCGCAGGGCAGCCGGCCACCCTGTCAGGGTGGTGGCTTGGCAGAGGCGCCTCGATCTCCTGCCGCTCGACCAACCGGCTTTGACTCGACCCCGCGCCCCACAATCGCTCTGGGGCGATGACGGCATCTGTTTTCTCCAGAACCTCCTGCCCACCAGCGTCCTGCCATGCCCGGCTCAGAATTTGGGGCTGCCGAGCAGGGCTGGTTTCCACTGTCCCGCGACGGGAAGCGCACAGCGGATCATCGGCCAATCGCAGACGTGAGCCGGGACAGATGGGCAAGGGCTTCTGCTCCAAGCTGCCGGGTCAGATCGCCAGCGGGGATACTTCGACCGAGAGCCGCAGCCTGCCCTGACCACAAGGGGGAAAAATCGCCCGATCCGGCCGCTTCCGCTCTGGCCCGCAGGGGAGCCACCGCTCCAGCCGCAAGCGGAAACTCCGGTGCAAGGTCCGACATAGGGCCGACCTCGCGAACGATGCGGTTGACGATCCCACGGGCGGGCCGACCGGTGAAGACGTTCGTGAGAACCGTACCGTTGTCCTTCGCAGCCTTGAGGGCCTCGCGATGAAGGGCATTGGCCTTGGCCTCAGGGCAGAAGAGATAGGCTGTTCCGATCTGCACCGCAGAGGCTCCAAGCGCGAACGCTGCGACGATGCCCCGAGCATCGGCGATACCGCCCGCGGCGATCACCGGCACCTTCACGGCATCGACAACTTGGGGCACCAACGCCATCGTGCCTGCCTGGGAGCTGATGTCCTGGGCCAGGAACATGCCGCGATGCCCACCGGCCTCATAGCCCTGAGCAATGATGGCATCGCACCCATGATCTTCCAGCCACCGTGCTTCATCCACTGTTGTCGCCGAGGAGATGATCTTCGCGCCGGTCGCCCTGACCCGCTCCAGCAGATCGCGCTCAGGGAGCCCGAAATGGAAGCTGACGACCTCGGGTCCAAATTCCTCCACGAGGTCGCAGATGGTGCTGTTGAAAGGGGCGCGGGTGGCAGTAGGTACGGGCTCTTGGGGATCAAGTCCGAGTTCGGCGTAGTAGCTCTCCAACCGCCGCTTCCAAGCAGCCTCGCGAGGCGCATCAGCCTGCGGCGGCTGGTGACAGAAGAAGTTGAGGTTGATGGGCCGCTGGGTCCTCTGGCGAATGATCCCGACCTCGGCCCGCATCTGCTCCGGATTGAGCATCGCACAGGGCAGAGAGCCCAACCCTCCCGCCTCGGAGACGGCAATCGCCATCTCGGACCCGACCGAGCCTGCCATGGGAGCCTGGATGATCGGCAACTCGATTCCGAAGAGGTCCTGAATACGACGATCCTGCCACATGATTTGCTCCTCTGCGGTTCAGATTGTTCCCGCCCTTATAGTCCCTTCTCCGCAGGTCCGGGAGATTGCCAGGCGCGTATTCTGCCAGCTTAGGGTATTTCGCTCAGATCGAAAGTATAAGTGCCCGCCAGACGTGCTGAAGCATCCTTGGGCTCCTCCACCTCGGTGTATCCTCCGGAACATGCGTAACCGCATGCGTCGTGCAACCCGCAAGGAGCAGGAGCCCTGTGACGGGCTCACTCCATTGTGGGGAGGGCAAGCCAACCTTCGGAAGGGCAGCAGGAACACCATGGAGCGAGTTCACCTCGTTCTGCGGGAGAGGGCTGACCCATGGCCGAGACATTCCGCCGTGACGCATATCGGGCCGGGGATAGCCATGATGTCCATATGGGACACTGGAGCCGCCAAGGCGCACCATGGTTCTTCGGCTGACTCGCCGCACCGGACACCTTGGACTGGCTCAACGGACGTTGAGTTGCGAAGGAGGTAATCCGCAAGGACGCGACACGGGTTGGTCCGAATTGGCTAACGTAAGAGAGACATGCCCAACTATGATCTTTACGTTTGCACCAAACATCGCCGATTGAAATATCCAAGGCGCTTGAACCTTCCAAGCGTCGAAGCCGCACATCGGGTTGCACTGGTGCTGGCCCAGATATTTCTCGAGGGCAGATCATCTTGGGACGAGTTATCAATCAAGGCTTATGACGATTTCACGATCGAGGCTGTGAATGAGGCCGGTCAGATGGTTCTTATCGTTCCAAGAAGGTGGTGTGGACCCACCTTGTCCGGCTGAGAGGCACCACAAGTGCCTCATGCGACGGCTGGAAGAAGGGGAAAATGAGAAGATTGCGGCAGAAACAGAAAAATGGACGCACGCGGTAGTTTTTAACAACCCTTATTGTTTTGTGATCCGTTGCAGGAAACATATCTGAGTTGGATTGCGTTTGGTCTTTGAATATCGAAAAGGCCATACAATGCGTTTAATCTTATCTGCTGCTGTTGCAGCTCTTGTCGCGCTCCCGATTGCGGCTCATTCTCAGACCGCTAATCAGAATGCCGGTGCAGGAGCAGGTCTTGCTACTGGCGCCGTAACAGGCGCAATCGTCGGCGGGCCGGTCGGTGCGGTTGTTGGCGGAGCTGTCGGTGCTATCGCCGGTGGCGCTCTCGCTGCTCCTCAGGCGGCTCAGGTCCAGCAGTATGTCGTAACTCAGGGCACCCCGTCAGTGCGCGTTCAAGAGCAGGTCGTTGTTGGTCAGCCCTTGCCGCGTCAGGTCGAGCTTTATGCGGTTCCGTCCAATGTCGGTGTGCAGACTCAGTACCGCTACTCAGTCGTGAATGACCGTACCGTGCTTGTCGATCCTCACACCCGCCAAGTCATTCAAGTCATTGAGTAGGTAGACGATCTTAGGTTTCGAGAAGGGCGGTCACAGTGGCCGCCTTTTTCATGTTATGGACAGCAGGGTTATGAGGCTGGCAGCCAGTAATCAGGCTTTCAAGCGTTCGATCAATCGTCGTTCCCGACAGCCGCTCGACCACTTTGGCAGCGCATCGAATCGCGAACGATGAATGGAGGCTAAACGGTCTATTCGGTTTCGCTTCAATGAACCTGAGGCAATCTCGTGAGCAATGGGGGCTCGCTGTGAGACGACCCCGTTGGGAGGGTTCTTATGAGCATTGGATTAAGGAAGATCATCCTTGCTTCTGCTGGCGCATTGGCGCTTACCAGTGCCGTCCAGGCGTCGGAGATCAACATCACGATTCGCACCGACGCATATAGTCAGCCTCAGCGCATCGCCGACTACGATGGTGACATGTTCGTGCGTCGCGAATATAGGCGCAGTGATCGTTGGTATGAGGATCGTGACCCTGATCGCTACTATGGGCGGCCTGTTCCTGAATGGCGTAGCGATCGGCCTCACCGCGGCGGGTATCGCGGCATCCCGGTTGTGGAGCGGCATGAATGGCATGGACCTATCTTTGCTGGGCCACGCTGGGGCTATCGGGATAGCTGCCGGATCATAATCAAGGAGCGTGTGAATCGTTGGGGTGAGATGGTGCAGGTGCGACGGAAAGTTTGCCGCTGACGCAACCCCGCCTGTTGAGGTTGGACGAGGAACTTGGAGCTGACTTGGCCGTTAGCCAGCGAGACTTCTGGTCCTCCCTTTCTGGTAAACTCATGAGCCTGGCGGTCCTCCCATCAGGCTCTTCTCTTTTGTCCGGTCGCCGCATTCGCCAGCCTCTCGGCTGCCTTCCCTGACCTGCGGTGAGTGTATGTTGAAGGATTGCAAGCTCGCATCTGGCTGTCCCTGATCTGATCATTCTGAGGCGATCATGGTGGTGCCGAGCAGCCGCAGCCAAAGGTTTGCCTGTCGAGACCACCCGAGCTGAGAATGAGCCGGAAGGGTTTGTGTCCGGTACCGTTCTGGGCCTGTCCCGCGCCTGGTTGGAGCGCCTATCCGTTGTAATGGTGGAACGGATCGGCTGGATCATGCCCTTCACGTCACGGGCAGAAGCCGGCAACTCGACCCGGTCGACAGCCTGTTCCTGATCCCTTGCCCGAGCCGCAGCATCAGCCTTGGACACAAAGGACTTTGAAAAGGGAGGTAGCCTTCGCGCCGAATCTGACCTTGTCATGAAGAACCGGGCTTGTGGGCGGTCGCCATACCCCTTCTCCGTCTAGCGGTGACAACGCTGTGGCGGATTGGCTTGTCTGGCTGTTGGGAGCGCGTTAGCCGAGGTGCTGAAATCTTTGTTTATCCAGCATCTTAGCGCTTGGTGGAGCTGAGGGGATTCGAACCCCTGACCTCTGCAGTGCGATTGCAGCGCTCTCCCATCTGAGCTACAGCCCCGGTCCGGCACAAAGTCCAAGCGGGCCGAGTATTAGGCCTCCTCGCTTCGATCTGTCAATCGGCGAGGGGACGGATCGGCGTCGTCTTTTGGGGGAGAAGGGCCGCTTTTGAGGGGCTTGCGGGTTGTTCAGCCCCGCTTGGAAGGTTACATGAGCAGCGCCCGATCCCGACAGGTTTCCCATGAGCTCTCTGATTTCCGTCATCCAACTGGCCCTGCAGCTCTATACCTATTTGATCATCGCCTCGGCGATCTTGAGTTGGCTCGTTGCTTTCAATGTGGTCAATACCCGCAATGACGTGGTCCGCACCATCTGGAACTTCCTGGATGCCGTGACGGAGCCGGCCTTGAGGCCGATCCGCAGAATTCTGCCGAATTTGGGCGGGGTCGATATTTCTCCCGTGCTCCTGATTCTTCTGATCATCTTCATCCAGAACATCCTGGATCGGCTGAAATACCAGGTTCCGGGCTGGGCGCTCTAACGGGTGCTCCCAATGCCCTGGCGGATACGTCCCGACGGTCTTGAGATCCGCGTGCGCGTGACCCCGAGGGGTGGGCGCGACGCCATCGACGGAGTGGAGATGCTCTCCGACGGCAAGCCGGTGCTGAAGGTCCGGGTGAGGGCGGCGCCGGAGGACGGGGCCGCCAATGAGGGCGTGCGGCGCCTGGTCGCCAAGGCGTTGAGGTCGCCCCCATCCAAAGTCAACCTCGAGGCAGGCGCGACAGCCCGTCTGAAGACATTTCTGATCGCCGGCGAGGGCGAGGTCCTTGCCAGAGACATCGCCGCTTTGACAGGATATAACCCATGAGCGCCACGATCATCGACGGAAAAGCCTATGCGCAGGGCCTGCGGGCCCGCATCGCGAATGCGGTCGGTGACCTCGCGAGGCAGGGCGTGACGCCGGGGCTGGCCGTCGTGATCGTGGGCGAGGACCCGGCGAGCCAGCTCTACGTGAAGAACAAGGCCCGTCAGACCGTGGAAGTGGGCATGCGCTCCTTCGAGCATGTTCTGCCCGCCTCCACCACCGAGGCGGAACTCCTCGCTCTGGTGGCCCGACTCAACGCGGATCCCGCCGTAGACGGCATTCTCGTCCAGTTGCCGCTTCCGAAGCAGATCGACGCGCAGAAGGTGATCGAGGCCATCGACCCGGCTAAGGACGTGGACGGTTTCCATCCCATCAATGCCGGCAAGCTCATGACCGGCGTGCCGGGCCTCGTCTCCTGCACTCCGCTCGGCTGTCTGCTGCTCATTCAATCGGTGCGTCGCGATCTGGCCGGCCTGAATGCCGTGGTGGTAGGACGCTCCAACATCGTCGGCAAGCCCATGGCGCAACTGCTGATCGCCCAGAGCTGCACGGTGACGGTGGCCCATTCGAAGACCCGCGACCTGCCCCAGGTCTGCCGCGAGGCCGATATTCTGGTGGCCGCCGTCGGGCGGCCCGAGATGGTGCGGGACGACTGGGTGAAGCCCGGCGCCATCGTGATCGACGTCGGTATCAACCGCGTGCCGAACCCGGCTGCCGGCGAGGGCAAGACCAGGGTGGTCGGCGACGTGGCCTACGCAGGGGCGGCCCAGGTCGCTTCCGCTATCACCCCGGTCCCGGGCGGCGTGGGCCCCATGACCATCGCCTGCCTGTTGCGCAACACTCTCGAGGCCGCGTGCCTGCGCCGCGGAATTGCGATGCCGCAGGTGGATTTCGCCGCGTAGGGTCTCGGAACGTGCGGGGAGGCTGGTCCGGCTTTTCAGGCGATGGGCCGTCAGTTCTCGGCAAAGCAGTAGAACAGGCCCGCTCCGCCGGTGCTCCTTAAAGCATCCTGACTGCATCCGCCCCGTGTGGGGTGCGAGGCGTTCCAGGATTTCGCCGGCGGCTCCTCGTTGAGGCCCATGCGGTCGTGGTGTCCGACCATTGCGGCGCCGTCCGTGCCGCTCTTCGTCCAGTTGCCGCAGGTTCGATCCTCGGCCCCTGAGAAGGCGCTCCCGTCCGGCTGAGACCCGGTCAGGATGTCGTGCTCGTTCGGTGTGTCGCCTCGCCCCTTCACCATCGCACCTGCTTCGGTCAGGGCAGTTTGCTTGTTGAGGTTGTTGTCGGGGCCGTGCAGTTCCGCCACGTCTCTGGCGATCACGACGCCCTTGGCGTTCTGCCAGGGGCCGCGACCGATCCTGTCACGGGCGTTGACCGCCGCGGCACCGTCGGCGGCCTGAGTGGAGAGATAGGCGCGCCACGTCCTTCCGCGGATACCGGCGGCCTCCGCGAGGGACTGACAGTGCCGGTCCGCTCCTTCGAGCCCGCCGAGATCGGCGCCCTTGCCGGATCCGACACTGGTGACGAAGAAGGTGGTGTCGGGAGAGGCGCCGGTGCCCTGCGCATAGGCGCTCAAGGGGGGGCGCGGCCAGAAGACCCAGGACAGGCCATAAGCTCTTCATCCTGCTCATTCGTTCCTCCTGTCATATCTCAGCAGACGCGGGACGCTGCTGCCGTGAGGAAGGATTTTCGTCCTTCCTGCGGCGTTTTGAGGGCGGCGGGCGAATGGCGGGATCCCAAAGTCGTGAACGGGCCTAGGGCTTGCGCAGGTGCTCCGCCAGCAGCCGGGCGGAGGGTGGCAGGTCCTTGAGGGAGCGGATGCAGAGGGTCAGGTCGCGGGCGGCCCAGGAATCGTCCAGGGGAACACTGCTGATCGCCATGGTGCGGGTGGCGGGCTGGGCCGTGGTTTCGGGCACGATGCCGAGACCGACGCCGGCCTCCACCATGCGGCATACGGCGTCGAAACTCCGGAGCTGCACCCTCAGGCGCAGGGGCTTGCCGATGCGGCTCGCCTTGCTCGAGAGGAAACGCTGAAGGGCGCTTGCCCTGTCGAGGCCCACGAAATCGTGCTCCAGCACCTCGGCGAAGGCGATGCTGCGACGGGGGGCGAGGGGGTGCCCCTCCGGGACCACGAGCACGAAGCGGTCGCTGCGGAAGGGATAGGTCTCGAGCTGGCCCGTCTCCACCGTGCCCGCCACGATGCCGATATCGCCCACGCCTTCGGCGATCAGCCCCACGATCTCATCGCTCAGTCGCTCCTCCAGGTCGATGGAGACCTGTGGGTGCTTTGCCAGGAACGCGCCCAGGGCCTCGGGCAGGAACTCGGTCAGCGCGTTGGTGTTGGAGAGAATCCGGATCTGGCCGGCCAGGCCTCCCGTATAGCTGCCGAGATCCTCCTTCAGCTTCTCGGCCTGGGCCAGGAGCGTGCGGGCGTGCTGGAGGAGGGTTCTTCCGGCTGGGGTCGGGGTGACGCCGGCGCGAGTGCGCAGAAGGAGAGGGGCTCCCAGGGACTTCTCCATGTTGCGGATGCGGGTGCTGGCGGCCGCAAGGGCCAGGTGGGCCCGCTCGGCCCCATGGGTAATGCTGCCTGCCTCGACCACGTGGCGGAAGAGGCTCAAATCGGTGAGATCGAATTGCATAGGTTTCCTTCGTCATTCGCGAAGGGAGATAAGAATAATTAAAAATTGCGCGTTAAGCGAGCCCGAGGCATTCTTCGCCACTGACGAAGTGTGCCTCTTGTGACCATCTTGGGCGGAAGGCGCATTGCGGTGTTCCCGCGCTTCCGATACGAACCATTCCAAACTACGGGCGATAGTGTCGCCGATCAGGAGTGAAAGCTATGGCTGAGGCGAAAGTGGCCCCGCGGCCCTTGTCCCCACATCTTCAGATTTACCGGTGGAGCTGGACGATGGCGATGTCCGTCGCTCACCGTATCACGGGCCTTGCGCTTTATGGGGGCATTGCGCTCTTCGGGATTTGGCTGGTGGCGCTGGCATCCGGACCATCGGCGTTTGACGCCGTGCAGTGGTTCTTCGGGTCGCCCCTCGGATACCTGATTCTGTTCGGCTATACCTGGATTCTCATGCACCACATGCTCGGCGGCGTTCGCCACCTGGTGTGGGATTTCGGCCACGGGATGGAAGCCGCTCAGCGCATCAACATGGCCCGTTTCACCCTCGTCGGCTCGGTCGCGCTTACCGTCGCGATCTGGGTCATCGCCTTCCTCGCGTTCTAAGGAGAGAGCCATGGCCGACAACAGGGCAGACACCCGCGTTTCCATGCGCACCCCGCTCGCCCGCGTGAAGGGCCTCGGCGCAGCCGGGCACGGCGTCGAGCATTGGTGGATCCATCGCGTCACGGCGGTGTCCAACATCCCGCTCATCATCTCCTTCGTGATCATCGTCGCGGCGCTCGCGGGCTCCTCCTATCAGGAGGCAATCGCGATCATCTCGCATCCGCTGGTGGCCATCATCCTCATCCTCGCCGTGATTTCGGTGACGAACCACATGCGCCTCGGCATGCAGATCGTCATCGAAGATTACGTGCATGACAAAGGCTACAAGATCGCGGCCCTCATCGCGAACAACTTCTACGCAGTGATCGTCGCGGTGGCCTGCCTCTATGCCATCCTCAAGGTCAGCCTCGGCCGCATCCTGATTTAAGGAACTCTCTCATGGCTCAAGCAACGAATGGCCCGGCCATCAACGGCAAGGCCTATGACATCATCGATCACACCTTCGACGTGGTGGTCGTGGGCGCGGGCGGTGCGGGTCTTCGCGCCACCGTCGGCTGCTCGCAGGCGGGCTTGCGCACCGCATGCATCACCAAGGTGTTTCCCACCCGCTCGCATACGGTCGCGGCGCAGGGCGGCATCTCCGCCTCGCTCGGCAACATGGGTCCGGACGACTGGCGCTGGCACATGTACGACACGGTGAAGGGGTCCGACTGGCTCGGCGACCAGGATGCCATCGAGTATCTGGTGCGCAACGCGCCCGCCGCCGTCTATGAGCTGGAGCATTGGGGCGTTCCCTTTTCCCGCACGGCGGAGGGCAAGATCTACCAGCGGCCGTTCGGCGGCATGACGACCGAATACGGCAAGGGCACTGCCCAGCGCACCTGCGCCGCCGCCGACCGCACGGGCCATGCGATCCTGCACACGCTCTATGGCCAGGCGGTGAAGAACCAGACGAACTTCTTCATCGAGTATTTCGCTCTCGACCTGATGATGGATGCGGAAGGCCGCTGCATCGGCGTCGTGGCGCTCAATCAGTCCACCGGCGAGATTCACCGTTTCCGCGCCCATATGACGATCCTCGCCACGGGCGGGTACGGGCGCGCCTACTTCTCGGCGACCTCGGCGCACACCTGCACTGGCGACGGCAATGCCATGGTGCTGCGCGCAGGCCTGCCGCTTCAGGACATGGAATTCGTGCAGTTCCATCCCACCGGTATCTACGGCGCGGGCTGCCTCATCACCGAGGGTGCGCGCGGCGAGGGGGGCTATCTCACGAACTCGGAAGGCGAGCGCTTCATGGAACGCTATGCGCCCTCCGCCAAGGACCTCGCCTCCCGCGACGTGGTATCCCGCTCCATGACCATGGAAATCCGCGCCGGCCGCGGCGTGGGCAAGAACAAGGACCACATCTACCTGCACCTCGACCACCTCGATCCGAAGATCCTGCACGAACGCCTGCCCGGCATTTCGGAAAGCGCGAAGATCTTCGCGGGCGTCGACGTGACGAAGGAGCCGATCCCGGTTCTGCCGACCGTACACTACAACATGGGCGGCATCCCGACGAACTATCACGGCGAGGTGCTCACCTTGAAGAACGGCAACCCCGACACGGTGGTGCCGGGTCTCATGGCCCTCGGCGAGGCGGCCTGCGTGTCCGTGCACGGCGCGAACCGCCTGGGCTCGAACTCGCTCATCGACCTCGTGGTGTTCGGCCGCGCGGCGGGTCTGCGCTGCGCCGAGATCCTGGAGCCGAATGCCCGTCACGCGGACCTGCCCAAGGGCGCCGACGAGCTGGCGCTCTCTCGCCTCGATAAGTTCCGCTATGCCAACGGCTCCACGCCGACCGCGCAACTGCGTCTCGATATGCAGAAGACCATGCAGAACAACTGCGCGGTGTTCCGCACCGGCGAGATCCTGGAGGAGGGCAAGAAGCTCATCCACGACGTGTGGAGCGCGGCCTCCGACATCAAGGTCACGGACCGCTCGCTCATCTGGAACACCGACCTGCTCGAGACGCTCGAGTTCGACAATCTGATCGGGCAGGCGGTCGTCACCATGGAAGGCGCGGCCAACCGCGAGGAATCGCGCGGTGCGCATGCCCGCGAGGACTTCCCCGAGCGCGACGACAAGAACTGGATGAAGCACACCCTGGCATGGCTCGATGACAACACCCACAAGGTGACCCTCGATTACCGCCCGGTGCACACCTACACCATGTCGAACGACATCCAGTACATCGAGCCGAAGGCTCGCGTGTACTAAGGAAGACGGAAAAACGATGGCTCAGTTCACGCTTCCCAAGAACTCCAAGTACACCGAAGGCAGGACCTGGCCGAAGCCGGCAGGCGCCACCAACGTCCAGGAGTTCCGCATCTATCGCTGGAATCCCGACGACGGCGCCAATCCGCGCATCGATACCTATTACATCGACCGGGACGATTGCGGCCCGATGGTTCTCGACGCGCTTTTGTGGATCAAGAACAACGTCGATTCCACCCTGACCTTCCGCCGCTCCTGCCGCGAGGGCATCTGCGGGTCCTGCGCCATGAACATCATGGGCAAGAACACGCTGGCCTGCACGCTGGGCATCGAGGATTGCGAGTCGGATTCGATCAAGATCTATCCGCTGCCGCACATGCCGGTGCTCAAGGATCTGGTGCCCGATCTCACCAGCTTCTTCGCCCAGCACGCCTCCATCCAGCCCTGGCTGCAGACGGAGACCGCAGAGCCCGAGACCGAGTGGCGCCAGACGCCGGAGGAGCGTTCCAAGCTGGACGGCCTCTACGAGTGCATCCTCTGCGCCTGCTGCACCACCTCCTGCCCCAGCTATTGGTGGAACGGCGACCGCTTCCTGGGACCCGCGGCCCTGCTCCAGGCCTATCGCTGGCTCATCGACAGCCGCGACGAGGCCACCGGCGAGCGGCTCGACAACCTGCACGATCCGTTCCGGCTCTACCGCTGCCACACGATCATGAACTGCGCCAACACCTGCCCCAAGGGCCTGAACCCGGCGAAGGCCATCGCCGAGGTGAAGAAGATGATGGTCGCGCGGGCCGTGTGACGCTTCTTTGCAACACTTCTTCGAAAAGGCGCCTCGTGCGCCTTTTTTTGTCGGTATGGTTCCCATAGTTTCGGGCCACCGGATTCCTTCGGCGCACGCCCGGCTCCTCCGGACCGTGCTGCTGAAACCTCGTGCGTCTGGCGACCAAGCAACAAGAGGACCACAATGAAGAGCCCTTTCTGGATCGTGACCGCAACGCTCTGCTCCACGCTGGCGCTCAGCGCGTGCTCCTCCACGCGCTTCGGCGGACCGTCCATGCGCAGCGCTTCCGCAGCACCTGCATCGCCCGCGCCGATCGAGGCCGTGCCGTCCGGTCCGGTCGAGTCTGCGCCGCTCGCGCCCATCGAGGGGCAGCCGCTGCCGCCTCTCGCCGGCGCACCCGACCCCCTGGGATCGGAACTGGCGCCCGCTCCCGGAGCGGAGATCGCCGGATTGCCGCCGGCCGCCGCGCCGGCACCTGCCGCCCCCTCCAGCCGCACGGCGATGGTCGGCAACTGGACCGTTCGGGAGGCTTCCGGCAAGACCTGCCGCATCCAGCTCTCAAGCTCGCCTGCGCTCGACCTCTACCGGGCTTCCGCCTCGGGTTGCTCCAATCAGGACCTGTCGAAGGTGAATGCCTGGGACTATCGCAATGGTGAGGTTTATCTCTACCAGACCGGCGGCTCCGTCGCGGCGCGCCTGCGCGGCTCCTCCGCCTCGCTCTCCGGTGTGCTCGCCAAGTCCGGCGCTCCGCTGTCGCTGGCGCGATAATCACGTTGCCCTCCCGTCAGGTGGACGGTATCGGTGAGCCCGTGACCGATACCGATTTCCATCCGCCGCAATCCATCACCGCTCGCTACGATGCGCTCGTGTCCTCGGGCGCGATCGAGCGCGACCCGGCGCAGGTAAAGCTCCTGCGGCAGCTCGAGGCGCTGGCCGAAAGCCTCGGCGGTTACCGCCTCGCCCGCAAGCCCAGCGCCCTGGGATGGCTCTTCGGCAAGAAGAATCCGGTCCCGCCGAAAGGGCTCTACGTCTGGGGCTCGGTGGGGCGCGGCAAGACCATGCTCATGGACCTGTTCTTCGAGGCGCTGCCGGTCAGGCGCAAGCGCCGGGTCCATTTCCACGCCTTCATGGCCGACGTTCATGAGCGCATTCACGATTTCCGGCAGAAGCTGAAGACAGGCGCGGTGAAGGGGGACGATCCCATCGCTCCTGTCGCCGAGGCCCTGGCCGCGGAGGCCTGGGTTCTCTGCTTCGACGAATTCACCGTCACCGACATCGCCGATGCAATGATCTTAGGGCGGCTGTTCACGGCGCTCTTCGCCCATGGGGTCGTGGTGGTGGCCACCTCCAATGTCGAGCCGCAGCATCTCTACGAAGGCGGCCTCAACCGGGCTCTTTTCCTGCCCTTCATTACGCTTCTGCAGGAGCGGATGAATGTCGTGAAGCTCGAATCCCGCACGGATTTTCGGCTCGAAAAGCTCGCCGGCGGCCCAGTATTCCACGCGCCTGCCGACGAGCGATCCCATGCGGCGCTCACCCGCGCCTTCAAGGGCCTGACCGGTCGCGAGCAGGGCAGGCCGGTGACGCTCACCGTGAAGGGCCATCCGGTCGAGGTGCCGCAGGCCGCCTCCGGTGTCGCCCGGTTCTCCTTCGAGGATCTCTGTTCCAAGCCTCTCGGAGCCGCCGATTATCTCGCGATTGCCGACGAGTTCGAAACGGTCATTCTCGAAAACATCCCCAGAATGACCTTCGAGCGCCGCAATGAGGCCAAGCGCTTCATCATGCTCGTCGATGCCCTCTACGATGCTCGCGTGAAGCTTCTCGCCTCGGCCGAAGCCGAGGCTCACGAGCTCTATTGCGCCGACGCGGGCCGCGAGGCGTTCGAGTTCGACCGCACCGTGTCGCGCCTCATCGAGATGCGCTCGGAGGAGTATCTTGCGCTTCCCCACGGGCGAGACGAGTCCGGCAGTTCGGAGGGGCTGGTCGAGACATGAAGCGGTCACGCGCCTCCGTCCAGCGGATCATGGAGGCCGATGCTCCGGCGGACAGCCGGCTGCTGACCATCGCCGCCGACCAGCTCAAGCGGTTCGGACCCAGGCACGTGACGGTGGTCGGCATCGCCGATGCCGCCGGCATGACCCATGCCAATGTGTACCGTTACTTCGCGTCCAAGGCGGCGCTCATCGACGCGGTGGCGGGCCAGTGGCTGCGGCGGATGGAGGCGATCGTCGCCGACATCGCTGATTCCCCCGATCCGGCGGACGACAAGCTGGAGCGCCTGATCCAGGCTTGGGCCCGCACGCATAGGGAGCTGCTGAAGGAGGACCGGCACCTCTTCGACGTCTATTGCTCCGCTACGGAGACCTCCCGGGCCCTCGTTCGCAAGCACCGCTCCCGGATGAGGGTTCTCATCGAGCGCGTGCTGGACGAGGGCATCGTCACGGGCAAGTTCGATCCTCGGGATCGGGAAAGAGCGCTCGCCTTCATCAGTGACGCAGTCTACCGCTTCATCAACCCCTTGACCGTGCGCCTGGACGCGGAGGTGCCTCAGGACATTCTGGATCAGCGTCTGGCGGCTATGATCAGGGTCGTCCTCAGGTCTCTCGAACTTGGTACCGTCTAGTGCAAGTTACATTTTTAGGGAAATGTAACAGGAAAATTGGCAGCAGGTGCGCGCCCCTAAGCCCTTGAAGAACATCATGAATTGGCCCTGGTCGAGCCAATGGGTTAACCAGAACTGCCCCAAAGCCTTGCTGGTTAACCTTTTGCTGGCTTGAAGCGTCCCCATTTCTGGTGTCAAACAGCGCCACCTTTCATAAGGCGCCAGCCTTACCAACATCCAAGGACAGACCATGGCCCGGAAAAAGATCGCGCTCATCGGTGCAGGCCAGATCGGCGGAACCCTCGCCCATCTCGTCGGCTTGAAGGAACTCGGCGACGTCGTTCTCTTCGATATCGCGGAAGGTATTCCCCAGGGCAAAGGTCTCGATATCGCGGAATCCGCGCCGGTCGACGGGTTCGATGCCCGGTACAAGGGCGCGAACGACTATGCCGCCATCGAAGGCGCCGACGTGATCATCGTGACCGCCGGCGTGCCGCGCAAGCCCGGCATGAGCCGCGATGACCTGATCGGCATCAACCTGAAGGTCATGGAAGCGGTCGGCAACGGCATCAAGCAATACGCTCCGAACGCCTTCGTCATCTGCATCACCAACCCGCTCGACGCGATGGTGTGGGCCCTTCAGAAGTTCTCCGGGGTGAAGCCTGAGAAGATCGTCGGCATGGCCGGCGTCCTCGACTCGGCCCGCTTCCGCCACTTCCTGGCCGAGGAGTTCAACGTGTCTGTCGAGGACGTGACCGCCTTCGTGCTCGGCGGCCACGGCGATGACATGGTGCCGCTGGTGCGCTACTCCACCGTCGCCGGCATTCCGCTGCCCGACCTTGTGAAGATGGGCTGGACCTCGCAGGAGAAACTCGACGCCATGGTCGAGCGTACCCGCAAGGGCGGCGGCGAGATCGTCAACCTGCTCAAGACCGGCTCCGCCTTCTACGCTCCGGCTGCTTCCGCCATTGCGATGGCCGAGAGCTACCTGAAGGACAAGAAGCGGGTTCTGCCCTGCGCCGCCTACCTGACCGGCCAGTACGGCGTGAAGGACATGTTCGTCGGGGTGCCGATCGTGATCGGCGAGAACGGGGTGGAGCGCGTCGTCGAGGTCGAGTTCTCGGCGGAAGAGAAAGCCATGTTCGAAAAGTCGGTGGCCTCCGTGCAGGGCCTCGTGGACGCCTGCAAGCAGATCAACCCGTCGCTTGCGTAAACGCTGTACGTCATGGCCGGCCACGCGCCGGCCATCCACGTCTTTAACCGCCACGCCTCCTGGGCGTGGATGCCCGGGCCGGGCCCAGGCATGACGGAGAGGAAAACATATGAACATCCATGAATACCAGGGCAAAGCCATCCTGAGGGAATTCGGCCTGCCCGTCTCCAATGGCGTCGCCATCTTCTCCGCCGACGAGGCGGAAGCCGCCGCCAACAAGCTCGGCGGACCCCTCTGGGTCGTGAAGTCCCAGATCCATGCGGGCGGCCGCGGCAAGGGCAAGTTCAAGGAGTCCGAGGCCGGCGAGAAGGGCGGCGTGCGCCTCGCCAAGTCCGTCGACGAGGTGAAGCTCTTCGCCCAGCAGATGCTCGGCAAGACCCTCGTGACCGTGCAGACCGGCGACGCCGGCAAGCAGGTCAACCGCCTCTACATCGAGGACGGCTCCGATATCGAGCGCGAGCTCTATCTCTCCATGCTCGTCGACCGCGCCACGGGCCAGGTCTCCTTCGTCGTTTCGACGGAAGGCGGCATGGATATCGAGCAGGTCGCGCACGATACCCCTGAGAAGATCGTCACCTTCTCCGTCGATCCGGCCACCGGCATCATGCCGCATCACGGCCGCACGGTCGCCAAGGCTCTGGGCCTGAAGGGCCCGCTCGCCAAGGAAGCCGAGGACCTGGTCACGAAGCTCTACACGGCCTTCACCGCGAAGGACATGGAGATGCTCGAGATCAACCCGCTGATCGTCACCAAGGACGGTCATCTCAAGTGCCTCGACGCGAAGATCTCCTTCGACGGCAACGCGCTCTACCGTCATCCGGACGTCGTCGCCCTGCGCGACGTCACGGAGGAGGACGAGAAGGAGATCGAGGCCTCCAAGTACGACCTCGCCTATATCGCTCTCGAAGGGACCATCGGCTGCATGGTCAACGGCGCGGGCCTCGCCATGGCGACGCTCGACATCATCAAGCTCTACGGCGAGGAGCCGGCGAACTTCCTCGATGTAGGCGGCGGCGCGTCCGAGGAGAAGGTGACGGCCGCCTTCAAGATCATCACCGCCGACCCGAACGTGAAGGGCATCCTCGTCAACATCTTCGGCGGCATCATGAAGTGCGACGTCATCGCCCGCGGTGTTCTCGCCGCCGTGAAGGCGGTCGGCCTGCAGGTTCCGCTGGTGGTGCGCCTCGAGGGCACGAACGTGGAAGAGGGCAAGAAGATCATCCGCGAATCCGGCCTCAACGTGATCCCGGCTGACGACCTCGACGACGCCGCCCAGAAGATCGTGAACGCCGTGCGCGGCGGAAAGTAAGGTTTCGAGCTGATGTCCATCCTGATTGACAAGAACACCAAGGTCATCTGCCAGGGCTTCACCGGCAAGAACGGGACCTTCCACTCCGAGCAGGCCATCGCCTACGGCACCAAGATGGTCGGCGGCACTTCGCCGGGCAAGGGCGGCTCCACGCATCTGGGTCTGCCCGTGTTCGATACGGTCATGGAAGCCCGCGAGGCGACCGGCGCCGACGCCTCCGTGGTCTATGTTCCGCCGCCGGGTGCGGCCGATGCCATCTGCGAGGCGATCGCCGCCGAGATCCCGCTCATCGTCTGCATCACGGAAGGCATTCCGGTGCAGGACATGGTGAAGGTGAAGCGCGCGCTCTCGGGCTCCAGGTCGCGCCTCATCGGTCCGAACTGCCCCGGTATCGTCACTGCGGGTGAATCGAAGATCGGCATCATGCCGGCAAACATCTTCAAGCCCGGCTCCGTCGGCATTGTGTCCCGTTCCGGCACGCTCACCTACGAGGCCGTGTTCCAGACCACGAACGAAGGTCTCGGGCAGACCACCGCCGTCGGCATCGGCGGCGACCCGGTGAAGGGCACCGAGTTCATCGACATGCTCGACATGTTCCTTTCCGACCCGAAGACCGAGTCGATCATCATGATCGGCGAGATCGGCGGCTCGGCCGAGGAAGAGGCGGCCGAGTTCATCGCCCGGGAAGCCAAGAAGGGTCGCAAGAAGCCGATGGTCGGCTTCATCGCGGGCCGCACGGCTCCTCCCGGACGCCGCATGGGCCATGCCGGCGCGATCATCTCCGGCGGCAAGGGCGGCGCGGAAGACAAGATCGCCGCCATGGAGGCGGCGGGCATCCGCGTGTCGCCGTCCCCGGCGCGCCTCGGCAAGACTTTGGTCGAGGTCCTCAAGGGCCAATAACGAACAAACGGCCGCCCCGATGTCGGGGCGGCCAATCAGCTTTTGGATTGTAGGTTGCCATGGCACGCCAAGACGCCAACGAAAACTTCCTGAACACCGCTTTCCTCTATGGGGCGAATGCGTCCTATATCGAGGAGCTCCACGCACGCTACGAGAAGGATCCGTCCTCGGTGGATGCCGAGTGGCAGGCCTTCTTCGGCGCGCTGAAGGACGACAAGCAGGCTGTCGAGAAGGCGGCAAAGGGGCCTTCTTGGGAAAAGCCGAACTGGCCGGTTCACGCGAACGGCGAGCTGATTTCCGCGCTCGACGGCAACTGGACCGAGGTCGAGAAGGCCGTCGGGGACAAGATCAAGGCGAAGGCGAAGGACAAGGGCGTCGAGATCAGTCAGGCCGACGTGCAGCAGGCGACCCGTGATTCCGTGCGCGCCATCATGCTGATCCGCGCCTATCGCGTGCGCGGTCATCTCCATGCCAAGCTCGATCCCCTGGACATCAACCCGCGCCCGAACGATCAGGAACTGCATCCGTCTCATTACGGCTTCTCTGAGGCCGACTGGGACCGCAAGATCTTTCTCGACAACGTGCTCGGCCTCGAGTTCGGAACCATCCGCGAGATCGTCGCGATTCTCGATCGCACCTACTGCCAGACGGTGGGCGTCGAGTTCATGCATATCTCCGATCCGGTCGAGAAGGCCTGGATCCAGGAGCGGATCGAAGGCCCCGATAAGGAGATCACCTTCACGAAGGAGGGCAAGCGCGCCATCCTCAACAAGCTGGTCGAAGCAGAGGGCTTCGAGAAGTTCCTCGACCTCAAATACACCGGCACCAAGCGCTTCGGCCTCGATGGCGGCGAGTCGCTCATTCCGGCGCTCGAGCAGATCATCAAGCGCGGCGGCACTCTCGGAGTGAAGGAAATCGTGCTCGGCATGGCCCATCGCGGCCGCCTCAACGTGCTGACCCAGGTCATGGGCAAGCCGCACCGGGCCCTGTTCCACGAGTTCAAGGGCGGCTCCTTCGCCCCCGATGACGTGGAGGGCTCCGGCGACGTGAAGTACCATCTCGGCGCATCCTCGGACCGCGCCTTCGACGGCAACAACGTTCACCTGTCGCTCACGGCGAACCCCTCGCATCTGGAGATCGTCAATCCCGTGGTGCTCGGCAAGGTCCGCGCCAAGCAGGATCAGCATGGCTGTACGCCCGACAATCGCGGCGCGGTCATGCCGCTTCTGATCCACGGTGATGCGGCTTTCGCCGGGCAGGGCGTCGTTGCCGAGTGCTTCGGGCTTTCGGGCTTGCGAGGTCACCGCACCGGCGGTTGGATTTCCTTCATCATCAACAATCAGATCGGCTTCACCACCGATCCGCGCTTCTCACGCTCCTCGCCTTATCCTTCCGATGTGGCGAAGATGGTCGAGGCGCCGATCTTCCACGTCAATGGAGACGATCCGGAGGCGGTCGTGTTCGCCGCCAAGGTCGCGACCGAATACCGCCAGCGCTTCCAGAAGCCTGTCGTGATCGACATGTTCTGCTATCGTCGCTTCGGCCACAACGAGGGCGACGAGCCGTCCTTCACCCAGCCGCTGATGTACCGCAAGATCCGGTCGCATCCCTCGATCACCGAAATCTACACCAAGAAGCTCATCGCCGAGGGTATCGTCACCGAAGGCGAGGTCGAGGAGATGAAGTCGAGCTGGCGCTCGAAGCTCGACGCCGAGTTCGACATTGCCTCCAACTACAAGCCCAACAAAGCCGACTGGCTCGATGGCCGCTGGTCGGGCTTGAAAGCGGTGCGCGAGGATCAGGACGATCCGCGCCGCGGCAAGACCGGCGTGTCGGCCGAGACGCTGCAGAAGATCGGCAAGGCGCTGACCACGGTTCCGGAAGGCTTCCACGTACACCGCACGATCCAGCGCTTCCTCGACAACCGCAAGAAGATGCTGGAAACAGGTGAGGGCCTCGACTGGGCCATGGCCGAGGCGCTCGCCTTCGGCTCGCTGCTCGTGGAAGGCCATCGGGTGCGCCTCTCCGGCCAGGACTGCGAGCGCGGCACCTTCTCGCAGCGCCACTCGGTTCTCACCGACCAGGAGAACGAGGAGCGCTACACGAATCTCAACCATATCGACGAGAACCAGGCCCGCTACGAGGTCATCAACTCGATGCTCTCCGAAGAGGCGGTACTGGGCTTCGAGTACGGCTATACCCTCTCCGAGCCGAATGCCCTGACCCTGTGGGAGGCGCAGTTCGGCGACTTCGCCAACGGGGCGCAGGTGGTGTTCGACCAATTCGTCTCGTCGGGCGAGCGCAAGTGGCTGCGCATGTCGGGCCTCGTCTGCCTTCTGCCCCACGGCTACGAGGGCCAGGGTCCCGAGCATTCCTCCGCACGCCTGGAGCGTTTTCTCCAGATGTGCGCCGAGGACAACATGCAGGTGGCCTACTGCTCGACGCCCGCCAACTATTTCCACATCCTGCGGCGTCAGCTGAAGCGCGACTTCCGCAAGCCGCTGATCCTGATGACGCCGAAGAGCCTGCTGCGTCACAAGCGCTGCACCTCAACGCTCGCCGCGATCTCGGAAGGGACGTCCTTCCACCGCGTCCTCCAGGACGATGCTCAGGCGGGCCGCGACGGCATCAAGCTCGTGAAGGACGACAGGATCCGGCGCGTCGTGATCTGCACGGGCAAGGTCTATTACGATCTGCTCGAGGAGCGCGAGAAGAGGGGCATCGACGATGTTTATCTGCTTCGCGTCGAACAGCTCTACCCGTTCCCGGCCAAGTCACTGGCAGCCGAACTCGCCCGCTTCAAGAAGGCTGACGTGGTGTGGTGCCAGGAGGAGCCAAAGAACATGGGCTCCTGGGGCTTCGTCGAACCCTACCTCGAATGGGTGCTCAAGACGGCAGGCTCCAAAGTGGACCGTCCGCGCTATGCGGGCCGGCCCGCTTCCGCCGCGACCGCGACCGGCATGATGTCCAAGCACCTCACCCAGCTGCAGGCATTCCTCGACGAGGCTTTCGCGGCGTAAAGTCGCGAAAGCTCTCACCCCTTCCCCGGGCTTAAAGTAAGCTCAGACAAAGACTAGAACGATCATGGCAACCGAAATCCGCGTACCCACTCTCGGCGAATCCGTTTCAGAGGCCACCATCGGCCGCTGGTTCAAGAAGCCCGGCGATCCCGTGAAGGCCGACGAGCCTGTTCTCGAGCTCGAAACCGACAAGGTCACCCTCGAAGTCAACGCACCCGCGAGCGGTACTCTCGGCGAAATCGTGGCGAAGGACGGAGAGACCGTGTCCCCGGGCGCAGTGCTCGGCTCCATCGTCGAAGGAGGCGCCGCTGCTTCCACCCCCGCCGCAGCCCCCAAGGCCGAAGCCCCTGCGACTGCTGCGGCCCCGGCTCCCGCTGCCCCCGCTCCGGCGGCTCCCGGCGCCGCCAAGGATCACGGCCCGGCCGTGGCCCGTCTCGCCGCCGAAAGCGGCGTGAATCCGGCCAATGTCGGCGGCACCGGCAAGGATGGCCGCGTGACCAAGGGCGACATGCTGGCTGCCATCGCGACCGGCGGCGCCGCTCCAGCGCCTGCCGCTCCGGTTTCGGTCCGCTCACCCTCCGCTCCGGTCGATGCCGAGCGCGAAGAGCGCGTGAAGATGACGAAGCTGCGCCAGACCATCGCGCGCCGCCTCAAGGACGCGCAGAACACTGCCGCCATGCTCACCACGTTCAATGACGTGGACATGAGCGCCGTCATGTCGCTGCGCAGTCAGTACAAGGACATCTTCGAGAAGAAGCACGGCACCAAGCTCGGTTTCATGGGCTTCTTCACCAAGGCCGTGATCCAGGCCCTGAAGGACGTTCCGGCAGTCAACGCCGAGATCGACGGCACGGACATCGTCTACAAGAACTACTACCACATCGGCATCGCGGTCGGCACCGAGAAGGGCCTCGTGGTTCCGGTGGTGCGCGACGCGGATCTGCTTTCGGTCGCCGGCATCGAGAAGACCATCGCCGATTTCGGCCGCCGCGCCCGTGACGGCAAGCTCGGTATCGACGAGATGCAGGGCGGCACCTTCACCATTACCAACGGTGGCATCTACGGTTCGCTCATGTCGACCCCGATCCTCAACGCACCGCAATCCGGCATTCTCGGCATGCATCGCATCGAGGAGCGCCCGGTGGTCCGTAACGGTCAGGTGGTCGTGCGCCCGATGATGTATCTCGCGCTCTCCTACGATCACCGCATCGTCGACGGCAAGGAAGCCGTGACATTCCTCGTGCGGATCAAGGAGGCCCTGGAAGATCCGGCCCGCCTCGTTCTCGACCTGTAAGCAAAACACCTCGTCATGCCCGGCCCCGTGCCGGGCATCCCGCCCTCTATGCCGGGCGGCCGTCCTAAGACGTGGATGGCCGAGATATGCCCGGCCATGACGTCCAAGGGGATAACTCCCATGTCCTACGATCTCATCGTCATCGGCACCGGCCCGGGCGGCTACGTGGCTGCCATCCGGGCCGCGCAGCTCGGCCTCAAGACCGCTGTCGTCGAAAAACGCAAGGCCCACGGCGGCACCTGCCTCAACGTCGGCTGCATTCCCTCGAAGGCGCTGCTCCATGCGTCGCATATGTTCGAGGACGCGAAACACTTCGCCGATCTCGGCATCGGCGTCAGCGCGCCGACGCTGGATCTGCAGAAGATGCAATCCTTCAAGCAGGAGGGCGTCGATGGGAACACCAAGGGCGTCGAGTTCCTGCTGAAGAAGAACAAGATCGATGCCTTCCACGGCATCGCGCGCATTGCCGCGGTCGGTCAGGTCGAAGTGACGTCGGAGGACGGCTCCAACCAACTCCTGGAAACTAAGAACATTCTCATCGCCACGGGTTCGGACGTGACGCGTCTGCCCGGCATCGAGATCGACGAGAAGGTGGTGGTGTCCTCCACAGGCGCCCTCGAGCTCGAGAGCGTGCCGAAGCATCTCGTGGTCATCGGCGCCGGCGTCATCGGTCTGGAGCTCGGCTCGGTGTGGCGCCGCCTCGGTGCCGAGGTCACCGTCGTCGAATATCTCGACCGCATCCTGCCCGGCATGGACGCCGAGGTTGCCAAGAACTTTCAGCGCATCCTGTCCAAGCAGGGCTTCGCGTTCAAGCTCGGGGCGAAGGTCACCGGCATCGAGAAGACCGGCAACGGTGCGACGCTCACCTACGAGCCTGCTGCCGGCGGAGCCGCAGAGACCATCGAGGCTGATGTCGTACTCGTCGCGGTGGGCCGCGTGCCCTATACCCAGGGCCTTGGCCTCGACCATTTGGGCGTCCAGCTCGACAACCGCGGACGGGTTCAAACGGACGAGCATTTCGCAACCAACGTCACCGGGATCTATGCCATCGGCGACGTGATCGCCGGTCCGATGCTCGCCCACAAGGCCGAGGACGAGGGCGTCGCGGTGGCCGAGATCATCGCCGGCAAGGCGGGCCATGTGAACTACGACGTGATTCCGAGCGTGGTCTACACGTTCCCGGAGGTCGCCTCCGTGGGCAAGACCGAGGAAGAGCTGAAGGCGGCCGGCATCGCCTATAATGTCGGCAAGTTCCCCTTTACGGCGAACGGTCGGGCCAAGGTGAACCGCACCACGGACGGATTCGTGAAGATCCTGGCGGATGCGGCCACCGACAAGGTTCTCGGCGTACACATCATCGGCCCCGAGGCCGGCAACCTCATCCACGAGGCTGCCATCGCCATGGAATTCGGCGCCTCGTCGGAAGATATGGCCCGCACCTGCCATGCGCACCCGACGCTTGCCGAAGCTGTGAAGGAAGCGGCACTCGCAGTGGAGAAGCGCGCCATCCATATGTAATATGGCTTCATGGCAAAACTCCACTTCCTCTACTCGGTGATGAATGCGGGCAAGACCACGCATCTCCTGCAGGTTCGTCACAACTACATCGAGAACGGCGGCCACGTGCTGCTGTTCTCCAGCCCCATCGATGACCGCTGCGGCGTCGGCAAGGTGAAATCGCGCATCGGCATCGAAGCCGATGCGATCGTTCTGAGGAGGAACGACGCCATCGACGCCATCGTGGCGGCCGAGCACGCCAGGAAGAAGGTGACGGCGGTCCTCATCGACGAGGTGCAGTTCATGACGGCGGACCAGGTCCGCCAACTCGCCTGGATCGTCGACGAGCTCGGCATTCCGGTCATGGCCTATGGGCTCAAGAACAACGTCTACGGCGCGTTGTTCAGCGACGCCATCGTGACAATGATGGCCCTGGCCGATGACTTCCAGGAAATCAAACAGCTCTGTCATTGCGGCCGCAAGGCCACGATGATCCTGAAATTCGACCCCTCCGGAGAGCCCGTGCGGTCCGGCCCAGTGATCGAGATCGGCGGCGAGAGCCGCTACGTCTCCGTCTGCCGTCCTCACTGGACGAAGGGCGATATCGGCCCTGCCGCGCGCCAGCTCCTGGCGCGAGCCGTCGCCGCCGAGTAAACCCACCGTCCCGGACGAAGCGGAGCGCAGATCCGGGATCGTATGACCTGGCAAGCACCGCCATCCCGGCGAAGGCCACGATCCACAATGGCGACGGCCTTCTAGCGCATCGTGCGGAAAAGTGGACCCGGTTTTCGCTGACGCGGCCCTTCGGGTCCGCTCCAGACGATGCGCTCATTCAAGAAGGGAGCATCGGACCCTCTGTCCATCACATGTCGTCACCAGCCTTGGGCTCCTGAACTCGCGGCAGGCGGCCTGGCCTGACCCCGAATCGGCTCACGCCGTCCGGAATGATGCGCGGGCGCTTACTTCACCCGCGCCCGCGGATGCGCGGCATCGAAGGCGTCCATCAACCGCGCCGCATCGACCTTCGTGTAGAGCTGCGTGGTCGAGAGCGAGGCGTGGCCCAGCAATTCCTGGATGCCGCGCAGATCGCCGCCCCTGGCGAGAAGATGCGTGGCGAAGGAATGGCGCAGGGCATGGGGCGTCGCGCTGTCGGGCAGGCCGAGGGCGCCGCGCAGTTCCTCCACCGCCATCTGGATGATGCGCGGCGAGAGCGGGCCGCCGCGCGCGCCGAGGAAGAGCGGGCCTTCCGGCGGGATCGCATAAGGGCAGAGGTGCAGGTACTCCTCCACGGCCCGCTGGATCGCCGGAAGCACGGGAACGCTGCGCACCTTGCCGCCCTTGCCGGTCACCGTGATCGAATCGACGCCGCTGACAGGCGCGTCGCGGCGCTGAAGGCCGAGCGCTTCGGAAATACGCAGGCCCGCGCCATAGAGCAGGGAGAGCACGGCGGCATCGCGCGCCAGGATCCATGGTTTGCGGTCCTCGGACGCGCGCGCCTCCTTGTCCGTCACGGCCACGGCGGACGAGGCGGAGAGGGGGCGCGGCAGGTTCTTGTCCGTCTTCGGACTGCGAATCGCCGCAAAGGCCGAGGCGGTGCCGTGGCCTTCACGTTCCAGGTAGCGCGCGAAGGAGCGAAGCGCCGAGAGCTGGCGCATGAGAGACCGGCTCCCGACCGCCTTCATGCGGCGGGAGGCGAGAAAAGAGCGGATGTCGAGGGGCTTCAGGCCGAGAATGGCTCTGATGCTCGGCTGTTCCCCCAGGTGCTGCGTGAGAAAAGTCAGGAACTGGCGGAGGTCCCGGGCATAGGCCTCCACGGTCTTGGGCGACAACCTGCGCTCCTTGGCGAGTGATGTGAGCCACGCCGTCACCTCCCGGCGGGTATCCTCCGCGCCGGGCAGGACGAGGTCGATCTCTGAAGGTTGCGTCTTTGCCGTTGCCACAGGCGGATTATTGCCCTTCGACCTTGCCAAAAGATGAAAGTTCGAACCTGTTGGCCTTTGAAACGAAATGAAATTTAACTCGGCGCAGAGACTCAGGAGGCTTCACTTGAACGGCGTAAGAACACCCGTGCCGGGAGCCGCAGGCTATGCAGAGGCTGCGGACTCGTTGATCGAATCATACGAGAGCATCAGCTTCGAGGCGATCTACGGGCCTCTCCTCGACCTTCTCCCGCAGGTCGGCCGGGCCTTGGATATCGGCGCGGGAACCGGTCGCGACGCGGCGGCGCTGGCCCTCAAGGGGTTTCGAGTTCATGCCGCCGAGCCGACGGCCGAACTGCGTGCGCATGCCCGCAGGCTCCACCCCTCACCCGCAGTCACATGGATCGACGATGCGCTGCCCGACCTCGCAGGGCTTCAGGCCGAGGCTATCCGTTTCGATCTCATCCTGATGACGGCGGTGTGGATGCATCTCGACAAGGATGAGCGCGAGAGGGCGCTTCCGAGAGTCGCGGAGCTTCTCGCTCCGGGCGGTCGCTTGTTCATGACGGTGAGAAGGGGGCCCGTTCCTCCGGGACGTCGTATGTTTCACGTCCCGACAGACGAATTGATCGCCGCGGCAGAGGCAATTGGCCTCAGGGTTCTGCGGAGCTTTGGCATTTCCGACATGCTGGGTCGGCGGGATGTCAGTTGGACCATGCTTGCCTTCGAGAGGGAAAATCGGGTCTAAGCATCAGCCGATGCACTTGATGGACCTGTTTGCTCCCTGATGGCCGCCAAAATCGCCGATGTCCTCATCCCGCTGGCGCTGGACACGGCCTATTCCTACGCCGTTCCGGATGGCCTCTCGCTCGAGGAAGGCGACGTGGTGCAGGTGCCGCTCGCGACCCGCGAGGTGGCGGGCGTGGTCTGGTCGCTGCGCGAAGGGCAGGGGGCCAATTTCAAGAAGGTGACGGGCGTCCTCGAAGGGCCGAACCTGTCGCCCAAGATGCGCAAGTTCATCGATTGGGTCTCCTGGTACACGCTGTCGCCCAAGGGCTCGGCCCTTGCCATGAGCCTGAAATTTCCCGATCCGGATCGGACGGAGGTCGTGCGCGTGGGCGTCAGGCTCACCGCGAACCGGCCCAAGCGCATGACGCCCGCGCGGCAGAAAGTGATCGAGGTCGCGCAGGACGGTGTCGTGCGCCTGAAGAGCGAGCTCGCGCATGCGGCCGGCGTCAGCAACAGCGTCATCGACGGGCTGATCGACGAAGGCGTGATCGAGACATTGTCCCTGCTCCAGGAGACGGTGGCCGGGCTGCCGAACCCCGGTTTCGGCGACACGGAGCTCTCGGACGGGCAGCGCGATGCGGCCGGTGCGCTCGCGGCCGCCATGCGCGAGGAGCATCCGCCCGTGATCCTGCTCGAAGGCGTCACGGGCTCCGGCAAGACGGAGGTCTATTTCGAGGCGGTGGCCGAGGCGGTTCGTCAGGGCAGGCAGGCTCTCATCCTGATGCCGGAAATCGCGCTCACCGCGCAGTTCCTCGACCGGTTCGCCGCGCGCTTCGGAGTGAAGCCCGCCACCTGGCATTCAGGGGTGACGGGCCGCAAGCGCGAACGGCTCTATGCCGCCATAGCATCGGGGGATGTGAAGGTGGTGGCGGGGGCGCGCTCGGCCCTGTTCCTGCCTTACGCGGATCTGTCGCTCATCATCGTCGATGAAGAGCACGAGACCGCCTACAAACAGGATGACGGCGTGCATTACCACGCCCGCGACATGGCGGTGGTGCGGGGCAAGATCGAGGGTGCCATGGTGGTGCTGGCCTCGGCCACGCCCTCCATCGAGAGCCGCGTGAACGTGGAGCGCGGGCGCTACCGCCACGTGAAGCTGCCGGAGCGTTTCGGCGGTCGTTCCATGCCTCAGATCCGCGCCGTGGATCTGAGGCGCGAGCCAATCCCGAAGGGCCGCTGGCTCTCGCCGACCCTCGTCGCTTCCGTGGAGGAGACCGTGGGGCGCGGCGAGCAGGCGCTGCTCTTCCTCAACCGGCGCGGTTACGCGCCGCTCACCCTCTGTCGGGCCTGCGCTCATCGCTACGAATGTCCGAACTGCTCGGCCTGGCTCGTGGAGCATCGCTTCCGGCGCTCCCTTGTGTGCCATCATTGCGGCCATGTGGAGCGCACGCCTCAGGCCTGCGTGGAATGCGGCAGTTTCGATTCGCTTGTGCCCTGCGGCCCTGGCGTGGAGCGGATCGCCGAGGAGGTGACGGAGCTTTTCCCCGAAAAGCGCTCCATCGTGCTCTCCAGCGATTTCCCCGGCGGCACCGAACGGCTGCGCACGGAACTGGCCGCGATCGCTGCGGGTCAGGTCGATATCGTCATCGGCACCCAACTCGTGGCGAAGGGCCACAACTTCCCGCTCATGACCCTCGTCGGCGTGCTGGACGCCGATATCGGCCTTACCTCGGGCGACCCGCGGGCCGCCGAGCGCACCTTCCAGATGCTGCAGCAGGTCACGGGCCGTGCCGGGCGCGGCGAGAAGCCGGGGACGGCCCTCGTTCAGACCTGGCAGCCGGACCATCCGGTCATCGCCGCCCTGGTGTCCGGCGATGCGGAGCGGTTCTACGAGGAGGAGACCCGCGTCCGTGAGATGGCGGGGCTGCCCCCCTTCGGACGGCTTGCCTCTCTGATCGTATCCGCAGAGGAGCGGGAGGTGGCCGAAGCCCATGCCCGGGCCATGGCCATGGTGACCGAGCCTCCTCCCGGGGTCATGGTGCTCGGCCCCGCCGAGGCGCCGCTTGCTCTGATCCGAGGACGTTATCGCTACAGGCTTCTGGTGAAGACGGAGCGGGAGGTCGACCTCCAGGGCTATCTGCGCTCTTGGCTGGCCCGCTGTCCGAAGGTGCGGGGCAATACCCGGGTCACTATCGACGTGGATCCTCAGAGTTTTCTTTGAGCCTGACGGCGACGGTCGCGCCCGGCGGCACCCGAATGTCCTTCGGCGCGAGCACCAGGACGGGTTCACCGTCCTGCGTCGCGGGCGCGACCTTGGACCGCACGGTTCTCTCGAGATCCGGAGCGAGCGGCGCCAGGAACGGATAACTCCAGAACAGGCTCAAGGCGAGCAGGGTGAAGGCAGCGAACAGGCGCATCGAAGCCCCTCGGGTTAACCATCCATTAAGGATGGAGGCCGGTCCCGGCTTCTCAAGGGCGCAAAGGTACATCCGCGGCGGAGTACCTCATTCGGGCGGAGCGCGTTTCTCCTGGGGTGCGTCCTCAAGGATCGCCGCCAGGAACGCACTCATGAAGGAAGAGAGCTTCGGATGGTTTCGAAAGTGGATTCCCCTTTCGGGCCAGATCCTCTACCGAAGATACCATGCCTAAGATCGTTCACTGCATCCGCCATGGCCAATCCACCTTCAACGCCCATTTCGCCGAGACCGGCGAGGACCCGCTGCATTTCGATGCGCCCCTCACCGAGCTTGGCCGCAGACAGGTTCAGGAGCGGGCCCGGGAACTGCGTCAGTACGCTTACGAGCTCGTCATCACCTCGCCGCTCACCCGCGCGATCCAGACCACCCTGGGGCTGTTCGGCGACCATCCCGCCGCGCCGCCGATCCATGTGGAATGCCTCCACCGGGAGCACCTGGAGAGCAGCTGCGACGTGGGACGCGCCCCATCCCTTCTGATGCAGGAGTTTCCACATCTCTCCTTCGATCACCTGGACGAGGTCTGGTGGCACAGCGAGGGGGAGCCGGACCCGCGCGGATTCGTCTACGAGCCCGGCCATCTCTTCGAAGGTCGGGTCGGGCAGTTCCGGCGCTGGCTCCAGGACCGGCCGGAACGAATGATCGCGGTCGTGGGCCACGGCACTTTCTTCAGCCGGCTCACCGGCCGGTACCTCGCCAATTGCGAGGTCGCTGTTCTGGAACTGGAAGACTGAACGCCGGAGCGGTTTCACCGTACTTTTAGCGGGCGCTCCTGGCTCAGCTCGCCTTGCGTCCTGGGAAAACCCATGCTAGTGCACCCCCGCCTGCGGGCGGATATGGTCCCGCCTAAGGCTCACTTCCATCGACCCGACGGGATTCCCGACAGCTTGCTTCCAAGCTCGCCGGTGCGAAACCCGTAACTTGAGAGAGACGATTACGTGGCGCAAAGCGGTTCGCATGAAGGACCCCTCCTGTCGGGCGTAGCGTTGCGCTACGCATCGGCGCTGTTCGAACTCGCTCGGGAGGCTAATGCCGTGGACGCCGTGGCCGGCGACCTCGGCCGCTTCGAAGGCATGATCCGGTCCAGCGAGGATCTGCAGCGCCTGATCCGTAACCCTGTCTTCACGGCGGAAGAGCAGTCCCGTGCGATGGATGCTCTCCTGACGAGGGCCGGTATTTCGGGTCTGGCGGGCAATTTCATCCGTCTCGTGGCGTCCAAGCGCCGCCTCTTTGCTCTTCCGGACATGATCCGCGCTTATCAGGATCTCGTGTCCGATGCGAAGGGCATTGTCCGGGCTCAGGTGATTCTGGCGGAAGCCCCATCGGACAATGTCCTCAACGAAATCAAGGCGGCGCTGCGCGACGTCGCCAAGGCTGACGTCGCCGTCGACGTCAAAATCGACCCGAGCCTCATCGGCGGCCTCATCGTGAAGATGGGCTCCCGCATGGTGGATGCCTCGGTGCGCACCAAACTCAATTCCATTCGTCTAGCGATGAAAGAGGTCCGCTGATGGACATTCGAGCCGCTGAGATCTCCGCGATCCTCAAAGAGCAGATCAAGAACTTCGGTACCGAAGCTGAAGTCACCGAAGTCGGTCAGGTCCTGTCCGTCGGTGACGGTATCGCCCGTTGCTATGGCCTCGACAAGGTCCAGGCCGGTGAGATGGTCGAATTCGAGAGCGGCGTGCGCGGCATGGCCCTCAATCTCGAAACCGACAACGTCGGCGTCGTGATCTTCGGCTCAGACCGTGAGATCGCCGAAGGTCAGACGGTGAAGCGCACGGGCGCCATCGTGGACGTGCCGGTCGGCAAGGGTCTTCTCGGCCGCGTCGTGGACGCGCTGGGTAACCCGATCGACGGCAAGGGCCCGATCCAGTCGACCGAGCGTCGCCGCGTCGACGTGAAGGCTCCCGGCATCATTCCGCGTAAGTCGGTGCACGAGCCGATGGCGACGGGCCTCAAGGCCATCGATGCCCTCATCCCGGTCGGTCGCGGCCAGCGCGAGCTGATCATCGGCGACCGTCAGACCGGCAAGACCGCGATCGCTCTCGACACGATCCTGAACCAGAAGCCGCTCAACCAGGGCGATGACGAGTCGCAGAAGCTGTACTGCGTGTACGTCGCCGTCGGCCAGAAGCGCTCCACGGTCGCTCAGTTCGTGAAGGCTCTCGAAGACAACGGCGCCCTGGAATACTCGATCGTGGTCGCCGCGACCGCTTCCGACCCGGCCCCGATGCAGTTCCTGGCCCCCTTCGCCGGCTGCGCCATGGGCGAGTTCTTCCGCGACAACGGCATGCATGCCGTGATTGTGTATGACGATCTGTCCAAGCAGGCCGTCGCTTATCGCCAGATGTCGCTCCTGCTCCGCCGTCCTCCGGGCCGCGAGGCTTATCCGGGCGATGTGTTCTACCTGCACTCCCGCCTGCTGGAGCGCGCTGCGAAGCTCAACGACGACAACGGCGCCGGCTCTCTCACCGCTCTGCCCGTCATCGAGACGCAGGCGAACGACGTGTCGGCCTATATCCCGACCAACGTCATTTCCATCACCGACGGCCAGATCTTCCTCGAGACGGATCTGTTCTACCAGGGCATCCGCCCGGCGGTGAACGTCGGCCTCTCCGTGTCGCGTGTGGGCTCCTCGGCCCAGACGAAGGCGATGAAGAAGGTCGCGGGCAAGATCAAGGGCGAGCTGGCGCAGTACCGCGAAATGGCGGCCTTCGCCCAGTTCGGCTCCGACCTCGACGCCACCACGCAGCGCCTGCTCAACCGCGGCTCGCGCCTGACCGAACTCCTGAAGCAGCCGCAGTTCTCGCCGCTGAAGATGGAGGAGCAGGTCGCCGTGATCTACGCCGGCGTGAACGGCTACCTCGACAACCTGCCGCTCAACCGCGTGCGCGCTTTCGAGGAAGGTTTGCTCGCCCTGCTGCGCGGCAAGCACGCCGATATCCTCGAAGCGATCCGCGCTTCGAAGGATCTCTCGAGCGACTCCGAAGCGAAGCTCAAGGACGTCGTCCAGAACTTCGCCAAGTCGTTTTCCTAAGATCCAGCCGGAACTCCGGAGAGGGTAGGGCCGCTCGATGCCGAGCTTGAAAGACCTTCGTAACCGCATCGCCTCGGTCAAGGCGACGCAGAAGATCACCAAGGCCATGCAGATGGTGGCCGCCGCGAAGCTGCGCCGCGCGCAGACTGCGGCGGAGGCCGCGCGTCCCTACGCGGAACGCATGGCCACGGTGCTCGGCAATCTCGCGTCCGGCATCACTGTCGGCCCTGAGACGCCGCGTCTGCTTGCCGGTACGGGCTCCGATCAGGTGCATCTCCTGATCGTCTGCACGGCCGAACGAGGCTTGTGCGGCGCATTCAACTCCTCGATCGCCCGTCTCGCCCGCGACCATGCCAATCGGCTTCTCGCCGAGGGCAAGACGGTCAAAATCATCTGCGTGGGCAAAAAGGGCTACGACATCCTGCGTCGTCAGTTCGCCGAGCAGATCATCGAGTTCATCGACCTGCGCTCCGTAAGGCAGATCGGCTTCGAGCAGGGCGACATGATCGCCCAGAAGGTGCTCGCGCGGTTCGAGGCCGGTGAATTCGACGTGGCGACCTTGTTCTACTCGCGCTTCCGTTCGGTGATTGCGCAGATCCCGACGGCGCAGCAGATCATTCCGGCGCAGATCGAGGCCTCCACGACCGCGTCGGATGCCGTCTACGAGTACGAGCCCGACGAGGGCGAAATCCTGGCCACGCTTCTGCCGCGCAACCTCACCGTGCAGATCTTCCGCGCGCTGCTGGAGAACGCCGCTTCCGAACAGGGGGCCCGCATGAGCGCCATGGACAACGCGACCCGCAACGCGGGCGAAATGATCAAGAAACAGACGATGACCTACAACCGGTCGCGTCAGGCGATGATCACCAAGGAACTGATCGAAATCATTTCGGGCGCCGAGGCGCTCTGACGAATCCGAGAGGAGCCTCACATGGCTAACACCGCTACTGCCGGCAAGAAGGCCGGTCACATCACGCAGGTCATCGGCGCAGTCGTCGACGTGCAGTTCGACGGCCACCTGCCCGAGATCCTCAACGCCCTCGAAACCACCAACCAAGGCAACCGCCTGGTGCTCGAAGTGGCTCAGCAGCTCGGTGAGAACACCGTCCGCTGCATCGCCATGGACACCTCCGAAGGTCTGGTGCGCGGCCAGGAAGTCACGGACACCGGCGCCCCGATCTCCGTGCCGGTCGGCACCGCCACGCTCGGCCGCATCATGAACGTCATCGGCGAGCCTGTGGACGAAGCAGGCCCTATCGCCGGCGAAACCGCCCGCGCCATTCACCAGCCGGCTCCTTCTTACGCGGAGCAGTCCACCGAGGGCCAGATCCTCGTGACGGGCATCAAGGTCGTGGACCTGCTCGCCCCCTACGCGAAGGGCGGTAAGATCGGCCTCTTCGGCGGCGCGGGCGTCGGCAAGACCGTCCTCATCATGGAGCTCATCAACAATGTCGCGAAGGCGCACGGCGGCTACTCCGTGTTCGCCGGCGTCGGCGAGCGCACCCGTGAGGGCAACGACCTCTATCACGAGATGATCGAGTCCCGCGTGAACGTCGATCCCCGTGAGAACAACGGCTCGGCCGCAGGCTCCAAGTGCGCCCTCGTGTACGGCCAGATGAACGAGCCTCCGGGTGCCCGCGCCCGCGTCGCTCTGACGGGTCTCACCGTCGCCGAGCACTTCCGTGACCAGGGTCAGGACGTGCTGTTCTTCGTGGACAACATCTTCCGCTTTACACAGGCAGGCTCCGAGGTGTCGGCGCTTCTCGGTCGCATTCCTTCGGCCGTGGGCTACCAGCCGACGCTCGCCACGGACATGGGCGCCCTGCAGGAGCGCATCACCACCACCACCAAGGGCTCGATCACCTCGGTGCAGGCCATCTATGTGCCCGCCGACGACCTGACCGACCCGGCCCCGGCCACCTCCTTCGCCCACCTCGACGCCACGACCGTGCTGTCGCGTTCGATCGCCGAGAAGGGCATCTACCCGGCCGTGGACCCGCTCGACTCGACCTCCCGCATGCTCTCCGCCGCCATCGTGGGCGAGGAGCACTACAACGTCGCCCGTCAGGTCCAGCAGGTGCTGCAGCGCTACAAGGCGCTTCAGGACATCATCGCGATCCTGGGCATGGATGAGCTCTCCGAAGAGGACAAGCTCACCGTCGCCCGTGCCCGCAAGATCGAGCGCTTCCTGTCCCAGCCCTTCCATGTGGCGGAAGTGTTCACCGGTTCGCCCGGCAAGCTCGTGGCGCTCGAAGACACCATCAAGGGCTTCAAGGGTCTCGTGAACGGCGACTACGATCACCTTCCCGAGGCTGCCTTCTACATGGTCGGCACCATCGAGGAAGCCGTCGAAAAGGCCCAGCGCCTCGCGGCCGAAGCTGCCTAATTGAACCTTAGCGCTCGTCCCGGGGCGTGCCGGCAGCACGCCCCGGGACCTGCCTTTCCAAGACCGTCTCCAACGATCCCGGGCCGCTCCCACCGAGCGGACGGATGACGAGAAGCTCAGATGGCCACCTTCAACTTCGAACTCGTCTCTCCCGAGCGCGTGCTGTTCTCAGGCGCCGTCGATGCCGTCGTCCTGCCTGCGAGCGAAGGCGACATGACGGTTCTCGCCGGCCATGCGCCGATGATGACGACCCTCAAGACCGGCTTCCTCGTCATCACGAGCAATCCAGGCAATGGTCGCCGGATTCTCGTTCGCGGCGGTTTCGCCGACATCAATCAGAACGGGCTCACGGTGCTCGCCGAGCGCGCTCTCCCCGCCGAGGAGCTGACGCAGGAAATCCTGGACAAGGAAATCCTCCAGGCCGAAATGGCCTATGACGCCACCAACGACCCGGCCGCAAAGCACGCGGCCGAATCGGCCGTCGCGCAACTGCGCGAAGCCAAGGCGGCGCTGAACTACTGATCGGAAACAACCCGGCCACGAGCCGGGTTTTTCTTTTCATGACCCGCGCAGCGCCGCTGATCCTCACGCTCGCCCTCGACGAGCGCTCCTTCGCCTTCTTCGACGAGCAGAGACGGCGCTACTTTCCTCCCGCGCGGAATTTCATCCCCGCGCATCTGACTCTGTTCCATCATCTCCCAGGCGATCAGGTCGAGACAATCCGGGACAGGATCAGCGAACGCTGCGTCGTGCAGCCCCGATTCCAGCTCGAGGTCGCAAGCCTACGGTCCCTCGGCCGCGGGGTCGCCTATGCTCTGCAAGCGCCTGAACTCGCCACCCTTAGAGGGGCTCTCGCGCAAGAATGGGCAAAATGGCTGACGCCACAGGACCGACAGAAACATCAGCCGCACGTCACGGTGCAGAACAACGTCGAGCCGGCAGCAGCGCGGAGGTTGCTGATGGAGCTCTCGGAGGGTTTCGCGCCGTTCAGGGCAACAGGCGTTGGACTGGACCTGTGGTGGTACCGTGGAGGCCCCTGGGAGCTGGTGCAGCATTATCGATTCGAAGAATGAAGCCCATCAGCAGCGCCGCGATTGGACTTCGCAGGGCTTGAAAACGAAATCACCGGCCCGAGGCCGGTGATGACGCTTCGCTGGAGTGCCAGCAGATAAGGGAGTTCGCTCTCTCATTCGCCCATCGCGATCAGGTTCGCATTGCCTCCCGCGGCCGCCGTGTTGATCGTCACGGTCTGCTCGGTCGCGAAGCGCAGGAGGTAATGCGGGCCGCCCGCCTTCGGCCCGGTGCCGGAGAGACCGTGACCGCCGAACGGCTGGACGCCCACGACGGCACCGATCATGTTGCGGTTTACATAGACGTTACCCACCGACAGCGCCTCAACGATGCGGTTCACCGTGGCGTCGATCCGCGAGTGAACGCCCAGCGTCAGGCCGTAACCCGTCCCCTCGATAGCCTGGATCATCTCCTCGAGCCGACTGGCCTTGTAGCGCACCACGTGGAGCACCGGGCCAAACACCTCCTGTGCCAAGTCATGTGGCCTGTTGAGCTCGAAGATATGCGGAGCCACGAAGGTGCCGGTTGACGGCGCGCTGCCCGCGTAATGCACCTTCGCCTGGGCTTTCATGGCCGAGATATGCGCGTCGAGCTTGTCCTTCGCGTCGCGGTCGATCACGGGACCGACATGGACCGAGACGTCCCGAGGGTCGCCGAGCTTCAGCTCTCGGGCATTGCCGGCGATCATTTCGATCATGCGGTCGGCAACGTCCTCCTGCACGCAGAGCAGGCGCAGGGCCGAGCAGCGCTGGCCCGCCGAGCGGAAGGCCGACATCACCACGTCGTCGGCCACCTGCTCGGGCAGCGCCGTCGCATCCACGATCATCGCGTTGATGCCGCCGGTTTCCGCGATCAGCGGGACAATGGCCGCATCCTTCTCCGCCAGGGTGCGATTGATGATGCGGGCCACTTCCGTCGACCCTGTGAAGACGACGCCCGCCACGTCCTTATGCCCCACGAGGCGGGCGCCCACGCGCCCGTCGCCGGGCACGAGGTGCAGAGCGGTCTTCGCAACGCCCGCTTCATGCAGGATGCGCACCGCCATGTCGGCGATCAGAGGCGTCTGCTCGGCTGGCTTGGCGACGACCGCGTTGCCTGCCATGAGAGCTGCGCTCACCTGGCCGATGAAGATGGCAAGGGGGAAATTCCAGGGCGAGATCGCCACGAAAACGCCGCGTCCGCGAAGGCGCAGCACGTTGCTCTCGCCGGTCGGGCCGGGCATCGGCTCTCCGGCGCCGAAGAGCGTGCGGCCCTGCACGGCATAGTAGCGGCAGAAATCGACTGCCTCGCGCACTTCCGAGAGAGCGTCATCCAGGGTCTTGCCAGCTTCCGTCTGCAGCAGGTGCAGCAGGGCACCCCGGCGTTCTTCCATGAGGTCGGCAGCGCGCTCCAGGGCCTTTGCCCGCGTCGCCGCTTCGGTGCGGCTCCATGCCGAAAAGCCTACCCGGGCCGAGGCCATGGCGCGGTCCGCGGTCTCGGATGTCGCTTCCGTCACCTGCCCCACGATGGTTGAGCCGTCGATGGGGCTGACGACCGCGCGCGTCTCGCCCGACCCGGTCTTCCCGTCGATGAGCGGATCGGCGCGAAAGGTCTGCTGGGCCGCCTTCCTGATCTCTTCTAGCAGCGCCTCAAGCGAAGCGCGGTGGCCGAACTCGACACCCTTCGAATTGGCCCGCTCCGGGCCATAGAGATCACGCGGCAGTGGAAGCTTCGGGTGACGGGCCCGATCGGCGGAGACGATGATGTCGGCAGGGCGCTGCAGCAGGGCCTGCACGGGAACGTTGGGATCGGCCGCAACCGACACGAAGGAGGAGTTCGCGCCGTTCTCGAGCAGGCGGCGGACGAGATAAGCGAGCAGATCGCGGTGACCGCCGACAGGCGCATAGGCGCGGCAGGCCAGGCCCGGATTGTCCTCCAGCAGGCGCGCATAGAGCGCCTCGCCCATACCGTGCAGGCGTTGGAACTCGTAGCCTTCCGTGCCGCCCGCGCGCTCGATGATGGAGGCGACGGTGAGTGCATTATGGGTCGCGAACTGGGGGTAGATGCGCGGACGAAGGGCGAGCATCTTCTCGGCGCAGGCGACGTAGTGCAGGTCCGTCAGCGCCTTGCGGGTGAAGACAGGGTAATCGTCGAGGCCGCGTTCCTGAGCGCGCTTCACCTCCGTGTCCCAGTAGGCGCCCTTCACGAGGCGCACCATCATATGGCGGTCGTAGCGCTCGGTCATCGCCGCGATTGCGTCGATGACCGACCCGGCGCGCTTCTGATAGGCCTGAATGGCCAGACCGAAGCCCTTCCAGTCCGCGAGGGACGGATCGGCGATCACGGCCTCGATCACTTCGAGAGAGAGTTCGAGGCGGTCGGCCTCCTCCGCATCGATCGTGAAGTTGAGATCGTACGACTTCGCCTTCTGCGCCAGTTCGATCACGAGCGGCACGAGCTCGCGCATGACCCGTTCGCGGCTCGTCGCCTCGTAGCGCGGGTGAAGCGCCGAGAGCTTCACGGAAATCCCCGGCCGGTTCGGCAGCGGCTCGTTGCCAGCCGAGCGGCCGATGGCGTCGATGGCGGACGCGTAGGACTCAAAGTAGCGGCGGGCGTCCTCTGCCGTGCGGGCGCCCTCGCCCAGCATGTCGAAGGAATAACGATAGATGCGGCCCTTCGACGTGGAGGCGCGTTTCAAAGCCTCCCCAATGGTCTGCCCGAGCACGAAGTGGTTGCCCATGACGCGCATGGCCTGACGGGTAGCCGTGCGCACGGTCGGGAGGCCGATGCGCTTCGTGAGCTGGCCCAGGATGCTCTCCGGAGTCTCGCCCGGCTGGATCACGCGGGCGGTGATCCCGAGCGCCCAGGCCGAGGCCGAAACCAGAAAGGCATCGGACTTCGCCTCGTGACCGGCGAAATCCGCCTGGCCGAGCTTGTCCTCGATGAGCTTGTCGGCGGTGGCCGCATCCGGCACGCGCAGCAGGGCTTCGGCCAGCACCATGAGGGCCAAGCCCTCCTTGGTGGAGAGCGCATATTCCCGCAACATCTCCTCCACGCCGCCGAGTCCGCCGCCCTTGGCGCGGATGGCCTGAATCAGGCGGGTGGCGTGCTCGTCGACACGCCGCTCGCGCTCAGGGGCGAGGCGGGAGCCCGCCAGGAGGCGGGCGGCGATGGCCTTGTCGTCTTCGGCGAAGGGCGGATCGAAGGTGGGGGCTATGCTGGGATTGAAGGTCATGACGGGCCTCGGAAGGTTTTCCGGGAATATACAGGGGCCGACGCCGTGTTTCGATGGCGATCTTGGAAGCATGGCCTTATAATTTACGCCGAAGGAACGATAATGGCGTGAAAATGACGGAAATTGATCGGATTGATCGGAAAATCCTAAAGCTCCTGCAGCAGGATGGGCGCATTTCCACCGTGGACCTGGCCGAGAAGGTCGGCCTCTCGCCCACCTCCACCAGCGATCGGATAAAGCGGCTGCAGCGGGAGGGCTATATCGCGGGGTTCGGGGCACGGCTGGACCCGCGCCGATTGGGTCTGGAGCTCCTGGTCTTCGTCGAGGTTTCCCTCGACAAGACGACGCCCGACGTCTTCGAAAAGTTCGCGGAGGCCGTCAAACGCGCCCCCGAGGTCCTCGAATGTCACATGGTGGCGGGCGGCTTCGACTACCTGGTGAAAACGCGCGTCGCCGACATGGGGGCTTATCGCCACTTCCTCGGCGAGATCCTCCTGGCGCTGCCGGGCGTCAAGGAAACCCGCACATATGCCGTGATGGAGGAGGTCAAGAGCGACGGCATGCTGCCGGTCTAGGCAATGGTCGCAGGGACGGACCCGACGCGATTGAAAAGGGCGCCAGCAATGTGGCGCCCGGTTCTTGTTCACTCCGCCGCAGCGATTTGCTCGCGTCTGGTTTTCCAGAGCGAATACACAACCCCGCCCACGATCAGGCCCAAGGTCACGCCGAGCGAGATCGTCGGGTCCACCTTGCCCATGATCTGGTTCCAGAAGATCTTGCCGCCGATGAAGACCAACACAAGGGCCAGGGCGTACTTCAGATAGTGGAACCGGTGAACCATGGCAGCCAGCGCGAAGTAGAGCGCGCGCAGACCCAGGATCGCCATGATGTTTGCGGTGTAGACGACGAAGGTATCCGTGGTGATTGCGAAGATTGCGGGTACCGAGTCGATCGCGAAGATCAGGTCGGCGACATTGATCACCACAAGCGCCAGGAAAAGCGGTGTCGCCCAGGTGATGATCCTGCCCGTCTTGGGATGCGGCAGGCGCACGAAGAAGTGCTGCTCGTGAAGGCGGTTCGTGACGCGCATGTGATTGGAAATGGCGCGCACCACGGGATTCTTTCCGAAATCCGGATCGCTCTCCGTGACGACGAGCATCTTGAGGCCGGTGAAGATCAGGAAGGCGCCGAAAATATAGAGTACCCAGGCGTATTCCTGCACCAGGGCAGCCCCGATGCCGATCATGATGCCGCGCAGAACGATTACACCGATAATGCCCCAGACGAGGGCGCGGTACTGATATTTCGCCGGGATCGCGAAGTAGCCGAAGATCAACGAGATGACGAAGACATTGTCGATGGACAGTGACTTCTCGATGAAGAAGCCGGTGAAATACGCAACGCCGGCATGGGTCCCGTCCTGCGTGAGGAGGTGGCCGCTTTCGTAAGCCCACCAGAGATAGGTGCCAAACGCCATCGCGATGGCGATGTAGAAGGCGGAGAGCCAGAGACTCTGGGCAACGCCGAGCTCCTTGTCCTTACGGTTCAGGACGCCAAGGTCGAAAGCGAGGAGAAATACGATAAGGCCTAAGAAAGCCGTCCACATCCAGACGGGCTTTCCCAGCCATTCCACGAAGAGGAATTCTGGCATGAAACCGGACCTATGATTGCTGTTGTTCAAGCATCGGCTCCGACATCACAGGGCTTTCATGCGCCTGCCAGAGGGGCCCGGTCACCGACGGGATCAAAGATGGGATGTGCCTTTGGAGGCGTCAAGAGCCTTCCTAAAGTAAGCTTCTGCTCAATTCTGCGTCAGATGACGGCTCTGAATGCAAGCTTGCCCGGGCAACAGGCTTGACCCTGCCCACCAATCTGCTTGCATGATCAACAACAAGGCAACACACGCCCCCTAAGCTCGTTCAAGAAGCTGGGCATGACAACAGAGGTGACGGTAATGGTGTCAGAACGTTCGACAAAGGCGCGGTGGGTCAGGGGGCTCTTGGCCGGTGCGGTGGTGTTTCTCGGGGCCACAGCGGCGCAGGCGCAAACCCCCGTGCGGTTCTCCCTCGACTGGCGTTGGGAGGGGCCGGCGGCTCCCTTCGCCGTGGCCCTCGACAAGGGCTACTTCAAGGCCGAGGGTCTGGACGTGACGATCGATCCCGCGGCGGGCTCCCGCGAGCCGATCTCGCGCGTGGCCTCCGGCACCTATGATGCGGGTTTCGGCGACGTGAATTCGCTGGTGCGCTTCCGCGATGAGAACCCCGGTACGGACATCAAGGCCGTCATGGTGATCTATGACCGCCCACCTTTCGCAATCATCGGTCGCAGGAGCCGCGGCATCACCAAGGAGGTCTCGAGCCTCCAGGGCAAGAAGTTCGGTGCACCGGCAGCCGATGGCGCCTTCGCGCAATGGCCGATCTTCAAGACGGTCAACAACATCGATGATTCCAGCATGAAGTTCGAGAACGTGGGCTTTCCCGTCCGCGAGCCCATGCTGGCGCAGGGCGAGGTCGATGCCGTGTTCGGCTTCGCCATGTCGTCCTACATCAACCTGAAATCCCGGGGCGTTCCTGCCGACGACATCGTGCTTCTGCCCATGAGCGAATACGGCGTCGACCTCTACGGCAACACCATCATCGTGTCGGAGAAGTTCGCCAAGGAGAAGCCCGAAGCCGTGAAGGGACTGCTGCGCGCGATCATGAGGGGCGTGCAGGATACGGTGAAGGATCCGGAGGGCGCCGTGGATTCGGTGATCAAGCGTAACGACGTCGCCAAGAAGGACGTGGAGCTCGAACGCCTCAAGATGGTGCTGGAGCAGAACATGCTCACCCCCTGGGTGAAGGAGAACGGCTTCGGAGGCATCGACAAGGCCCGTTTCGCCAAGGCCCTCGATCAGATCGGGCTGACCTTCGCCTACAAGGCGAAGCCGACCGTCGAGGACGTGTTCACGGAGGAGTTCCTGCCTGCGGATGATCAGCGGAAGGTGAACTGAGTTTGCGCCCGGTCACGGCCCCGTGACCGGGCCTTTTCCATCACCTGAATGCGGTTCCTCCCATGAAGCCCTTCGTCGACCTTCACGACGTCACTCATGTCTATGCCCGCGCCGAGGATGGCGTGCCGGCGGTCAAGAACCTGACCCTCAGGATCCACGAGGGGGAGTTCGCCGCCATCGTGGGCCCTTCCGGCTGCGGCAAGTCCACGCTCATGAAGCTCGCCACCGGGCTGCAGTTTCCCCGTGAGGGAACGGTCTTCGTCGACGGCAGGCAGGTGGAGGCGCCGGTGAAGCTCGCCGGAATGGCGTTCCAGAACCCGACCATGCTGCCCTGGCGCACGACGCTGGACAACATCCTGCTGCCGCTTGAAATCGTGGAGCCGCATCGCGGGAGACTGCGTCGGAACAAGGCCGAGTATGTCGCAAAGGCCGAGGGTCTCCTGGAGCAGGTGGGGCTGAAGGGGCAAGGGCATAAATATCCATGGCAGCTCTCCGGCGGCATGCAGCAGCGCGCCTCCCTCTGCCGCGCGCTCATTCACGAGCCGAAGCTCCTCATGCTGGACGAGCCCTTCGGCGCGCTCGACAGCTTCACCCGGGAGGAATTGTGGTGCGTGATGCGCGATCTTCATGCGGCCCAGAAGGTCACAATCATTCTCGTGACGCACGATCTGCGTGAGGCCGCCTTCCTGGCCGACCGGATTTTCTGCATGAGTGCGCGGCCCGGCCGCATCGTGGCCGAGCGGGAGGTGGCTTTTCCCCGGCCGCGCGACCTCGAGATCACCTACAGTCCGGAATTCTCCGCGCTCGTCCACGAGCTGCGCGGACATATCGCGCAGGCGCGCAGGGCGGCGTAAGATCCTCCATGAGAACCAAGAACCAACTCGCCCTCGCACCCTGGATCTTCACGATCGGCTTCTTCGTACTGTGGGAGGTCGCCTGCCGCGCACTCGGGATCTCCAGCTTCATCCTGCCCGCGCCTTCCACGATCCTGCTCGCCGTGTGGGAATACAGGATACAGCTTGGCTATCATGCCCTGCACACCCTCTGGATGACCGTGGCAGGTTTCGGGCTCGCCGTCGCGTTCGGGCTGCTGCTCGGCATGGTGCTCGGATCATCCCGTCTCATCAATGCGGGCAGCTATCCCTTGCTGGTGGGCTTCAACTCGATCCCGAAAGTGGCGGTGGTGCCGATCCTGGTGTTCTGGTTCGGCGTCGGCTGGGTCCCGCCCGTTCTCACGGCATTCCTCATCTCGTTCTTTCCCATCGTGGTGAATGTTGCCACCGGCATCGCGACCGTGGAGCCCGAGATGGAGGACGTGCTGCGCGCCCTCGGCGCTTCGAAGAGGGACATCGTGTTCAAGGTCGGCGTGCCGCGCGCGATGCCGTATTTCTTCGGCTCGCTCAAAGTGGCCATTACGCTCGCCTACGTGGGCTCCGTCATCGGCGAGCAGAACGCGTCCAACGTGGGCATCGGCAACCTGCTCACCCGCGCCTCCGCGGCCTTCGAGGTGCCGCTCGTCTGGGCGGCCCTCGTGGTGCTCGCGGTCCTTGGCGTCGTCATGTATGCGATCACCGCTTACGCGGAACGCTCCATGACCGGTTGGGCGCAGCGCTCGCAGATGGCGGCTTAGCGCCTAAGAGAGAGTGGATTATCCGCTAGCGCAGCTGCGTCCGGCTGATCGACAGCGGGGTGCCCGAGAAAGGCGTTCCAGAGCTTTTCCACCGTCTCGCGCTCCAGATCGTCCACGATGAAGACGATACGGCTGCGCCGGTCCTCGCTCGGCCAGCGCGGCAGGATCGCGGGTACATGGATGACGTGCTGCACACCATGGATCACCACAGGATGCTCCGGATCCTCCGCGAGCGCGACCAAGCCCTTCACACGCAGAAGCTTCGCGCCTTGCGACGAGCGCAGCAGGTCCAGGAACATGTCCAGCGTGCCCTGCCGGATCGGCTGATCGCTGGTGAGGCAGAAGGCGCGGATGCGCTCGTCGTGCCGGTTCACGTCGTGATGGTGATGATGGCCGCGATCATGATGGTGATGATGATGTTCATGCTGATGGGCGTGGCTTGAGCGCTCGGCCTCCTCCACTGCTTCCGTCTTCAGCCACTCGGCCACATCGGCGATCTTGCCGTCGAGATCGAAGAGGCCACCTGCGATGATCTCTTCCACGGGCGCATCGGCCTTGAGAACGGCCGCCCCCGGATTGAGCTGGCGGAGCCTCTCTCGCAAACCGTTGAGGCTCGTCCGATCATGAACCAGATCCGTCTTGGTGAGGACGATCCGCTCGGCGACGGCGGCCTGCTTCACGGCCTCGCGGTGCGCGTCGAGGGTCTGCGGGCCGTTGACAGCATCGATCGCCGTCACCACGCCTTCCACCGCGTAACGCATGGACAGGTAGGGATGATAGAGCACGGCGTGGAGGATGGGGGCTGGGTCAGCGAGGCCAGTCGTCTCGATGATCACGCGCCTGAAGGACATGATGCGGTCGTTGTCGCGCTTGCGCAGAAGATCTTCCAGAGTGGCGATGAGATCTCCACGCACGGAACAGCACAGGCAGCCTGCGGAAAGGAGCACCATGCCTTCGTCGATCGTTTCGACCAGCAGGTGGTCGAGGCCGATCTCCCCGAACTCGTTGATGATCACGACCGTATCCTGCAATGCGGGACTCTTCAGCATCCGGTTGAGCAGGGTCGTTTTCCCGGCGCCGAGAAAGCCTGTAAGTATCGTCAGCGGGATCGGAGGGGGCGGGGTCATGGGGGTGTTCGTCATTTCTTAATCCGCAATCGGAATCAGACGGGCGTCCTTGACGCGGCGCTGCTCCAGGAGAACGTTGGTGATGATGGCGGTCAGCACAAGGGCACCGCCTGCAACCTGCAGGGGAGAAAGGACCTCGTTCAGGATGAGTGCCGAGCAGATGGACGCAACGACCGGCTCCGTGCAGAAGATGATACCGGCCGCAACAGCCGAGATACGCCCGAGAGCCGCCAGCTGCAGCACGAAGCCGCCGACATAGCCGCCGATGGTCACCGCGACCGCGAATGGAGCCAGGGCCAGGATCGACGGCGGCGCGAGCTGCCCCGTGGCGAGGCTGATGAGGATGGCTGTGGGCAGCACGATCAGTTGCACCCAGAACACCTTCGCCACCACCCCCGTCTTCGTGCAGCGCGCTGCAGTGAAGAACTGAACGGTCGTTGCGATGCTGGCGCCGAAGGCCAGCGCCAGACCGCGCCAGTCGAGACCCGTGAAGGCCGGTCCGACGACCAGGCAGACTCCGGCGGTTGCAACCGCGACGATACCGATGAGCGCCGGTGTCAGGGGCGTCTTTTCCACGAAGGGGTTCGCGAGAACGATGAGTATCGGATAGGTGTAGAACACGACTGCCGCCACCGTCACGGGAATGAAGGCGACGGAGGACAGATAGCCGATGCCTTGAAGAGCGCTGGAAATGCCGAGGAGGAGGAGTGTGCCGCGCTCCTCCCGCGCCACGGCCAGGGAGCGTCTCGCGATGAATGCCACGATGGCCACGAGAACCAGCATCAGGAAGACCCGGTAGACCACGATGGCCGAGCCGCTGGCCCCGGCGAACGATGCCATCCGGGCGAACACGATGTTCAAGCCGTAGAGGCCGGCGGAGCTGATGGCGAAGAAAAGGCCGGTGCCGTGCGAAGAACGCGTCATGTCAAAGATGTGGTTTGCTGGACGAACACCGTTCGCGCGGATTGGCGGCGAATGCAAGGGGACCTACGCAAAACGCCCGGCCAATGGCCGGGCGCTGCGACAGGCTTGACGACGATCAGTTCGTCGATGATTTGGCCTTCGAGGTGGCATCGGCCTTCTTCTGGTCCTTCTTGGCAGCGGGCTTTTTGTCCTGATCCGTCACCGGCTTCACGGTGACGCTTACGCGGCCTTTGGATTTCGCCTTGTCGCCATTCTCGATCACAGGCGTCACATCCGGTTTCTTGGCAGTCTGTTTGGTGCTCTTCTTGGTGGAAGTCGACTTTTTCTTGAGGCGGGCCTTCTCGGCTGCTTCCTCCGCAGCGGCCTGGGCGGCGAGCTCGGCGCTGGAGGGCGGGTTCAGGCCGATCCAGACGCGTTCCGGCTGCACGGCCGCGCGAGGCCCGAGCACGGTGCGTACGGGTTTCTGCGTGTCGCCGGCAAAGGCCATGACGTCGGAGGAGAAGAGGTTGGGAACATTCGAGGTGTCCTCGGCCACCACCGGGGTATCCTCTTCCTGAGGCATTGGTCCGCGCCGGTCGCAGATCACCGAACGCATGTCCGGCGGAGTGGTGTTGGCCGAAGACGGCAGGGCGGTCAGCTCGGGGTTCGTGAAGTTCACCTTGCTGTTGAAGCCACGGTCGAACAGCTCCGCGGCCTTCATCGTCCGCTCGTTCGCAGAAGGCGCGCCGAGCACCACCGTGATCAGATGCCGGCCGTTGCGATGGGCGCTGGCCACAACGTTGAAGCCCGACGAGCAGATGAAGCCGGTCTTCATGCCGTCGGCACCCGGATAACGGCCGATGAGGCCATTGGTGTTGCGCATGATCCGGCGACCGAATTGTACGGCGCCGATATGGAACAGATCCTGATGCTCGGGAAATTCCATCAACAGCGCACGGGCGAGGATCGCCATGTCGCGGGCGGTCGTCTGGTTGCGCTCGTCGGGCAGGCCGTGCGGGTTGGCGAAATGGCTGCTCACCATGCCGAGCCGCTGCGCGTGAGCGTTCATGAGAGCCGAGAAGCCGTCGATGGAGCCAGCGATGTTCTCCGCGATGGTTGCAGCGACGTCATTGGCCGACTTCACGAGCATGATCTTGAGAGCATTGTCGAGGCGGATCTGGGTGCCCGGCTTGAAGCCCATCTTGGATGGGGGCAGCGCCGCGGCGCTGTCGGTCACTGTAAGCAGGGTGTCCATGCTCAGCTGGCCGGAGCGGATCTTGTCCAGGGCGACATAGGTCGTCATGAGCTTGGTGACGGACGCCGGATACCACGGATCGGTCGCCCGCTCCGCATGCAGAACGCGGCCGGACTCCACCTCGACCACGAGGGCAGGTGTGCCGGCGGCCAGAGCCTGACCGCTCAACAAGGCAGCAACGGCAAAGACGGTCGCGCGAATGGCTCGGCTAACGTTCATACGGAACGACTCCTTGACTAAAGCAACGTTCGGAGAGGGGATCCTAAAGCCCCGCTTGCCAGCTGAGCTATATTGTTATTCCCAAACACTGGCTTTGGCCAGGGTCTGGGCAGTGCATCGCAATCCCGGTCTGCTCTTTGTACCGAACTCCATGGCAAGAGAGTGGCAAGAGCCGCTCGGTTTGAAGAACTACGAAGCGCCGCCATAGTTTCGCAGCGGTTGCCTATTGTCGTGAGTGAGGGTGTAGGTTATTTAATAACAGAGCAATTCCTTGTGGGGCGACCTGTGACTGTCGGTACCGATGCTGCTTCTCTGAGGCCTGCCTACCGCATTCTTCAGGTTGGCGATCCTGCTCCTTGGTTCACACAGAATTCCACAGCCAATTCTCAATATCATTTCGAGACTGCGGCCGGCCGCTATATTGTTCTATGCTTTTACGGAACCGGATCGGATCAAGCCGGACGCGAGACCCTGCGGGCCTTTCAGGAGACGCATCGCGACCTCTTCGATGACGACAAGATCGCCCTGTTCGGCGTAAGCTGTGATCCGTCGGATCCGACGGAGCGGCGTGTCCGGCAGATTTTGCCTGGCATCCGGCACTTCTGGGATTTCGACGGAAGCGTCGGCCGGCTCTACGGTGCAATCCCTGATGACGCAACGTCGACTCAGACCCAGGTCGTCCTTCGCAGGTTCTGGCTGGTGCTCAATCCCACCCTTCGTGTCCGCGCCACCTTTCCCTTCAAGCAGGACGGCAGCGATCGTGAGGAGGTGATGGCCTACCTGCGTGCGCTGCCGCCGGTTGATCGCTTCGCCGGGCTCGAGGTGCCGGCTCCCATTCTCATCATTCCGGATGTCTTCGAGCCCGCTTTCTGCCGGCATCTGATCGATCTTTACGAGCGGCACGGAGGAGAAGAATCCGGGTTCATGCGCGAAGTCGAAGGCAAGACCGTCGCCGCGCACGATCCAGCCCATAAGCGCCGCAAGGACTACACCATCACACAGCCCGACCTGATCGGACAGCTGCAGCGCCGCATCCTGCGGCGCGTGAATCCTGAGATCGAGAAGGTGCATTTTTTCAAACCCACCCGCATGGAGCGCTATATCGTCTCCTGCTACGCGGCGGAGGATGGCGGACACTTCCGCGCCCACCGGGACAATACCACTAAAGGAACGGCTCATCGCCGTTTCGCGGTCTCCATCAATCTGAATGATGATTTCGAGGGCGGAGAGGTGAGTTTCCCCGAGTACGGGTCGCGCAGCTACAAGGCCCCCCTCGGCGGGGCCATAGTGTTCTCGGCTCCGCTGCTGCATGCCGTATCGAAGGTCACATCCGGGCGGCGCTTCGCCTTCCTGCCCTTCCTCTACGATGAGGCGGCCGCCAGGATCCGCGAGGCAAACAATGTCAGCCTCGGAGAAGGGATCGGTGCCTACAAGGCTTGATGCTCCAGCGCCAGGGCGAGCGGCAGGATCGTGTTCTGCGTGAGCGGGGCGAGTTTTCGATCACCCGGTGCGCGCGGGTCGACCCAGGCGAATTCGGCGATCTCGGCCCGACAGGCAATGGAACCCGACACACGGGCCGCATACGCCGCCGCACGTAGCCATTGGCCCGGCTCGTTGGCTGCGGGCGCCTCGAAGACGCCGAGCGGCTGCACGGAAGCCGGGACGATGGTGCAGCCCAGCTCTTCGCGCACCTCTCGCACAAGCGCCTCCTGATCGCTCTCGCCGGGTTCGCGCTTGCCGCCCGGCTGCATGAAGCTCTCCGTGCCGTGCTTGCGGACGAGCAGCACATGGCCCTGCTCGTTGCGGATGAGGGCCGTGACAATGTCGATCAACGTTCGCCCGCCCTGATCCATTTTTCGACCTTCGGGGGGGCGTAGCCGCGGATCGCCTCCACCAGGGCCGCCGGCTCGTCCTCCACGATCAGCATCGCGCGGTGAACGGGTTTCACGAAGCCGCTCTCCACTACGCTGTCGAGAAAATCCGCGAGCCTGTCGTAGAATCCGGCGACGTTGAGCAGGGCGCAGGGCTTCTTGTGATAGCCGAGCTGTGCCCAGGTCCAGACCTCAAACAATTCCTCGAAGGTGCCAAGGCCGCCCGGCAGGGCGACGAAGCCGTCGGACAGCTCCGCCATCAGCGCTTTGCGCTCGTGCATTGAGCCGACCACCCGCAAGTCGCTTAAGCCTGTATGGGCGATTTCCTTGTCGACGAGCGCCTGGGGCATGACGCCGATCACATGGCCTCCCTGCGCCAATGCCGCATCCGCCACGGCTCCCATCAGACCGACCGAGGCACCGCCGTAGACGAGCCCGATACCGCTGCGCGCCAGGGTTTCACCCAGCAGACGCGCGGTCTCCATATAGACGGGGGCCTGGCCCGGACTGGAGCCGCAGAAGACACAAAGCCGCATGAGAGATGTCCCTTGATTCGTTCCATGCGTCCATGGACGCTGAGCCCGCCGTAAATTCAAGGCCCGTTCCGCCATAGACCAAGGCCGCCTTGCCGAACGGCCGGAACCATTCCACCTTAGGTCCGACAACCAAGCTCTGTGAGGAGACCCCCCATGACCGCCTGCATCGTCGGATGGGCCCATACACCCTTTGGCAAGCTCGACACGGAAACCGTCGAGAGCCTCATCGTCCGCGTTACCACCGAGGCGCTCGAGCATGCCGGGATCGGGCCCGAAGACGTGGACGAGGTCGTGCTCGGCCATTTCAACGGCGGGTTCTCCGCCCAGGAGTTCACGGCTTCCCTGGTGTTCCAGGCGAGCGACAAGTTCCGTTTCAAGCCCGCCACCCGCGTGGAGAATGCCTGTGCGACGGGTTCCGCGGCCGTGCATCAAGCCATCAAGACCATCGAGGCCCGGCGTGCCAAGACGGTGCTGGTCGTGGGCGTCGAGCAGATGACCCGCGCCCCCGGCCCGGAGATCGGCAATATCCTGCTGAAAGCCTCCTACCTGCCGGAGGACGGCGACACGCAGGGCGGCTTTGCGGGCGTGTTCGGCAAGATCGCCGGTCAATACTTCCAGCGCTACGGCGACCAATCCGATGCACTGGCGATGATTGCCGCCAAGAATCACAGGAACGGAGTCGACAACCCCTACGCGCAGATGCGCAAGGATCTGGGTTTCGAGTTCTGCCGCGCCGAAAGCGACAAGAACCCTTTCGTGGCAGGCCCCTTGAAGCGGACCGATTGCTCACTCGTCTCGGATGGTGCGGCCGCGCTTGTGATTGCCGACACGGAAACGGCGCTCCGCATGCGCCGCGCCGTGGCCTTCCGCGCCGCCGCCCACGCGCAGGATTTCCTGCCGATGTCAAAGCGCGACATCGTGGGCTTCGAGGGCTGCGCGGAAGCCTGGAGGCGGGCGCTGGATCATGCGGGAATCCAGCTGTCAGATCTCTCCTTCGTCGAGACTCATGATTGCTTCACGATCGCCGAGCTCATCGAATACGAGGCGATGGGACTGACCCCACGCGGGCAGGGAGCGATTGCCGTTAAGGAGGGCTGGACCAATAGGGACGGGCGGCTGCCGGTGAATCCCTCCGGTGGCCTGAAAGCCAAGGGGCACCCGATCGGAGCGACCGGCGTGTCCATGCATGCGCTGTCCGCCATGCAGCTCTGCGAGGAGGCCGGCGGCATCCAGGTCAAGAACCCGGTTCTCGGCGGCATCTTCAATATGGGCGGCGCGGCCGTGGCGAACTACGTCAGCGTGCTTGAGCGGATCAAGTAGCGTCTGAGGCGCGCTGCGCGTCACCCCCGGCCTTATGCCGGGGGGCCTGATTCCGCGAGCTGTCACGCCTTTCGGGTCAGGATGGCCGGGACGAAGCACGGCCATGACGGAGAGGGGCTTCTCACTCTCCCGGAGCCTTCGCCTGAACGGCCAAGGCATGCAGGCCCCTGTCGAAGGCGTCTTTCAACACCTCGTTGACGAGGCGGTGGCGCTCGACCCGGCTCTTGCCGGAGAAGGCTTCCGATACGATATGTACCCTGAAGTGAGTTTCGCCTCCCTCCCGCCATCCGCCATGACCGCGATGCTGTTCCGACTCGTCCGTGACGGTCAGTTGGGACGGATGCAGGCGCTCCTGCAGGGTTTGGGTGATCCAGCGGTGAAGGGTCATGCGTCTCGATAAACCTTTTTAACGGGTCTGCGGCGAAAAGCTCTTAAGCCTTGGCTCGGGGCCTCAAGACCCTCATAATGTTTGAATCATGGATCTCAACTCGCCTCTTTTCGACCGCATCCGGATCAAGCCCTCCTGCGATGAGCCGCGGGAGACGAAGGGACCTGCCTGCGAGCATCCCGGCTGCAAGGCTGCGGGCGAATACCGCGCGCCCAAGGGCCGGGACAGAGAGGGCCAGTATTGGCGCTTCTGCCTCCAGCACGTGCGCGAGTACAACGCATCCTACAACTATTTCTCGGGCATGTCCGATTCGGCGGTCGCAGCCTACCAGAAGGACGCGATCATCGGTCATCGCCCCACCTGGGCCATGGGCGTGAACGCCTCCGGCAAGGGCGAGGAGCCGGGCCAGAAGCAGGAGACCCGCGACTGGGCCTATGTCGATCCCTTGGGCATTCTCCGGGGCGAGGACTTCACCCAGGCTCGCACCCGCGGGGCGCAGCCCGAGCCCCGGCGTCCGCGCTATTCGGGCGCCATTCGCCGGGCGCTGGACATCCTGGGACTGGACGAGACCGCCGACGGGCCTGCCATCAAGGCTCAGTACAAGTCGCTGGTGAAGCGGTTCCATCCGGACGCCAATGGCGGGGACCGCTCCTTCGAGGAGCGGCTGCGCGACATCATCAAGGCGCACGATACCCTCAAGAGCGCGGGCCTCTGCTGAAACCTCGTTGTTTCATGCAGCCCCCTCAAGCGTTTAGGAAATTGCACCACACCGCCATGGGGTTTAAGAAGCCATGGCACATAATCGAAACATCCATCCGATCGAGAGGCCCCTATGATGGCACAAACCGACACAACGACCCTACTGCCGGATATGAAGGTATCCGTGCGACAGGTCTTTGGCATCGACTCGGATTTGGAAGTCCCGGCCTTCTCCCAGACCGACGAGCATGTGCCCGATCTCGATCCGGATTACCTCTTCGACCGGGAGACGACGCTCGCGATCCTGGCCGGTTTCGCGCGCAACCGCCGCGTGATGATCACGGGCTATCACGGCACGGGTAAGTCCACCCATATCGAGCAGGTGGCCGCCCGCCTGAACTGGCCCTGCGTGCGCGTGAACCTGGACAGCCACGTGTCGCGGATCGACCTCGTCGGCAAGGATGCCATCGTACTCCAGGAGGGCAAGCAGGTCACCGCCTTCCAGGATGGCATCCTGCCCTGGGCGCTTCAGCACAATGTCGCCCTGGTGTTCGACGAGTACGACGCCGGCCGTCCGGACGTGATGTTCGTGATCCAGCGCGTGCTGGAGCAGTCGGGCAAGCTCACGCTTCTCGACCAGAAGCGCGTGATCCGCCCCCACCCTGCCTTCCGTCTCTTCGCCACCGCCAACACGGTAGGCCTCGGCGATACGTCGGGCCTCTATCACGGCACGCAGCAGATCAACCAGGGTCAGATGGACCGCTGGTCCATCGTGACCACGCTCAATTACCTGCCGCACGACAAGGAGGTGGATATCGTCCTCTCTAAGGCGAAGCATTATCAGGACAGCTCGGAAGGACGCGACATCGTCAACAAGATGGTGCGCGTGGCGGATCTCACCCGCAGTGCCTTCATGAACGGCGATCTCTCGACCGTCATGAGCCCGCGCACGGTGATCACCTGGGCCGAGAACGCCGAGATCTTCGGTGATACGGGCTTTGCCTTCCGCGTCACCTTCCTGAACAAGTGCGACGAGCTGGAGCGCGCCCTCGTGGCCGAGTTCTACCAGCGCTCCTTCGGCAAGGAGCTGCCGGAAAGCGCCGTGAACATGGTGCTGTCGTAACGCATTCTCCCGTCAATCCGGGGCAGCCCAAAGGCACTTGGGATCCATAGGCACGACGGAGCAGGGCCGGAACGAAGCGTGTGGTCATGGATCCCCGCTTTCCTGGGGATGACGAAGCGGGAATGACAGGAGAGGTGAGATGTCCATCTCGAACCGCAAGCCGGGTGAGAAGAAGGAAGCGCCGGCGGAGCCGCTGAAGCGCTCCATCGCCGGCGCCATGAAGGCCATTGCCCGCAAGCCCGATCTGGAGGTGGCCTTCGCGTCCGACCGCCCGATGCTCATGGGTCAGGAAAAGGCCCGCCTGCCGGAGCCGCCTCGGCGGCTCACGCCGCAGGATGTTGCGATCCTGCGCGGCAATGCGGACGCCATGGCCCTGCGGCTCGCCTGTCACGATGCCCTCCTGCACCGCCGGCTCGCCCCCGAGGGCCAGGCTGCCCGCGCCGTCTTCGATGCAGTCGAGCAGGCGCGCGTGGAATCCATCGGGTCGCGCCGCATGGCCGGCATCTCCTCCAACATTTCGGCGATGCTGGAGGATCGCTACCACCGCGGCGGCAAGTACGAAGAGATCACCGATCGCGCCGATGCTCCCATCGAGGACGCGCTGGCGCTCATGGTGCGCGAGCGCCTGACTGGCGAGAAGCCGCCGGCGGCAGCGGTCAAGATCGTCGATCTCTGGCGGGATTTCATCGAGGAGCGCGCCGGCAAGAACCTCGACGGGCTCTTGAAGAACATCGACAGCCAGCGCGATTTCGCGCGCGGTATCCGGGAAATGCTCTTCTCTCTCGAGATGGCGGACGACGCGGCCCTCGACCAGGAGGACGAGGAGAACGAGGACGACAGCGAGTCCGAGCAGCAGGAGCAGCAGGGCGAGGGGGAATCCGAGCAGGAATCCCAGGGAGACCGTGCCGAGGTCGAGGTCAGCGAGGATTCAAGCGATGACATCGAGGACGGTGCAACGGAAGACGCCGACGGTCCTTCCGGCGAACTGCCCGAGGAAGCGGACGAAGCGGATTCGGACGAGGCCGGCGAATCCTGGCGTCCGCCGTCCCGCTCCAACGAAGCGCGTGGGCCGGACTACAAGGCATATACCACCAAGTTCGACGAGATCATCCAGGCGGAGGATCTGTGCGACGCGGACGAGTTGACCCGCCTTCGCGCCTATCTCGACAAGCAGCTCGCTCATCTCCAGGGCGTGGTGGGGCGTCTCGCCAATCGCCTGCAGCGCCGCCTGATGGCGCAGCAGAACCGCTCTTGGGAGTTCGATCTGGAGGAGGGAACGCTTGATCCGGTGCGCCTGCCGCGCATCATCATGGATCCTTTCCAGCCCCTGAGCTTCAAGCAGGAGCAGGACACCAATTTCCGCGATACGGTGGTGACGCTGTTGCTCGACAATTCGGGCTCCATGCGCGGACGCCCGATCACGGTGGCGGCCACCTGCGCCGATATTCTGGCGCGCACGCTGGAGCGCTGCGGCGTGAAGGTGGAAATCCTCGGCTTCACCACCCGTGCGTGGAAGGGCGGGCAATCCCGCGAGATGTGGCTGCAGAGCGGCAAGCCCGCCAATCCGGGCCGTCTCAACGATCTGCGTCATATCATCTACAAGTCGGCAGATGCGCCCTGGCGGCGCGCACGCAAGAATTTGGGCCTGATGATGCGCGAGGGGCTGCTGAAGGAGAACATCGACGGCGAAGCGCTGGATTGGGCGCATAAGCGCCTGCTCGGGCGGCCCGAGCAGCGGCGCATCCTGATGGTGATCTCGGACGGCGCGCCGGTGGACGATTCGACGCTCTCAGTCAATCCCGGCAACTACCTCGAGCGGCATTTGCGCTACGTGATCGAAGAGATCGAGACGCGCTCGCCCGTCGAGCTCATCGCGATCGGCATCGGCCACGATGTCACGCGCTACTACCGCCGTGCCGTCACCATCGTCGATGCGGAGGAGCTCGGCGGCGTGATGACCGAGAAGCTCGCGGAGCTGTTCGAGGAAAACGCGCAGCCCTCGCGCGGAGCGCCCCGTCGCTGGGCTCACGCGTGAGGCTTCTCACCCGTCGAAATCTGCTCCTGGGCGGCGGGGCGCTTGCCGCCGCGACCACCGCGGGCGCGGCCCTCGCTCAGCGCCCGCAGGCCTTCCGCGCTGTGACGCCGATCAATGTCGCGGCTCAGCCCATCAGCCATCTGTCCAACACTGATCCGGACCGCACGCGGTTCGGATCGCTCTTCTTCCGCTCCGGTCTCAGCCTCAGATCGGATGTATCCGCCTTTGGCGGGTTCTCCGGGTTGTGGCGGTCCCCCAAGGGGGAGGAGATCGTGGCGCTGGCTGACAATGCGCAAATCTTGAAAGCGCGCATCGAAACCTCGGATGGACGCCTGTCGGGCCTCTCCCGTGCGGCAATGGCGCCCTTGATGTTGAGCGACGGGCGTTCGGCGCGCCGCTCCCGTTATTATGACACGGAAAGCCTCGCAATTGCAGGAAGCGTGGCGTTCGTCGGGGTCGAGCGCAACCATGCCGTCATACGTTTCCAGCGCAATCGGGAGGGGGTGTTCGTCAATGGCACGGCGATCGCGACCCCGAAGGTCCTCGAGGATCTTCCGAGCAACAGGGGGCTGGAGGCGCTCGCGGTGGCGCCGCAGCGCTCACATCTCGCCGGCGCCCTGATTGGCATCGCGGAGGGCGGACAGGGGTTCATCCTCACGGGTGCCCGGCAGGGCGCTTTCGAGGTGCGGGGTCGCGACGGCTATGACGTGACCGATCTCGCATTTCTCGATTCCGGCGATGCGCTCGTCCTGGAGCGCCGCTTCTCGCTGTTCGGCGGCTTCGGATGCCGCCTGCGCCGTGTCGCCTCCGCTGCCTTCAAACCGGGGGCGAGCCTGAATGGCGAGGTGATCTACGAGAGCGAGGCATCGCACCAGATCGACAACATGGAGGGCCTTGCGGTTCACAGGGAGGGAGGCGAAACCGTCGTCTCCCTGATCTCCGACAATAACTTCAACGCCAATCTCCAGCGAACCCTGCTGCTGGAATTCTCTCTCGGGGAGTGATCGCTCCGCGCGTGTCTCGGGTTGGGGGCAGCGGGCCGCCTGTTCAGGCGGTCCGGTGTATGGCCGTATAGCGCATCAGCCGCAGGATCGCGCCGTAGGGAGCGATCGCGATGGCGGCGAGCGCGAGTTTCACCAGATAATCGGCAACGGCGAGGTTCATCCAGGGCAGGGCGATGCATTGATCCGCGATGCCCGCCTGGCCGAGCATATCGGTGATGGTGAAACCGAAGCCCGGAACTGCGCCGCAATAGAAGGCGACCGAGAAGAAGATCGCCGTATCGAGACCGGAGGAGATTACCGAGGACACGAAGGGCGGCATCCACCAAGCATACCCGCGCAGGCGGAAGAAAATCTGAATATCGAGGAGCTGCGCTGCCAGGAAGGCTGCGCCCGACGCAATGGCGATGCGCGGCGTCGCCAGGACGATCGAGAGCACTACGGCCAGCGCGAAGCCGACATAGACGATCCGACGCGCCCCTTTGGGCCCGAAGCGGCGGTTCGACAGGTCCGTGATCAGGAAGGCGAAAGGATAACTGAAGGCGCCCCAGGTCAGGTAGTCGCCCAGGCCCAGATGATGGAAGGGATATTGAACGAGAATATTCGACGAGAGGACGACGAGAGTCATCGCGGCCACGGCGATGAGGAGGTCCCGGTGCTCGGTCTTGATCATGATAGGCCTTCCCAGGATGAGCCTAAGCTATGAAAGCAACGCAAAACGGGCGGCCCTATGGCCGCCCGAAGCGCAGAATACGACGGAGAGTCCTGAGATCAGCTCGCGGCGGCGAGCTTCTTCTCGATCTCGCGCTTCACGGCGAGGGCGGTGGTCGAGAGCTCGTTGGCCGAAGCCTTCGCGAGGAAGGCGTCGAGGCCGCCGCGATGCTCGACGGAACGCAGAGCGTGAGCGGAGACGCGCAGGCGCACGGAGCGCTGCAGAGCTTCAGACTGGAGAGTGACGTTGCAGAGGTTCGGCAGGAACTTCCGCTTCGTCTTGCGGTTCGAGTGGCTCACCAGGTGGCCACTCAGCACGGCCTTGCCGGTCAGTTCGCAACGGCGGGACATGGGTTCAATCCTATTGTCAAAGGGGTCGCGGCCTCGATTTCGCGGGTTTGCCTCAACGCAGATCCCACGTGGCCGGACACCAGAAGTCCTTGGAAGGTGCAGGGCTATAGGCCGAAAACCGGCCCCGCGTCAAGAATAGTGCGGCAGCACAACTCGTTTTTTTGCGCCGCCGTGGTCATCATTTATTCGGAATCTCATGCGACGCAACAGAATAGACTAACGGGATAGCCCCGGGAAAAATCTCCATGCGCCTCACGGCTTCAGCTTTGTTAATCTTAACCTTGGCCGGATTTGCCCCCCAGGTCCGGGCTCAGCCTGCCCAGACGCTCAAGGTGAACTACAACCTCTCCTTGGCAGGTCTGCCGTTGGGGAAGGCGGATCTTTCCTCGACCTTCAAGGGCCCAAAATACGAGATGCAGGGCAGCGTGAAGCTCACCGGGCTCGTGAAGATGATCACCGGCGGCAAGGGGGCTGGCACGGCCTCCGGCGCGATCGTGGGGACCCAGCTCCAGCCCGAAGGCTTTGCCGTCAACACCAAATCCTCCGGCGAGCAGCGCATTGTGCGCATGGCGCTCGACAGTGGGAACGTGGCCGAGATCGAGATCGAGCCGCCTCTCGAGCCGAGGGAGGACCGGGTACCGGTGAAGGCCGCCGACAAGAAGGGAGTCATCGATCCCTTGAGCGCCCTCATCATGCCCGCCGTAGCGTCAAAAAGCCTCACCGACGCCGCGAACTGCAATCGGACCATCCCGGTCTTTGATGGAGCCACGCGCCAGAACATCGTGCTCTCCTATTCCGAGACGCGAACCGTCAAGGTCCCGGGTTACTCAGGGCCCGCCCTCGTCTGCAACGCCCGCTGGGTGCCGATCTCCGGTCACCGTCCGCAGCGCTCCACCATCAAGTTCATGCAGGAGAACAAGGACATGAACGTATGGCTGGCGCCGGTGGAGGAGGCCCGCGTCCTCTTTCCGATCAAGGTAGCCGTGCGCACGATGATTGGGATGGGCGAGCTTGAGGCCGCCAGCTGGACGGTCGAGGGTGGCGGCACGACGGCCGCCGCCAAGCGCGGAGCCAAGGCGAGAGAGCCTGTCAAGGCAGGGGCTGGTCAATAAGCCCTCAAAATCCTTGAAGAATTCTTGAGAAAGCCGGTGGCGAAACCGGCTCAAGGTGCCATATAAGAGTGAGCCTGCCGCCAGACGTTCAGGCTAGGCCTGTTTTGTGAGAAGGCTGCCTGCATCTGCCGATGCGGGAGCGTCTCGTCCCTCGCACCCGGGATCGTATCCGACATTACCCCGCATCCAGGCATGGTTCGCCGTTCTCTCCCTCCGCAAGTGCGCGCGCGCGGCGTCACCGCCGTGCTCGGCCCCACCAATACCGGCAAGACCCACCTCGCCATCGAGCGCATGCTCGGTCACGACAGCGGCATGATCGGCTTGCCGCTGCGGCTGCTCGCGCGCGAGGTCTATCAGCGGGTCGTCGAGAAGGCGGGCCCGCATAATGTCGCTCTCATCACCGGCGAGGAGAAGATCAAGCCGGACCGGCCCCGCTATTGGATCTCCACCGTGGAGGCCATGCCGCGCGACATCGATGCGGCTTTCGTGGCGATCGACGAGATCCAGCTCGCCTCTGATCTCGATCGTGGCCATGTGTTCACAGACCGGCTTCTCAACCAGCGCGGGCGCGAGGAGACGATGCTCATCGGCTCCTCGACCATGCGGCCGCTCATCGAGACGCTGATTCCCGGGGTTCACGTGGTCACGCGGCCGCGTCTCTCGAAACTCACTTTTGCGGGCGAGAAGAAGGTTTCGCGCCTGCCCCGCCGCTCGGCCATCGTGGCCTTCTCGGCGGAGGAGGTCTATGGCATCGCCGAGCTCATCCGCCGGCAGAGCGGCGGCGCTGCGGTGGTCCTGGGTGCGCTCTCGCCCCGTACCCGCAACGCGCAGGTCGAGCTCTACCAGAACGGGGATGTGGATTATCTGATTGCCACGGACGCCATCGGCATGGGCCTTAACCTCGATGTGGACCATGTAGCCTTCGCCGCCGACAAGAAGTTCGACGGTTTCCGCTTCCGCAAGCTCTACAATCCGGAACTCGCCCAGATTGCGGGTCGCGCGGGCCGCTACATGCGTGACGGCACCTTCGGCTCCACCGGCCGCTGTCCGCCCTTCGATGCGGAAATGGTCGAGGCGCTGGAAAATCACACTTTCGACCCTGTCCGGATCCTGCAATGGCGTAACCCGGATCTCGATTTCTCGTCCCTAGGGCGCCTGCGCGATTCCCTGGGCCAGCAGCCTCGGGAGCACGGTCTCGTGCGCGCCCCCATGGGCGAGGACGTGGCGGCCCTCGAACTGCTGGCCCGAGATGACGACATCCAGGCCTTCGCACGTACGAAATATGCAGTCGAGCGGCTCTGGCAGATCTGCCAAGTGCCTGATTACCGGAAGGTTTCACCCCAAACCCATGCGGATCTCGTCGGCCAGCTCTATCGCTTCCTCATGAAGGAGGGGGCGATTCCGGCGGACTGGTTCGCCCGCCATCTTTCGGCCTCGGACCGGACGGATGGCGACATTGACACCCTCTCCAACCGCATCGCTCAGGTGCGGACTTGGTCTTTCGTCGCTAACCGTCCGGACTGGTTGAAGGACCCGGAGCATTGGCAGGGTGTTGCGCGTCAGGTAGAGGACAAGCTATCGGATGCGCTTCATGAACGTCTCGCCCAAAGATTCATCGACCGGCGGACGAGCGTTCTCATGC
>JAPSLB010000064.1 GCA_031181145.1 Microvirga sp.
GCTGGCTGGGGGACCTGGATTCGAACCAAGACTAACGGAGTCAGAGTCCGCTGTTCTACCATTAAACTATCCCCCACCGAAGCCATTGAAACCGTTCGCCTTTTTCGGAGAGTTTTTCAATCCGGGGCGAAGGTTCTTCAATCCACGTCCGTGGTGGCGCTCAGATAGGGGGTTTTTTGGGTGCCGTCAACCCTGCTTGAGGATTCAGAAGCCGGCAATGTTCCGCGGTGGCCTTGATCTGATCGGCAACCTTCAGGCCCGGATGCCGATCACGCCGTGGTCAACGGTCATGCGGTCTGCATCCTTCCGGCCGTCGAAGGAGGCATCCCCTGTTCCTTGGCCAAGCCCAAATTGGTTCGGGCTTTGACAAAGTGCCTGAGGCACCCAGGCCAGTGCCAAAGTCCCGCTAGCGATTATGAGGCATGAAGAGGAAGTTGTTCGCGTATACCTTTCTTATCTCGTTGAGATCGCCTTCGAAGTTGAGTCCGGCAGGTTGATGAACCGCTGGGTCGAACTCTGAAAGAGATGTCCGGCCTCGCCCGGGCGGGTAAAAGAAGCCGGAATAGCCCTCACTGGCGAGCAGCGCCGGCAACCTGGAAGTCGCTCCAGGATTATGCCGCTCCTCACATTCGATAAGCAGAATGGGCTTCGAGCGTCGGATGGTCTGGAGGGCTCCATAAAGGACGCTCTCCTCATGCCCCTCCACGTCGATCTTTATGAAACCTGGATCAAGATTGTAGCTGTCGAGCGTGCGCGTAGGCACCGCGATAGAGATCGCGCCAGGCACGTCTTCCAACGTGCCCCACCCGTCGGCTTGGTTTCCGTTGGTCATCAGAGGAATGCGAAATGTGGCCGTGCCATCTCGGTCCGAGAGTGCAACATTCTCAACCCGGACGTTTCTGGGAAGTCTACCGAGACGCCCGCGAAATCGCGGGTTCGGCTCGAATGCGATGACATCGGTTAGCTTGCTTAAGTGATAGGCGTATGTTCCAGCGTTCGCGCCGACATCCAGCGCCACACGATTGTCGACCCATTCACTCAGAAGAGGAAGCTCCCGCTCTCCGTGGCGAAGTTCGCTCCAATAGGAACGCCGCGATGCTAGCCAGTCGACTGGAGGTATCCGTTTCAGAAAGCTTTTCGCATGATTTAGCATCGACCATTCTCGGAAGCTGGGTGTGAATGCTTGAACAGGGTCGCTTTGATGTGCCAAGGCTGAGTATGTCTGCCTTAAAAAAATTGCGAAGGCCAGATAATAGAAGCTGCTAATACTATGTAGTTCTTGTATATTATGGATAATATGAAGAAATTCAGATTTGGCGTTGAAACTGTTCTGTTTCTGCCGAGTTGCTCCCAAAGAATAATCTGGGCAGCCGCACCTATCCTGTCGGCAGCCTGTGGGTTCGGAAATGGCGGTGTTGTCGCGGGAAGAGGTTATTCGGACTTCATGCCGAAGCCAGCCTAATCAACTTTCGGCTCGAGATAGCGCTCTTTGGCCGCGCGTACCATGGCATCGACCTTATCCTCTCTGTAATCATCGAGCGCGGAAATCGCCGCACGTGCGAGGGTCTGTATCTCTTCCTCGGAGAAAGTGTGCCCCATCCTGCTAAGCTCGTTCGCGAGAGCCGCTGCGACTTTTTTGATTCCTTGTTCGGTCATGGGCCTTTATCACGCCAAACCGCCTGAATGTCCAATGAACCCGACTTGCCCCACGAATGGGCGGATGCGGGATGCGGCCATGTCATGGCTGTCGCAGGCCGGGATGAACAAGTCGATCCTATGGTAGTTTGGAGAAGAATGTCCTGACACAGGGAAGGCCCTATGCCGCGGTATTTCTTCGATACCTATGATGGCGATCTCTTCGTCAAGGATGAAATTGGTCAGGAGCTCGATAGCCTTGAAACCGCAGAGGCCCAGGCACAGAGATCCGCGCTGGATATGGCTAGAGACAAGCTTCCCGACGGGGGCGAGCGCAGCTTCGTGGTTGGCGTCAGAGACGAAACCGGGAGAGACTTGCTGAGGATCGCCCTGTCCATGGTTGTCGCGGAGCTCGATCCCGACACCTGACGCCACGGGTATGGAAGAGAGGTTCGTTCGGTTGGCTTAGCGTTTGGGCCCCCTTATCCGTGTTAGGTTAAGGAAGAGGAGGGCGCGATGCCATTGTTCGACAATGAGCAGTGGGCCGTGACAGAGGAGGGGCTGTGTTCGGTTCCGCCTGCCGCTCCCTTTGTCTATAAGATCCCCGTGAAGAGGCTTCTCGAAAAGACCCTCTTAGGAGACGGCGAGTATTACAGGTGGCCGATTCATATGGCCGCAAAGACGTGGATCGACATCGAGGCGTTCCTTGAAGCCTACCGCAAAGCAGTAGAGCTGCATGCCAACGAGTGCCTCGACCCTATAGATCGATCTCTGCTGACGCGCAGCATCCAGAAAGGGCGGGACGAAGCAGCCCGCTCCTGTGGCTGGATGTCCTGAGTGCCGCGGCGATAGCCATTGCAGCAGCAATGCCCTGACGGGCCTCCTGTCGGGTCTCTTGAGCATAATCCCGCAATTTGAGATCGCGCCCGTATCGAGCGCTCCCGAGGCCGATGCGATGCTGGAGGGAACGCCGTGGAGCAGGCTGCCATTCTCCGCATCTGTGCTCGGTGAATTCACCGATCCCGCGGCAGTTCCTGTCGGTCTCCGATTCCTCGAAATATCGGAAAGGCTGACGGATTTCCCGCCAAGCATGCTGCCTAGCATGATGGTTCCGGCGCCATTGGTGGTCAGATATTCCGTGCCGACTCACGTAGCGGGTCTCGAAAGACTTGCGGGCAAGGAAAGTCGCCCGACGAGGCGCTGTTCCACCATCAAGCTATCCCCCACATAAGCCCTTGAACCTCTTTGTCTTCCGGAGGAGGCGGCAGGCGGGGGCGACGAACCCGGCGAACGCCGATCAGATCGGCTGTGCCTGTGCGGGTGCGGCAACTCCGTTCTGCGGCTTTCCGAGATCGGATGGCAGAGGCTCCGATCCCGGCGCCCGCGAGGGCTCAATTGTCTAGCGAACCGCCTTCGGGAGGCTCGTCGAGGCCGAGGCGGGACCGGTATTCGGCTTCGTCCTGCGCCGCTTCCGCATCCGCCCCGATCCGCTCGTAGCGGTCGAGCGCACCCTGCAGGATGTAGGCGGCCGCCATCTTGTCCACGGCGTCGGCGCGCTTGGCCCGGGAGGCGTCCGCGTCGAGGAGCGTGCGGGTGACCACCATCGTGGACATGCGCTCGTCCCAGAACAGGACCGGCAGGGGGAGGAGGGGTTTGAGGTTGCGCACGAAGGCGCGGGTCGCCTGTGAGCGGGGGCCTTCCGTGCCGTCCATGTTGAGCGGAAGACCGAACACGAACCCGCCGACCTCGTAGCGTTCCGCCAATGCCTTGATCTGCTGCACGTCGGGGGTGAACTTCACCCGTTTGATGGTTTCCAGCGGCGTCGCGATCCGCTTCTCCACGTCGGAGAGGGCGAGACCGATGGTCTTGGTGCCGAGATCGACGCCCATGAGGCGCGCACGAGGGCTCAAACCCTCGATGAAGGCGATCAGCTCGTCATCCTTCGAGATCATGGGCGGCTCCTCACGTCACTGTTTCACGACAGCCAGTATAGAGGAAGTGGGCTCGCGTCGAGATCCGGAGGCGCAAGGAGTGGCTCCGTGTCTCGCCCTGGGAGGTCAGTGGGCCTGGAATGGCGCGGATCCGCGTCGGATCAGGCCGCCGTGCTGTTCAGATCCGGTGACGTTGGAGCGGGACCTCTGCTTCCGGGCAAGGGTGGAAGGGCCTCTCCCGATTCCCGGAACAGGTGACAGAATCCGCCGTCCAGGGACAGGCCGACCTCCTGCCCCGCCTCGTGGCGCGCATCCCCCGGCTCGCGGACCGTCAGGTGGCGCTCCCGCCCCATATTCACGTAGAGCAGGTGATTCTCGCCCAGCTCCTCCACCAGCTCGATCCGACCGGTGAGGACGCCCTGGCCCTTAAGCTGCACGTGATCGGGGCGGATTCCGAGGGTCACCGCCTCGCCCGCGCGCACCCCTTCCGAGGAGACGGGAACGGTGACCGTGCCGCCATCGGGAAGCTGCGCCTGAACCCCGTCCTTTCCGGTCCGTGCGACCGTGCAGGGGATGAAGTTCATCTGCGGCGATCCGATGAACCCCGCGACGAAGAGATTGGCCGGGCGGTGATAGAGCTCGAGAGGGGTGCCCACCTGCTCGATACGTCCTGCGTTGAGCACGACGATCCGGTCGGCGAGCGTCATCGCCTCCACCTGATCGTGCGTGACGTAGATCATGGTCGCGCGGGTGTCCGTGTGGAGCTTGGCGATCTCGATGCGGGTCTGGACGCGCAGGGCGGCATCGAGATTCGACAGCGGCTCGTCGAACAGGAACACCTTCGGGTCCCGCACGATGGCGCGGCCGATGGCGACGCGCTGGCGCTGACCGCCGGAGAGCTGCCGGGGCTTGCGGTCGAGCAGAGCCTCGATCTGCAGCATGCGCGCCGCCTTGCGCACCTTGGCGTCGATCTGAGCTTTCGAGGATTTCGCCATCTCCAGCCCGAAGGCCATGTTGTCGTAGACGTTCATGTGGGGATAGAGCGCGTAGGACTGGAACACCATGGCGATGCCGCGTTTGGCGGGCGCGAGATCGTTCACGCGCTCTCCGCCGATGAAGAGATCGCCGGAAGTGATGTCCTCGAGGCCGGCGATCAGGCGAAGCAGGGTGGATTTTCCGCAGCCCGAGGGGCCCACGAACACGATGAACTCGCCGTCCTCGATCGCAAGGTCGACGCCGTGGATCACATGAACCCTGCCGAAGGATTTCCGGACGTTCTTGAGGACGACATCAGCCATTACGCGTGTTCCTTGAGGGCTATCCCTTGACCGCGCCCGCGGTGAGGCCCGCCACGATCTTGCGCTGGAAGACGAGCACCAGGGCGATGATGGGCAGCGTCACGATGACGGAGGCCGCCATGATCGTGCCCCAGGGCAGTTCGTAGGCGGTCGAACCGCTCATGAGTGCGATGGCGGGCGGCACGGTGCGCCGCTCGTTGGTCAGGGTGAAGGTGAGGGCGAAGAGGAACTCGTTCCACGCCACGATGAACGCGAGAAGCCCCGTGGTCACGGCCGCGGGCATCATGAGGGGCAGGAAGATCCGGCGCACCACGATCCAGGGCGTGGCTCCGTCGACGAAGGCCGCTTCCTCGATCTCCTTCGGCAATTCGCGCATGAAGGTGGTGAGCACCCAGACGGTGAAGGGCAGGGTGAGCATGAGATTCGCGAGGATCAGGCCGGGCAGGGTGTTGTAGAGCCCGAAGCCGCGGATCAGCTCGAACATCCCCGACAGCACCGCCACCTGCGGAAACATGGAGACCGCGAGGATCGTCATGAGCAGCAGCGAGCGTCCGCGGAAGCGGATGCGCCCGAAGGCGTAGGCCGCCGTGATGCCGAGCGCCAGCGACAGGGCGACCACCGAGGCCGCCACGACGACGGAGTTGACGATGTTCGTGCCGAAGGGCTGGCGCTCGAACACGGCGACGTAGTTCGACGGATCCAGCCGCTCCGGGAGATAGGCCACCGAGAACAGATCGGCACCGGACCGGAAGGACGAGATCACCGCGTAGTAGAACGGAAAGATCGAGAACAGGCCGATGGCCGCTACGAGAAGCCAGAAGCCGATGCGGGTGAGGATTTTCATCGGGCCTCCCCGCTCATGCGAACCTGCCCCGCCACCAGAGTGACGACGACGAGAAGGGCGATGATGAGGAAGATGAGCGTCGAGGCCGCGGAGCCGAGGCCCACCTCCTGGAAATCCACGAGCTGCTGGCGCGCATAGACGGACATCGACATCGTGTCCCGCGAATTGGCGGTGAGCACGTAGATGAGGTCGAAGACGCGAAGCGCATCGAGGGCGCGGAAGATCACCGCGACGATAAGGGCGGGCTTGATGAGCGGGAGTGTGACCCGGAAGAAGACCTTCACGGGATGCACGCCGTCCACCTTCGCGGCCTCGTAGATGTCGCCAGGCAGCATCTGGAGGGCGGCGAGGATGAGGAGCGCCATGAAGGGCGTGGTCTTCCACACGTCCACCATCACCACGGTCCACAGCGCGGTGTCGGGACTGGCCGTCCAGGTGATCGGCGCCGCGATCAGGCCGAGGCGCAGGAGCATGTCGTTGATGACGCCGAACTGGTCATGAAGCATCCAGTTCCACATCTTCGCGGAGACGATGGTCGGGATGGCCCAAGGAATGAGAATGATCGCCCGCATGAGGCCCCGGCCGGGAAAGGCCGCGTTGAGGATCAGCGCCACCACGATGCCGAGTACGGTCTCGATGGATACCGAGACAAGGGTGAACCACACCGTATTCCACGCCGATCGCCACCAGTCGGGATCGGTGAGCAGGCCGAACCACTCGCCGTCGAAATTGGCGACGTAGTTCTCGAAGCCGATGAATTCGTAATCGCCGAGGTTGTTGAGGCTGGCGTCGGTGAAGCTGAACCAGATGGTCCGCGCGAGGGGCCAGCCTGCGATGAGAGCCAGCACGATCAGGGTCGGCGCGATGAAGATCCACGCCGCCCTGACACGCGAACGGGTGAGGGCGGATCGGCCGCCCCGCATCGTCTCCCGTGCAGGGGCGGATGCCTGGAGAGCGGCGCCGGACATGCCTATTGCCAGCCGTCGCGCTTGATCCGCTTCAGGTCACGGTCGAGGCGATTCAACGCCTGCTCCGGCTGGGCGCGTTTCGAGAGCACCTGATGGACCGTATTGAAGAACTCGGTCGAGACCCTGTTGTAGTTCTGGCCCGTCACGGTGGCGGGGCGGGCGACCGCGTTCGAGAAGACATCCGCGAGATCGCCGATGAATGGATTGGCCTTGGCGATGTCGGCATCGCCGTAGAGCGACACGATGGTGGGGTTGAACGATCCTTCGATCGCGCGGCGCTTCTGCTCTTCCTCGCCTGTCAGGTACATGACGAGGTCGATGGCGGCGTCGGCGTTCTTCGAATATTTCGATACGGCGAGCAGCTGGCCGCCCAGGGTACCCGCGTGGCGTCCGTCCGCGCCGCCTTTCGGCAGGGGCGCAATTCCGACCTTGTCCTTGATGCCGCTGTCGGTTCCCTGAGCCAGCGCCCAGGCATAGGGCCAGTTGCGCATGAAGGCGGCATTGCCCGCCTGGAAGACGCCGCGCGATTCCTCCTCCGTGTAGTTGAGCACGCCCTCCGGCGTGATGGTGCCCACCCAGCCCGCCGCCGTCTCGAGAGCCTCGGCGGCCTTCGGGTTCTCCACGGTGACCTCGCCCTTGTCGTCGACGATGGTGCCGCCGTCGTAGGAGGCGATCCATTCGAGGGCATTGGTCGTCAGGCCCTCATAGGCCCGTCCCTGCCAGACATAGCCCCAGAAGTCGCCCTTGCCCTCCTTGCGCTCGCCCTCCTGGATGATCCGCGCGGTTTCCGTCAGGTCGGCCCAGGTTTGCGGCACAGGGCGCTTGTACTTGTCGAGCATGTCCCGACGGTAATAGAGCAGGCCAGCATCGGCGAACCAGGGCATGGCCAGGAGCTTGCCGTTCACCCGGCTCGTTTCCGCCATCGCGGGCAGGTGCCCGCCGATCTCGCCCTGGGCCTTCGCGGTGAGGTCCTGGAGATGGTCGGCGAGAATGCCGGTCCACACCACGTCGATCTGGAACACGTCGATGTCGCCTGCGCCCGCGGCGAGCAGCTGCTGGTAGAGGGCCAGGCGCTCGGTCGCGGAGTTGGGCGTGGAGACGATCTTGACCGTATTGCCCGTTTTCTGTGCCCAGGCGTCGACACCCTTCTTGCAGATTTCATATTCCTTCCCGAGCGCGCTGCACGAGATGGAAATCTCGACGGCGGAGGCGCTCGCCGTGGCGAAAAGGCCGGCGGCAAGGGCGAAACTGGCGATCAGGCGTGACATGGCTATCCTCCAGCGTGTTTCGTGTTTATTGCTTAGGTTGATAAGCCTAGGGACGGCGTTTTGTTCCTCTGGAACATGGCCGGCCGGCGGCCTTGCCCCATCTTCATGCTCGTTTCAGCGAAGGTGCTCTCATGAAAATCACTTGGTTTGGACATTCCGCCTTCCGGCTCGATTTCGCCGACAAAGCCGTGCTCATCGACCCGTTCTTCACCGGCAACCCGGCCTTCGAGGGTGACAGGGCGAAGATCACCGAGGGGGTGAGCCATATCCTCCTCACCCATGGCCACGGCGACCACGTGGGCGACACGGTGGACATCGCGAAGGCGACGGGTGCGAAGGTCGTCACCAATTTCGAACTCTGCATGTATCTGTCGAAGCAGGGCGTCGAGAACTTCGACCCCATGAACACGGGCGGCACGACTGATCAGGGCGGCTTCACCGTCACTCTGGTGCGGGCGGACCACTCGTCCGGTCTCGTGGAGATGGACGTGAATTTTCCCCTCGGCTCCGCCAACGGGATCGTCGTGAAGGCTCCGGGGGAGCCCACGATCTATCACATGGGCGACACAGATATTTTCGGCGACATGGCCCTGATCGCCGAGATCCATCAGCCGGAGATCGCCATGGTGCCGATCGGCGACCGCTTCACCATGGGCCCGGAGGTCGCGGCGCTCGCGGTTCAGCGCTATTTCGGCAACCTGAAGGCGGTGATCCCCTGCCACTACGCCTCGTTCCCGCCCCTCGTCCCCGATGCGGACCGGTTCGTGGCCGCCATGGAGGGCAAGGGCGTCCAGGTCGTGGTGCCGCACAAGACGGTGGCGGTGAGGATATAGGCTTGCCCCGCCATCACCGGCCCTTGGCCGGTGGTCTCGAACCGTCGAGCGCCGAGCCTTCTCCGTCATGGCCGGGACTAGCCCGGCCATGACGGAGAGAGGCCGGACAAGGCCCGCTCTCACATCCGACATTGCCCCCCGAGGCGGGCGGGTGCTATAGCCCGCCCATCAGATTTCCAAGGGGTATGACCATTCATGTCGGTCGATGAGAAAACGGTCCGCCGCATCGCCCATCTGGCGCGCATCGCCGTGACGGATGCGGAGGTGCCTCACCTCCAGGGCGAGCTCAACGCAATTCTCTCCTTCGTCGAGCAACTGAACGAAGTGAACGTGGACGGCGTGGAGCCCATGACCTCCGTGACGCCCATGGTGATGAAGAAGCGCCAGGACGGCGTGACCGATGGCGGCTATCCGGCGAAGATCGTCCAGAACGCTCCCGTCACCGAGGACAGCTTCTTCCTCGTGCCGAAGGTGGTCGAATAAGGCGACGGCCTTTTCCGACCATCCCCGGGCAAGCGAAGCGCGACCCGGGGATCTCCCGCAGAACAAGGCGTGGAAGGCCGGGACGAGCCCGGCCACGACGTCGATTAAAGAGATCCAGTCCCGTGACCGAACTGACCCATCTCACGATTTCCGAGGCCCGTGACGGCCTGAAGGCCAAGACCTTTTCGGCCACCGAGCTCGCGCAGGCCCATATCGCAGCCGTCGAGAAGGCGAGGGCGCTGAACGCCTATGTGCTCGAAACGCCCGAGAAGGCGCTCGCCATGGCCAAAGCCTCCGACGAGAAGATCGCCAGGGGCGAGGCCCGGGCGCTCGAGGGTATTCCGCTGGGCGTCAAGGACTTGTTTTGCACCGACGGCGTGACCGCGACCGCCGGTTCCAAGATCCTCGGCAACTTCAACCCGCCATACGAATCCACCGTCACCCAGAACCTCTGGAACGACGGTGCGGTGATGCTCGGCAAGCTCAACCTGGATGAGTTCGCCATGGGCTCCTCCAACGAGACCAGCGCCTATGGGCCGGTAGTGAGCCCATGGCTCCGGCGTGACGACTCTGGGAGCAATTCTCTTGGAACCGTGTTGCGGTCGGCGCGGGACTCGGCGACAAACACCTTGCAGGGCGATGCCGGTCTCTTGAGCAAGTTCCGCGTCCCCGGCGGCTCGTCGGGTGGGTCGGCTGCCGCCGTCGCCGCGCATCTCTGCCTCGGCGCGACCGCCACGGATACCGGCGGCTCGATCCGCCAGCCCGCCGCCTTCACCGGCACCGTGGGCATCAAGCCGACCTATGGCCGGGTCTCCCGCTGGGGCACCGTGGCTTTCGCCTCGTCCCTCGACCAGGCGGGGCCCATCGCTCGCACAGTGCGCGACGCCGCCATCATGCTGCGCTCCATGGCAGGCCCCGACGCGAAGGACACCACCTGCGCCGATCTGCCGGTTCCGGATTACGAAGCCGCCGTCACGCGCGGCGTGAAGGGGCTGAAGATCGGCATCCCGAAGGAATACCGCGTCGAGGGCATGTCGCCGGAGATCGAGAAGCTCTGGCAGCAGGGCACGGAATGGCTCAGGGCCGCCGGCGCCGAGATCGTGGAGGTCTCGCTCCCGCACACCAAATACGCGCTGCCCGCCTATTACATCGTAGCCCCTGCCGAAGCGTCCTCGAACCTCGCCCGCTATGACGGGGTGCGCTACGGCCTGCGCGAGAACGGCAAGGACATCGCCGATATGTACGAGAGGACCCGCGCCGCCGGTTTCGGCCGCGAGGTCAAGCGCCGCATCATGATCGGCACCTATGTGCTCTCGGCGGGCTATTACGATGCCTATTACGTGCGCGCCCAGAAGATCCGCACCCTCATCAAGCGCGATTTCGAAGAGGTCTATGCTCAGGGCGTCCACGCGATCCTGACCCCCGCGACGCCGTCCGCCGCCTTCGGCATCGGCGAGAAGGGCTCCGGCGACCCGGTGGAGATGTACCTCAACGATATCTTCACGGTGACCGTGAACATGGCGGGCCTGCCGGGCCTCGCGGTTCCGGCCGGTCTCGACTCCCAGGGCCTTCCGCTCGGTCTCCAGCTCATCGGCCGCGCCTTCGACGAGGAGACCCTCTTCGCCGTCGGCCAGGTCATCGAGGACGCTGCCGGCCGCATCGCTCTGCCGCAGCCCTGGTGGGCGTGAGCGACGTGGGTCCGACCGTTCCCGTCGTCCATCTCTGGGACTGGCTGCCTGCGGCCTTCGACCCGGTGCTGATCGTCGTTGCCGTGCTGCTCGGCTGGAAGGCCGATCAGTTCGGCAAGGTCGTGATCGCCGCCATCGCGGCCCTCGGCCTGTCGGTCCTCGTATCCTACGTGATCGGCCTCATCGGTCTCCCGTGGATCGCACCCGTGCGGGCCGATGCGCTGACGCTGTTCCCGGTCCGCATCGCGGCGGCTCTGATCTGGGCGGGCGGGGCTTATGCCACGCGCCGCCTGGTGAAGGGCTGAGCGGAATCGAACGGGATCATTCGATCTCGATTCCGAACGTCGATCGCAGACCCCCGCGCCCTTTCGTCGTGATCGCGAGGGCGCGGCTGTCCCTGACCCGCTCGATCCAGCCCAGATCGAACATCTTCGTGCAGAGCGCGGCTCCCAGTCGGCCCGCGAGGTGGGGGCGGCGCTCGCTCCAGTCGAGGCAGGTCCGGCAGACGGCTCGCTTGCTCCTGTGCCCATCCTCCAGCTCGATCCCGAAGGTGCAGAGGAACCGCTGCCCCTTCTCCGTCAGGGCGCCGGCGCTGTCGGAGAGGACGAGATAATCCTGCGAGGTGAGGGCATCCGCGAGCGCGATGCCGAGCCGTCCCGCCAGATGGTCGTAGCAGGTCCGGGCCCTGCGCAGGGCCTCGTCCTTGGGGCCGACGGGGCGGTGGCGTTTCGGCCCGAAGGAGGCGACGGCCATCAGCGCCTCGATGGCCTGGGCCACCTCGGGGGAGGCCAGCCGGTAGTACCTGTGCCGGCCCTGCTTGGTCATGGCGATCAGGCGGGCCTCGCTGAGCTTGGCGAGGTGGCCGCTCGTGGTCTGCGCGCTCACGCCGCCATGCCAGGCGAGCTCGCTCGCCGTCAACGCCCTCCCGTCCATGAGGGCCGAGAGGATGTTGGCGCGCGCCACGTCCCCCATGAGGGCCGCGATTTCCGCAAGGGCCATGCCTGAAACGAAGGGTGCCATGGGCCGATCATAGACAAGGACGGAGAGCCGGTCAGCCCATAACGTTTCGGCCGCGGCCGAAACGTTATGGCGCGACGGAGGAGGGGCTGCGTGCCACGTTGCGGCATCCCAGGATCACACGAACGGACCCATGGCCATGGCGCAAAGTTCCACTCGCCCTCCCGTATTCGAGCTGGCTCTTCTGGCTCTTCTCGCAACGCTCTGGGGCGCCTCCTACACCTTCATCAAGATCGGCATCGAAACGATCCCGCCCGTCACGCTGATCGCTGCCCGCACGCTCATCGCCGGAGGCGTGCTGCTGGTCATCGTCCGGATGCGCGGACTGACGCTCCCACGCGATCGCGCCACATGGAGGGACTTTGCGGTGCAGGCCTGTCTGAACAGCGTCGTTCCGTTCACCCTCATCGCCTGGGCCGAGCAATCGGTCGATGCGGGCCTCGCCGTGATCCTCAACGCGATGACGCCCGTCTTCACCTTTCTGATCACGTGGCTCTGGTCCCGGCACGAGGCGACCACGTTCCGCAAGTTCGCGGGCGTCATGATTGGCCTTCTGGGAACCTGCATCATCGTCGGCACGCAGGCTCTGACCCATGTAGGGCAGGAACTGATCGGCCAGCTCGCGGTGGTGCTCGCGACGATCTGCTATGCGGGCGCGGCGATCTTCGGGCGCACCTTCAAATCGCTCGATCCGATCATGCCAGCCACGGGATCGCTGATTTCGGGCGCCGTGATCCTGCTTCCCGTCAGCATCGTCCTGGACCGCCCCTGGACGCTGTCGCCTTCCGAAGCCTCCATCCTGACTCTGATCGGTCTGGCAGTCTTCTCGACGGCCATGGCGTTCCTCATCTACTTCCGGCTCATCCACACCCTCGGGTCCCTGGGCACCACGGCTCAAGGATATCTGCGCGCTCCCATCGGCGTCGCCATCGGGGCTGCCGTCCTGGGCGAAAGGCTGGGTTCCTCCGCGTGGATGGGGCTGCTGTGCATCCTCGCAGGCGTCCTGTTGATGACCTTGCCGTCGCAGGGCCGTCCGGCCGCAATTCGAGCCTCGTGACTGGCGCATGAAAAAGGGCCTGACCGAAGTCAGGCCCTTGTGGCAGTTTCACGCGAAGCGTGGGATTACTGCTGCGGGGAAGCCGGAGCCGACGGGCTGGCCGGAGCGCTCGGGGCCGCCGGGGCCGCTGGAGCCGGGGAGGACGGGGTCGCAGGGGCCGTAGTCGTGTCGCCCGTGCCGGTCGCCGGGGACGAGCTTTCCGTCTGCGTGCCGGTGCTGCCGGTCGTGCTCGGTTCGTTGCCGCCATCATAGAAGAGGAAGGCCAGCAATCCGAGGGCGATGACAAGACCGCCGATGACGTAAGCAAGAGTGTTCGAACCGCGCGCGCTGTTATCGTAGACATTCGTCTCGCGATTGTAGACGTTCGGTTCGCGATCCATGGGATCCATAGCCATTTTTAAGCTCCTTGACCGTTTTACCTCCCGTTCAACGCCCAATGTTGGATGCGGTTTCAGGCGAGCGTGACAATAATTTTAAATATCTGTGCATAAAAGAGAAATGATCTTGGGCGTAGTGCGACAAATCTGAATGCCTGTTCATCTTGAAAGGGGTTGACCCGGTTTCACGTCGCTCTTACTCCGGGCATGAAAGTGCGAGAGATAAAGGCGCGAGGCTCATGAACGCTCCGGTGAACCCGAAGAAGCTCATCAAAGGTGCGACAGGCGATTGGGAAATCGTCATCGGCATGGAAATCCACGCCCAGGTGACGAGCCAGGCCAAGCTGTTCTCCGGTGCCTCGACGGCCTTCGGCGGCGATCCGAACAGCCACGTGTCCTTGGTCGATGCGGCCATGCCCGGCATGCTGCCGGTGATCAACGAGGAATGCGTCCGGCAGGCGATCCGCACGGGCCTCGGCCTCAAGGCGCAGATCAACCTGAGGAGCACCTTCGATCGGAAGAACTATTTCTACCCGGACCTGCCGCAGGGCTACCAGATCAGCCAGTACAAGAGCCCCATCGTGGGCGAGGGCGAGGTGATCGTGGACGTGCCGGAGACGGGCGAGACGATCACGGTTCGCATCGAGCGCCTGCATCTCGAGCAGGATGCCGGCAAGTCGATTCACGATCTGCACCCCACCATGAGCTTCGTGGATCTCAACCGCTCCGGCGTCGCGCTGATGGAGATCGTGTCGAAGCCCGACCTGCGCTCGGCGGACGAGGCCCGCGCCTATGTGACGAAGCTGCGCACGATCCTGCGCTATCTCGGCACCTGCGACGGCGACATGGAGAAGGGCAGTCTGCGCGCCGACGTGAACGTCTCGGTGCGCCGCCCGGGCGAGGAATTCGGCACGCGCTGCGAGATCAAGAACGTCAATTCCATCCGCTTCATCGGCCAGGCCATCGAGTACGAAGCGCGCCGCCAGATCGCGATTCTGGAAGACGGCGGCGTGATCGAGCAGGAGACCCGCCTCTATGATCCGGGCAAGGGCGAGACCCGTTCCATGCGCTCGAAGGAAGAGGCGCACGACTACCGATACTTCCCCGATCCGGACCTGCTGCCGCTGGAGTTCGACCAGGCCTACGTGGACGAGCTCGCCCGGCACCTGCCGGAGCTGCCGGACGCCAAGAAGGCCCGCTTCATGAGCGATTACGGCTTGTCTGCCTATGACGCGAGCGTGCTGGTGGCCGAGCGCGCCTCCGCCGACTTCTTCGAGGAGGTGGCGAAGGGCCGCGACGGCAAGGCCGCCGCGAACTGGATCATCAACGAGCTGTTCGGCCGCCTCAACAAGGAAGGCAAGGACATCACGCAATCGCCGGTCTCCGCGAGTCAGCTCGGCGGGATCATCGAGCTCATCGGCGAGAACGTGATCTCCGGCAAGATCGCCAAGGACCTGTTCGAGATCGTCTTCACCGAAGGCGGCGATCCGCGCGAGATCGTGGAAAAGCGCGGCATGAAGCAGGTGACCGACACGGGCGCCATCGAGAAGGCCATCGACGCGGTCATCGCCGCCAACCCCGACAAGGTGGAGCAGGCCAAGGCCAAGCCGACGCTGCTCGGCTGGTTCGTCGGCCAAGTGATGAAGCAGACCGGCGGCAAGGCCAATCCGCAGGCGGTCAACGAGATCCTGAAGGCGAAGCTCGGGATCGAGTGACCGTGAGCGAGGCGTCTTACCCGATCCTGCGCGAGGCAGAAGACCGCGACGCGCAGGATCTGTTCGGGCTCCTGTCCCTCTGCTTCGCCGATTATCCCGGCTGCTTCGTCGATCCCCACGACGACCTGAAGGATCTTCGCGCGCCGGGAGCACCTCGACGGAACAATGGCGTTCTCTGGGTGACGGACGACGCGCGCGGACGCATCTGTGCCTGCGTTTCCGTCGATTTTCCCGAAACCGGGACGGCGGAGCTGCATCGCCTCTACGTGCGCCCCGACCAGCGCGGCAGGGGCCTTGGTTCGTCTCTCGTGCGTGCCGTCGAGCGCCATGCCTGCGAGAAGGGGGCTACGCGCCTGTTCTTCTGGTCCGACACGCGCTTCACCGATGCGCACCGCCTCTACAGGAAGTTGGGCTATACGCAGACGGATCGGTGGCGCGAACTCGGCGACATCTCCAATTCGTCGGAATATCATTTCGAGAAGGTGCTGTGAGGCAGGGGTTTTTCGACGTCGTCATGGCCGGCCCCGCGCCGACCATCTAAATCAAGAGAGCGCCGCGTCTCACACAACCGAGATTCCCCGGCATCGGGCCGCCGATGCCGAAGGCGCGTTCACGGAATTTCATAAACCGAGAACTCGTTGTTGATCCCGCGCAGGGTCGTCTTCTTCAGGGTTGGATGCAGTCCCTGCGTCTCGATGATCCCCAGGGCTTCGGCATTCTCGATCACGGTTTCCGTTGCGAAAATCGAGCGTGAGCCTGCGAGATTCTGAACGCGCGACGCAATGTTCACCGTCTGCCCGAAATAATCTTGCCGCTCGTTGAGCACCACAGCGAGGCAGGGCCCCTCGTGAATGCCGATCTTGAGCAGCAGATCCTCCCGTCCGTGCTCGACATTGAGCGCGCGCATCGCCTCGCGCATGCGCAAGGCCGCCGAGACGGCATGATCCGGGGTCGGGAAGGTGGCCATCACCGCGTCCCCGATGGTCTTCACCACGGCTCCGGCCTCGGAGGCCACGATCTCGTTGAGCACGCGGAAATGTTCGCGCACCAGGTCATAGGCCACGAGGTCTCCGACGCGCTCGTAGAGTTCGGTCGAGCCCTTGAGATCCGTGAACAGGAAGGTGAGGCTCGTGATCTTCAGCCGCTGATCCACGTCGAGCGTGTCGGTCCGGTAGAGATCCCGGAAGGTCTGGTTCGTCAGGAGGCGCTTGGCCGTGAGGAACGGGCGGCGGTGCCCTATCAGCTCGCGCAGGGCGTCGTCTGCGACCCATACGGCCGGGAGCGTGCGCCTCTTGGTGTAGTTCTCGAGCAGGAGGCGGACAGGGCCCGGCCGCAGCTCAAGAGTGCTGTTCTCGGAGGCCAGTTCGGTCAGGATCAGGGACAGGTTCTGCCGCTCGCGGGTGGGCTCGCCCTTCACGTCCAGGAACTGGGTGCCATGGGTTACGGGATCGAAGACGATCACGAAGGCCGGGGGAAGCTGCAGGGACAGGATGACCCGCTCTCCGGGAGGAAGCTCGACTGAATCGAGCGTGATCTCCTCGACCCGTTTCGCGAAATCGTCCGGCAGATCGACACCCGAACTCCAGAAGATCTGGCGCAGATATTCCGGCATCGGAAGCGTGTCCGGCTCATGCGCCGCGATCCTCC
>JAPSLB010000014.1 GCA_031181145.1 Microvirga sp.
CGGAAGAACGGACGACGGCCACCGCCGCCACCAGCACCAAATGCCATGATTAAGCCTCCTCGCCTTCGCCGCCTTCAAAGCCGCCGTCGCGCTCACGGCGCTCGCGGTCCTTGCGCTCGTCACGGTCGCGCTTCTGCATCATCACGGACGGCTCGGTCTCGAGCTCGTCGACCTTGATGGTCATGAAGCGCAGGATGTCCTCGTTGATACGCATTTGACGTTCCATCTCGGCAACCGCGTTGGCGGGAGCGTTGAGGTTGAACATCGTGAAGTGCGCCTTGCGGTTCTTCTTGATGCGGTAGGCGAGGGATTTCAATCCCCACATCTCTGTCTTATCGATGCTGCCGCCGTTCTGCTCGATGACGCCCTTATACTGGTCGACCATTGCTTCGACCTGCTGGGGCGTCACGTCCTGGCGAGCCAGGAAGATATGCTCATAGAGAGGCATAGTGGGCCTTTCTCAGGGTTGAGGTTCAGGCCTGAGCACCGCTTTCGGGGAAGTGTTCAGGCCGGTTTCGCGCGTCCGATCGGCGCCAAGCCCTTCGAGCCTGCAAGGCCCGAGCGGTTGTCGAAGGCGGAGACACGGGACGACGGAGCCGAAACCCCTATGCGGCAAGCCGCACCGTCCGTTCAGCCCCCGGCCGGAGCGAACGCGAAGCGGGGGCTATAGTCGAAAAAATTGCAAAATGCAAATGCGTTTGCCTGTACTCGGCCTGCCATGCCGGTCTTGCTCCCGGGATCCACGTCTTTGATGCGTCGCTGTCCCTAGACGTGGAAGGCGGAGGGAGCCCGGCCATGACCTAAACGCCTCTTTACCGTTGACAGCCTCCCTGTGCCGCGAGCAGGGCTATGGTCAATGCACTAGTCTGGGCTAAAACACCCTTATGAAAGCTCCTCCTCTCCGCCTTGGCGTCAACATCGATCATGTCGCAACCGTCCGGAATGCCCGCGGGGGCATCCATCCGGACCCGGTTCGGGCCGCGCATCTAGCCGTCCTGGCGGGCGCCGATGGCATTACCGCCCACCTTCGCGAGGATAGACGGCACATTCGCGACCAGGATATGGAGCGCCTGAAGGGCGAGCTTTTCGTGCCCCTCAATTTCGAGATGGCGGCGACGCCGGAGATGATCGAGATCGCCATGCGCATCCATCCCCATGCCTGCTGCCTCGTGCCGGAGAAGCGGGAGGAGCGTACGACGGAGGGGGGGCTCGACATCATCGGCGGCGCTTCCCATCTGCGTCCGATGATTCAGGAACTGAAAGATCAAGGCATCCGTGTCTCGCTCTTCGTCGAGCCGGAGATCCAGGTCATGGAAGCCGCTCGCGAGCTGGGCGCACCTGTCGTCGAACTTCATACCGGCACCTATTGTGAAGCCGTTGCCGAGGGGGACGAGGCCAGGGTTTCCCATGAGCTGGAGCGTCTGCGTCGGGCGGCCGCCCACGGGGCCGGCATCGGGCTGGAAATTCATGCAGGCCACGGCCTGGCTCTCGATTCGGTTCGTCCGGTCGCGGCCATCCCGCAGATCGCGGAGCTGAATATCGGCCATTCCCTCATCGGGGAGGCGATCTTCACGGGCCTCGACGAGGCGGTTCGCGCCATGCGAGCCGCCATGGATGAGGGCAGGGCACAGGTGGCTGCATGATTCTCGGGATCGGATCGGACCTCTGCGACATTCGCCGGATCGAGCGCTCGATCGAACGCTTCGGGGACCGCTTCACCCACCGAATCTACACGGAAGGCGAACGGGCCCGCAGCGACCGCCGCGCGGCCCGCGCACCATCCTACGCCAGACGCTTCGCCGCGAAGGAGGCCTGCGCCAAGGCGCTCGGAACGGGCCTCAGCCAGGGCGTCTTCTGGCGGGATATGGAGGTGGTCAATCTCCCCGGCGGCCGCCCGACACTGCGTCTTACCGGCGGAGCCCTGGAGCGGCTCAGGGCCATGACCCCCCAGGGATACGAGCCTGTCGTCCACGTCTCGCTGACGGACGATCCGCCGCTCGCACAGGCCTTCGTGGTGATCGAGGCCATTCCCATCGGAGAGATGGGCGCGTTGCGGCATCCCCCGCCATAGGTTAGAGCATGACCGCGAGCTGGCATCCATGTCGGTTCGGAAGCCCCAAGGTTTAAATTCCTCGAGAGCGGTTTGCACTTGCAAGCCGAAGTGCAAACCGCTCTCGACTCCGCGACATACAAAGGGCGGCTTCAGGCCGTCACATTCCTCAAGGATGGGTCGATTCAAGTGAGCGACAACGTCAAGCAAAGCATGGGTAGCACCGTGAAGAAAAAGGAAGAAGAAGGCCTCTGGGAAACGATCAAGGTCATCATTCAGGCCCTTCTGATCGCAGTGGTGGTCCGCACGGTCCTGTTCCAGCCCTTCAACATTCCCTCGGGCTCCCTCATTCCGACCCTGCTGATCGGCGATTATCTGTTCGTCTCGAAATACGCATACGGCTACTCAAAGCACTCGATGCCCTTCAGCCCGCCCCTGTTCTCGGGGCGCATCTTCGGTTCCGAGCCGAAGCGTGGCGACATCGCGGTGTTCAAGCTGCCCAAGGACAACTCCACGGACTACATCAAGCGGGTCGTCGGGCTGCCGGGCGACAGGATCCAGGTGATCAGCGGCGTGCTGCACATCAACGGTCAGCCGGTTCTGCGCGAGCGCGTCGAAGATTATCAGACGGTGGACGAGTACGGCCGTTCCACGGCCGTTCCTCGCTACAAGGAAACCTTCCCTGACGGGAGCAGTCATTTCATCATCGAGCTGAAGGGCGATCGGGCCTACTGGGACAACACGGAAGTCTATACGGTCAAGCCCGGCCATTACTTCATGATGGGCGACAATCGGGACAACTCTACGGACTCCCGCGACGAGGCGAATGTCGGGCAGGTTCCGGCCGAAAACCTCGTGGGACGGGCCGAGATCGTCTTCTTCTCCATCGACGAGGGGGCGTCCCTGTGGCGCTTCTGGGAGTGGCCGCAGCGTATTCGCTGGAATCGTCTGTTCGAGCGGATCCATTAAGCCGTGGCCCGTCGCAAACCCAACTATGACGAACTGCTGAAGAAGCTGGGATATCAGTTTCGGAAGCCCGAACTTCTCGACGAGGCCCTCACCCATGTGAGCGCCCCCAAAGCTGGTGGGCAAAGCTATCAGCGGCTCGAGTTCCTCGGAGACCGGGTGCTCGGCCTCGCGATCGCCGAAACACTCTACAAGTCATTCCCGAACGCGCCTGAAGGCGAACTTTCGCGGCGCCTTGCCGAACTGGTACGCCGCGAAAGCTGCGCCGAAATCGCAATCGCCTGGGATATCGGCCCCTACCTCAAGCTCGGCGCCGGGGAGGCGCATTCGGGCGAGCGGCGCAATCCGACCATCCTGGCGGACGTGTGCGAAGCGATCATCGGAGCCGTGTTCCTCGACGGCGGCTATGAAGAGGCTAAAGGCCTCGTGGAGCGCGGCTTCAAGTCCTTGCTGGACGCGCCCCGCCGTCCGCTCCGCGATCCCAAGAGCGCGTTGCAGGAATGGGCGCAAGGGCGCGGCTTGCCGCCGCCGATCTATACCGTCGCCGAGCAGACAGGGCCCGATCACGCGCCCAAATTCCGGGTGATGGTGAAGGTGACGGGTGCTGAAACCGAGTTCGGGCAGGGTACATCGAAGCGCATCGCGGAACAGGCGGCGGCGCGGCGTCTTCTCCTCCGGGAAGGCGTCTGGACGGAGGAAGAGCATGGAACAACCTGAGCCGACCAATACCAAGGCGGGTTTCGTCGCGCTCATCGGCGCTCCCAATGCCGGCAAGTCGACGCTCCTCAATGCGCTCGTGGGGTCGAAAGTCTCCATCGTCTCGCGTAAGGTGCAGACGACACGCGCCCTGGTGCGCGGCATTGCCGTGGAGGGCGATACCCAGATCGTGTTCGTGGACACTCCCGGCATCTTCAAGCCCAAGCGCCGCCTCGACCGCGCCATGGTCACATCGGCCTGGGGCGGAGCAGGGGACGCGGATGTCGTCGCACTCCTGCTCGATGTGCGCAGGGGCATCGATGAGGAGGCGGAAGTCATCCTCGGCAAGCTGCCCGAGCTGAAGCAGCCGAAGGTGCTGATCCTCAACAAGATCGACCTGATCGAGCGCTCGAAGCTCCTGGAGCTGGCAGCGAAGCTCAACGAGAAGGTACCCTTCGCGCATACCTTCATGATCTCGGCGCTCAACGGCGACGGGATCAACACTCTCAAGAGCCAGCTTGCCGCAATGATGCCCGCAGGGCCGTGGCTCTATCCGGAGGATCAGATCTCCGACGCGCCTCTGCGTATGCTCGCTGCCGAGATCACCCGCGAGAAGATCTACGAGCGTCTGCACGAGGAGCTGCCGTATCAGTCCACGGTCGAGACGGATCAGTGGCAGCAGCGCCCGGATGGGTCCGTCCGCATTGAGCAAACCGTTTTCGTCGAGCGCGACAGCCAGCGTAAGATCGTCCTCGGCAAGGGCGGTCAGACCATCAAGGCCATCGGCCAGGCGGCGCGCAAGGAAATCGCCGAGATCGCGGAAGCCCCCGTGCACCTCTTCATCTTCGTGAAAGTACGCGAGAACTGGAGCGACGATCCCGAGCGGTATCGTGAGATGGGACTGGAGTTCCCGAAGGGGTGAGAATGGGCCGATCGGGCTGGTTTCAAGCCCGGTAGGCTATCCTCAGTCCGCCCCAGTGCCGCCCGAGGATGCGGATCGGGGCATCTACCTCCTGCATCATCACGATCTTTCCGCCGCCCATGTCACGGGCATAGGCCTGCACGATGAACGGACGCGTGGAGCGGGCGGCCGTGATGCCTGCGCGGTCGTCGAAGATCCGCTTGTTCCGGCAATTGGCGGCGTTCCAGATCGGATCGTCGGCGCGCTGGGGCTGCGAATAGATCCGGTTGTGAACCGGGATATAGCCGTTGCGATCGATGGGAAGGCAAAAAGCCATCGTCGGATCGGACGCTAAAACATTCTCGAGGACGGGCGACAGGATCCTTTCGAAGACGGAAAGGTAGGCGGTGCCGTACTGCGCAGGATTCGTGCCTGGAAGGAGCCGGTAATCCGTATCGAAGATCGCATCGCGCGAGACGCTTCTATCCGACACCGCCTGCTCGATCAGCTTCTCCACCTCGCGGGCTGTTTCCTGGGCCAGCAGGATGCGGGGCTTATAGCCGGCCTCGACCCGGGCGATGAAGTCCTCAATCCGATTGCGCGCCTCGGTATCCGGACGGTCGAAGGCGCAATGGAGTCCCATGGAACTCGAGGCGACGATGCGAACCTTGACGCATCCGATCTCACGCGTCTCGATCTCCGCGTGCTGGCCGGGCGCCATGCGGATCGCTTCCGGGGAGGCCAAAAGCACGCCGCCGGTACTGATGTCGATTAGACGTGAGGCGACGGTGTTCAGGCCCGCGCGTATCGTGGCGGGACGTTCGACCGGGAAGCGATCCGAGTGCCGCCTGTCGCCGAGTTCGCTCTGCCGAATGACGATGACGAAACGCTGCCCCAGGGCTTTGGCCAGACCATCCGCCGCCCTTGTCGCCTGGTCGGCCTGGTTTGCACGCTGACTTGCATTGAGGGAGATCGTGTCCACGTCACCCGCGCGGTCGCTGACCCTGCTCACGCTGCTCGATGTGACGGTTGCAAGGCGCGAGACCTCATCGATGGCCGCATTCTGCTCTCCGACAGCATTGCGCACAGTATCGAATACGGGGCGGACGTCCTGAACCATGCCGACGACCGAGGCCACGGCATCCGTGGAAGCCTCCGCCGTTTCGCGCAGGCGGTCGATGCGCTGCCGGATGCCGTCGGCGGCTCTGGCTGTCTCCGTGGAAAGGGTCTTGACTTCGTTGGCGACGACGGCGAAGCCGCGTCCGGCTTCGCCGGCGCGAGCCGCCTCGATGGTGGCATTCAATGCGAGAAGGTTGGTCTGCCTCGCGACGGCAGAGATCGTATCGACGATGCCGACGATTTCGGCCGTTGCCGCAGAGAGCTGTGTGATCAGGCTGCCGGCCTTCTGCGCCGCCTGAACGGCGCTGTCGATCCGTTCCCCGGCATGTTCCATGGCCCGACCGATTTCGGATGCCGTCGCAGTCAGTTCCTGCGCCGATGAGGCCAACGAGAGTGTCTCACGGGACGCCGAGTGGCCGGAGGCGGCAAGCTCCTCCGCGTGAACGCGGATTTCAGCCAAATCCTTCTCCACCGCCGCCACATCGTCGGCCGCGACGGCAATGGCCCGAGTGACGCCCTGAATTGCCTTGAGGACATCCGCCTCAAGCGCGTTCACGACTTCCATATCCCGGTTCCTGTCATGTGCCGGAGGGGAGGCCGTGGATTCTGTCAGCACGGAGGGATCAGCTTCTGAGGATGGGTCTTGAGGCGTTTGGCGTCGCAGGAGGCCGAGCATTGTTCAGCTCTTATGGTTGGTGATTCCCTGACGCGATTCTGAAAGGCCAGGCCTGCGCGAAGCTGGTGTCATGGAAAAGAAATCGCCCGGCAACTCATGTCCATTGCCGGGCGATCGGTCCTGCTCAGATCCAGTGGGGCGTTACTGCTGGTTCTGTCCCTGCAGCAGCGGAGTGATGCGGCGCAGGGTGACGCGGCGGTTTTCCGCTTCGGGACCCTGCGTGTTCACCTTGAGGTACTGCTCGCCATAGCCCTGTGTGGTCAGGTTTTCCGCCGGGATCTGGAACCGTTGCGTCAGGATCGTCGCTACCGTTTCCGCGCGGCGGTCCGAGAGGGTCAGATTGTCCTCGTCCGAGCCGACCGCATCGGTGTGGCCCTCCACCAGGAAGATCTCGTTCGGATTGCGCGAGATGGCCTCCTGCAAGCCGTCCGCGATCCCCCGGAGGGTATCGATCTGATGCGGGGGCAGTTCCCAGGAACCGAACTCGAAGTTGATGGTGTCCAGGTCCACGCGGCGCATGCGCTCGCGCAGCGGTTGGCTGCGGCGGACCTCATCGAGAGTATAGGCACGCTCGATGCGCTCGACCGGCGGGGCGGTGAAGGCTTCCAAGATCTGAGGCGGGGAGGCGCGTTCCGTCTCGACGATGTATTCCTCGCGCGGAATGCGGACCACCGGTGGCGGGAGTCTCAGGACCTCTTCCTCCACATAGCCGTAGCCGGGACGTATGCCGATACCGCTGCGGCGGTTTTCGATGAGAACGACCTCCCGGCCTGCGGGCTCGCGCCGGATACGGCGGATCAGATTGCCCTGTTCGTCACGCACGGAAATGATCTCGGAGCCGTCGGGGCGACGAAAGATCGTCACTTCCTCGCCCTGGCCGCGGCGCTCCACGCGCACGTCATCCGGTCCGTAGATGCGGCGGAAGCGTTCCGCTTCATCATGCCGAATGATGACGCTGTTGCCTTCGCGGATGATCGTGCGGTTGCCGGGCTCCTCGATGATGACCCGGCCGCCCTCCCTGCGCTCGCGGCGCTCGCGGCGCAGATCGTCGATGCGGACCCGCGACGGATCGAGGGGGCGAGCTTCGCGGGGAGCTGCCTGTTGCGGCGTAGCGGAGGGCTGCTGCGGCGCAGCGGATGCCGGCGGCGGCTCGCTCGGTTGAGTGCGCGGGGCGGGCGCTGTCTGCGTCTGAGTGTCGGGAGCGGAGCGCGTGGTCGGCGCAGGGGCCGTCTGCGCGGGCGCTGGCGCGGTGCGCTGCTGGGACGGCTCGGTCTGCGTCCGGTCCCGATCCTGCTCCCGCCGCGGCCTGTCGGTGGGGGTCGGAGTGAACGGGGCGGTTCTGGGCTGATCCGGAGCTGTGGAGGGACGCGCCGGCGTATCCGAGGAGGGCCGCACCGGAGCGTCCGGGGCTTGCTGCCTGGGGCGATCTCCCTGGCGCTGATCACGCTCTCGGGCAGTGGGGCGAGCGGGTGTGTCGTCCTGGGTGCGCGTCCGCTCCGTGGGAGCTTGGTTCTGCCGGGCAGGTGCCGACCGCTCGGACGGTTGGCGCTGTTCCTGGGTCCGCTGCTCCTGGGTGCGCGGCTCCTGCGTCCTCTGCTCCTGGCGCTGGCGCGCCGGGGCATCGCTCTCGGGGCTGGCCGCGCGCGGTCTGCGAGGCTGGTCGGAACCGTCGGTGTCGTCTCCGCCAATCCGCTGGGGACGCTGCCGGCCGCCGTCTTCGTCCGCTCCAGGGCGGCCCTGGCGACGTTGCTGCCCCGGCGATGCGCCCTGGTCGTTCTGGCCCCCAACTCTCGGTCGGGTCCTCGGGGGCTGCTGAGGCTCTTCAGCGGTGTCGGCCTGCGCCACGACCATGGCGGGAGCCTGCGGCTGGAGGGCAGAGGCCTTCGCCGACAGCATCAGCAGCGGAATGGCAGTGCTCGCAAGGAGCAGGTTGGAAAATTTCATGATCCTCAGTCACATCTGGAGAATTCGATCAACGAGAATGCTAAGCTACCCTTTTTGTTCCAAGTTGGGCTGCGTGAAGCTTCTGAAAAATATCTTAACGTTTTGGCTCGATGCTCTTGGAAAATATGGCAAAAAGCCCATCCGATGCTTACATCGGGGCTTCAGCCGCAAGGGCTTAAGGAAAGCACCCGCACCCGATGCAATGGACCGATGAAGGCGTCGTTCTCGGCGTTCGCAAACATGGCGAGACGAGCGTTATCCTCGAGATGATGACGCGCGAGCACGGCCGCCATTCGGGGCTCGTCCACGGCGGGCGCTCCAAGACTCTCCAGCCCGTGCTCCAGCCGGGAAATACAGTCCAGGTGAACTGGCGGGCACGGCTGGACGAGCATCTGGGAACGTTCCAGGTGGAAGGCCTCAAGCTGCGGGCTTCGCGCCTCATGGCTTCGCCCCTGGCGCTCTACGGCCTCTCCGCCTTGGCGCACCTCCTGCGCTATGTTCCCGAACGCGACCCGCATTTCGCCCTTTACGAGACCTTGACGGTTCTGGTGGATCATCTGGACGATCCAGACCTCGCACCCGCGCTGTTCGTGCGGTTCGAACTCGCGATGCTTGCGGAACTTGGCTTCGGGCTCGACCTGGACTCCTGCGCGGCCACCGGAAGCGAGAGGGACCTCGTCTATGTCTCGCCCAGGAGTGGGCGGGCCGTCAGTGCGGCGGCCGGAGAGCCATACAAGGACCGGCTCTTGAAGCTTCCCGGCTTCCTGATCGGCCAGACGAAGGCCAACCGGCCGAGCGAGAGCGAGATCAAGGACGGATTTGCACTGACGGACTTCTTCCTTCATCAGAACGTCTTCGCGCCTCAGGGGCAGCGGGCACCGGAGGAGCGCGCGCGTTTCGTCGCACTCGCGACAGCTGGGGACGAATGATGTTTGTTTCTGTTATGTTCTCATTCCTGGTGATAAAGAAGCGATTCGCAGTTGAGGAATTCGAGTAATGGGTAAGCCGGTCAATCCACCCGCTGGCGGCGAGATTGAGAACATCAATCTCAAAGACGCCTTGGAAGAGCGCTATCTGGCCTATGCGCTCTCCACCATCATGCACCGTGCGCTGCCGGATGCGCGGGACGGGTTGAAGCCCGTCCACCGTCGCATCCTGCACGCCATGCGGCTCCTGAAGCTCGATCCCAAATCCGCGCCGAAGAAATGCGCCCGCATCGTCGGCGACGTGATGGGTCAGTACCACCCGCACGGGGATCAATCGATCTACGATGCGCTGGTCCGCATGGCGCAGGACTTCGCTCAGCGCTACCCGCTCGCGGACGGGCAGGGCAATTTCGGCAATATCGATGGCGATGGCGCCGCCGCCATGCGTTACACAGAGGCCAAGCTGACGGAAGTCGCGCGGCTTCTGCTGGAAGGGATCGACGAGGATTCGGTCGATTTCCGGGAGACCTACGATCAGGCCAACGAAGAGCCGGTGGTGCTGCCCGCCGCCTTCCCGAACCTGCTCGCCAACGGCTCGCAGGGTATCGCTGTCGGCATGGCCACCTCCATCCCGCCGCATAACGCAGCCGAGCTGTGCGATGCGGCTCTGCATCTCATTTCAAAACCCAACGCCTCGACCGAACAGCTGATGCAGTTCGTGCAGGGGCCGGATCTGCCGACGGGCGGCATCATCGTCGATACGCCTGCATCCATGGTCGAGACCTACAGCACCGGCCGCGGCTCATTCCGCGTGCGCGCCCGCTGGCACAAAGAGGAACTTGGACGCGGCAATTGGCAGATCGTCGTCACCGAGATTCCCTATGCGGTGCCGAAGTCCCGCCTGATCGAGAAAATCGCGGAGCTCCTGCAGGACAAGAAGCTGCCGCTGCTGGCCGATGTCCGCGACGAGTCGGCGGAGGACATCCGCGTGGTGCTCGAGCCGCGCGCGAAGACGGTCGATCCGATCATCCTCATGGAGTCGCTGTTCAAGCTGACCGAGCTTGAAAGCCGTATTCCCATGAACGTGAACGTTCTCGCCGGCGGCAAGGTGCCGAAGGTCTTGAGCCTTAGCGAGTGCCTGCGCGAGTGGCTCGACCATCGCCGCGAGGTGCTGATCCGCCGCTCGACCTTCCGGCTGGCCGCTATCGACCGGCGCCTGGAGATCCTGGGCGGCCTGCTCATTGTTTATCTAGACCTGGACCGGGTGATCAAAATCATTCGCGAGGAGGATGAGCCGAAGGCCGAGCTGATGCGGGTCTTCAAACTCACCGAGGTTCAGGCGAACGCCATCCTGGACACGCGCCTGCGCTCGCTTCGCAAGCTCGAGGAGATGGAGCTCAAGCGCGAGCAGAAGAGCCTGCAGGACGAGAAGGCCAAGATCGAGGAACTGCTCGGTTCCGAGAAGGTGCAGTGGAAGACGGTTGCCGCCGAGATCAAGGATGTCCGCAAGACCTTCGGCCCCGACACCGCGCTCGGCAAGCGCCGCACCACCTTCGGTCAGGCGCCGGACACCTCCGACATCGACTTCGCGGAGGCCATGATCGAGCGCGAGCCGATCACGGTCATCGTCTCCGAGAAGGGCTGGGTCCGTGCCATGAAGGGGCATCAGGAGGATCTCTCCTCGCTTCAGTTCAGGGGCGACGACAAACTCAAGACGGCCTTCTTCGCGGAAACCACGTCCAAGATCATCGTGGTGGCGGACAACGGGCGCTTCTTCACGCTCGACGCGTCGAAGCTCCCCGGAGGGCGCGGCTTCGGCGACCCGATCCGCCTCATGGTAGATCTCGAAGAGGGAGCGGATTTCATTTCCGCCTTCCCGTACAAGGCGGGCTCGAAGATTCTCGTGGTGGGATCGGACGGGCGAGGCTTCATCGTGCCTGCCGACGACGTTACGGCGAATACGCGCAAGGGAAAGCAGATCCTCAACCTCGATGCGCCGGCTAAGATGGTGGTCTGTACCGATGCAAAGGGTGATCATGTCGCGATCATCGGCGAGAACCGCAAGCTCCTGATCTTCCCCGTGAGGCAGGTGCCCGAGATGACACGCGGCAAGGGGGTGCGTCTCCAGCGCTACAAGGACGGTGGCGTTTCCGATGCCAAGGTCTTTACGCTGAAGGAAGGCCTCACCTGGAAGGATACGTCGGGGCGTACCTGGACGGTGGCGAAGGAAGACCTGCGCGACTGGCTGGGCGATCGCACCGAAGCCGGCCGCCTGCCGCCGAAGGGCTTCCCGAAATCGAACAAGTTCGGCGATTGATAGCTTCCCGCACAGAATAAACGAAAGCTCCTGGAAAAATTTCTCCAGGAGCTTTTCTCCTATGGCTGACCGGCAGTTCCGCCGGTGGTCTCCGTCGGATTCTGCATGTCGGCAGGTACGGGGCCGCGCTCTCCCGCGCCGCGCTCCAGTCTGGCGGCAATTTCCGCCACGTGCCGTCCCTGGAATCGGGCGCCCCCCAGCTCGTTCTCGCTCGGCTGGCGCGAGCCGTCACTGCCTGCGAGCGTCGTCGCGCCATAGGGCGTGCCGCCGGATATTTCGTCCATCTTCGTCTGGCCGGGATAGGAATAGGGCAAGCCGACGATGATCATGCCATGATGGAGCAGCGTCGTGTGAAAGGAGGTGATCGTCGTCTCCTGACCGCCGTGCTGCGTCGCGGTTGAGGCGAATACACTGCCCACCTTGCCGACCAACGCGCCCTTCACCCAAAGGCCGCCGGTCTGGTCCAGGAAGTTGCGCATCTGAGCCGCCATGTTTCCGTAGCGGGTCGGGGTCCCGAAGATGATGGCGTCGTAATCCGCGAGTTCGTTCGGGCTCGCGATGGGCGCAGCCTGATCGATCCTCATTCCGGACTTGCGCGCAATCTCCTCCGGCACGAGTTCGGGAACACGCTTGATGGTCACCCCTGTGCCGGGCACCGAACGTGCGCCTTCCGCAATGGCCTGGGCCATCGTCTCGACATGCCCGTAAGATGAGTAATAGAGAACGAGAACTTTCGCCATTGCGTACTCCTTCGGTTTCGGGGGTACGCAACGAACGAGCTGTCGGAGGCCGTTGTTCCGGCTCAAGGGGTGGGAGCCGACGGATTCGGTTATCCTACCCGCGCCCAGCCATGGGCGCCGAGGCGCTCCTGAGGTGTGAAACGGGCCTTGTAGCCCATCTTCTTCGAGCCCTCGACCCAGTAGCCGAGATAGAGGTACGGCAACCCCATCGCCTTCGCGCGGCGAATGTGATCGAGGATCATGAAGGTGCCGAGGCTCCGGTCCTGATGCTCCGGATCGTAGAAGGAATAGACCATCGACAGGCCGTCGCTCATCACGTCCGTGAGAGCGACGGCAATGAGATTGCCCTCACCCCTCCCGGTGATGCCGCTGTCGATCCCGCGCCGGCGGTATTCGATCAGCAGCGTGTCCACGTGGCTGTCTTCGACCATCATGGAGTAGTCGAGCACCGTCATGTCCGCCATTCCGCCATCGGCGTGGCGCGCATCGACGTAGCGGCGGAACAGGGAGTACTGCTCCGAACTCGGCCGGTTGGGGATCTCATTGCCGATCAGGTCGGCATTGGTCTTGAGAACGCGTTTCAGGTTCCCGGACGGCTCGAATTCATCGGCAAGGACGCGCACGGACACGCAGGCGCGGCAGGTATCGCAGGCGGGCCTGTAGGCGATCGTCTGCGAGCGTCGGAAGCCGCCCTGCGTGAGAATCTCGTTCAGCTCCCTGCCGCGACGGCCGACGATATGCGTGAAAACCTTCCGTTCCTCCTTGCCCGGCAGGTAGGGGCAGGCAGAGGGGGAGGTGAGATAGAACTGCGGTGTGTCGCGGGAGTGACTCGTCAAGCCGGGAAGCCTTGTGGAGAAACCTTGAGCGCTGAATCAACGCTTTAAGGATAACATTGGTGCCCGCGCCGTCCAGGAAAAGAGCGGGTGAGTCGCAGACTTGTTATTCACTCCGGATGATCAGCATGCCCGTGAGCAGGTCGCGGATGAAGCGGCCGTCGTTGCGGATGAAGCCCACGAGAACGTCGCACGCCCAGAGCAGGAAAGTCGAGATGGCGACGTAGAAGAAGAGCGCATGGACGGCGGCCGCGAGCATCGAGACCCGCCGGCCGGTCGACGGGTCGACCACGCGAAGTCCCATGGTGCGCATACCGACGGTTGCCTGGTTGGGACCCCCGATGGTGACTGCGTTGTAGACGATGAAGATCAGAGCGGTGAGGGGCAGGGCGAAGAACAGGCCCCAGCCGAGCCCAAGGGTGATGAGCCCCAGGAAGAAGATTCCGATGGAGATCAGCACCACCCAGAGCGCGATCACGAGCAGGTCGATGAGATAGGCCCAGAACCGGCGGGCGATGACGCCGTCGGTCAGACGGCTGTCCACCTGAAACGCGTTGTAATCAATGGTCGGCGGGTAGGGCCGGTTGACCATGTCTTCATCCTCAAAAGGCGGACTCGGATAAGCCGCGGGAGTCGATCCGCTGCGGCGCGAGACCCTCCGCCTTCAGGGCCTCGAATACCTCCAATGTATGTTGTCTGTCGCGAGTTTCGATAGTGATGTCGATAGAAACGCCTTTGGCCGGCACGTCGAGGAAGAGCCGCCCGTGGGAAACCTCGAGGATGTTGGCTCCGAGATTCCCGAGAAGGCTGGCCACACGGCCCAGGAGGCCAGGCCTGTCATGGGAGGTGATACGGAAGGAGGTGATCCGATCGTCACGCTCCAGCTCACGGACCATCACCGAGGCGAGGATGCGCGCGTCGATGTTGCCGCCGCAGAGCACCAAGCCGACCTGCCTACCCTCGAAACGCTCGGGCTCGGCCATCATGGCGGCAAGGCCCGCGGCACCCGCGCCCTCGGCCATGGTCCGCTGCAGGGTCGCATAGGCATTGACCGCCCGTTCGATCAGCGGCTCCTCGACGAGGATGATGTCCGGGACAAGATCCCGCACCACGGGCAGGGGCAACTGCCCCACTGTCTTCACCGCGATGCCCTCGGCCAGGGTTGGGCCGCCGATGGGCCGGTCCTCGCCCCTGATCGCATTGGTGAAGGACGGGTAGAGGGCCGCTTCCACGCCGATAATCTCGATGGAAGGTTTCAGGGCTTTCGCCGCGATGGCGATCCCTGAGATCAGGCCGCCGCCTCCGATGGGCACGACGATCTGGTCGAGATCGGGGGCATCAGCCAGCATTTCCATAGCAATCGTGCCCTGGCCAGCCATGACCCTCGGATCGTCGTACGGATGGACGAAGACAAGGCTCTCGCTCTCGGCGATTTCGCGCGCCTTGGTGGCGGATTCGTAGAGGGTCTCTCCGTACAGAACCACGCGAGCGCCATAGGAGCGGGTGTTCTCCGCCTTCACCAAAGGCGCGCTCTCCGGCATGACGATGACGGCCGGGATGCCGAGACGGCGAGCGTGATAGGCGACGGCTTGCGCGTGGTTGCCCGCCGACATGGCGATCACCCCGCGCCGGCGCTCCTCCGGCGTCAGGCTCTCGAGCTTGTTCACCGCACCCCGTTCCTTGAAGGAGCCGGTGGGCTGCATGTTTTCGTGCTTCACGCAGACGCTCGCCCGGGTGATCTGGGAGAGGCGCGGCGCGGGCACGAGGGGCGTGCGGAGAACCTGGCCTTGAATAGTGCGGGCTGCGCGCTCCACGTCCTGAAGGGTAATGGCGTAATCGGCCAAGGTTTCCTCCGATGTTTATTCTTACATAGTTCCCTAGACGGGTCTTGGCGTCGCCTCCTGAAGGCCCAGCAATCCGCCTGGGCGGAAAATCAGGAAGACGACGAGCGCCGCATAAAGCGCCATATCCCGTCCTTCGATGGGTAGATAAGCCGACCAGACGGTTTCGAACAATCCAATAATGAAACCTCCTAACAGGGCTCCCGGTACCGAGCCGATGCCGCCGATGATCGCCCCAATCAGCGCCTTGAGGCCATACTGGAAGCCGCCGGCGAAACCCAGGCCTCCATACTGCACGACGATGAGCATGCCCGAGAGCCCTGCCATGCCGCCCGCGAGCGCCAGTGTCTGGGTCAGGAGGCGAGGGCCGTTGACACCCATCATTGCGGCGGCGCGCGCATCGTCCGCGACAGCCCTCCACGACCGTCCGAAACCTGTCGCCTTCATCAGCCACAAAAGCCCAAGGGCAGCCGTCAGCCCGAGGCCCGCCGTGACGAGGCTGACCGGAGTGAGACTGACCAGGAAATCCTCCGATCGGGCCAACGGCCACGCGTCGGACCAGATCGGAGGAAGCCAGATCGTTACGGGGCTCTGCACGAGACGCAGGTACTCCATGAGGGCGAGCGACAGGCCAACCGTGGCGATGAGGCTCGGCTGGGAGCTGGAGGCATTGATGCGGCTGATGGTGAAGTGCCCGCCAACGGCGCTATGCATCGCGCCCGCAAATACCGCCCCGGCAAGACCTGCCGCGATACCGAGGAGGGGTGAATTGAAACCCAAACCCAGGACAATGGCGGCTCCCGTGACAGTCGCCGCCGACCCCACCGCCGCCAGCTCCCCGAAAGCCAGATTGACACGGCCGCTCAGGCCGAAAACGAGCGCAAAGGCGACGGAGAGAAGGGCATAGATCGCTGTGCGTGGAAGGCTTACCAGTACCTGCTGCAGCCAATAGGCGAGGGCGGCAGGAAGCTCGACCACACTTGCGTGTGGCGGACTGCCCGGGTCGGAGGCTATGCCCTCGGGCGTATCAAGATAGTAGTGCTTGAGCAGGTAGAGGCTCGCGCCCGAGATCGGCCCTTCCTCGGTGGCAAGTCCGGTCAGCTCAGCTTTTCTTGAGGAAAGGCCCTCGGCCGCGAAGGTGCAGATGGCATAGCGGTCGAGCGGAGGACGGTCCGGATACTCGACCGAATAGAGAACGGTCAGGCTGCGAGCGGCGGGACCAGCCTGGATCCGTTGGACAGTGATGGTCGCGCCCCCATTGAGCGCCGGAAGGGTGGATCGGCACACGCGCGCCTGATCCGCGTCGACGGTCAGACCGCATGCCGCAAGAAGGAACAGGCCCGCAAGACCGGCGATCAGACGCCACGCCTTGAGGTAGCCTGCCCCTCTCATCTGCGACCTTGCGCCGTCAGGCCTGGGCTTTGAGCTTTTCCGCGACGCGGGGCGCGAAATAGGTCAGGATGCCGTCGGCGCCGGCCCGCTTGAAGGCGAGCAGGCTTTCCATCATGGCGCGCTCCCCGTCGATCCAGCCGTTGTCGGCGGCTCCCTGGATCATCGCGTATTCGCCCGACACCTGGTAGGCAAAGGTCGGGACGGCGAAGGTTTCCTTCACCCGGTGCACGATGTCGAGATAGGGCATGCCGGGCTTGACCATGATCATGTCGGCGCCTTCCTCAAGGTCGCATGCGACCTCCCGCATGGCTTCGTCCGAATTGGCCGGATCCATCTGGTAGGTGCGTTTGTCCCCGACCAGGGTGGCGCTGGTGCCGATGGCGTCGCGGAACGGACCGTAGAAGGCCGAGGCGTATTTCGCCGCATAGGCCATGATCTGCACGTCCTGGAAGCCGGCCTCGTCGAGCGCGGCGCGGATCGCGCCCACGCGACCGTCCATCATGTCGGAGGGGGCAATGATATCGGAGCCCGCTTCCGCCTGGAGAACCGCCTGCTTGGCGAGTAACTCCACCGTTTGGTCATTGAGGATCCTGTCGCCGTCCATCACGCCGTCATGACCGTGGCTGGTGTAGGGGTCGAGGGCCACATCCGTGATCACGCCGATCTCGGGCACTGCGCGCTTGATCTCGCGCACTGCGCGATTGACCAGGTTTCGGCTGTTGAGCGATTCCGAGCCCGTCGGGTCGCGCAGGGCCGGGTCGGTATAGGGGAAGAGAGCGAGGGCTGGAATGCGGAGGGTGGCGGCGCGCTCGGCTTCCTTCACCACCTCGCGGATGGTAAGGCGCTCCACTCCCGGCATGGAGCCGACCGGATGACGTCCGCTCTCGCCCTCGACCACGAAGAGCGGCCAAATCAGGTCGTTCGACGTGAGCACATTCTCTCGCACCAGCCGTCTGGACCATTCGGCCTTGCGATTCCGTCGCAGGCGGTGGGTCAGGTTCAGGGAAGATGCGGCTTCCTGAGCTACGGGGCGGGGGAACGGCGACAGTTTCGACATAATCCTCATCCGGCGCTGGCTTCGATGCGCCAGCGCATATGGAGACGGGTAGCACATTTAAATCACTCTAAAAAAGGATTCGGCGTCGCATCCGCCACATTGCGGCGGAGAAAGTCGCACAAGGCTGTCATGCATTGACGGTAACCTTAGGCCCTGTTTAATCGCGGACAGGCTTTTGAGGCGAAGGGAAGCGATCCATGGACGAGAGCGCGGAAGTCATTTGCGAGAAGCAGGGGACAGCCGGTGTCATCACCCTCAACCGCCCGCGCGCGCTCAATGCCCTGACCCTTGCCATGGTGCGCCAGATGCGGCGGGCTCTCGATGCCTGGGCCAAGGATCCGCAGGTCACCCGCGTCATCGTTGAGGGTTCAGGCGAGAAGGCTTTCTGCGCCGGGGGCGACATCCGGCGCCTGACGGAGCTCCTGAGAGCGGGTGAGCGTGACGAGGCGCTCGCCTTCTGGCGGGAGGAATATCAGCTCAACATCCTCATCAAGCGCTATCCCAAACCGTACATCTCCCTCATCGACGGCATCGTCATGGGGGGCGGCGTCGGCGTTTCCCTGCATGGCTCCCACCGGGTTGCCGGCGAGCGCTACCTCTTCGCAATGCCGGAAGTCGGCATCGGCTTCTTCCCCGATGTAGGTGCGACTTATGCCCTGCCGCGCCTCCCCGGGCAGACAGGCATGTATCTCGCACTGACAGGGGAGCGGGTGAAGCAGGCGGATGCGCTGGCGCTGGGCCTTGCCACCCACGCCGTCGCGAGCACGGGCATGGAGTCTCTCCGCCTGGCTCTGATTGAAGGCGCGCCGCTCGAGGAGGCGCTGGCGCAGGCATCGGTCCATCCGAAACCGGCCCCCCTGGACGCCGAGCGCTCCGTCATCGATTCCTGTTTTGGCGCCGAAAGCGTGTCCGCCGTGCTCCAGCGTCTCGACGAGGCTGCCGACAAAGGGTCTGAATTCGCTGCGAAGACCGCCGCCAGCATGCGGACGAAATCTCCGACGAGCATGAGCATCGCCTTCGAGCAGGTGCGCCGGGGAGCGTCCCTCGACATCGAGGAGGCCATGAGAACCGAGTTCCGCATCGTCTCGCGGATCGGCGAAGGCAAGGACTTCTTCGAAGGGGTACGCGCGGTTCTGATCGACAAGGACAATCAGCCTCGTTGGGAGCCGGCCTCCCTCGATGCCGTAACGCAAGAGGCGATCGACCGCTATTTCGCCGGCCTTGGGCCCTATGAACTGGAGACCACCTGATGCCCCGTAACGGCAATCACGGTGCGCCGCACGATGCTGCCATGGATTATCTCTCCGATCGCATCGAGGAGCGCCCGCCCGCTTCCAGTTCCATGCGCTGGGGCTTTGTCCTCACCTGGTTCATGCGGGTGCTTGCCATCGTCTGGATCATGAAGGGACTCAGTTCCTGGTCCGTGATCCTGGGAATCTGGACGCCCATCGGACAATTCGAAGCGCGCTCAACAGGTTATCAGGCGACGATCATCTACTTCGCGCTGATTGACCTCATTGCCGCCGTGGGACTCTGGATGGCCAGTACTTGGGGCGGTATCATGTGGCTGCTGGCGGTCATGAGCCACCTGATTCTGGCGGCCTTCTTTCCCAGCATCCTGTCCAGCGGTCTCATGACCTTCGTGTTCTTCCTGACCCTCGTGGCGGTCTATGTGGCCGTTTCCTGGCTCGCGGCGCAGGAAGAGTAAGGCAATTCTGCCTGGAGCTTTATGAGGCTCGCCAGAGGCGGTCTTTGCCGCCTTCGTTTGCCGGGCGCAAAGGCCCATAGGGAGCAGCGGTGCCCCTCACCGGGAAGTGTATCCTGAAGAACACAGTTCACAGTAACATTGCGGGATCGTCCCGTATCGAGGACCGAAGTCGGTGCCGAGGGCAGATCTGCCATAAAACGGCCCCGATGTTCTTCGTTTTCGATACTGTTCCTTAATCCAATCCCGGCAGTTTCGGCCGGGAGCGGGAGTGCCCGGGCGCTTGTCCTGACATGTCCCGTTGCCGAGCCACCCTAACCGAGAAGAGCCTGCGCTCATGTTGTCTCGCCGTGCCCTCCTGACAGGATCGCTAGCCCTCGTCCTGACGCCTGCCACCGTCGCTATGGCCCAGAGCCAGGCCGAGTGGTCGCAGAATTACGAGGCTGTGTCCCGCACTCGTGTGCAGCGGACTTCGACTCCGATGCTTTCCCAGGAATCCCTGGCCGCCACGGAGCATATGATCGAGTACTACCGCAACATCGCGGCCCGCGGCGGATGGCAGCCGGTCCAGGGTGTGCAGGGTCTGCGGGTCGGCTCCAAGAGCCCCGCGGTTGTCGCGCTGCGCCACCGCCTGATCATCACCGGCGATCTCGATCCTGCGGCGGGCGAATCGCCGATCTACGACTCTTACGTGGAGGCCGGTGTGCGCCGCTTCCAGGCCCGCCACGGCATCAGCTCCACGGGCACCATGACGGCCGCGACCGTGGCCGCGATGAACGTGCCGGTCGATATCCGCATCCGCCAGCTCGAGATCAACTTAGGCCGCCTGCGCAGCCTCGTGGCGGGCGGCCTGCCGAACAAATACGTGGTCGCCAACATCCCCGCCGCCCTGGTCGAGACTGTTGAAGGCGGCATGGTCCACACCCGTCATGCCGCCGGCGTCGGCAAGATCGACCGTCAGTCGCCGCTCCTGAACTCCAAGGTCGTGGAGGTCAACTTCAACCCCTACTGGACCGTGCCCGCTTCGATCATCAAGAAGGACCTGATCCCGAAGATGCAGAAGGAGCCGAACTATCTGACGGACAACAAGATCCGCATCTTCAGCGGCAACCAGGAGATCCTGCCCTCCCAGGTGAACTGGTTCTCGGACGAGGCGACCCGCTACCGTTTCCGTCAGGATCCGGGCGGCGAGCTCAACTCCATGGGCTTCGTGCGCATCAACATCCCGAACCAGCACGGCGTGTACATGCACGACACGCCCTCGAAGGGCATCTTTGGCGACGACTTCCGTTTCGTCTCCTCGGGCTGCATCCGCGTGCAGAACGTGCGCGACTACATCGAATGGCTCCTGAAGGACACCCCCGGCTGGACCCGGGAGCAGATTGATGCGACCTTCAAATCCGGCGAGAGGATCGACGCGCGCCTTGCGCAGCCGGTTCCGATTCACTGGATCTACATGACCGCCTGGGCGACCCCGGACGGGCTCGTGCAGTTCCGGGATGACATCTACAACAAGGACGGTCTGGGCAGCGCAATCCCGGTGGCCAGCCGCACCCCGACCGAACCGGACGAGGAAATGTTCCTCCAGAACTGAGGCCGCAGGCCTGAAAGGCACAACAGCCCGCCCTTCGAGGCGGGCTGTTGCTTTTCAAACGATGGATCAACGAGGTGCAAGTCGCTGACCCAAAACGAGAATCCTCTTCTGCGGCTCATCCGATGCCCCGTTTTGGGGCGCTTCGTTGGAGCGGAGCCGGAGGAGAGCGTCAGCGGCCCGGAGGGCCGCGCCGGTGAAAACCGGAGCCGCTTTTCCGTACGATGCGCTAGGCGGGTTGGCGCGCTCGGGCTGCCCATGATAAAGGCCTGAGCCATCGGGAAATGAGCACCTTTCAGGCGGGGCTCACAGCAAGGCGAGAATGATCATGAGCGCGAGCGAAGCAGCAAGAAGTCACCTGTCCAACAGCTTTTTCTCGGCCAGCCTCGCCGATAGCGATCCCGAGATCGCCCGTGCCATCGGGCTCGAACTCGGCCGCCAGCGTGACGAGATCGAGCTGATCGCCTCCGAGAACATCGTGTCCCGCGCCGTCCTGGAGGCGCAAGGGTCGGTGATGACCAACAAGTACGCGGAAGGCTATCCGGGCCGCCGCTACTATGGCGGCTGCCAGTTCGTGGACATGGCCGAGGAACTCGCCATCGAGCGCGCCAAGCGCCTCTTCGACTGCAGGTTCGCCAACGTCCAGCCCAATTCCGGCTCCCAGGCCAACCAGGCCGTCTTCATGGCGCTCATGAAGCCCGGCGACACCTTCATGGGCCTCGACCTCGCCTGTGGCGGCCACCTGACCCACGGCTCGCCGGTGAACATGTCCGGCAAGTGGTTCAACGTGGTGAGCTACAAGGTTCGCGAGAGCGACCAGATCATCGACATGGACGAGGTGGCGGAACTCGCCCGTACCCACAAGCCCAAGGTCATCGTGGCCGGCGGCTCGGCCTATTCCCGCTTCTGGGACTTCGCCCGCTTCCGTGAGATCGCGGACGAGGTCGGGGCCTTCTTCATGGTCGATATCGCGCATTTCGCGGGCCTCGTGGCCGGCGGCGCGCATCCCTCGCCCTTCCCCTACGCCCACGTGGTCACCACCACCACCCACAAGACCCTGCGGGGACCGCGCGGCGGCATGATCCTCACCAACGAAGAGGATCTGGCGAAGAAGATCAACTCCGCCATCTTCCCCGGCCTCCAGGGCGGCCCGCTCATGCACGTGATCGCCGCCAAGGCGGTGGCCTTCGGCGAGGCCCTGCGCCCCGAGTTCAAGCTCTATGCCCGCTCCGTCGTCGAGAACGCCAAGGTGCTCGCCGACACCATGCTGGCGGGCGGTTATGCCATTGTGGCCGGAGGCACGGACAACCACCTGATGCTCGTGGACCTGCGCCCGAAGAAGCTCACCGGCAAGGCGGCCGAGGCTGCTCTGGGCCGGGCGCACATCACCTGCAACAAGAACGGCGTGCCCTTCGACCCCGAGAAGCCGATGGTGACCTCGGGGATCCGTCTCGGCACCCCCGCCGCCACGTCGCGCGGCTTCGGCGCGGCCGAGTTCCGGAAGGTCGGCGAGCTGATCGTCGAGACGCTCGATGGCCTCGCCCGGCACGGTGAGGAAGGCAATGCCTCGGTCGAGGAATCGGTGAAGGCCCGTGTCCACGAGCTGACCCGTCGCTTCCCGATCTACGCTTGAACCGGATCGAAAGATGCGCTGTCCCTATTGCGGGAGTCTCGACACTCAGGTGAAGGATTCCCGTCCAACGGACGATTCCTCCTCCATTCGCCGGCGCCGAATCTGCCCGGATTGCGGTGGCCGCTTCACGACCTTCGAGCGCGTGCAGCTGCGCGAGCTCACCGTGGTGAAGCGCTCCGGCCGCCGCGTTCCGTTCGACCGCGACAAGCTCCAGCAATCGGTGGAGGTCGCCTTGCGTAAGCGCTCGGTGGATCCCGAGCGTGTGGAGCGCATGATCAACGGCATCGTGCGCCAGCTCGAAAGCATGGGCGACGGCGAGGTGCCGAGCGAGACCGTGGGTGAGCTCGTGATGGAAGGCCTCAAGGCCCTCGATGACGTGGCCTATGTCAGATTCGCGTCTGTCTACAAGAACTTCCGTGAAGCCAAGGACTTCGAAGAAATTCTTGGTAAATTGGCGGAAGAGCCGGAGGATGGTCCACGCCTCAAGAAAAAGCCCGCGCAGTCCGAGTGATGAGTTCCACCGGCGCACAGGAGCAGGGCTCTGAAGGAAACCGGCGGGACGAGCGCCTGATGCGCCTCGCCATCGCGCTCGGCGAGCGCAATCTCGGCCTGACCTGGCCCAACCCCTCCGTGGGCTCGGTCGTCGTGGACGAGAGTGGCGATGCGCCCGTCATTATCGCCCAAGGGGCGACCCAGCCGGGCGGCCGGCCGCATGCGGAGCGCGTGGCACTCGCTGCAGCCGGTGAGCGGGCCAAAGGCGCGACCCTCTATGTTTCCCTGGAGCCGTGCTCCCATCACGGCAGGACGCCGCCCTGCGCGGATGCGGTGGTGGATGCTGGCATCGCCCGCGTGGTTTCGGCCATCGGGGACCCGGATTCCCGGGTCGCCGGGCTCGGCCATGCCCGCCTGAGGGCCGCCGGTATAGAGGTGGTGACAGGCTGCCTGGAGCCTCTGGCCCGCCGCGCTCATCGCGGACACATCACCCGCGTCACGAAGGGGCGGCCCGCCGTCACGGTGAAGCTCGCCCGCACGACCGAAGGCCTGGCGGGATCGCGCCAGGGGCCCCGCCTGATGATCACGGGCGATATCGCCAACGGGAAAGTGCACCTCATGCGAGCCCATGCGGACGCCGTCATGGTCGGCGTGGGGACCGTTCTGGCGGACGATCCGCTGCTCAACGTGCGCCTGCCCGGCCTCGAAAGCCGCTCGCCCATCCGCATCGTGCTCGACTCGCACCTGCGGACTCCCGTGACGGCTCGCATCGTCGCGGGAGCCCGCAAGATTCCGACATGGGTCGTCACCACGGTCGGCGCATCCCTCGAGGCGGAGCGGGCACTGGCCGCACAGGGAGTGGAGGTGCTGCGGGTCTCGGACGAAGGAGAGCAGGTGTCGCTTCCGGAGGCACTGGCCCTGCTCGGCACGCGCGGCCTCACCCGCGTGTTCTGCGAGGGCGGTCCGGGGCTGGCGGATGCGCTGGCCCAGGCCGATCTCATCGACGAGCTGATCCTCATCACCGGGCGCTCCGCACGCGGCCAGGGCGACGTGCCGGCCCTCGGGCTCGCGCTCCAGGATCGCATGGACGCCCTCGATCTTTGTGCCGACGAGCAGGTCGGCTCCGATCTTTTCATGTTTTGGGAGAAGCCCTGATGTTTACGGGTATCGTCACCGATGTCGGCGAGGTCGTGTCCGCGGAAGGGGCGCAGGGCACCCTGAAACGCCTGCGCATTCACGCCTCCTACGATCCCGCGACCATAGCGCTCGGCGCCTCCATTGCCTGCGGCGGGCCGTGCCTGACCGTAGTGAGGGTCGGGCCTCGCGAGGGGGGCTGTTGGTTCGATGTGGATGCGGCGGCGGAAACGCTGGAACGCACGACGGTCGGCGAATGGAAGGCTGGGACGAGGATCAACCTGGAGCGTTCCCTCAAGATCGGCGACGAGCTCGGTGGCCACATCGTCACAGGTCACGTGGACGGGCTTGCCACCATCGTGGCTCGGGAGGCGATCACCGCCGGGGATGATCCCTGGGGGCCCACGGCGCGTTTCATCATCCGGGCTCCGTCCGCGCTCGCGCCTTTCATCGCGGAGAAAGGCTCGGTCTGCCTGGACGGCACCTCGCTGACCGTGAATTCGGTAGATGGCGATCTCTTCTCGGTGCTCATCATCCCCCATACGCTCGCGGTGACCACCTGGGGCGAGCGTAAGGAAGGCGACAGGCTCAACCTGGAAGTCGATCTCATGGCCCGGTACGCCGCGCGGCTTGCGGACGCCCGCCGGGCGGGGTAGGGGAACGTCCATCTCATTCGTGTTTCACCCCATATCAATCGACGCTGTCCGCTCGGCGCCGAACCTCTCCGGCAAGGGAGAGGATGAAGGACTGTCCCATGGTCTCGCATTCCGCAAAGCCGCAAAGCTCCCGCCCGCCGGTTCCCGGCGCCCGCATTCTGATCGTCGAGGCGCGGTTCTATGACGATATCGCCGACGAGCTCCTGCGCGGGGCTCGGGAGGCGGTCGAGACGGCCCAGGCCGCCATGGACGTGCTGACGCTCGATGGCGCGCTCGAGATCCCGGCGACCGTCGCGATTGCGCTCGACGCCGCCGAGAAGGCGGGAAAGCCCTACGACGCCGTCGTGGCCCTGGGCTGCGTGATCCGCGGCGAGACGGGCCACTACGATATCGTGGCGGGCGAGAGCGCCCGCGCGCTCATGGACCTGTCCGTTGCACGCAAGATCCCGCTCGCCAACGGCATCCTGACCGTAGAGAATGAAAAGCAGGCTTGGACCCGGGCGAGCGTGAATGAATTGAATAAGGGCGCGGGTGCGGTGGAAGCGGCGCTCGCCGTTCTGCGCATCAAGAAGAAGCTGGAGGCCTGATCATGACGAAGCCTGCAGAGCGCTCGGCCGCTCGCCTCGCTGCCGTCCAGGCCCTCTACCAGATGGACCTCTCCGGCAAGACCGTCGTGGACGCGCTTGCCGAGTTCGAGGCCTTCTGGATCGGCCGCGAGGTCGAAGGCATCGAGTTCAAGCCCTCCGATATCGAGTTCTTCCGCAACGTCATATCCGGGGTGGTGCAGAACCAGCGCGACATTGACGTGAGGATCGACAAGGCGCTGTCCGAAGGCTGGCCCCTGCGCCGCGTTGAGGCCGTTCTGCGCGCCATCCTGCGTGCCGGTGGTTATGAGCTTATGTTCCGCAAGGACGTCCCCGCCCGCGTGGTGATCACCGAATATGTGGACGTGGCCCACGGCTTCTACGGCGAGGACGAGCCCGGCCTCGTGAACGCGGTTCTCGACAGGCTCGCCCGCGAGGTCCGCCCCGGCGAACTCGAGAAGAAGGCGGCCGGGCAGGGAAAGCGCTAAGGTCTCGAATGACTCGGTTCGTCGCGCCATGACCTCCCGGGAGCGCCCTAGCGAAGATGGGCTCATCGCCCGCTTCTTCGCGCCTCTCGCGGGCGAGGGCGCCTTCGGCCTGAAGGACGATGCCGCCTGCCTGTCTCCGAGGCCCGGGCACGATCTCGTGCTCACGACGGATGCCCTGGTCGAGTCGGTCCATTTTCTCCCTGAGGATTCGCCAGCATCCATCGCCCGCAAGGCCCTGGGGGTGAACGTCTCGGATCTCGCCGCCAAAGGGGCGGATCCGACTGGTTTTCTTCTCAGCCTCGCCCTTCCCGAATCCTGGACCGAGGCATGGCTCGCCGGTTTTGCCGCCGGTCTCGGGGAGGCTTCTCGCGAGTTCTCTTGCCCGCTTCTCGGCGGCGATACCGTTAAGGCCAAGGGGGCTCTCAGCCTCTCAGTGACCGCCGTCGGCGAGGTGCCGGCCGGAAAAATGGTCCACCGCATGAATGCCCGGATGGGAGATATCATCTGCGTGACCGGAACCATCGGAGACGCCGCTTTAGGCCTGAGGCTCCGGACAGCACCTTCGTGGGCCGAGAACCTGTCGGCCGACGAGAAGGCCCATCTCGCCGACCGTTATCTCCACCCGCGGCCGCGTTACCGCCTCGCACGCGCTGTCAGGGAACATGCCCATGCCGCCATGGACGTGTCCGACGGGCTCGCGGGCGATCTTACCAAGATGATGCGGGTCAGCGGCGTGTCGGCGCTCGTCGAGGGGGAGAGGGTGCCCTTCTCGACCGCGGTGAGCAAGGCCGTCGCGGTCGATCCCAACCTGTTCGACCTCGCCGTGACCGGCGGAGACGACTATGAGATTCTCTGCACGGTGCCGGATAAGAATCTGGACAGCTTCATGAAAGAGGCCGATAGCGTGGGCATAATGGTGTCCGCCATAGGCCGAGTCGTTGCGGGGCATGAACTCCCGGTCTTTCGGATCGACGGTACTGAAAGACGCTACGATGCAGGATCCTTCTCCCACTTCTGACGCCCTTGCCAAGCGCAACGCCGTCGTTCTCGCCGTAGCGGCAGCCCTCGGCGGCTCGAGTCCCGCCATCGTGGTGTCCCTCGGCGGCCTCGTGGGCCAGAACCTCGCCGAGAACAAGGAACTCGCCACGCTTCCCGTGAGCCTGCTCAATCTCGGCCTTGCCCTCGGGACCATTCCCGCCGCCATGCTCATGCGGCGGGCGGGGCGGCGCATCGGCTATATCGTCGGCGCGGGCATCGGCCTCGTCGGCGGCTGCCTCGCGGCCTTCGGCATCGCCTCCTACAGCTTCGTGCTGTTTTGCCTGGGCACGCTGATCATCGGCATGTACGGTTCGTTCAACCAGAGCTATCGCTTCGCCGCGACCGATGCCGCCTCCGAGGCCTTCAAGCCGCGCGCCATTTCCTGGGTCATGATCGGCGGCATCGCGGCCGGTTTCATCGGTCCTCAGACGGTCATATGGCTGCAGGATGCGGCGCCAGCCGCTCCGTTCTCGGGGGCCTTCCTGGGTCAGGCGGCGCTCGCTTTCATGTCCATGGCGGTGGTCTCGTTCCTCAGGCCTGTGCCCGCCGCCGCAGCACCGAAGGCGGGCGGCAGACCCTTGGGAGAGATCGTGAGGCAGCCGCGGTTCGTCGTCGCGGTAGTGACGGGCCTCGTCTCCTATGCCCTCATGAGCTTCGTCATGACCGCTGCGCCCGTCGCCATGGTAGGCTGCGGGCACACCGTAGGAGATGCCGCGTCAGGGATTCGCTGGCATATCCTCGCCATGTTCGGTCCCAGCTTCTTCACGGGGCGCCTCATCGCCCGTTTCGGCAAGGAGGCGGTGACGGCGGCCGGATTGTGCCTGATCGCAGCTTCCGCCCTCATCGGCCTGTCCGGCATCGACATCGCCCATTTCTGGGCAACGCTCATTTTCCTGGGAGTCGGCTGGAATTTCGGCTTCATCGGCGCGACCGCCATGGTGACCGATTGCTACCGCCCGGAGGAGCGCACGAAGGTTCAGGCCGCCAACGATTTCCTGGTCTTCGGCTCGGTCGCCGTCGCCTCGTTCTCCTCCGGAACGCTCCTGAATGCGGGCGGATGGGAGACTGTGAACTGGATGGTCTTCCCGCCCGTCGCCGTCGCACTACTTCTTCTAGCTTGGCAGCAGAGGGCAGGGGCGACGATACCCGCTAAAGTCTAAAGGGGCTTCCTGTGGGTTGGGCGGGAAGTATCGTTGCGAACTGCCTAGTTTTTTGCCACCAAATATGAAGTTCGCTGGGGGTGGAGGCCGTTCAAGGCCAAAGTTCAGGCCTTGAAGAGCGGCTTTCTGCTTTCCCATAACAAGGATGGCATGATGGCACTCACCCTTATTATTCTGGGCGGGCTTCTCTCGATTGCGTATGGCTTATGGGCCATCAGCGACGTGATGAAGCGCGACGCCGGTTCTCAGCGCATGCAGGAAATCGCAGGCGCGATCGCCGAGGGCGCAAAAGCCTATCTCCGCAGGCAATATACGACGATCTCGATCGTGGGCGTGGTGCTGTTCGCCATCATCGCCTACCTCCTCGGAATCCGGGTCGCCATCGGCTTCGCTATCGGGGCAATCCTGTCCGGGGCTGCAGGATTCATCGGCATGAACGTCTCCGTTCGGGCCAATGTGCGCACCGCGCAGGCCGCCACGCAGTCCCTCGGCGGCGGCCTTGACGTCGCCTTCAAGGCAGGCGCCGTCACGGGCATGCTGGTGGCCGGCCTCGCGCTTCTGGGCGTGGCGCTCTACTACGGCTATCTCACCCGCATCGCCGGGCTGAACCCGGCAGACCGCATTGTCATCGACAGCCTCGTGGCCCTCGGCTTCGGCGCCTCGCTGATCTCGATCTTCGCCCGCCTGGGCGGGGGCATCTTCACCAAGGGAGCCGACGTCGGCGGGGACCTCGTGGGCAAGGTGGAAGCCGGCATCCCCGAGGACGACCCGCGCAACCCCGCCACCATTGCCGACAATGTCGGCGACAATGTCGGCGACTGCGCCGGCATGGCGGCCGACCTGTTCGAGACCTATGCGGTGACCGTGGTCGCCACAATGGTGCTCGCGGCGATCTTCTTCGCGGGGCAGGCCACCCTCGACACGATGCTCATGTACCCCCTCGCCATCGGCGCGGCCTGCATCGTCACCTCGATCATCGGCACGTTCTTCGTGAAGCTAGGCCAGAACGAGTCCATCATGGGGGCGCTGTACAAGGGTCTCATCGCGACGGGCATTCTCTCCGCCGTAGCGATCGGTCTGGTCACTTGGCAGATGATCGGCTTCGGCCCCATCGAGGGTACCGACTACACGGGGCAGAGTCTGTTCTGGTGCGCGATCATCGGTTTCGCGGTGACGGCCCTTATCGTGGTGATCACCGAATATTATACCGGTGTCGGGTTCCGTCCCGTGCGCTCCATCGCCCAGTCCTCCGTGACGGGGCATGGCACGAACGTGATCCAGGGTCTCGCGGTATCGCTGGAATCGACCGCGCTGCCGACCATCGTGATCATCGCGGGCATCATCCTGGCGTTCACCTTCGCAGGCCTCTTCGGCATCGCGATCGCAGTGACGGCCATGCTGGCGCTCGCGGGCATGATCGTGGCGCTCGATGCCTTCGGTCCGGTAACGGACAATGCGGGCGGCATCGCCGAAATGGCGGGCCTCCCGAAAGAGGTGCGCAAGTCTACGGACGCGCTCGACGCCGTGGGCAACACCACCAAGGCGGTGACGAAGGGTTATGCGATCGGCTCCGCGGGCCTGGGCGCTCTCGTGCTCTTCGCAGCCTATACGTCGGACCTCGCCTACTTTACGCAGAACGCGGCGCAGTACCCCTACTTCCAGGGTGTGGCTCCCGACTTCTCGCTCACCAACCCCTATGTGGTGGTGGGCCTGCTGTTCGGCGGTCTCATCCCGTTCCTGTTCGGTGGCATCGCCATGACGGCAGTGGGCCGCGCCGCGGGCTCCGTGGTGGAGGAGGTACGCCGCCAGTTCCGCGAGAAGCCGGGCATCATGGCGGGCACGGACCGGCCTGATTACGGCCGCGCGGTGGACATGCTCACCCGCGCGGCGATCAAGGAAATGATCGTGCCGTCCCTTCTGCCGGTGCTGGCGCCGATCTTGACCTTTTTCGTGATTTACTGGGTGGCCGGTAAGTCTCAAGCCTTCTCGGCCGTGGGGGCGATGCTGCTCGGCGTCATCGTGACGGGTCTCTTCGTGGCGATCTCGATGACCTCCGGCGGCGGCGCCTGGGACAACGCGAAGAAATCCTTCGAGGATGGCTTCACCGACGCCTCCGGCACGACGCATCATAAGGGGTCCGAGGCGCACAAGGCCTCCGTGACGGGCGATACCGTCGGCGATCCCTACAAGGACACGGCGGGCCCTGCCGTGAACCCGGCAATCAAGATCACCAACATCATCGCATTGATGCTGCTGGCGGTCCTGGCCCATTCATAGCCGAAACCGAAAGAGCCTTCGGACCCGCGGCTCAGGCCGCGGGTTTCTCGTTGGCTCGCGCAAAAGAAAAGGCCGGGACGAGAGCCCGGCCTTTTCGCTAGGGAGGCGGAAACTTGGCTTAGCTGCCGAACGGGTTGAGGTTGTTCGTGCCCTTGAGGAGCTGTCCAAGGAAGCTCGTCTCCTCGCCGCCGCTCGGGGTGGTGCGGCTGATGAAGTCGAACACCTTTCCATCCTGGATGCCGTAGAGCCCGATGCGTTCGACGCGCAGGTTCTTGTCGAAATAAACGGCGGTGACTCGCTGATCCACCACCTGCTCGCCCAGGAACTGGAACGTGCGGCGGGACCTCTGGCTGATGTAATACCAGTTCCTGTTGCCGACCGTGGAGACGGTTGATGGGGTGCCGAGGATCTGGAGTACCTGCTCGGCGCTCATGCCCTTCTTCACCTGGTTTACGGCGTTCTCGTCCAGCTGGTACCCGCGGGCGAATTCCTCGCCCATGGTGCAGGCGGCAACGGAGGTGGCCAGGAAAGTCGCAGTAGCCAAGCGTACCAAAAGGGTATGATATCGACGCATCGTACGGTTCTTCCAGGAATGCGGCGCGGATGAGCTTGCGCCTGTGGATCGTGATGGCGTAACCCGAGGTTTCGATTTTGACAAGCTTGGAAGGGCAAAGGCTGTGATATTCAGTCTCTTCCGCAGGAATCCCCGGCGTCTGGCTATCGCGGCTCTCTATGCGAGAATCGCCAATGCCTCCCGCAGGCCGGGGCTCTACGCGGCACTCGGCATCCCGGACAGCCTCGAGGGACGCTTCGAATCCCTGTCTCTTCACATGATCCTCTCCTTGAGGGCATTGCGGGAGCTTCCGCCTCCCGCCGACGACGTCGCCAAGGACCTGACGGACGCGTTCTTCCGGGACATGGACGCTTCACTGCGGGAAATGGGAGTCGGCGACACGGTCGTGCCCAAGCGGATGAAGAAGGTCGCCGCGGCCTTCTATGGGCGGGCCCAGGCTTACGACCCGGCCTTCGCTTCCGCGGACGAGATCGGGCTCGCGGACGCCCTGGGCCGGAATGCGCTGGGGAGCGATGCACCCGCCACTATGCTCGCGCGTTATGCCCTGGCAGCAGACAAGAGCCTTAAAGGCGTCACGCTGGACATGTTACTCGAATCCGGGCCCGCTTTCCCGGCGCCCGAGGCCTTCACCAAGGAGGGAAGCCGATGACCCCTGAAACCGTAGGTCCCTTGTCGCGCCTCGTGGACGTCATGAACATTCCGCCGCGCGGGCAGGAGGCCCATGTGGTGGCGAGTGCGGAGGAACGTGACGCTCTGGCTAAGGATTTCGGGCTTCCCGGCATCCGGGCCCTCTCGGGCGACTTCAAGCTCACCAATACCGCCAAGGGCATCCATGTGGCGGGCACGGTGAAGGCTTCCATCACGCAGGTCTGCGTCGTGACCCTCGATTCGTTCGATTCCGATATCGAGGAGGAGGTCGAGGTGGATTTCGCGGAACCCTCCGGGATGCCGGCCGAGCCGCCGACGGACATCAACGAGTACGAGCCACCGGATGAGATCGTTAACGGCCAGATCGATCTCGGAGCGCTCACCGCCGAGTTTCTGGCCCTGGGTCTCGACCCGTACCCACGTAAGCCGGGCGTGGATTTCAGCTACCGCGACCCTGGGGACGACAAGGATTCGCCATTCGCTGCCCTTGGCAAGCTCAAGACGGACAAATAAGGCTTTCGGAGTAAGCGCCCGCGGGAGCCGTTCCGGCTCTCGCGCAATGCCACAAAGCTACAGAATTTCGGTTGCGATGCCATCGCAAACCGGTATTTTCCGCCTCCTGTCCAAGCCGGAAGAAAGAACAAGCGGTTATGTCGAAGCCAGTGCGTATTTCGCTCGATGCGATGGGGGGGGACCATGGCCCGTCGATCGTCATCCCTGGTGCGGCCCTGGCCCTCGAGCGGCATCCCGATATCCGTTTTCTCATATTCGGCAACGAAGCGGTGATCGCGCCTCTCCTGGATGCTCATCCCAAGCTGAAGGCGGCAAGCGAGCTGCGCCACACCGAAATCTCCATCGCGATGGACGAAAAGCCGAGCCAGGCGATCCGCATGGGCCGCGGCAAGTCGTCCATGTGGAAGGCCGTCCAATCGGTTCGGGACGGTGAGGCGGATGCCGCAGTGTCTGCCGGCAATACCGGCGCTCTCATGGCTACCGCCAAGATCTGCCTGAAGACCATGTCCCATATCGAGCGCCCGGCGATTGCGGCCATGTGGCCGACCATGCGGGGCGAGAGCATCGTCCTCGACGTGGGGGCGACCATCGGCGCGGATGCCGGACATCTGGTGGACATGGCCATCATGGGTGCCGCGATGGCACGCATCGTGTTCGACCTGGAGCGCCCGACCGTGGGCCTGCTCAACGTGGGCACCGAGGAAATCAAGGGTATCGAGGCCGTCAAGGAGGCCGGACGTATTCTCAAGGAGTTGGACGCTCCTTATCTGGAATACCGCGGCTTCGTGGAGGGCGATGATATCGGCAAGGGGACTGTGGACGTCGTCGTGACGGAGGGTTTTACGGGCAACATCGCCCTAAAGACCGCCGAAGGGACGGCCAAGCAGATCGGTCAGTACCTGCGTTCCGCCATGAGCCGTACGCTGATGGCCAAGATCGGATACCTGTTCGCGAAACAGGCCTTTAACGCTCTCAAGGACAAGATGGACCCGCGCAAGGTCAACGGTGGTCTCTTCCTGGGCCTCGAAGGCGTGGTTGTGAAGAGCCACGGCGGCACGGACGATCTCGGTTTCGCCAGTGCCATCGATGTGGCCTACGATATGGCGCATTTTGAATTGATGAAGACAATCCGGGGCATGCTGGAGCATGATCCGGTCGGGCACGAGGCCTGAGGAAAGTATTACCTTGAAACGCATCCGTTCCGTTGTGCGCGGCGTCGGCTCCTACCTGCCGAAGCGCAAGCTTACCAATCAGGATCTCGAAAAGATCGTCGACACCACCCACGACTGGATCGTGCAGCGCACGGGCATCGAGCAGCGGCACATTGCCGACGACAGCGAGACCACGTCCGTTCTCGGTATCAAGGCCGCCGAGGCGGCGCTCGCCGATGCGGGGCTCACGGCACAGGACATCGACCTTATCGTCTGCGCCACCTCGACGCCGGATCATACCTTCCCGTCCACTGCGACGATGATTCAGAACGGCCTTGGGATCACCCACGGGGCTGCCTTCGACCTGCAGGCGGTCTGCACCGGGTTCGTCTACGCGGTCGCCACCGCTGACAAGTTTCTCCAGTCGGGGTCGCACAAGCGTGCCCTGGTGATCGGCGCCGAGACCTTCTCGCGTATTCTGGACTGGACCGACCGTACGACCTGCGTGCTGTTCGGCGACGGGGCGGGAGCCCTGGTGCTCGAGGCCCAGGAAGGCGAGGGGACGTCGGCCGACCGCGGCGTTCTGACATCTCAGTTGCGCTCGGATGGTCGCTACAGGGAAAAGCTCTACGTGGACGGGGGACCGGGCTCGACCAAGACAACCGGCGTTCTGAAGATGGAGGGCAGGGAGGTCTTCAAGTTCGCCGTCGGGATGGTCGCCGACGTGGTGCAGGACGCCTTCACAGCCACGGGCACGACCTCGGAGGAGCTGAAATGGTTCGTGCCGCATCAGGCCAACAAGCGCATCATCACATCCAGCGCCGATAAGCTCGGCATTGCGCCTGAGAAGGTGGTGATCACCGTCGACAGGCACGGCAACACCTCGGCCGCATCCATCCCGCTCGCCCTCGACGTCGCCCGCAAGGACGGGCGTATCAAGGACGGGGACCTCGTCATGATCGAGGCGATCGGTGGCGGCTTTACCTGGGGCAGCGCGCTCATCCGTTGGTAGGAATATAGACCGTGCGACCTATGTTGGAGGCCCTTGACCGCAAGTCTAAGGTTGACCATAGGGAGCCATCTGCATAGCGTCTTAACTGATTGAAAGACCAAAGAACTCATTCGGGGTTGGGGAGCTCAATGGCTGGCAAAACTGTGACGAGAGCGGATCTGAGCGAGGCCGTCTACCAGAAGGTAGGCCTTTCACGGACCGAATCGGCCGAACTGGTCGAGCGGGTCCTGGCGGAGATCTGCGACAGCCTCGCCGCCGGCGAGACCGTCAAGCTTTCGTCCTTCGGCTCTTTCGTCGTTCGCAGCAAAGGCGAACGCATCGGCCGCAACCCCAAGACGGGCGTCGAGGTCCCGATCGATCCGCGCCGGGTTATGGTTTTCAAACCGTCCAATGTCCTGAAGGCTTACATCAACGGCGAAACCGTCGAGCGTGAGGACTGACCCTCAACATGGCTGGCGGCGGCCTGGACAAGAGCCCTGACGCGTTCCGCACCATCAGCGAGGTGGCCGAGGACCTCGATCTGCCGCAGCATGTTCTGCGCTTCTGGGAGACCCGCTTCACTCAGATCAAGCCGCTGAAGCGCGGCGGCGGGCGTCGCTATTATCGTCCCGACGACGTGGATCTCCTCAGGGGCATCCGCCATTTCCTCTATGGGGAAGGTTATACGATCAGGGGCGTGCAGCGAATCCTCAAGGAGGAAGGAGTCCGCTTCGTGCAGGCCGTCGGCCGTGGCGAGGAGAGCGTGGCGTCTCCCGAGCAGGAGTCGGTCGAGAGCGTCGCGGAGGAGGATGGGGAATTCCTGGTTCCGGAAGACTCGCAGCCTGTGATCGTTCCCTCCGAATCCCTCCTGTCCGATGATGCACTGCGCAAGCTGAAGTCTGCCCTGGACGAATTGATCGAATGCGACCGGGTCCTGCGGACCTTGAAGGCCGGCGAGCAGCCGGTCGGCGAATAAAACGAATGTTCCGGCCAGCATGTTTCTCCCTCAAAAGGCTGCTCGGCGGGGCAATCTTTCTGATCCTTTCGGCTGCAGCAGCGGGAACTTATGCTTGGGCTGTGTACCGAGAGGCGGTGCTGGAGAGCGTGGAAAACGGGATGACCCCTGCTGAGGTTGAGAGCATCCTTGGCCCGCCTATCGAGGAGGACCGGATTGCGAGGGGATTTCCGTCGGATTGCGCCATGTGTCCTCAGGCCGACCGAGAGATTGTTTATAAAGGCAATCAGTCTCTGTGGCTCGGCCGTCTCGAAGACAGACTTTTTGTTTGCTACAGGCAGAACCAAGTTTGCGACAAGTATCATGTCGGATTGTAGAGCTGCCCGCATCGAGAGGCCTTGACAGGGAACAGGGCGCCCCTTAAAGCACCCACACCGCTTCGGCGGTCCGATGCGCGGGCGTAGCTCAGTCGGTTAGAGTGCCGGCCTGTCACGCCGGAGGTCGCGGGTTCGAGCCCCGTCGCCCGCGCCACTTCCTCCTACGGCAATACGCTACCTTGGCGCGTATCGGCTCCATGCACCTTGTGCATGGTTGCGCTTTTCCATCTCTGCGCATTTCTTCCCTGAGTTTCGGGTCTTCTGCCGCCTTGGGGGCGGCACGGGTTCCAGAATTAGGCCGAGGAATGATCACGAAACATTTCACCCGCTTTTCGAAATAGGTGGCCCGGCCTCCGGACGCGCGATTGCCTTCATTGTCAGCCTGATCCTCATTCCCCTTTGTGTCTTGAGGGGGGCGCTCTTCGGATTTTCCGATACGTGGCAGTTGGTGGTGAAAACAGGCACCGCCCTCGCGATCTTCCTGATGATGTTCCTGATTCAAGGCACTCAGAGCCGTGACGGGGCGGCGATCCAGGCCAAGCTTGACGAATTGATCCGGGCCGGCGCTGCCCAGAGCCTGTTCATCGGCATCGAACACCTCACTCGGGAGGAGCTGGATGAGATTCGAGCCAAATGTGAGGCCAAAGCGAAGGCGGAAAACGCCCCAAATCGGGCAGAGGCGGATGCAAACCGCAAAGCTGCCCATGCGGCAGAGCAGGCAACCTCTTAGTTTGGAATGGTTCTTTTTACGGCACCCCAAACACTTGTCAGGGCAGGGGAACTCGGCTAAGCCTCCGGCCACAAACCGCCGTTTGTCGCAGGACCTTCCTTCGGGCCTTTCTGTGGCTTAAATGCGTGGCATGTTGCCGGCCTTTTCGGCCGCGCTCCGTTTCTTCTGGGTGTCGTATGACGAATCTCCTCGCCGACTACCTGCCTCTCGTGATCTTCATCGGCGTGTCGCTCCTGATCGGGGTGGCGCTGCTCGTGGCGCCGTTCATTGTGGCCTACAGCAAGCCGGATACGGAGAAGCTGTCCGCTTACGAGTGCGGGTTCAATGCCTTCGATGACGCACGCATGAAGTTCGACGTGCGATTCTACCTGGTCGCCATTCTTTTCATCATCTTCGACCTTGAGGTCGCCTTCCTGTTTCCCTGGGCCATCGTGTTCGGGGACCTGGGGTGGTTCGGGTTTCTCTCGATGATGCTCTTTCTCGGCGTTCTGACAGTCGGCTTCGTCTATGAGTGGAAGAAAGGGGCCCTGGAATGGGATTGATCTCCGATAACCAATCCACCCTGGTGGCTCCCGCCCCGCGCGGCATCATCGACCCGAATACCGGTAAGCCGGTGGGGTCGACCGACCCGTATTTCGTCTCCATCAACGACGAGCTGGCCGACAAGGGCTTCCTCGTGGCCTCCTCCGAGGAGCTGATCAAGTGGGCGCGCACCGGCTCGCTCATGTGGATGACCTTCGGCCTGGCCTGCTGCGCCGTCGAGATGATGCAGATGTCCATGCCGCGCTACGACGCCGAGCGCTTCGGCTTTGCGCCGCGCGCCTCACCACGCCAGTCGGACGTGATGATCGTCGCGGGCACGCTCACGAACAAGATGGCCCCCGCTTTCCGTAAGGTCTACGACCAGATGCCGGAGCCGCGTTACGTCATCTCGATGGGCTCCTGCGCCAATGGCGGCGGTTATTACCATTATTCCTATTCGGTGGTCCGTGGCTGTGATCGAATCGTGCCGGTCGACATCTACGTGCCTGGATGCCCCCCGACTGCGGAGGCGCTCCTTTATGGCGTTCTGCTTCTCCAGAAGAAGATCCGCCGCACCGGCACCATCGAGCGCTGAGCAAAGGTCATTGTCATGAGTGCTGAGCTCCAAGCCCTGAGCGACCACATTGCCTCGTCCCTGGGCGAGGCGATCGAGGATCGCGCCATCGCTTACGGCGAGCTGACGATCGTCTCCCGACTCGATGAGATCAAACGGGTGGTGACGTTTCTGCGGGACGATCCGCAATGCCGCTTCGTCTGCTTCATCGACATCTGCGGCGCGGATTATCCGGCCCGGGAGAGGCGTTTCGACGTAGTCTATCACTTCCTGGCACCGCATCATAACCGACGCATCCGCGTGAAGGTGGAAACGGACGAGGTAACCCCGGTTCCGTCGATCATCGACCTGTTCCCGGCGGCGAACTGGTATGAGCGGGAAACCTACGATCTCTACGGCGTCCTGTTCTCGGGACATCCGGATCTGCGCCGCCTGCTGACGGATTACGGCTTCGAGGGGCATCCGCTCCGCAAGGACTTCCCGCTCACCGGCTACGTCGAGGTTCGCTACGACGACGGTCAGGGCCGGGTGGTGTACGAGCCGGTGAAGCTCAGCCAGGAGTTCCGCAACTTCGACTTCCTCTCTCCCTGGGAAGGCACCGATTACGTGCTGCCCGGCGACGAGAAGGCCAAGGCTTAAAGGCGGGAAGGGCGACCCATGGGCGAGCATAATATCCGCAATTTCACGATCAACTTCGGTCCCCAGCACCCCGCGGCGCACGGTGTGCTCCGGCTGGTGCTGGAGCTCGACGGCGAGGTCGTCGAGCGTGTCGATCCGCATATCGGCCTCCTCCACCGCGGCACCGAGAAGCTGATCGAGTACAAGACCTACGTTCAGGCCAATCCCTATTTCGACCGGCTCGACTACGTCGCGCCCATGAACCAGGAGCATGCCTATTGCTTGGCCATCGAGAAGCTCCTCGGCATCGAGGTGCCGCGTAGGGCCCAGCTGATCCGCGTTCTCTTCGCCGAAATCGGGCGTCTGCTCTCGCATCTTCTTAACGTGACCACGCAGGCCATGGACGTCGGCGCCCTCACGCCCCCCCTCTGGGGCTTCGAGGAGCGCGAGAAGCTCATGATCTTCTATGAGCGAGTTTCCGGTTCGCGCCTGCACGCCAATTACTTCCGGCCGGGCGGCGTGAACATGGACATTCAGCCCGAGCTGATCGACGACATCGAGGCATTCTGCGATCCGTTCCTGAAGGTTCTGGACGACCTCGACACGCTCGTCATGGGCAGCCGCATCTTCAAGCAGCGCAACGTGGACATCGGCACGATCACGCTGGACGACTGCTGGAAGTGGGGCTTCTCCGGACCGCTCGTGCGCAGCTGCGGCGTGGCCTGGGACCTGCGCAAGTCGCAGCCCTACGAGTGCTACGAGGAGATGGAGTTCGACATCCCCGTCGGTCTCAATGGCGACAACTACGACCGTCAGGTCATCCGTATGGAAGAAATGCGCCAGAGCGTGCGCATCATGCGCCAGTGCCTGAACAAGCTTCGGGCTCCGGACGGGCAGGGGCCCGTAATGACGAACGACGGCAAGATCGCACCGCCCTCGCGCAAGGACATGAAGCGCTCCATGGAGGCGCTGATCCACCACTTCAAGCTCTTTACGGAAGGCTTCCACGTCCCCGCGGGCGAGGTGTATGCCGCCGTGGAAGCCCCGAAGGGCGAGTTCGGCGTGTATCTGGTGTCCGACGGCACCAACAAGGCCTACCGTTGCCATATCCGCGCCCCGGGCTTCGCGCATTTGCAGGGCATGGATTTCATGTGCCGCGGCCACATGCTGGCCGACGTCGCAGGCGTTCTCGGGTCGCTCGACATCGTGTTCGGTGAAGTCGACCGGTAAGAATTAGTCCAGGCTCGATCGCGGGCCTGGCGTCACGCTTCGAAGGGCGTGATGAAAAAGTTCAAGTCGTGAATGGCCGGGTCCTGCCCGGCCATGACGATGAGGAGAAGAGTCAAATGGCCGTTCGTAAGCTCGCGCCTGAAGAATTGCAGCCCGAGAGCTTCGTGTTCTCGCCCGAGACGGAAGCTTTTGCCCAGCAGCAGATCGCCAAGTATCCGCCCGGCCGTCAGGCCTCGGCGGTGATCGCGTTGCTGGGAAAGGCGCAGGAGCAGGCTGGCGGCTGGCTGCCCCGCAAGGCTATCGAGGCCGTGGCCGCGCGGCTCGACATGCCGGTCATCCGGGTGATGGAGGTCGCGACCTTCTACACGATGTTCAACCTGGAGCCGGTTGGAAAGTATTTCATTCAGTTCTGCGGCACCACCCCCTGCGTGCTGCGGGGCGCGGGCGACATCAAGAAGGTGCTTGAGAGGCGCATCGGCGACCAGAACCACGTCACGGCCGACGGTACCTTCTCCTGGCTGGAGGTCGAGTGTCTCGGCGCGTGCTCGAACGCCCCGATGGTGCAGATCAACGACGATTACTACGAAGATCTGACGCCTGAGAACTTCGAGAAGCTTCTCGACGATCTTGCGGCCGGTCGCCCGGTGAGGAAGGGTTCTCAGATCGGGCGCAACCGCTCCGAGCCGTTCGAGGCCGTCAAGACCCTCCAGGATCCGTCGCTTTACGACGGCTCCCAGATCGGCGCTTGGCGCAAACGCTTCGAGGAGCAGGCCGAGCCTGCCGAAACCGGCGAGGCCGAGGCGGCAATCACCAGTGTCCCGCAGGAGGCCCGGGCGGCGAAGCCGGGAGCCGGGCGCGCCATCGAGAGCGAGGCCGCCGATACGCCGGCAGAGCGCGCCAAGAAGGGCGAAACACCCATCAGCCCGACCGACCAGAAGGAGGCCGCCGATCCATCGCGGGCCACGAAGGGCAACTCGCACACGGAGGAGGGCGCCCGGCCCGCTCCGCAAAGCGGTAAGTCCTATGTGTCAACGCCGTCGAAGCCGGAGGAGGGATCCCCCGTTCCGGCGAGCCCGACGACACCCGTTGCCGGGACCCCGCCATCACAGGCCGAGACGCGCCGCGACGGCAGCGATAGCAAGCCGGACGTGGTCGTCGACAAAGACAACAAGACGTCTTGAGGGGGAGTGAATCGAGATGCTTCACGATAGAGATCGCATTTTCACCAACCTCTACGGCTTTCATTCGCCGGACCTTCAGGCCGCGAAGATGCGCGGTGCCTGGGACGGGACCAAGTTCCTCCTCGAGAAGGGCCGCGACTGGATCGTCGACGAGATGAAGGCGTCCGGCCTGCGTGGCCGAGGCGGTGCAGGCTTCCCCACGGGCCTGAAATGGTCCTTCATGCCTAAGAAGTCGGACGGCCGCCCGCACTACCTCGTCGTCAACGCCGACGAGTCGGAACCGGGCACCTGTAAGGACCGCGAGATCATGCGGAACGATCCGCATCTCCTCGTCGAGGGCTGCCTCATCGCCTCCTTCGCCATGGGTGCGCATGCGGCCTACATCTACATCCGCGGCGAGTACGTCGCCGAGCGCTACGCGCTTCAACGCGCGGTCGACGAGGCCTACGAGGCAGGTCTCATCGGCAAGGACAACATCCACGGCTATCCCTTCGACCTTTATGTCCACCACGGCGCAGGTGCTTACATCTGCGGCGAGGAGACGGCGCTCATCGAGAGCATGGAAGGCAAGAAGGGCATGCCGCGCCTGAAGCCCCCGTTCCCGGCGAACATGGGTCTTTACGGCTGCCCGACCACGGTGAACAACGTGGAGTCGATCGCCGTCGCCGGCACGATCCTGCGCCGCGGCGCCTCCTGGTTCTCCAGCATCGGCCGCCCGAACAACGTGGGCACCAAGCTGTTCTGCGTGTCGGGTCATGTGAACAAGCCCTGCAATGTGGAAGAGGCCATGGGCCTGACCTTCCGCGAACTGATCGACACTCATTGCGGCGGCATCCGCGGCGGCTGGGAAAACCTGCTCGCCGTGATTCCGGGCGGCTCTTCCGTTCCGCTCGTTCCCGCCGAGCAGATCATCGATGCGCCGATGGACTTCGATACCCTGCGCGGACTGCGCTCCGGTCTCGGCACCGCCGCCGTTATCGTCATGGACAAGTCCACCGACATCGTGCGCGCCATCGCCCGCATCTCGTATTTCTACAAGCACGAGAGCTGCGGCCAGTGTACCCCGTGCCGTGAGGGCACCGGCTGGATGTGGCGCGTCCTCAACCGCATGGCCGAGGGCCGCGCCCAGAAGCGCGAGATCGACATGCTGCTCGAAGTTTCGACCCAGATCGAAGGTCACACCATCTGCGCGCTCGGCGACGCTGCGGCTTGGCCGGTTCAGGGTCTGATCCGTCACTTCCGTCATGAGATCGAGAAGCGGATCGACGACTACGCGGCGAACCCGCATTCAGAATCCGTCATGATCGCGGCGGAGTGAGATTGAAGATGGCTAAAATCATCGTTGATGGCGTCGAGGTCGACGTCCCCGCCGAATACACGCTGCTCCAGGCCGCCGAGGCCGCGGGCGCCGAGATTCCGCGTTTCTGCTACCACGAACGGCTCTCGATCGCCGGAAACTGCCGCATGTGCCTCGTCGAGGTGAAGGGCGCGCCGAAGCCGGTCGCCTCCTGCGCCTGGGGCGTGCGCGACTGCCGCCCGGGCCCGAACGGGGAGCCGCCGGAAATCTCGACCAAGTCGCCGACCGTGAAGAAGGCGCGCGAGGGTGTGATGGAGTTCCTCCTGATCAACCACCCGCTCGATTGCCCGATCTGCGACCAGGGCGGCCAGTGCGATCTGCAGGACCAGGCCATGGCCTACGGCGTCGACACCAGCCGCTTTCACGAGAACAAGCGCGCGGTCGCCGACAAATATCTCGGCCCACTCGTGCGCACCTCCATGAACCGCTGCATTCATTGCACCCGCTGCGTGCGCTTCACCGCCGAGGTGGCGGGCGTCCCGGATATGGGGGCGCTGTGGCGCGGCGAGGACATGGAGATCACGAGCTATCTGGAAAAGGCCCTCGGTTCCGAATTGCAGGCGAACATCGCGGATCTATGCCCGGTCGGCGCTCTCACCCACAAGCCCGAGTCCTTCCATTACCGTCCGTGGGAACTCACCAAGACCGATTCCGTCGATGTGATGGACGCTGTCGGCTCCTCCATCCGCGTGGATTCCCGGGGGCGCGAGGTCATGCGCATTCTGCCGCGCGTGAACGAGGCGGTGAACGAGGAGTGGATCTCCGACAAGACCCGCCAGATCGTCGACGGCCTGCGCCTGCAGCGCCTCGACCGCCCGTTCGTGCGGGAAAACGGTCGCCTGCGCCCGGCTTCCTGGCAAGAGGCTTTCGCGGCCATCGCCGCAAAGGTGAAGGGGACCTCGCCTGAGAAGATCGGCGCCATCGTCGGCGATCTTGCCGCCGTGGAGGAGATGTTCGCCCTGAAGCTGCTCATGGAGAGCCTCGGTGTCGCGAACGTCGATGCCCGCCAGGACGGTACGGTTCTGTCTCCCGCCTACGGCCGCGGCTCCTATCTCTTCAATGCCACCATCCCCGGTATCGAGGATGCCGACGCGATCCTGATCGTGGGTTCCAACCCGCGCTACGAGGCATCGCTCGTCAACGTGCGCATCCGGAAGCGTTGGCGAGCGGGTCCGCCGCCGATCGCGCTGATCGGTGAGAACGCGGATCTGACCTATCCCTACGAGTATCTCGGCGCGGGTCCCGATACCCTGGCCGAGCTTGCCTCCGGCCGCCACAGCTTCATCGAGAAGCTGCGCGGGGCCGAGCGTCCGCTGATCATCGTGGGGCAGGGCGCTCTTGCCCGGCCGGATGGTCTTGCCGTGCTCTCCGCCGTCGCGAGGCTCGCCCAGGACGTGGGCGCGGTAAAGGATGGTTGGAGCGGTCTCTCGGTCCTGCACACGGCGGCGTCCCGGGTCGGCGCGCTGGATCTCGGCCTCGTGCCGGGTGAGGGCGGCCTGACCGCTCAGCAGATGGCGCAAGGCGGCGTGGACGTGCTGTTCAACCTTGGAGCCGACGAGATCGACATCGCCCCAGGTGCCTTCGTGATCTATCAGGGCACTCATGGCGACCGAGGCGCTCACCGCGCCGACGTGATCCTCCCGGCGGCCACCTACACGGAAAAGTCAGGCACCTACGTGAACACCGAGGGCCGGGTCCAGATGGCCAATCGCGCAGCCTTCGCGCCGGGCGAGGCCCGTGAGGACTGGGCGATCCTGCGCGCGCTGTCCGACGTGCTGGGACGTCGGCTGCCGTTCGACTCGCTCAATGCCCTGCGCGCGAAGCTCTATGCGACTTACCCGCACTTCGCCGCCATCGAGACGGTCCAGCCCGCCGACGGGGTGGCCGCCGCCCAGGCGCTCGCCGGCATCGGCGGCGCTTTTGCCCGCGAAGCCCTCGCGAGCCCGGTGAAGGACTTTTACCTGACGAACCCGATCGCCCGCGCCTCCGGCGTCATGGCCGAGTGCTCTGCGCTCGCCCGTGAGCTGAAGCTCGAAGCGGCCGAGTAAGAGAGGAGCGGATCATGGAACTCGGAGATATCCTCCTCGCTGTCGCGATCATGCTGGGCAAGAGCCTGCTCCTGCTCGTCGCGCTTCTCGTCTTCATCGCCTATGCGCTCTATGCCGACCGCAAGGTCTGGGCCGCCGTTCAGCTGCGGCGCGGTCCCAACGTGGTCGGCCCCTGGGGCCTGCTCCAGTCCTTCGCGGACCTTCTGAAGTTCGTTCTGAAGGAACCGGTCATCCCGGCTCCGGCCAACAAGGGCATGTTCCTTCTGGCCCCGCTGGTGATGTGCACCCTCTCGCTCGCGGCCTGGGCGGTCATTCCGCTGAACGCGGGCTGGGTTATCGCCGATATCAATGTCGGCATTCTCTATATCTTCGCGATCTCGTCGCTCGGCGTTTACGGCGTCATCATGGGCGGCTGGGCCTCGAACTCGAAGTACCCGTTCCTCGGCGCTCTCCGTTCGGCGGCGCAGATGGTGTCCTATGAGGTCTCCATCGGCTTCGTCATCGTGACCGTGCTCATGTGTGCCGGAACCCTGAACCTGTCGGGAATCGTGGAATCGCAGAATACGAGCCTCGGCATTCTCGGCTGGTACTGGCTGCCGCTGTTCCCGATGTTCGTGGTGTTCTTCATCTCGGCCATGGCCGAGACGAACCGCCCGCCCTTCGACCTGCCGGAAGCCGAATCGGAGCTCGTGGCCGGCTACATGGTGGAATATTCGTCCACTCCGTACCTGCTGTTCATGCTCGGCGAATACGTGGCCATCATGACCATGTGCGCGCTCGGAACGATCATGTTCCTCGGCGGCTGGCTGTCCCCGATCCCATTCGCACCCTTCACCTGGGTTCCGGGCGTGATCTGGTTCGTGCTGAAGGCGAGCTTCCTCTTCATTCTCATCGCCATGGTGAAGGCTCTCGTGCCGCGGTATCGATACGATCAGCTCATGCGGCTGGGCTGGAAGGTATTCCTTCCGCTCTCGCTGGCGATGGTCGTCATCGTGGCGGGCGTGCTGATGGCGACCGGCAACGCGCCGGGCATGCGCTAAGGAGATCGACATGAAAATCGGTCAATTCTTCAACGCCCTTCTGCTCAAGGAATTCGTGGCAGGCTTCATCCTGACGACGAAATACTTCTTCAAGCCGAAGGCCACGCTCAACTATCCCTTCGAAATGGGCCACCGGGGACCGCGTTTCCGGGGAGAGCACGCGCTGCGCCGCTACCCCAATGGGGAGGAGCGCTGCATCGCCTGCAAGCTCTGCGAGGCGATCTGTCCGGCCCAGGCGATCACCATTGAGGCCGGACCGCGCCGCAACGACGGCACCCGCCGCACGACCCGCTACGACATCGACATGGTGAAGTGCATCTATTGCGGCATGTGCCAGGAGGCGTGCCCGGTGGACGCGATCGTGGAGGGCCCGAACTTCGAGTTCTCCGTGGAGACCCGCGAGGAGCTCCTCTACGACAAGGCCAAGCTGCTCGAGAATGGTGAGCGCTGGGAGCGCGAAATCGCGAAGAACATCGCCAAGACCGCGCCCTACCGCTAAGCAGGGCGTCTTGCGGCGAGGCGAATTCCCGGCTTGCCGCAGACGACGAGGCTGAGAGACCGGGGCTGATTCCACAAAGTGGGCCAGCTCCAAGCCTCTTTCCCGACAAAGGGGAGGGGCATGCACCTCCGGCGGGTTGTTCCCTCCGGATTCGGAATTTATAGACAGGCCATCGGATTCCCATCGGGATCACATGGCCACGTCGGAAGGGGCCGCTCTCGGGGCGGCTTGTGTTTGAGCATGACGGTTACCGCCGCCTTCTTCTATCTTTTCGCGACGATTACGATCGCTTCCGGTTTCATGGTGATCGCCTCGCGCAATCCCGTGCAGTCGGTGCTTTTCCTCATCCTGGCCTTCGTCAACGCAGCGGGCCTGTTCCTGATGATGGGAGCCGAGTTCCTCGCGATGATCCTCGTCATTGTCTACGTGGGTGCGGTCGCGGTGCTCTTCCTCTTCGTCGTCATGATGCTCGACGTGGATTTCGCGGCGCTTCGCCAGGGCTTCCTGCAATATCTGCCCTTCGGCGCGCTGATCGGGATCGTACTCCTGATCGAGCTCATCTTCGTCGTGAGCGCCTATGTGGTCGATCCCGGCCTCATGCGGGCACCGGCGGTGCCGATTCCGGCCCCGGACGTGATGACCAACACGGAAGCCCTCGGGCAGGTGCTCTACACCCGCTATTTCTACTTCTTCCAGACAGCCGGCCTGATCCTGCTGGTGGCCATGATCGGTGCCATCGTGCTCACGCTGCGGGAGCGTGTGGGCGTGCGCCGCCAGAACATCTCGATGCAGAACGCCCGCACTCAGGAAACCGCCGTTCAGGTTCGGAAGGTTCCCTTCCGCCAGGGCATCTAAGGAGACACGCGATGGTTATCGGACTGGGCCATTATCTCACGGTCGCCGCCGTGCTCTTCACGCTCGGCGTGTTCGGCATCTTCATCAACCGGAAGAACGTCATTGTCATCCTGATGTCCATCGAGCTGATCCTGCTCTCGGTGAACATCAACCTCGTGGCCTTTTCGACCCACCTGAACGACATCGTCGGCCAAGTCTTCGCCCTGCTGATCCTCACGGTCGCAGCGGCCGAGGCGGCCATCGGCCTGGCCATTCTGGTGGTATTTTTCCGCAACCGCGGCTCCATCGCGGTTGAAGACGTGAACATGATGAGGGGCTGAGCCCTAACGGCTAAGTAAGCGCAATGTACCACGCAATCGTCTTCCTGCCGCTCGTCGGCTTCCTCATCGCAGGCCTCTTCGGCCGCGTCATCGGCGCCAGGCCAGCTGAGATCATCACCACGGCGCTGCTCGCCGTGTCGGCGGTCCTCTCCTGGGTGTCCTTCATCCAAGTGGGCTTTGGCGAAGAGCCGATGATCCGGGTCCAGGTGGCCCAGTGGATGTCGGTCGGCGACCTCCGGGTCGATTGGGCGTTCCGCATCGACACGCTCACCGCCATGATGCTGGTGGTGGTCAATACCGTGTCGGCGCTCGTGCACCTCTACTCCATCGGCTACATGCACGAGGATCCGCACCGTCCGCGCTTCTTCGCCTATCTGTCGCTCTTCACCTTTGCCATGCTCATGCTGGTGACGGCCGACAACCTGGTGCAGATGTTCTTCGGCTGGGAAGGCGTGGGCTTGGCGAGCTACCTGCTCATCGGCTTCTGGTACAAGAAGGATTCCGCCAACGCCGCGGCCATGAAGGCCTTCATCGTCAACCGCGTCGGCGATTTCGGCTTCCTTCTCGGGATCTTCACGATCTTCGTTCTGTTCAACGGCGTCACCTTCGACGCGATCTTCCCGCGCGTGGCGGAATTCGCCGATGCCCGTTTCCACTTCCTCGGTATCGAGTGGCACGCCCTGACGATCGCCTGCCTGCTGCTCTTCATGGGCGCAATGGGTAAGTCGGCTCAGTTCCTGCTGCACACTTGGCTGCCGGACGCGATGGAAGGCCCGACCCCGGTCTCCGCCCTCATCCATGCCGCCACCATGGTGACCGCGGGCGTGTTCATGGTCGCGCGCTTGTCGCCGGTCTTCGAATACGCTCCTGCGGCTCTTACGGTCGTCACCGTCATCGGCGGCATCACGGCCTTCTTTGCCGCGACGGTCGGCCTGGTGCAGAACGACATCAAGCGTGTGATCGCGTATTCGACCTGCTCGCAGCTCGGCTACATGTTCGTCGCGCTGGGCGTCGGGGCCTACAGCGCCGGTGTCTTCCACCTGTTCACACATGCCTTCTTCAAGGCGCTCCTGTTCCTGGGCGCAGGCTCGGTCATCCACGCCATGCACCACGAGCAGGACATGCGGAACATGGGTGCGCTGCGCCGCTACATCCCGATTACCACGGCCATGATGGCCATCGGCACGCTCGCGCTCACCGGATTCCCGTTCACGGCAGGCTACTACTCCAAGGACGCGATCATTGAGGCGGCCTACGCCTCCCATACCTCCGCAGGCTCCTTCGCCTTCCTGGCGACGGTAATCGCTGCCCTCATGACCTCGTTCTACTCCTGGCGTCTGTTCTTCCTCACCTTCGAGGGCAACGCGCGCTGGTCGAACGCCGACCACCATGCCCATGGCCATCACGAGGGCGTGGAGCATGACGACCGCAGCCACGACGTGGAGCCCGCCACCCATGCGGATCACGAGCACGGCCACCATGGAGCCCATACCCCCCATGAGAGCCCGCTGGTGATGGTGCTGCCGCTCATCGTGCTGGCTATCGGCGCTGTCGTTGCCGGCATCGTGTTCCACGACGCCTTCCTCGGTCACGGCTATCAGGAGTTCTGGAAGGGGGCGCTGTTCACCCGTCCGGAGAACACCATCCTCGAGGACCTGCACCATGTCCCGGGCTGGGTGCCGTTCCTGCCGACGGTGATGATGATCCTCGGCTTCCTGCTGGCTGTGTACATGTACATCGTGGACGCCAAGAAGCCCGCGCAGCTCGCGGCGGATCACCCGATCCTGTACCGCTTCCTGCTCAACAAGTGGTACTTCGACGAGCTGTACGACGTCATCTTCGTGCGTCCCGCCATGGCCATCGGCCGCTTCTTCTGGCGCACGGGCGACCAGCGGATCATCGACGGGCTCGGGCCTGACGGCATTTCCGCCCGCGTGCTCGACGTGACCCGCGGCGTGGTGCGGGTGCAGACCGGCTACGTCTACCACTACGCCTTCGCAATGCTGATCGGCGTTGCGGCTCTCGTGACCTTTTATCTCTTCAGGGGAGCCCACTAATGTTCGGCTTCGGCATCCTCTCCGGCCTTCTCATCCTGCCGCTCATCGGCGCAGCCTTCATCCTGACGCTTCGCGGCGACAGTGAGGCGGCCCGGTCCAATGCGCGCTGGGCGGCCCTCGCTACGACGATCGCGACCTTCGTGCTCTCGCTGGTGGCCTGGAACCGTTTCGACACGGCAACCGCTTCGTTCCAGCTGGTGGAAAGCCACGCCTGGCTGACGGACACGATCCGCTTCAAGCTCGGCGTGGACGGCTTCTCGATCCCGCTCGTCCTGCTCACCACGTTCCTGATGCCGTTCTGCATCCTGGCTTCGTGGGACTCCATCGGACAGCGGGTGAAGGAGTATTACGTCGCTTTCCTGGTCCTCGAGACGACGATGATCGGCGTGTTCTGTGCGCTCGATCTCGTGCTCTTCTACCTTTTCTTCGAGGCGGGCCTCATTCCGATGTTCCTCATCATCGGCATCTGGGGCGGCAAGCGGCGCATCTATGCCAGCTTCAAGTTCTTCCTCTACACGCTGCTCGGCTCGGTGCTGATGCTGCTCGCCATCATGGCCATGTATTGGCAGGCAGGCACCACCGACATCCCGACTCTGCTGGCGTTCAAGTTCCCGTACAACCTCCAGATCTGGCTCTGGCTCGCCTTCTTCGCCTCCTTCGCGGTGAAGATGCCGATGTGGCCGGTCCATACCTGGTTGCCTGACGCGCACGTGGAAGCGCCGACGGCCGGCTCCGTGATCCTGGCAGGCGTGCTCCTGAAGATGGGCGGCTACGGCTTCATCCGCGTCTCGTTGCCGATGTTCCCGGATGCGTCCGTCTATTTCGCGCCGCTCGTCTTTGCCCTTTCAATCATCGCGATCATCTACACCTCGCTGGTCGCGCTGATGCAGGAGGACATCAAGAAGCTCATCGCCTATTCCTCGGTGGCACATATGGGCTTCGTGACCATGGGCCTGTTCAGCATGAACGAGCAGGGCATCCAGGGCGCCATGTTCACCATGATCTCCCACGGGCTGGTTTCCGGTGCGCTGTTCCTCTGCGTCGGCGTGATCTACGACCGGATGCACACCCGCGAGATCAAGGCCTATGGCGGCCTCGTGAACCGGATGCCCATGTACGCGGTGGTCTTCCTGATCCTTACGATGGCCAACGTGGCGCTTCCGGGCACCTCGGGCTTCATCGGAGAATTCCTGACCCTCATGGGCGCATTCCGCTCCAACACCTGGGTGGCTTTCTTCGCCACCACGGGCGTGATCCTCTCCGCGGCCTACGCGCTGTGGCTCTATCGTCGGGTGGTCTACGGGGAAATCGACAAGCCCGCGCTTCAGACCATCACGGATCTGAACCGCCGCGAGATCATCACGTTCGCGCCGCTCGTCCTGCTGATCATTTACTACGGCGTGCAGCCCGGTCCGATCCTCGATACCTTCGCGGTGCCGACGGATGCGCTCATGCAGAGCGTCCAGGCCGCGCTCTCCACCGTGAAAACGGCTGCTGTTGCCGCACACTGAGGTCATGATGAACCCCGTCCTCGCCATTCCCGCTTTCGGTCCCGTTCTGCCGGAGATCATCCTCGCAGCGGGCGCTCTTGTCCTGGTTCTCGTCGGCGCGATCCGCGGCGAGCGCTCCGGAGAGGGTATGAACATCATCGCCCTTGCGCTTCTGGCCGCCGCATTCGTGGCGGTGCTGATGCTCCCGGACGAGCGCGTCGAGACCATGTATGGCTCCTTCGTGATCGACGGTTTCGCCAAGTTCATGAAGGTGCTCACGCTGGTGGCTTCCGCAGGCGGCGTGATCCTTTCGATGGACTACATGCGCCGCGAAGGCATCAGCCGCTTCGAGTATCCGATCCTGATCGTGCTCTCGACGCTCGGTATGATGATGGTGATCTCGGCCAACGACCTGATCGCCCTCTATCTCGGCCTGGAGCTGCTCAGCCTCTCGTCCTACGTCATTGCCGCCTTCGACCGCGACAATGTCCGCTCCACGGAGGCTGGCCTGAAGTATTTTGTTCTGGGCTCCCTGTCCTCGGGCATGCTGCTCTATGGCGCGTCGCTGGTTTACGGGTTCACCGGAAGCGTGTCCTTCCCGGCCATCGCTGGAATCCTGCAGGGGCAGGTGGGCATCGGCGCCATCGTCGGTGTCGTGTTCGTCGCCGCAGGCATCGCGTTCAAGATTTCCGCCGTGCCGTTCCATATGTGGACGCCGGACGTCTACGAGGGATCGCCGACTCCGGTGGCGGCGTTCTTTGCCGCCGCTCCCAAGATGGCCGGCATGGCTATGGCGACCCGCGTCTTCATCGACGCCTTCCCGGGCATCGTGGACCAGTGGCAGCAGATCATCGTCTTCATCTCGATCGCCTCGATGACGCTGGGCTCGTTTGCCGCTATCGGCCAGCGCAACATCAAACGCCTGATGGCCTATTCCTCCATCGGCAATGTCGGCTATGCGCTGATCGGCCTCGCCGCCGGAACCGTGGAGGGCATCCAGGGTGTGGCAGTCTACATGGCCATCTATCTCGCCATGACGCTCGGCGCCTTCGCGGTCATTCTCGGCCTGCGTCGCGGAAACGTGATGTTCGAGAACGTCGAGGATCTGTCCGGCCTCGCCCGCACGCATCCGGTTATGGCTTTCTGTCTGGCGATGATGATGTTCTCTCTTGCTGGCATCCCGCCGCTCGCCGGCTTCTTTGCCAAGTTCGCGGTGTTCAACGCGGCGATCAACGCCAATCTGGTGGCCCTCGCCATCATCGGCGTCGTAACCAGCGTGATCGGCGCATACTATTACCTTCGCATCGTGAAGGTGATGTACTTCGATGAGCCGGGGGCAGCCTACGATTCCATGCCTGCAGGCGTTAAGCTGGTGCTCGGCCTGTCCAGCGTGTTCGTGGTGCTCTTCGGTATCGTCCCGGCTCCGTTGGTCGCGGCTGCGGGAGCCGCTGCTCGCTCCCTGTTCTGATGGTGAAGCTGTCGCCCGAAGCCGAGGCCGCCGGTTATCGGCTCGTCTCCATCGAGGCGACGGACTCGACCAATGACGATGCGCTCCAGGCCGCGCGCTCCGGCGATCCGGGGCCGCTCTGGATCGTGGCGGCAGAACAGCGCGCGGGCAGGGGGCGGCATGGCCGGCAATGGGCGTCGCCTCAAGGCAATCTCTACGCCAGCCTCCTGCTGACGGATCCCTGCGAGGCGCAGCACGCCCCGCAGCTCGGCTTCGTCGCCGGCCTCGCCCTGCATGAGGCCATCGAGGCCGTGACGGGTGTCGGCGCACCGCGCCTGTCCCTCAAATGGCCGAACGATCTTCTGCTCGACGGTGGGAAGGTTTCCGGTCTGCTCCTCGAAGGACACAGGTTCGATGGCAACGGCCCGCTGGCGATCGTGATCGGCTTCGGCGTGAACGTGGCCTTCGCGCCCACAGGCACGCCCTACCCGGCCTCGGCCCTTCAAGCCGTCAGGCCGGGGTTGACACGCGAGGCGATTTTCCGGGCTCTTTCCGCCGCCTTCGCGCAAACCTTCTCCGCGTGGCGCAACGCAGCACGCATGAACGCTGCCGATCCCTTCGGGCCGATTCGTCGGCTGTGGCTGGAACGCGCGGCGGGGATTGGGCAGGAGGTGACCCTTCGCCTTCCTTCCGGCGAGAGGCGAGGTCTTTTCGAAGGGCTCGACCGATCCGGCCGCCTTCAGCTGAAAACCGTCTCAGGGACGGAACTCATCGACGCCGGCGATCTTTATTTTCCTCGTTTGCTGCACGATATAGCCAAGCCTTAGCGCTGGCATGACAAGGTCTTGATCAAGTATGGCATCCCCCCAGGACGAATTGGTGTTTCTGCCCCTCGGTGGGCTCGGCGAAATCGGCATGAATGCCGCCCTTTACGGCTTCGGGCCGGAGACGGACCGGCAATGGATCCTTGTCGATTGCGGCATGGGCTTCGGCGGCGAGGAGCAACTGCCGGGGATCGATCTCGTCTATCCGGATCTGCGTTTCATCGAAGAGGAGAGGCACAACCTGCTCGGCATCTTCATCACCCACGCGCACGAGGATCATATCGGCGCGCTCGTGGAGATGTGGCCGCGCCTGCGTGCCCCGGTCTATGCCACCAAGTTCGCCATCGGCCTGCTGGAAACCCGCCGCCTGTCCGAGGCGGACGCGCCGAAGATCGAACTCAACGAGATCGCGCCCGGGCAGCGTCTGAAACTCGGCAGCTTCGATGTTGAGTATGTGCCGGTGGCCCACTCGATCCCGGAGTCGAACGCGCTCGCGATCCGAACGCCGCACGGGCTCGTGGTTCACACGGGCGACTGGAAGCTCGATTCGACACCGTATCTCGGTAGCCTCACGTCTGAAGAGACGTTCCGTAAGCTGGGGGAGGAGGGAGTTCTCGCGCTCGTCTGCGACTCCACCAATGTGGTGCGAGAGGGCGAAAGTCCGAGCGAGGCGGATGTAGCCAGGAACCTGGCTGCTCTCATCAAGGATGCGCCGCATCGTGTCGCCATCACCACCTTCGCTTCCAATGTGGCGCGCATCCGTTCCGTAGCAGAAGCAGCGCGGGAGTGTGGACGCGAGGTGGTCGTGGTCGGCCGTGCGATGGACCGCGTTGTGGATGTCGCTAAGGAATGCGGTTATCTCGACGGCCTTCCCGAGTTTCGCTCGCTCGAGAACTTCGGCTACATCCCCCGCGACAAGGTGGTCGCCGTCCTCACTGGCTCGCAGGGCGAGCCGCGCGCGGCGCTGGCACGGATCGCCTCGGACGAGCATCCGGACATCGCCTTGACGGCGGGCGACCGCGTCATCTTCTCGTCCCGCGCCATTCCCGGGAATGAGAAGGGAGTTGGCGCCATCATCAACAACCTGATCGAGCAGGGCATCGAGGTCATCACCGACCGAACGGAGCTGGTTCACGTCTCGGGGCATCCGCGGCGGGGCGAGCTCGCGAAGATGTATGAGTGGACGAAACCACGCATCGCCATTCCGGCCCATGGCGAGCCGCTGCATCTGGCCGAGCACGCCAAGTTCGCGCGCCAGCAGGGCGTCCCGGAAGTGGTGCGCGCCAAGAACGGCTCCCTCGTGCGCCTCGCGCCCGGCAAAGCCGAGATTATCGACACCGTCCCGGCAGGACGAATCTACAAGGACGGCAATATCGTTATCCCGGCAGGCGAGCGCGCCATTCCGGAGCGCCGCAAGCTCGCCTTCTCGGGAATCGTGACCGTTGCCATCGCCATCGACGACCGTGGCGAGATCGTCGGCGATCCGGTGGTGGATGCGATGGGCCTGCCTGAGAGGAACCGGCAGGGCCGCGACCTGACCGATATCATCGCCGATACGGTGGCCGATCTGCTCGACAGCTTGCCCAAGGCCAAGCGGCGTGACCCCGAGGCCGTGGAGAATGCCGTTCACCGGGCCGTGCGCGCCGCCGTGAACCAGGAATGGGGCAAGAAGCCTGCCTGTCATGTTCTCGTAATCGAGGTATAAGACGGCCTCGTTCCGTCTTCGAGGGGAGCACAATGCTCGGTCGCTTGAACCATGTCGCCATTGCCGTTCGGGATCTCGCGGCGGCCTCGGAACTCTATCGAGGGACGCTCGGCGCCCAAGTGTCGGAGCCCGTGGCCCTGGAGGAGCACGGCGTGACGGTGGTGTTCGTCATCCTGCCGAACACTAAGATCGAGCTTCTGGAGCCCCTTGGCGGAGATTCCCCCATTGCAAAGTTCCTGGAACGGAATCCCGACGGCGGCATCCATCATGTCTGCTACGAGGTGGAGGATATTCTGGCCGCGAGGGATCGGCTTGTGAATTCCGGGGCCCGGGTGCTGGGCTCGAGCGAACCGAAGATCGGAGCCCATGGGAAGCCGGTGCTTTTTCTGCACCCCAAGGATTTCAACGGGACCCTTATCGAGCTTGAGCAAGTCTGAGGATAAGCTGTTGATAAATCTGATAAAAGCTCTTTCAGTCTCGCTGTGGTCCACCCTGGCCGTGGTGGCCGTCATTTCTGCGGCCGGCATTGCGATTGCCGTCAATGGTTTCGATCTGAGGGTGAGCGGAGGTTTGGCCCTTTACTTCGTTATCTGGTGGACCCTTCTCTTTGCGATCCTTCCGTTCGGCGTCCGCAGCCAGGCGGAAAGCGGAGAGGTCGTGGCGGGCAGCGAGCCAGGAGCTCCGACTGTCCACGGACTCCAGGAGAAGGCGATCTGGACGAGCCTGGTGTCTTCCGTCGTTCTGGTCCTCGTGGCGGCCATATTCCCGCTGGCGGGTCTTTGAGGACCTGAAACAGGCTTGGCCTTCCCTTTTCTCCTCCATCCTCATGGTCGGGCTTGTCCCGACCATCCACGTCTTTGAGCCGTCGCGCCGGAAAAGGGGGATATCAGGCAAAGACCGGGCGACGAGGAGGAGAGCTGGAAACCTAGAGAACAAAAGAAAAAGCAAGGCTTTCGCCTTGCTGAAATGCCTTATGGCGTTGTTTTGATCCCTGGCTTTTTGGCACCATCGCCTCACTCGGCGCTTGGGGATCGCGTTCCTCCCGAAACTCGGACCGCAGCCTCTGCCTGTTTGTAAGGTCTGAGACGTTAGCAATGGTTTTATAGTTGGCTTCCCTACCGGTGTCACTATTTTTGGGCAGGGTCTGATGCATTTTATGGCAATTATTGTATTGATCTTTGGTCTAATCCATTGCGTCGCAGGCCTCAGGGCGGGAAGGCAGCTTGTCTTTTCCGCCTTCCCTGTGTTGTGTGCTGAAAACGAGTCGTGACTCACTGTTCCATTCCTATCGAGACTGAAGGCGTCCTATGCGTTTGAGCCGCTATTTCCTTCCCATTCTCCGCGAGACGCCGAAAGAGGCGGAGATCGTCTCCCATCGCCTCATGCTGCGCGCCGGTATGATCCGCCAGGAGGCGGCGGGCATCTATGCCTGGCTGCCGCTGGGCCTGAAGGTGCTCAACAAGGTCAACGCCATCGTCCGCGAAGAGCAGAATCGCTCCGGCGCCATCGAACTTCTGATGCCGACGATCCAGTCGGCCGATCTCTGGCGGGAATCGGGCCGCTACGATGCCTATGGCAAGGAGATGCTGCGCATCCAGGACCGGCACGAGCGCGAGATGCTCTTCGGCCCGACCAACGAGGAGATGATCACCGAGATCTTCCGGGGCTATGTGCGCTCCTATAAGGACCTGCCCCTGAACCTCTACCATATTCAGTGGAAGTTCCGTGACGAGGTGCGCCCGCGCTTCGGGGTCATGCGCTCCCGCGAGTTCCTGATGAAGGATGCGTATTCCTTTGATCTGGACCAGGCCGGTGCGGTTCACTCCTACAACAAGATGTTCGTGGCCTATCTGCGAACCTTCGCCCGCATGGGCCTGAAGGCAATTCCGATGCGCGCCGATACGGGCCCCATCGGCGGGAATCTCAGTCACGAGTTCATCATTCTCGCTTCCACCGGCGAGAGCGAGGTGTTCTGCCACGCGGATTACCTCGACTACGAGATCCCGCCGGCGGACACGGATTTCGATGACATCTCCGGCCTGCAGGGCACCGTCGACAAGTGGACGGCGCTTTATGCCGCCACTTCGGAAATGCACGACACGGCAGCCTTCGATGCCGTCCCTGACGACAAGAGAATGTCCGCGCGAGGCATCGAGGTCGGCCACATTTTCTATTTCGGCACCAAGTATTCCGAGCCCATGGGGGCGAAGGTCATGGGACCGGACGGGCAGGAGAGGCCGGTTCACATGGGCTCCTACGGGATCGGCCCCAGCCGGCTGATCGCCGCCATCATCGAGGCGAGCCATGACGAGAACGGCATCATCTGGCCCGAGGCCGTGGCTCCGTTCGACGTGGCGATCCTCAATCTGAAGGTGGGCGATTCCGGCACTGATGCGGCAAGCGAGCGGCTGTACCGCGAGCTCTCGGCCGCTGGCCGGGACGTGCTCTACGACGACCGCGACGAGCGCCCGGGCGGGAAATTCGCCACCGCGGATCTCGTCGGCGTGCCGTGGCAGGTGCTTATCGGGCCGAAGAGCCTCGCCGAGGGCAAGGTGGAGTTGAAGAACCGCGCCACCGGCGAGCGTGAGCTTTTGTCGGTCGATGATGTGGTCTCGCGGCTGACGGCGCATAAATAAGCCACATGGCCAAAGAAGCACCGACCGGAACCAAGCCTTTCTCGCTCTTCGAGTGGATGCTCGCCGGGCGCTACCTGCGCACGCGGCGGCGGGAGGGGTTCGTGTCGGTCATCGCAGGGTTTTCGTTCCTGGGCATCATGCTGGGCGTCGCTACGCTCATCGTGGTGCTCTCGGTCATGAATGGCTTCCGCAAGGAACTGCTCGACAAGATCGTGGGCATCAACGGCCACATCTTCGTGGCGCCCATCGAGAGCCCGCTCACCGATTATCCCGAGGTCGCCGCGCGCATTGCCGCCGTGCCGGGCGTGAGGCGGGCGATCCCACTCGTGGAGGGCCAAGCCTTCGGCTCGTCGCAATACAACGGCAGCGGCGTTCTCGTGCGCGGCATCCGCTCGAACGACCTGCGCCAGATCGAGCATGTCGCGGGCAATATCCGTCAGGGATCGCTGGACAATTTCGACGAAGGCGAGGGTGTTGCCATCGGCCGCCGCCTGGCCGAGGCCCTGTCGATCCAGGCGGGTGACACGCTGACCCTCATCACGCCCCGCGGGGCCGCGACGCCCTTCGGCACCGCGCCACGCGTGAAGGGTTATCCCGTCAAGGCGGTGTTCGAAATCGGCATGTCGGAGTTCGACTCCACCTTCGTCTTCATGCCGCTCACCGAGGCGCAGAACTATTTCAACCGCCAGGGCGACGTGCAGCTCATCGAGGTCTATCTCAATGATGCCGACAGGGTCGATCAGGCCCGTGCCGCCATCGAGGAGGCGGCCGGCCGGCCGATCCTGATGACCGACTGGCGGCAACGCAACCGCACCTTCTTCGGCGCATTGGAGGTGGAACGAAACGTGATGTTCCTCATCCTCACGCTGATCGTCCTGGTGGCGGCGCTCAACATCATCTCGGGCCTGATCATGCTGGTGAAGGACAAGTCCAGCGACATCGCGATCCTGCGCACCATGGGGGCTACGCGCGGCGCGGTGATGCGCATCTTCCTCATCACCGGCGCGTCCATCGGCATCGTCGGCACCCTCGCGGGCTTCGGGCTCGGGCTGCTGCTCGCTCTCAATGTCGAGCACATCCGCGATTTCATCTCCCGGCTCACGAATACCAATCTGTTCCCGGCAGAGCTCTATTTCCTCAGTCGCCTGCCGGCCGACGTGAATCCGACCGAGGTCGCGACAATCCTCATCATGGCGATGGTTCTGTCGCTGCTTGCGACCCTCTATCCCTCCTGGCGGGCTGCGAAGCTCGACCCCGTCGAAGCGCTGCGTTACGGTTGATCATGGCGTCCGGACAAACCCAGCCCGCCCTCCACCTCTCTCAAGTCGAGCGCCGCTATCCCCAGGGGGACACCTTCCTGGAGGTGTTGCGCGGGGCGGAACTCGCGATCTGGCCGGGAGAGATCGTAGCCCTCATCGCGCCTTCCGGCACCGGCAAGTCCACGCTGCTGCACGTTGCGGGCCTTCTGGAGAAGCCCGATGGCGGCGAGGTCTATGTGGGCGGCAAGCCGACCTCGCACATGAACGATAAGGATCGCACGCGCGTCCGTCGCGAGGAGCTGGGTTTTGTCTATCAGTTCCACCACCTGCTGCCGGAGCTGTCGGCTCTCGAGAACGTGGTGATCCCTCAGCTCATTCGCGGTCTGCCGAAAGCGGAGGCCGAGAACAGAGCCAACCAGCTCCTGACCTTCCTGGGTCTCGGCAAGCGCCTCAAGCACCGTCCGGGCGAACTCTCGGGCGGTGAGCAGCAGCGTGTGGCCATCGCCCGCGCAGTCGCCAACGCGCCGCGCCTGCTTCTCGCGGACGAGCCGACCGGGAATCTCGATCCGCATACCTCGGACCGCGTCTTCCAGACCCTGGTGGCCATCGTGCGCGCCTCGCGCCTCGCGGCACTGATCGCCACACACAATATGGATCTGGCCGCGCGCATGGACCGTCGCGTCACCATCCGGGATGGGTTGATCGTCCAGCTGCCCTGAACGCCGCCATGCGATCCCCGGGTCTTCAAGCACCGGGAAGGCAAACCCGACGAGGCGCCACCCAGTCGCTGCCCATCCCCTCCGCTTGCCTCCAGCCGGGTTGCCCCTTTTTCGTCATGCCCCGCCCGTCCACGCCTTATCCCCCTGTGGTTCAAAGCATGGATGGCCGCCACAAGAGCAGCCATGTTTGGCGGTGAGCCTGGGGGTTGCAAGACTTCTTAATCCTCGATTCACCCTGTCTCCACAGCATCTCCCGCATTCACTTTACAGGGAACGTTCGGCGAACATAAATGAACACATCGAGAACAGGAGATCAGACATGCTTCGCATCATCATCGAAACCGCCGCTGAAATCACCTCTCTCTTCGTGTTCGGATCGGCCGTGGCAATCTGGGCCCTGGTCCTCGCGCCGGTCGCCTGATACGCGCAATTCACATCTGTCCCCCTTAATTCACAGACAGCGGGATTCACAGGAAGCTAGTCCTCACCTGGCCCGCTTAAGGGTTTCCTGCCAAGAATCGTGTCACTATGCGTGCCGTTCGTTGAGTAGAGTTTCATGGCGCGCATTCTCCAGGATATCGGCTTCGTCCATCTGCACGTACACTCCTCGTATTCGCTGCTCGAGGGGGCACTCAAGGTCGCCCAGCTGGCGAAGCTGGCGAGCGCCGACAAGCAGCCGGCGCTGGCGCTCACGGACACCAACAATCTCTTCGGCGCGCTCGAATTCTCCGAAAAGATGGCCGGGTCCGGCATTCAGCCTATCGCGGGCGTTCAGCTTTCGGTCTGCTTCGAGGAGCCGGACCCGGTTGCCCGCGTGGTGCCGCAGCCCGCCAGTATCGTGCTGCTGGCGCAGACGGAGGAGGGCTACCGCAACCTCATGCGGCTCGTGAGTCACGCCTATTTCGGCGTGCCGCTCGGGGAATCCCCGCGCGTCGCCGCGCCCAGTCTCGCAAGCCACAGCGAGGGGCTCATCGCGCTGACCGGCGGATTTGCCGGACCGCTCGATTCCGCTTTGCGCAACGGCGGGCGGCAGGAACTCGCGCAGGCGCGTCTCGACATGCTGAAGAACGCTTTCGGGCATCAGCTCTATGTGGAGATCCAGCGTCACGGCCTCGACGAGGAACGGATGGTGGAGAGCGAGCTGATCGCGCTCGCCGACCGCAACGGCCTGCCCATCGTGGCCGCCAACGAGCCGTTCTTCTCCTCGCCGAAGGACTACGAGGCGCATGATGCGCTCCTCGCCATCGCAGAGGGCCAGATCGTCTCCAACGACAATCGCCGCCGCCTGTCGCCCGAGCATTATTTCAAGACGCGTCAGCAGATGATGGAGCTGTTCGCCGATCTGCCGGATGCGCTCAACGCCACCGTAGAAATCGCGATGCGCTGCTCGACGCGGGTGCGGACCCGCAAGCCCATCCTGCCGAATTTCGGCACGGGCGCCGATGCCGCAGCGCTCGATGAAGGGGAGGAACTGCAGCGGCAGGCCGAGGAAGGGCTTGCACGACGCCTGGCCGCGCATGGCCCCGCGCCTGGCCTTACGGAGCAGGATTATCACGATCGTCTCGCCTTCGAGATCGGCATCATCCGCAACATGAAGTTTCCCGGCTACTTCCTGATCGTGTCGGACTTCATCAAGTGGGCGAAGCAGCACGACATTCCGGTCGGTCCGGGCCGTGGCTCGGGCGCCGGTTCGCTCGTGGCCTACGCGCTCACGATCACCGACCTCGATCCGCTTCGCTTCAGCCTGCTCTTCGAGCGCTTCCTCAATCCGGAACGCGTCTCGATGCCGGACTTCGATATCGACTTCTGCGTGGAAGGCCGCGAGCGCGTGATCGAATACGTGCAGAATCGCTATGGCGAGGAGCAGGTCGCGCAGATCATCACCTTCGGTACTCTGCTTGCGCGCGGCGTCATGCGCGACGTCGGCCGCGTTCTCGAAATGCCTTATGGCCAGGTGGACAAGCTCACCAAGCTCGTGCCGCAGAACCCGGCTAATCCCGTGACCCTGGCCCAGGCCATCGACGGCGAGCCGAAGCTGCAGGCTGCCATCGAGGAAGAGCCCGTCGTCAAGCGCATGCTCGACATCGCGCAGAAGCTCGAAGGCCTGCATCGCCACGCATCGACGCACGCGGCAGGGGTCGTGATCGGTGACCGTCCTCTCCAGGAACTGGTGCCGCTCTACCGAGACCCGAAAACCGGAATGCGCGTGACCCAGTTCAACATGAAGTGGGTCGAGCAGGCGGGTCTCGTGAAGTTCGACTTCCTCGGTCTGAAGACGCTCACCGTCCTGCGTACGGCTGTCGATCTCATCAAACGCAGGAACATCCACATCGATCTGTCGGCATTGCCGCTCGATGATCGCAAGACCTACGAGATGCTCCGGCGCGGCGAGACGGTCGGCGTGTTCCAGGTGGAATCGGCGGGCATGCGAAAAGCGCTCGTGGAGATGGAGACCGACCGCTTCGAGGACATCATCGCCCTCGTGGCGCTCTACCGTCCTGGCCCGATGGCGAACATCCCGGTCTATTGCGCCCGCAAGCTCGGCAAGGACGAACACAACAAGAAGGACTGGTATCCGCACGACAAGCTGGAGCCGATCCTGCGCGAGACCTTCGGGATCATCGTCTACCAGGAGCAGGTGATGGAGGTCGCGAAGGTCCTCGCGGGCTACTCACTCGGGGACGCCGACCTTCTGCGCCGCGCCATGGGTAAGAAGATCAAGGCCGAGATGGACGCACAGCGCGAGCGCTTCGTGTCCGGCGCGGCCAAGGGCGGGCTCGAGAAGGCGAAAGCCAACGAGATCTTCGACCTGCTCGCCAAGTTCGCGGATTACGGCTTCAACAAGAGTCATGCCGCGGCTTATGCGCTCGTCGCGTTCCAGACAGCCTATCTCAAGGCGAATTTCCCGGTCGAGTTCCTGGCTGCGTCCATGACGCTCGATCTCGACAACACCGACAAGCTCTCGGAATTCCGGCGCGAGGCGCAGCGCCTCGGCTTCAAAGTGATTCCGCCATCCATCAATCGCTCGGGCGTGGTGTTCGACGTGGTCTACGACGAGGAGGGCAAGGGCTCCATCCTCTACGCGCTCGCGGCCGTGAAGGGCGTTGGCCGCCAGGCCATCGAGGCGGTGGTGGAGGCAAGGGGCGACGAGCCGTTCAAGGATCTCGCCGACTTCGCGCGCCGCATCAATCCGAAGGCGCTCAACAAGCGCACCCTCGAGAACCTCATCGCCGCGGGCGCCTTCGACGAGTTGGAGCCGGACCGGGCCAAGGCCTGCGCCTCCATTGACGCGATGATGAGTCTTGCCCAGCAATCCTACGAGGCTGCGAATGGCGGCATGATCGATATGTTCGGTGGCATGGCCTCGGCGGATGTGCAGCTCCGCATCCCGTCCTATGAGCCCTGGCCCGCTGCCGAGCGTCTGCAGCGGGAATACGACGCCGTCGGCTTCTTCCTCTCGGGCCATCCGCTCGACGAATATGGCGATCTCCTGCAGAAGCTCCGGGTGCAGACCTGGGCGGATTTCTGCCGCTCGGTGAAGGCCGGCAACTCGGTCGGCAAGGTCGCCGCCACCGTCCTCGACCGGCAGGAGCGCCGCACCAAGACCGGCAACAAGATGGGGATCCTGACCCTCTCGGATCAGACCGGGCAGTTCGAGGCTATCATCTTTTCCGAGGGGCTCGCGCGCCTGCGCGACGTGCTGGAGCCCGGCACGGCCGTCGTCCTGATGCTCCAGGCGGGCGTCGAGGGCGAGGAGGTGAGGGCGCGCATCGGTATGGCGGAGCCCCTTGAGGAGGCTATTGCCAAGCACCAGAAGGGCATGCGGATTTTCCTCCGCGACGAGCGCCCCATCTCCAGCGTCTATGAGCGTCTGAGGGTGAAAGGCGAGGGCGAGGTCTCTCTGGTCCTGATCCTCGACGACGGCGACCGGGAAGTGGAAGTGAAGCTCCCTGGCAAGTACATGGCCACTCCCCAGATCGCAGGCGCTCTCCGTGCCGTGCCCGGGGTGGTGGATGTGCACATGAACTAATCGGGAATGGCCGGGTCGGAGGGCAGGTTCCGCGGAATGCCGCGGCCGATCACCGTCCTGGCTCGGCGCTGCTTTCCCTCAGGAATCGGGCCAGTTCGCGAAGCACCTGCTCCGGCTGCTCACGATGAGGAACGTGTCCGCAGGCGGGCAGGATGACAGGTTCTGCCGGGCCGGGGGTGAGGCGGGCGATGCGCTCCGGATGACGCTCTGACCCATATTCATCCTGGTCGCCGTGAAGGGCGAGGGTCGGGCAGCGGACCCGTCTCAGGTCCTCATCGAGGCACCAGTGCTCGAAGGCAGGCGCAAGCCATGTCTCGATCCAGGCGTCGAGCACCCACTTGGCCTTAGCCCCGTGGTACCGCTCCAGGCGCTCGATCTGGCCGGGTTCCTGGAAAGCGGTCTTGGCTGTCCGAATGCCGGCCAGGGTACGGTCCTCCACGAAGGCCTGCGCGGACTCCGTCACCAGGGCCACGGAGCTTGCGGGAAAACGCGCCGCGGTCGCCACGGCCATACCTCCGCCGACGCTGTGGCCGAACGGGATGATCCTGTTCAAGCCCAGATGCTCGCGCAGATGAGGGATGCTGAATAGCGACTCGCCGCGGATGAAATCGGGGGGCAGGTGGCCGGGGTGAGGATCCGATCTGCCGAAGCCCAGGCGGTCGTAGGCGACCACTGTTCTCCCGGTTGCCAATGCGAGTCTCTCCGGAAAGTCGCGCCAGAGATCGACGCAGCCCAGCGAGTCGTGGAAGAGAAGGAAGGGCGGTTCCGTTACGGATGGCGTATGCGACGGTATCCACACCTTGGCAAAGAGCCTCCCACCTTCGGTCGCAATCCAGTGGTCGCTCGATCTCAAGGTCATTCTTTGCATCGTCCTCTTCGCAACCTCGGCTCTAGAGGGACAGGATTTCACTCCTTATACCGGGTTGAGCCATCTCAGGTTCGCTATGCAGGCATGGAAGGGAGCAGGCAACAGAGAAGCAGGCGAAGCACCCATCTTTCTGAGACTCACAATAGCCGACGAAAAGTTCCCCACCTGCTTAGAAAATATTCCAGGGAAAGTACCGGAACTTTGTTGCGGGTAAGGCGTCATCGTGACGCCCGAGCCACCGTCCGGCAGGCTCTCATCAATCCCAGTTCTAAAAATGGTGAACCATGAAGCGTTCATGCACTCTCGCTTTGTCTGCAGCGGCTCTGCTCCTGGCCACTTCGCCTGCGTCCTATGCTCAGACGATCCGGTCAGGTCAGCAATGTCGGCCCGCGGTCGCCAATCCGCAAATGTACGGCAATTGTCATCTCCGAATCGTCAGGGGGGCGGAGGTCTGCCGTTGTGCCATTCTTCCACAGGCTCTACGCCGCTCGGGCTTCGAGGACCGGGTCAATATTGCTACGGGATCGATCAGCTCGTCCCAAGTCCCTGGCGCCGGCGGCTTCCTCGAGGGCAATTCTCGTTCGGCCGGTAGTGTAGGAACATCCCCCGCGACCGGCAGTGTAGGGACATCTGCATCGGCCATTGGCTCGGCTCCAGCTGCAGGATCGGCGGCTGCCGATGTTGCGTCGAGCGCCTCCGGCGGCAGGAGCGCAAACGGCCAGGGGCCCGGCAACAACAATGGGCTAGGCAACGGATCGGAGCCTGCTGACAACGTGAGCACGGATGTGAAGGGCAGCGATCCGTCGAACCCAGGCGGCCGTGATGGGAGTGCCGGCAGCGGAGGCGGCAACAGAGGCGATACCGGGAACGGCAATAGGGGCGGAAACGGGAGCGGCGGCAGGGGCGGAAACGGAACCGGGGGAGGCAGCAGGCTTTAAGCCTTGTGATTGGCTGACAGGTTGGCCTGAGGCGCTCCTCTTGCGCCTCCCGCACGGGATCAGTCATGCCGGAGATCCCCTGTCCTGATCCCCAGGCAGGGGTGCTCCGCCCCGTGAGCAGGGCTTCGCGAATGCGGTCCGCAAGGCTTGTCGCGGCTTGGCTCCTTCCAGCTTGCATTCTGAGCGGTTTGCCCCTATATGCGCCCCCATTCCACACGCGGAAACCGCCTCGTGAGCCCATGAGGTATCCCGGTGGCCGGGAGACCCGGTCCACTGTTCCGCGGAGGCTTAACCGGAGAAAAACTATGGCGCTTCCCGATTTCTCGATGCGTCAGCTGCTGGAAGCTGGCGCTCACTTTGGCCACCAGGCCCACCGCTGGAACCCGAAGATGGGTCAATACATCTTCGGCACCCGCAACAACATCCACATCATCGATCTCGCTCAGTCGGTTCCGATGATGCACCGCGCACTCCAAGCCGTCAGCGACACCGTCGCCAGAGGCGGTCGCGTGCTTTTCGTCGGCACGAAGCGTCAGGCCGCTGACGCCGTTGCCGACGCTGCCAAGCGTTCGGCTCAGTATTACGTCAACTCGCGCTGGCTCGGCGGCATGCTCACCAACTGGAAGACGATCTCCGGGTCGATCCAGCGCCTGCGCAAGGTCGACGAGATCCTCGCCGGCGGCGGTCAGGGCCTCACGAAGAAGGAGCGTCTCATGCTCGCTCGTGAGAAGGAGAAGCTCGAGCGTGCTCTTGGCGGCATCAAGGACATGGGCGGCACGCCCGACCTGATCTTCGTCATCGACACCAACAAGGAGCAGCTGGCGATCAAGGAGGCGAACCGCCTCGGTATTCCGGTCGCCGCCATCGTCGACACGAACTGCGATCCGGACGGCATCGCTTTCCCGGTTCCGGCTAACGACGACGCCGGCCGTGCGATTTCGCTCTACTGCGATCTCGTCGCCCGCGCCGCTCTCGACGGTATCTCCCGCGGCGCTGGCGCCATGGGCATCGATATCGGCGAGTCCGAGAACCCGATGGCGGAAGAACTCCCGGCGACCGAAACGGCCGCCTATGAAGGCGAGCAGTTCGAGCGCCTGGCCGCGCCCCGCGGCGCTCCGGACGATCTGACCAAGCTCAACGGCGTTGGCCCGCAACTTGAGAAGAAGCTGAACGAGGCCGGTATCTTCCACTACTGGCAGTTGGCCGCCATGCAGCCGGCCGACATCGCTCAGCTCGACAAGGACCTGAAGCTGAACGGCCGCCTCGAGCGTGACGGCTGGCTCGACCAGGCCCGCGCGATGATCGAAGCTGCTGCGGCGTGAGTCTCGCGGCGCTGCCTTGCAAGCGGCGGCGCTTGAACGAATGATCGAGCCCGGCGTTCCATGAGCGCCGGGCTCCCTCTATGCAAGAACCCGTGAAAGGATAAGCCATGGCGAATATCACCGCTGCGATGGTGAAGGAGCTGCGCGAGACGACCAGCGCCGGCATGATGGACTGCAAGGCTGCTCTCGCCGAGACCAACGGAGACATGGAAGCCGCCATCGACTGGCTTCGCAAGAAGGGCCTCTCCAAGGCTGCCAAGAAGGCTGGCCGCGTCGCTGCCGAGGGCCTCGTGGCCGTCGAGTCGTCCGGTCACACCGCCACCATCCTCGAGGTCAACTCGGAGACGGACTTCGTCGCCCGTAACGACCAGTTCCAGGCCTTCGTCCGTGAAGCGGCCAAGATCGGCCTGAACGGCAACGGCACCGTCGAGGCGCTCGAAGCCGCCACGTTCCCGGGCTCCAGCGTCACCGTGAAGGATCGCCTGCAGGAGCTCATCGCCACCATCGGCGAGAACATGACCCTGCGCCGCATCGCGAAGCTCGAAGTCTCGAAGGGCGTGATCGCGTCCTACGTGCACAACGCCGTGTCCGAAGGCCTCGGCAAGATCGGTGTGCTGGTTGCGCTCGAATCCGAAGGCGATGTCGAGGCTCTGAGCACGCTCGGCCGCCAGATCGCGATGCACGTGGCTGCGACCAACCCGGTTGCCCTCGACGCTTCGGGCGTCGACCAGGCCACCATCGATCGGGAGACCGCGATCCTGCGCGACAAGAACGCCGGCAAGCCGGATCACGTGATGCAGAAGATCGTCGAGAGCGGCCTGAAGAGCTACTTCAAGGAAGTCACGCTTCTCGAGCAGCCCTTCGTGCACGATCCGTCCAAGACCGTCACCCAGGTGCTCAAGGAAGCCGAGTCCAAGGCCGGCAAGCCTGTCAGCCTGAAGGCCTTTGTCCGCTTCGCTCTCGGCGAGGGCATCGAGAAGGAAGAGGCCCCGGACTTCGCGGCGGAAGTCGCCGCCCAGGCCGGTCTCAAGGCCTAACAATTCGAAAGACAAAACGGCGGCTTCTCAGCCGCCGTTTTCATGAGAGGATCAATCAGGCCAAAAGGGGAGTCCGACAGTGGCACAATTCCGGCGCATTCTGGTGAAGCTTTCGGGAGAGGCCTTGATGGCTCCCGACGGATACTGGCTCGATACACAGGTCCTATCGAGCCTCTCCCAGGACCTCGCCAATGCCACCAAGGCTGGCTTCGAGATTGCTGTCGTGATCGGTGGCGGCAACATCATCCGTGGTGCGCGCATGAGCGCTGCCGGCTGGATCGACCGCCCCACTGCCGATTCCATGGGAATGCTCGGCACTGTGATGAACTCCCTTGCCATCGAGACGGCCCTGAACGCCGCCGGTGTGCCCGCCCGAACCATGTCGGCGGTTTCCATGCCCACGATCTGCGAAACCTATGCCCGCCAGCCTGCCCTGCACCACCTGGACAAGGGGCAGGTGGTGGTCCTGGCCGGCGGTACGGGCAATCCGTTTTTCACCACCGATACCGCGGCGGTGCTGCGTGCCGCCGAGCTTAGGTGCGACGCGGTGCTCAAAGCGACTCAGGTGGACGGTGTCTATTCCGCGGATCCCAAGAAGGATCCCACGGCGATCCGGTTCGATCGCCTCACCCACGACGAGGCGATAGCCAAGGACCTGAAGGTGATGGACACCGCCGCGTTCGCACTTGCGCGGGAGAGCCGACTCTCGATCATCGTCGGCTCCGTTCACGCTCCGAGCTCGGTGACCGATCTTCTCCTCGGAAAGGTTCCCTCGACCGTCGTGGTTCCTTGAATTCGACCATCGGACGAAAGAGAGGACCCGGCTTCCAGCGTTTATAACAGGGAACGCCCGACGAAATCCGAAAGTGCATTCCACTTTTGGGTTCGATACTCTAGGGCCTTGATGCGGGACCTTGGGCAGCGTAAGCCCGTTTCTAGATAGTTCGCGTAAGGAAAAGATCTCATGGCTACGACCTTTGACCTCGCCGATGTAAAGCGCCGCATGCAGGGCGCCATCAGTGCATTCAAGCACGACTTAGCCAGTCTTCGGACGGGCCGCGCCTCACCGAATATTCTCGATCCGATTCAGGTCGATGCTTACGGCTCGCTGATGCCGATCACGCAGGTGGCCACCGTCAACGTGCCGGAGCCACGCCTCCTGAGCGTGCAGGTCTGGGATCGCGGCATGGTCTCCGCCGTGGAGAAGGCCATCCGTGAATCGGACCTCGGCCTCAATCCGCAGACGGAAGGGCAGGTCATCCGCCTGCGCATCCCCGAGATGAACGAGCAGCGCCGCAAGGAAATGGTGAAGGTCGCGCACAAATATGCGGAAGAGGCCCGTATCGCCGTCCGTCACGTGCGCCGTGACGGCCTCGACCTTCTGAAGAAGCTGGAAAAGGACTCGGCGATCAGCGAGGACGACGCCAAGCGTGAGGGCGATCAGGTGCAGAAGGCCACCGACCAGTTCGTGGCGGAAATCGATCAGCTCCTGGTGGCCAAGGAAAAGGAAATCATGCAAGTCTAAGCCCTGGACTTGCATTGGAATCTTGTCATGAGCGGCGAAGCCCAGCGGTCGGCTCCCATCCTTGCCTGTGAAGCAGCGGGCGAGGGGCTGCCGACCCATGTTGCCATCATCATGGATGGAAACGGCCGCTGGGCCGCCCAGAGGGGATTGCCTCGCTTCGAGGGGCACCGCAAGGGAATCGAGGCGATCCGCCGGGCAGTCCGCACGGCCTCCGATTGCGGTATCCGCTATCTCACCGTCTACAGCTTTTCGGCCGAGAACTGGCGCCGCCCCGAGGAGGAGGTTTCCTTCCTGATGGGGCTGCTCAAGCGCTTCGTGCGCCACGATCTCGCGGAGCTCCATTCCAACAACGTCCGGGTCCGCATCATCGGCGAGCGAGAGGGGCTTGCCGCCGATATCCGACTTCTGCTGGAGGAGGCTGAGCAATTGACCCGCGGCAACACGGGCCTCACTTTGGTGATCGCGTTCAACTACGGCGGTCGTCAGGAGATCGTGAATGCTGCTCGCGCGCTGGCCCGGAAGGTGAAGGAAGGGCTGCTCGACCCCGAGGCCATCGACATGGATACGGTCGGCGCGGCCCTCGATACCCGCGATATTCCGGATCCCGATCTCGTCATCCGCACGTCCGGCGAGCAGCGGGTTTCAAACTTCCTGACCTGGCAGACTGCCTATTCCGAGTTCGTCTTTCTCTCCGTTTTCTGGCCTGACTTCGATGAAGCCTCCTTCCAGGCGGCTCTCGACGAGTATCGCCGCCGCGACCGGCGGTTCGGCGGCCTGAGCGCCAAGGCCAGCTGATGATGGCCAGCACCAAAGGTCCCGCCTTGGCTCCCAAAGCTCCTCCCAGTGAATTGAAGACCAGGGTTTTGTCCGCGATCGTCATGATCGCAATCGCGCTCGCTGCTGCCTATTGGGGCGGGTGGCCGTTTGCCCTGTTCTGGCTGGCCGCCGGCATCGCGATGATGGTCGAGTGGACGGATATGACCGGTGCCGAGCCGCGCCGGTTCGTGCAGGCGGTTTTCGGCCTGGGGCTCATCGCCTTGACGTTGCTCTACCTTTCGGGCGGGAGCTTCGGGATCGGAGCCGCGACAGGGCTCGTTTTCCTGGTTTTGGGCGCATCGGTTGCCAGGGGGGCGCACGAGAAGCTGTGGGCGGCCTCGGGATTCGCCTATGCAGCCGTCATCGTGCTCGTGCCGCCCATGGTCCGGGACTATCCGGGGATCGGAATCCTAGGACTGATTTGGATGTTCGCTGTCGTTTGGACTACCGACATCGCCGCTTACTTCACCGGGCGGACATTGGGTGGGCCCAAGCTGTGCCCTGCGATCAGCCCGAAGAAGACCTGGTCAGGGTTCTTCGGAGGGCTCATTGCCGCGACGCTTGCCGGCGTTCTGGTCGTCTGGCTGGGCGAGAGCTTCGGTGTGACGCATTCCTTTTCCATTTGGAGCACGGTAGCCCTGTCGATCGTCGCTTCCATCGCGAGCCAGATCGGCGACCTCGCCGAGTCGGCGCTCAAGCGTCATTGCGATGTGAAGGATTCGAGCCATCTTATCCCGGGACATGGCGGCGTGATGGACCGTCTCGACGGATTCTGGGCCGTCTCTCTCATCATGGGAATCATTCTACTCGCCGCGCACGGAGCCGCTTAGTCCTTCATGCCACGTTCTCTCACGATCCTCGGGGCCAGCGGCTCCATCGGCCGCTCCACGGCGGAAGTGGTTCTTGCGCATCGGGACGAGTTCCAGGTCGAGGCCGTCGTAGGGGGGCGCAATGCCCTGGCTCTTGCCGATGCCGCCAAGCGCCTGGGCGCCAAGTTCGCAGCCCTGGCCGATGAAAGCGCCGGTGCCGCGCTCAAGGAAGCGCTCGCCGGAACAGGTATCGCAAGTGGGGCGGGCCGCTCCGCCGTACTCGAATCCGTGGATCGCCCCTCCGACATCGTGCTCGCGGCCATCAGCGGCACCGCTGGCCTGGAGCCAACCCATGCGGCTCTGAAGCCGGGGCGGCGGATCGCGCTTGCCAACAAGGAAAGCCTCGTCTGCGCAGGCGCGGCCTTCATGGCGGACGCGCGCCGACTCGGTGTCGAGGTCATGCCTGTGGATTCCGAGCACAATGCCCTCGATCACGCTCTCGCGGCCGGGCAGAACCGGAGTGTGGAAAAGGCTGTGATCACGGCGAGCGGCGGCCCGTTCCGTACCTGGACGCGGGATCAGATCGCACGGGCAGGCGCCGAGGAGGCTTCGGCCCATCCGGTCTGGTCCATGGGCTCCAAGATCAACATCGACTCGGCTACCCTGATGAACAAGGGGCTCGAACTGATCGAGGCGCACCACCTGTTCGATCTTGAAGCCGAGCGCCTCGACGTGCTGGTCCATCCGGAAGCCATCGTACACGGCCTCGTGCAATGGGCGGACGGAGCTGTCACTGCCGGCTTGGCGCTCCCCGACATGAAAGTGCCCATTGCCAATACCCTGCGCGGACGGGAGCGTCTTATCATGGATCTGCCCCGTCTCGATCTTGCCGCGATTGGCCGTTTAACGTTCGAGCGGGCGGACGAGGCGCGGTTCCCATGCCTCGCTCTGGCCAAGGCCGCGCTTCGGGACGGGGGAGCCCTCCCTACGATCCTGAATGCGGCCAACGAGATAGCCGTCGAAGCCTATATGGCGGGACGCATAGGATTTTATGAAATATCAGAAATTGTTGAGGCAGTTTGCTCAAGTTTCTGTGGAAGCGGTAAAGCCCCTGCGACGGTTGCGGAGGCCCTTGCTATTGACGGCGAGGCCCGGGTCATGGCGCGGCGGCTCGTTCCCGCAAGCTGACGTGAGGCATCCTGGCAGGGTGCGGAAGGAACGATAATGGATTGGCTTCTGACAATCGGCGGCGCAACGGGGTCTCTGGTCCTGACGCTGTTCGCCTTTCTCGTGGTGCTGACGGTGGTCGTCTTCATCCACGAATTCGGCCATTACTGGGTCGGACGCCGGTGCGGGATCGGCGTGACGGCTTTCTCCATCGGTTTCGGGCCCGAGCTCATCGGCTGGACGGACCGGAACGGCACCCGCTGGAAGATCTCGGCGATTCCCCTCGGCGGCTACGTGAAATTCGTGGGCGACATCAACGCCGCGAGCGTTCCGGACGCTCAGGGCGTTCAGCAGATGCCGCCCGAGCAGCGGGCGATCAGTTTTCCCCATCAAAATGTCGCCAAGCGCGCGGCCACCGTCGCGGCCGGGCCGATTGCCAATTTCATTCTGGCGATCGCAATTTTCGCAGGCTTCAACTACTTCAGCGGGAAGTTGGTGCTGGAGCCGGTCATCGAGAGGGTGATCCCCGGCAGTGCGGCCGAAGCGGCGGGCTTCCAGCCCCAGGACGTGATCCGCTCCATTGACGGCACTCGGATCGAAACCTTCGCCGACATGCAGATGATCGTCAGTTCGAGTTCGGGCGAGGTGCTGAACTTCCAGGTCGAGCGCAACGGCGAGATCGTGAACCTGACGGCAACCCCGAAGATCGAGGAGAGGGATACGCCCTTCGGCAAGCAACGTATCGGTCTCTTGGGGGTTCAGGCGCCCCAGGACCGCTCGGCGATCAAGCGTATCTCGTATTCCCCCTTGGGAGCCTTGAAAGCCGGTGCCGTGGACACCTGGAATCAGGTCGATCGAACGATCAACTTCGTCCGCCGCCTCGTTTTGGGGCGCGAGTCAATCGATCAGCTCTCCGGGCCGGTTGGAATCGCTCGAATCGCGGGGACCGCCTACGAAATCGGCGGGATGTACAGCCTCGTGAACCTGATCGGCTTCATGTCGGTCTCGATCGGGCTCATTAACCTTTTCCCCATTCCGCTGCTGGATGGCGGGCACCTCTTGTTCTATGCCATCGAGGCTGTCCGCGGCCGGCCCTTGAGCGAAAGAGCCCAGGAGATCGGCTTCAGGATAGGGTTTGCCTTCGTGGCGATGCTGATGCTTCTGGCAACCTGGAGCGACCTGACCCGCTCGTTCGGGTGAGGCCTTATTCACCTTGCCACAAGTTTTGTGGCGGGCCGAACGTGACAAGGACGCCACGCCGGTTAAAAATTGCTACTCTGTTTGTATGTGCCGTTTGCAATGACGGCGAAAGTTTGTACAAGCGGGGCAGCACCAATAAGGTTGGGACGCGTGTTTCCAAGCCGCGGGCTCGCCTCGCGACGGACAAAGTATAAAAGAAACGGGCCAGTTGATGATGTCGACGACCACGCCACGCCGGAAGAAGCCGGCCGCCACCGCAATGATCGCCATGAGCGCGCTGATGGCTGGCCTTACCGTTGCGGAAAGCGCTCTCGCCCAGCGGGTGCCGCAGACGGGGAGCCGCGCTTCCGCCGCCCAGGGTCCCTTGATCAACCGGGTTGCCGTCGAAGGCAACAGCAAGGTCGACAAGGCCCTGCTTGAGGGTGTGCTGCAGAGCCGGGCGCGCACGCCTGTGAATCAGGCGGCCATCGATGCCGACGTGCAGAGCATCCTCGAGGTCTATCGTCGGCAGGGGCGCGGCTTGGCCCAGGTAACCCCGCGCATCGTGGATCTGCCGAATGGCCGCGTTGACGTGGTGTATACCATCGTCGAGGGCGACAAGACGGGCGTGAAGGAGATTCGCTTCGTCGGGAACAGCCACATTTCCTCCGGTCGTCTGCGGAGTATCATGCAGACCACCGAGACCAATATTCTGAGCTTCATCAAAAGCTCGGACATCTATGATCCGGACCGCCTCTCCAACGATCTGGAGTTGATCCGCCGCTACTACCTGAAGAACGGCTATGCGGATTTCCGCATTGTCTCCAGCGAGGTGACGTTCGACGCCAATGCCGGCGGCTACGTCGTCACGATCGCGGTCGAGGAGGGCGAGCAGTACCGGGTGGGTAATGTCGCCATCGATTCCCGCGTCCCGGGTGTGGATGCCGAGGCGTTGCGCGGCGATCTGTCTGTCTCCGCGGGCTCCGTCTACAGCGCCGACGCCGTCGAGAAGTCGGTCGAGGCCATGACGCGCACCGTGGCGCGGCAGGGCAACCCGTTCGTGTTGGTTCGCCCCGTCGGCACCCGCGATCCCGCGAGCCGCACGGTCAACCTCGGCTATGTGATCGAGGAAGGCCCGCGCATCTACATCGAGCGCATCAACATCCGCGGCAATACCCGTACCCGCGATTACGTAGTCCGCCGCGAGTTCGATCTGGGCGAGGGCGATGCCTACAACCAGGTGATGATCGATCGCGCCGAGCGCCGCCTGAACAACCTGGGCTACTTCAAGCAGGTCCGCGTCTCCAACGAGCCCGGCTCTTCCGCGGACCGTGTGATCGTGAACGTGGATGTGGAAGATCAGTCCACCGGCTCCTTCTCGGTCTCGGGCGGTTACTCGACCGCCGACGGCTTCATCGGCGAGGTCGCAGTCACTGAAACGAACTTCCTTGGCCGTGGCCAGTTCGTCCGTTTGGCGGGCCAGCTCGGGCAGCGTTCGAACGGTGTCGACTTCTCCTTCACCGAGCCGTACTTCCTCGGCTACCGGATGGCTGCGGGTATCGACCTGTTCTCGAAATTCAGCGACCAGACCCGGTATTCCCGGTACGAGAACCGTATGACGGGCGGTCAGCTCCGTCTCGGACTGCCTTTCACGGAAGAGTTCTCGATTACTGCTCGCTACTCGCTGTACCAGCAGGAGCTGGAGATCCCGAACGACGAGGACAAGCCGTATAACGACTGCTCATTCCCGATTCCGGGAGTTACGACGGGCACCAACTGTCTGACGAATGGCGAGGCTTCGCTGGCGATCAAGGAATCGCAGGGTACGACGATCACGTCGCTTGCGGGCCTGACCTTCAATTACAATACCCTCGACAGCACCCGCGATCCGCGCAACGGCTTCTACGCCGAGGTGAAGACGGACTTCGCCGGCCTGGGTGGCGACTCGCGGTACTTCCGCGCCACCGGTGACGCCCGTTACTACCACGAGCTGTTCGAGGACATCGTCGGCATCGCCCGCATCCAGGGCGGCCATATCATGGGCCTGGGCAACAATGGTAACGAGGGTGCCGACCTGCGCATCGTGGACCACTTCTTCATGGGCCCGTCCCTGGTTCGCGGCTTCGCCACGAACGGTCTCGGTCCGCGCGATATCTCGAGCCCCGACGCGAATGCCAATGCCATCGGCGGCACGACCTATTTCGGTGGATCGCTCGAAGTGCAGTTCCCGATCTTCGGCCTGCCGAGGGATCTGGGCCTGAAGGGTGCGGTGTTCGCGGATGCCGGTACGCTCTTCGGCTACGAGGGACCGACCCGGTTCAACCTCGGCGGTGGTGTTTTCGCTCCTGATGGCGGCATAACCTGCAACCCTCCGGGACAACCGCAGAACTGCATCGAGGTTCTCGACAGTGACAAGATCCGCTCCTCGGTCGGCGCTTCGATTCTGTGGAGTTCGCCGCTCGGTCCGATCCGGTTCGACTACGCGTTCGCACTCTCCAAGGAAGAGGGTATTCTCCAGGCGGACGGTACGCGGATCGGCGGAGACCGGACGCAGGCCTTCCGTTTCTCCGGCGGCACGCGCTTCTAATCGGGGAGGGCGCCTTCGCGGCGCCCTCGCTTTTTCATGACAGAAACCAATTTTTTTCCGCAAAGCCAGACGCTTAACCTGCGTCAGGTGGCGGAGATGGCGCAGACAACGCTCCCCGACGACACCGACGGGGAGTTTTTGCTTAAAGGCGTCGCTCCGCTCGAAAGCGCAGGCCCAAACGATCTGGCTTATATGGACAACCCCGCCTATGTAGGGGCCTTGAGCAGGACGCACGCCGGCGCGTGCCTCGTCACACCTCGTTTTGCGGCGAAGGTGCCTCCGAAAACCGTCGCCATCGTGACGCCACTGGCCTACCGGGTCTTCGCCCAGGTCATGGGCAGGATGTTCCCCACGGCCTTGCGCCCGGAATCGTCGTTCGCGGCCACGGGCGTTTCTCCAGGCTCTTTCGTGCATCCCTCCGCGCGGCTGGAACACGGCGTCACGGTCGATCCCGGGGCCGTCGTCGGCCCGCACGCGGAGATAGGCGCCGGCACCGTCGTCGGCGCCCATACTGTGGTCGGCCCGCATGTGAAGATCGGCCGGGATTGCTCGCTTGCGCCTCACGTCACCATCTCCAATGCCTTCATCGGGAACCGGGTCATCCTGCATCCCGGCGTCCGCGTCGGCCAGGACGGGTTCGGCTTCGCCATGGGGCCGCAGGGACATCTGAAGGTGCCGCAGATCGGGCGCGTCATCATCCAGGACGACGTTGAGATCGGCGCCAACACGACGGTAGACCGGGGTGCGAGCCGCGATACAGTGATCGGCGAGGGCACCAAGATCGACAACCTCGTGCAGATCGGCCACAACGTCGTCATCGGTCGCCATTGCGTCATCGTGGCCCAGGTCGGCATTGCCGGATCGAGCACGCTGGAGGACTACGTGGCGCTTGGCGGCCAAGTTGCCGTGAGGGGCCATGTGCGGATCGGAATGGGCGCTCAGATCGCCGCGACAAGCGGCGTCAACGGCGACGTTCCGGCCGGTGCACGCTGGGGCGGCGTTCCCGCCCGGCCCATGCGAGAATGGTTCCGCGAAATCACTGCCCTGAAAAAACTTGCATCTAAGGGCGATTCTGACAAAGACGACGGCGCATCGTCCTAGAGGACCGATACACCAAGGCCTATCCGGAGACTTCAGTCATGTCCGAAGCGCCCACCACGCTTCAAACCGCCGATATTCTCGAGATTCTCGAGCTGTTGCCACATCGCTATCCTTTCCTGCTGGTCGACAAGATCATCGATATCGACGGTGACAATTCCTGCATCGGCATCAAGAACGTCACCTTCAATGAGCCACAATTCACGGGCCATTTCCCGTCTCGGCCGATTTTTCCGGGCGTGTTCCTGATCGAGGCCATGGCTCAGACGGCGGGCGCCATCTGCGTCAAGGCCAAGAGGGCCGAGCAGGCGAAGCCGAAGCAGGTGTTCTTCATGACGATCGACAAGGTCAAGTTCCGGAAACCCGTGGAGCCGGGGGACCGGGTCGAGTTCCATATGAAAAAGCTGAACAACCGCCGTAACATGTGGTGGTACAAGGGCGAGGCCAAGGTGGACGGCGTGCTCGTCTGCGAGGCCGAAGTCAGCGCCATGCTGGTGATCGAGTAATGGAAACGGTGATCCATCCCACCGCCGTCATCGAAGACGGTGCCAAGATCGGCGCTGGTGTGAAGATCGGTCCTTTTTGCACCGTAGGCCCGGAGGTCGAGCTGGGCGAGGGCTGCCAGCTCGTGAGCCACGTGGCGATTGCAGGCAGGACGAAGATAGGCCCCCGCACGCGCATCTTTCCTTTCGCGTCCATCGGGCACATTCCGCAGGATCTGAAGTACCGCGGAGAGTCCTCGACACTCGAGATCGGTGCCGATTGCGTGATCCGCGAAGGCGTGACCATGAACCCAGGCACGGAAGGTGGCGGCCTCCGGACGGTGATCGGGGATCGTTGCGCCTTCCTCGCAGGTTCGCATGTGGGGCACGACACGAAGGTCGGCAACGACTGCATCCTGTCCAACAACGTGATGCTGGCGGGCCACGTGACGGTCGGCAATTTCGTGATCTTCGGCGGCGGCTCCGCCGTCATCCAGTTCGCCCGTGTGGGCTCCCACGCCTTCGTAGGCGGCCTGTCGGGCCTGGAGAACGACCTCATCCCTTATGGCATGGCCTTGGGCAATCGCGCTCATCTTGCCGGCCTCAACATCATCGGCATGCGCCGGCGCAACTTCACCCGCGAGCAGATCCACGACATCCGCCGTGCCTATCGCCTGCTGTTCGCCGATGAGGGCACGCTCTCCGAGCGCGTCGAGGACGTGGCGGCCGAGTTCGCCAGCCATCCGTTCGTGCACGAGATCCTGGACTTCATCCGCGAGAGCAAGGACCGTTCGATCTGCACGCCTCGGGACCCGCTCAGTTCCGCCGGCTGAGGCTGCATGCAGCCAGAGAGCAAAATGGCGGCGGGGGGCGGCTCCCCCGGGCAGGTCCCTGCCTCGATTGGACCGGTCGCGGTCGTGGCCGGGAGTGGGCGCCTTCCGATCCAGGTGGTCGAGCATCTCGAACGGACTGGCCAGGATTATCGCGTTCTCGCCTTCCGGGGCTTCGCAGCGCCGGAACTGCGGAAGAAGGCGCACGCGAATGCGGACCTTCTCGACCTCAAAACCATCCTGACCACCCTCGATGAGTGGAAGCCTCGCGCCGTCACCCTCGTTGGCGCCGTTCGCCGTCCTGGCTTCGCCGCCTTGCTCGGAGCCTATTCGGCCCTGCGCAATATGCAGGAAGTGAAAGAGGTGATCACCCGAGGCGACGACCAGGTCCTGCGCGGGGCCGTGATGCTCATCGAAGAGCGCGGGCATCGTGTCGTGGGCGCCCACGAGCTTGCGCCCGATCTGGTTGCGTCCCGGTCCTTGAGCGGGACCTATCAGCCGAGCGAGGACGACTGGCAGTCTGTCGCAGTAGGGCTCGATCTCCTTGCCTCCCTGTCGGCTTTCGACATCGGGCAGGGGGCTGTGATCGCCCGCAACCATGTGCTCGCGATCGAAGGCCCAGAGGGCACGGATCGCATGCTGCGCCGGGTCGGGCGCTTGCGCCAGTCCTGGTTCGGCCTTCACCGCCGGAAGGAGGGGGGCGTGCTGATCAAGGCCGCCAAGCTCGGCCAGGATCTGCGGGTCGACATGCCGACAATCGGTCCCCGCACGGTCGCCGAGGCTGCGAAGTCGGGGCTCTCGGGCATCGCGATCGGCGCAAGCTCGACCTTCGTGCTGGAGCAGGACGAGACGCTGCGTATCGCGGACCGTCTCGGCGTCTTTCTCGTCGCCGTCGATCTTCCCTGGATGGAGCAATCGCATGACTGAGGCGAGGCCGCTGAACATCTGGATCGTCTCGGGCGAAGAATCCGGCGATCAGCTCGGCGCGAAGCTCATGCGGGCGCTGAAGACGCGGCTTGGAGCGGGCAATTTGCGCTTCGGCGGCGTCGGGGGGCATGCCATGGGGGCAGAGGGCCTGAAGAGCCTGTTTCCGCTCAATGACATCGCCGTCATGGGCATCGTTGCCGTCATCGGGCGGCTGCCGACGGTGCTCGACCGGATCCGCGCGACGGCCGACGCGGTGGTAGCGGCTAGTCCCGACATGCTCGTCATCATCGACAGTCCCGATTTCACGCATCGCGTCGCCAAGACCGTTCGTAAACGCGCGCCGCATATCCCGATCGTGGATTACGTGAGCCCTTCCGTATGGGCATGGCGTCCCGGCCGCGCCGCGAAAATGCGGGCCTATGTGGACCACCTCCTGGCTTTGCTGCCCTTCGAGCCGGATGCGCACCGACGTCTGGGTGGGCCGCCGACCACCTATGTGGGCCATCCTCTGATCGAACGGGTAGGGGAATTCAGGCCAGCCGCGGGCGAGCGAAGCCTTCACAAGGATGAGCCGATCAATCTTCTCGTTCTTCCCGGCAGCCGTCGGTCCGAGGTCAGTCGTCTGCTCGACACCTTCGGCGCGACCCTGACGCTGCTCCGGCAGCGCTCATCCCGTCCGTTCGAGATCACGATCCCCGCGGTGCCGCATCTCGCGCGAGAGATTCGCGAGCGCACGGCGTCCTGGAACCTGAAGCCACACATCGTTGAGGGAGAAGCCGCCAAATGGCAGGCCTTCCGACAAGCGGATGCGGCGCTCGCCGCGTCGGGCACCGTGACGCTCGAACTCGGCCTGTCCGGCATCCCAATGGTGGTGGCCTACAAGGTTTCGGCGATCGAAGCGGTCATTCTACGCCCTCTCATCAAGGCGCAGTCCATCGTCCTCACCAACCTTGTCCTCGGCGAGAACGCGATTCCCGAGCTCATCCAGGACGACTGCACGCCGGAAACCCTCGTGACGGCGCTGCTGCCGCTTCTGTCCGACACGCCGGAGCGGCGGGCGCAGGAGGCTGCCCTCCAGCGCCTCGACGAACTCATGCGGATCGGTGACGAGATGCCGAGCGAACGGGCGGCGCGGATCGTGGCCGAGGTGTTGAAGACGGAACGTTAGGACAAAGAGGGTACACGCTCTCTGGGTTATGCCGAGCTTTGCATCTACGTCTTTGCTTGACCGTCTTTAGGCATTGGCGGGCGCAACAAGCGCGGCATGATGGGAATGCATCCGCGAGAGGGATCGACCTCAAATAAGAAGGGGCCTTGCGGCCCCTTTTCTACCTGTTTCCCGCTAATGCTTACCCGCGCTGAGCGACGGTGACGTAGTCGCGCTCCGCCGGTCCGGTGTAGAGCTGGCGTGGGCGGCCGATGCGCTGTGACGGATCCTCGATCATCTCGCTCCACTGGGCGATCCAACCGACCGTGCGGGCCAGCGCGAAGAGCACCGTGAACATGGAGGTGGGGAACCCCATCGCCTTGAGGGTGATGCCCGAATAGAAGTCGATGTTCGGGTAGAGCTTCTTCTCGATGAAGTACTCGTCCTTCAGCGCGATCTGCTCCAGCTCCATGGCGACGTCGAGGAGCGGATCGTCCTTGATGCCGAGCTCGCTGAGCACCTCGTGGGTGGTCTTCTGCATGATACGCGCGCGCGGGTCGTAGTTCTTATACACCCGGTGGCCGAAGCCCATCAGGCGGAACGGATCGTTCTTGTCCTTCGCGCGGGCGATGAACTCGGGAATGCGATCCGGCGTGCCGATCTCCTCCAGCATCTTCAGAGCGGCTTCATTCGCGCCGCCATGGGCGGGGCCCCACAGGCAGGCGATGCCGGCCGCGATGCAGGCGAAGGGGTTTGCGCCCGAGGAGCCGGCGAGCCGCACCGTGGAGGTCGAGGCGTTCTGCTCGTGGTCGGCGTGCAGGATGAAGATGCGATCCAGCGCGCGCGCGAGAACCGGGTTCACCTTGTAATCTTCGCAAGGCACGGCAAAGCACATGCGCAGGAAGTTCGAGGTGTAGTCCAGATCGTTCTGTGGGTACACGAAGGGCTGGCCGATGGAGTACTTGTAGGCCATCGCCGCAAGCGTCGGCATCTTCGCGATCATGCGCATGGACGCAATCATGCGCTGCTGCGGATCGGAGATGTCGGTCGAGTCGTGATAGAAGGCGGACAGCGCACCCACGCAGGCCACCATGATGGCCATGGGGTGAGCGTCGCGGCGGAAGCCGGTGAAGAACCGGTTCATCTGGTCGTGCACCATGGTATGGCGCGTGACGCGGTAGTCGAAATCAGCCTTCTGAGCAGCGGTCGGCAACTCTCCGTAGAGCAGCAGATAGCAGGTCTCGAGGAAGTCGCCGTGCTCGGCGAGTTGGTCGATGGGATACCCGCGATACAGCAGAACGCCCTTGTCGCCATCGATGTAGGTGATTTTCGACTCGCAGCTCGCGGTCGAGGTGAAGCCCGGATCGTAGGTGAACATTCCTGTCTGGGCATAGAGCTTCGAGATGTCGATGACGCTCGGGCCGATGGCGCCCTCTTTCACCGCTAGTTCCACGGCCTTGTTGTCGACTGTGAGTGTTGTGTTGGAACTCATGGGTCTTCGACCTTTCAGCAGGAGGCCGGGCATAACCTAGAGCAACCAAGCGGTCGGAGGAGGGTCCCCGAGCTTGGTCTGCCGGACCGAGGTCAGCCGGTCGGTGGGAGAATGGCCCCTTCGGTAGCTTATCCGCTGGATAGGGGCAAGCACGTCTAAAGATGGTATGCGCCTGCTATGCAGCAGGCGCACCGCTCAGCTGGTCCTGAAGGCGGGACAGGGTTTCATCCCTGCCGAGAACAGCCATCACATCGAAGAGGCCGGGAGAGGTTGCCCGCCCCGTCAGGGCAGCACGGAGGGGCTGTGCCACCTGCCCGAGTTTCGCCCCGATCGCGTCCGCATGCTCCCGTACGACAGCCTCCACGGTTTGGGCGTTCCATTCGTCAACGGCCTGAAGTTTCTCGACGATTCCGGCGAGGCGAGCGCGTCCGTCAGCGAGGAGAGCAGCCGCCTTGTCGTCCAGATTCAGCGGACGCTGGGCGTAGAGGTAATAGGCGCTGTCCAGAAGCTCCACGAGAGTCTTGGCGCGCTCCTTCAGGCCGGGCATGGCCGCCAGCAGCTTCTCCCGGAGTTCAGGAGAGAATGTCGGGCCAAGGCCGCGCTCAGAACCGATCTCCGGCAGGATAGCCTCAAGGGCCTGCGCCAGATCTTCGTCTTTCGCCAGCCGCATGTAGTGGCCATTGAGATTCTCGAGCTTTGCGAAGTCGAACCGCGCGGGGGATCGGCCGATATTCTTGAGGTCGAAGGCCTGGATCATCTCATCGGTAGAGAAGATCTCCTGGTCGCCATGACTCCAGCCGAGACGCACGAGGTAGTTGCGCAGGGCGACCGGCAGGTAGCCCATGCTGCGATAGGCCTCGACGCCAAGCGCGCCGTGGCGTTTGGACAGCTTGGCGCCATCCGGCCCGTGAATGAGCGGAATATGCGCCATCTTCGGCACCTTCCAGCCCATGGCCTGATAGATCTGCGTCTGCCGGGCAGCGTTGGTGAGATGGTCGTCGCCGCGGATCACGTGCGTAATGCCCATGTCATGATCGTCCACCACCACGGCGAGCATGTAGGTCGGCGTGCCGTCCGAGCGCAGCAGCACGAGATCGTCCAGATCCTTGTTCTGCCACACCACGCGGCCCTGGACCTCGTCCTCGACCACCGTCTCGCCCTCGGTCGGCGCCTTCAGGCGGATGACGGGCTTCACGTCCTTCGGCGCCTCGGACGGGTCGCGGTCGCGCCAACGACCGTCGTAACGGGACGGGCGGCCTTCCTTGCGGGCGGTTTCGCGCATCTCCTCCAGCTCCTGCTGGGTGGCATAGCAATAGTAGGCGCGGCCCTGGGCAAGCAGAGTCTCAGCCACCTCCCGGTGCCGGGCGGCGCGGGAAAACTGATAGACGACATCGCCGTCCCAATCGATGCCGAGCCATTTCAGCCCATCGAGGATCGCCGTGATGGCAGCATCGGTCGAGCGTTCCCGGTCCGTGTCCTCGACGCGCAGGAGCATCTTGCCCTCGTGCCGTTTGGCATAGAGCCAATTGAACAGGGCCGTGCGTCCCCCGCCGATATGCAGGAAGCCGGTGGGCGAGGGAGCGAAGCGGGTGACAACGGTCATCGCAGGGAACCTTGGTTGAAATTCTCGAATGATTGCGCGGCCTTGCAGCAGGTTCGCGCTCGTTCGGCTCATCCGCCGGGCGGTTTGCACAGGGCAGTTTGGGCCGAAACGTGGGCTCGTCTACCATGCAACCGACCCCGCGTTAAGCCAAAGCCATGACGCAAGACAATAAAGGTAAGTCCGGCCGGAACCCGCGCAGCCCTGCGCGGGCCGTCGCGCTGCCGCGTCCGCCCGGTCTGGCCTTGGACTGGGATGTCCCGGGCTGGCGCGATTGGTTGCTGCGATGCCTTGCCCAGGAAACCGGACAGCGGCGGCTCTTCCCCTGGCTCGCAGTCTGTTTCGGCATCGGTGTGCTCCTGTTCTTCCAGGCCGAGAAGCCTGCCCTCTGGGCGCCGCTCGGCGGATTGGCACTTTGCGGCGTTTCGGCCGTCTGGCTGCGCAAAAGCCTCTTTGGTCTTGTCCTGAGCGTCGGTCTCGCGGCTGTCCTTGCCGGATTCGCGGCGGGGGTCGTCCGCACGCACAACGTTGCAGCGCCCGTGCTGATGCGCATCGTGATCGCGCCGGTCACGGGTTTCATCGAGTCCGTGGAGGATCGGGAGCAGGGCAGGCGCATCCTGCTGCGCGTCGCCTCCCTGCAAGGGGTCGCCGAGGCGGAGCGGCCGCGTCTCGTACGGGTGTCGGTCCGCAAGGGTGAGGGGCTCTCTGCGGGAGAATTCGTCGCCGGAACCGTGCGTCTGCTGCCGCCGCCACAACCTGCCTGGCCAGGCGGATACGATTTCGCCCGCGACGCCTACTACAAGGGGATCGGTGCTGTAGGCTCCTTCACGGGCGCGGTGCGCCGGATCGATCCGCCCACGCAGCCCGATTGGAGATTGCGGCTTGCTGCCCGCGTGGACGAAGCGCGCAACGCGCTCACCCATCGGATTGCCTCGTCCATCGGCGGCGCGGCGGGCGGAGTCGGCGCAGCGCTCGTCACCGGCAAGCGCGGGCTCATCGGCGAACCTACAAGCGATGTGCTGCGCGCCGCGGGCATCTATCACATCGTCTCCATCTCGGGCCTGCACATGGTGCTGGCGGCGGGCACGTTCTTCTGGCTCGTGCGCGCGCTGCTCGTCCTCAGTCCGAGCTTAGCGCTGTTCTGGCCGGTGAAGAAGATCGCCGCCGTCGCCGCGATGCTCGGGGCCATCGCCTATTGCATCTTCTCCGGCTCCGACGTGGCGACGGAGCGTTCCCTCGTGATGACGCTCGTGATGTTCGGCGCAGTGCTGGCGGACCGCCCGGCGCTCAGCATCCGCAATCTCTCCATCGCCGCTCTCGTCGTGCTCGCCCGGGAACCGGAGGCGCTGCTGGGACCGAGCTTCCAGATGTCGTTCGGGGCGGTGGCTGCCATGATGACACTCGTGCCGCTCATGCAAGGACGGTCATCAAAGAACGCATCGGCAGACCTGATCGGAAAGGCGCTCGCCTGGGCGGCGCGCGCGGTCTGCGGCCTCCTGACGACAACCCTCGTCGCGAGCCTCGCCACGGCTCCCTTCGCGGCTTATCACTTCCAAAACCTCAATCCTTATGGCCTCGTCGGCAACGGGCTTGCCCTGCCGCTGGTGTCGCTCGTGGTGATGCCCGCAGCCGTTCTCGGCGTGCTGGCCTATCCCTTCGGTCTGGACGAGCCGATCTGGAAACTGATGGGGGTCGCGGTCACCCAGGTGCTCGATGTCTCGGCCTGGGTCGGTTCGTTCAGCGGCTCGACCGTCGTGGTGCCGGCCCTCGGCGCCGGCGCGTTGGTCTTGCTGAGTGTAGGTCTCGTCGCGCTCACGATCCCGGCTTCGCAGCTGCGGTGGCTTGCGCTCGTTCCTGCCGGCGCCGGGCTGGCCTTGGCCGCGCACCCCCAGCGTTACGACATCTACGTGGACCGAGACGGCACAGGAGCCGCGATCCGCAATCTCCGCGGAGAGCTCACCCTCGTCGGAAAGCCGTCCGGCTTCGTCGTCGAGCAATGGCTGCGGGCGGACGGCGACGGGCGCGGCGCACGGGATCCCTCTCTCAGGCACGCCGCGCGATGCGACAGGCTCGCCTGCGTAGTGGAGGCGGGGGCGCAGCGGACCGTCGCTTTCGTTCACGAGCCCGCCGGATTTGCAGAGGATTGCCGCCGTGCGGCCGTCGTCATCACGCGGCTCGAGGCGCCCGCATTCTGCGGGGCACCTGTTGTCCTCGACCGCCATGCTCTCCGCGAGCGCGGCGCGACCGCTATCGGCCTTGGAAGCGAGGCTGCGGAGATCCGGTCGGTGAGGAGAGGGCGGGAGGTCGTGTCATGGACAGGCAAGGCGAGGATCGCAGCCTCGCCCACCAGGGATGGGCCGCGCGCGGCGCGGCCTGTCTCCGAGTTGGACTGGCCCGGAGAGGAGATCAGTAGCGGCGAACCAGACTGACGAGCTTGCCCTGGATCTTCACCCGGTCGGGACCGAGCACGCGAGTCTCGTAAGCCTGGTTGGCGGCCTCGAGGGCAATGGAGGAACCTCGACGACGGAAGCGCTTGAGAGTCGCCTCCTCGTCGTCGATCAAGGCAACGATGATGTCGCCCGTATTCGCCGTGTCCTGCCTGCGGATCACCACGAGGTCGCCATCCAGAATGCCGGCCTCGACCATCGAGTCGCCGCGCACTTCCAAGGCGAAGTGATCGCCCTGAGAGAGGAAGTCGCCCGAAAGGGTGATGGAATGGCTGCGGTTCTGGATCGCGGAGATCGGCGTACCGGCGGCGATCCGCCCCATGACGGGGATCGAAGCGCTGTCGCGAAATCGTTCTTCGGCCGCAGGCTGCGGCGTGGGCTTCTTCTCGGCGAGCCCGCCCTCGACCACGCTAGGCGTGAAGCGGCGCTGGCCGGCGGCTGCGCCGACGGTTTCGGGGAGGCGGATCACTTCAAGGGCCCGGGCGCGGTTCGGCAGACGGCGGATGAAACCGCGCTCCTCGAGCGCCGTGATGAGCCGGTGGATGCCGGATTTCGACTTGAGATCGAGCGCATCCTTCATTTCGTCGAAGGACGGCGGAACCCCGGTTTCACGCAGCCGCTCATGGATGAAGCGGAGCAATTCGTGCTGCTTGCGCGTGAGCATGACAGACCCTTACTGCTCCCGAGTGGAGCGATTCTGGAAAACAAAGCAAGAACAGGTTAGCTGTTCCCGCTGTGTTCTGCAAGTCCATGCTCAGGGTCGTGCGGCGGCGGAGCGGGATTCCCCTTCAGGAACGGGTGGCGGAATGTCTGCTGTCCCGCTCGCCCCGGAACCGCTGAGGCACCTTCGGCCCGTGGGTGCTCCACCGCGATTCATTGTCCGGCTGCCGTTCTATTCTCACGGCTCACCGTCTGGATATCAACCGTCTGATGAGCGGGATGATGCAGTCCGATGCCCGTTCCAGCCGATGAATAGGGGCACACGGAACCGCAGCTCGGACATACGCCTGCATCTCCGCAAAGATAGTTTGCAGAATTGTCGATAGAACGCAGGTGAGAGATCGTCCGTGTGCCCGACCGGCGCAGGCATTCAGCCGTTATGGTGCGGCCGAAACATGTGGGATTCCCTTGCTCCGTCGCCTGTGCGTCCGGATGCGGAATGGCTTTGTCGACAAAGGGCTCTGCTTCGGCGCTCAGCAGGGACAGTCAGATTGTCACAACTAGTGCGGGAATATTGCGGCAAAGTTGTTGCTGCGCAAGCTTGAGTTGTCGTTGCGTGTTGCGATATCTCGTTGCGACCGCGTCCTAGTTTGCTATCTTGTGATATGTTAGTACATATCGGTGGCGCGTAACTAGGGGGAAGCCATGACGAAGCCGATTGCTCCGAGCGAACTCAAGCCTCTCATTCAGGTGGCATCTACATCCGGTTCAGATCTGCTGGCATTGGGCGACGGCTCGTTCTTCGCCGTGCTCGTGCAGTCGCGCAGGGGCGAGACCGGAAAGAACGTCAAGCAGATCCTCGGGCAGATCGTCGATGCCGACGGCTCCCCCAGGCCGGGTCACAAGCCTTTCCTCCTCGCCGAGGAAACCGCCCGCTCCGCCGCCTTCGCCGGAGCGGCCCGGATGGACGACGGGCGCATCGCCGCCGCGTGGACCGTGAGGGAAAAGACCGGCGCTCCCGTCCTGAAGGCCCGAGCCCTAGACCTCCACGACATGGCCTTCGGGCCGGTCGTAACGGTGGGCCCGGCCGATGCCTCGTCCAAGCCCGCCATCGAGCGCGCGGTGGGGGCTCTTGCGGCGGTGTTCATCACTGAGGGCTCTCAATTCGATGCCCCGCATGCTCCGAGCGAAAGCGGGTTCGCTGCGCCGTCCGAGACTGCGGCTCCGGACGGAGAGGTCGCGCCTGTGGCCGGTGGTTTTCCGCTGGATGGGGACGGCAACGACAACGAGCTTATTGCTACAAACGACCTTGTCGCCTGGACCATCAGAGGCTTCGGCGGCAACGACACGCTGATAGGAGGTGCCAAGGACGACCTGCTCGAGGGCGGCGCAGGAGATGACACTCTCTTCGGAGGAAGGGGGGATGATCGTATCGTCGGCGGCCCTGGCTTCGACACCGTCGATTACAGCCTCCGCCAGACGGATAGTGGAATATCCGTCAATTTCTCATCGAGGGATGGTGGTGGCGGTCACTCCAATCTCGGTGTGCGCGCTTGGCACATAGCCGACGGTTACCGCAACGGAGGCTCCATTCCCGGTAAGTACCAGGATGACATTGATGTGGCCTCCATCGAGCGGATCATCGGAACGAACTTCGAAGACTATTTTTACGCAGACGAAACGGACCCCACCTATTCGTGGAGCTGGCTCGGCCTCGGCGGTAACGATCACATGCGCGGAGGCGGCGGCAATGATACCCTCGATGGTGGTCAGGGCGCGGATCTGCTCGAAGGCGGATGGGGGCGCGATATCCTCTACGCCAGCAGAGACATCGCCTTGGACGGCTTCGAGGATATCCTCTATGGCGGCAGTGACAATGATACGCTGGTGGGTGGTGGAGCCGAAGACCTTCTGATCGGCGGCCTCGGCAACGACAGCCTTGTCGGCGGGCATGCCTATTACAGGTCGATTACAAACATTCGCTTTACCTACACGGATCCTGGCTACAACTACATCGTCGACCTGCGGACAGGAACGGTGGAGATGGGGACGGGGGAAGTCGACCGTCTCTCAAACATTTACAAGGTCTCGACGGGTGTCGGCAACGACCTCCTCATTGGCGGCGATACCTTTGCCAGGTTCGATGGTGGTGATGGCAATGATACCATCTATGGCAGCTCGACGCACGATACGCTCGACGGCGGCGCCGGCTACGATGTCTTCTACGGTTCAGGCGGCAGCGACCGCATCAGAGGCGGCGCCGACGGCGGCATCATCGACTATGTTACGCTCAACATCAACCAGACCGGCGTCCGGGCAGATCTCGTCGCAGGAACAGTCACCAAGCCGGGCGGCGTCGACATTGTCAGCGAAATTCTCCACATCACGGGGACGAACTACAACGACACGTTAATTGGCAACGCTCAGGGCAACCAGCTCATCGGCGGTCTCGGCAACGACACGATCGACGGCAGGGCCGGAGGCGATTGGCTCCATGGGGGCGCCGGCAACGACTCCATTTACGGTGGCCTCTCGGCTGAACATGACGTGCTTATCGGCGGCACAGGCGACGACACGCTCGATGGCGGCGGCGGCGCTGACCACATGTACGAGGGTCTCGGCGACGATCATTACTGGGTCGATGATATCGGCGACCAGATTATCCTTGAAGATGGCGTCGACCCGGCCGCCAGTGGGATAGACACCGTCCACACCACGATCTCGTTCAACCTTTCCACGCTCGCTTTCATCGAGAACGCCAAGGCCGAGATCGGGACCGGCATCAGCCTGACGGGCAACGGCCTCGATAACATCCTGTGGGGCAACAGCGGCAACGATACGCTCAAAGGCGGCGCCGGCAACGATACGGTCTGGGGTGGTGGCGGCAACGACACCATGTATGAGGGCGCCGGTGACGATACTTATTGGATCGACGATGCGGGCGATACGATCATTGCCGATACCGATGCAGGCGGGCACGATACGGTCCTTGCCACCACATCGTATACTCTTGCAGCCTTCATCGAGGACGCCTTCGTCGCGCGCAACGACGGCGTCGGTCTCGCACTGACGGGCAACGCTCTCGGCAACAGGCTGACGGGAAACATCGGCAACGATACGCTCAATGGCGGCGCGGGGGCCGATACGATGATCGGCGGGTTCGGCAACGACACTTACATCATCGATAACCGCAACGATCAGGTGATCGAGCTGAACAACACAATCGAAGGTTCCGACACTGCGATCATCCGCGTCAGGAACTACGATATCCGGAAGCTCGCGAATGTCGAAAACATCATCTACGAAGGCGAAGGCAGTCCCAACGTTGTCGTCACGAGGCCTGATCTGCAGGGTGCCGCATTCATCAATGAGAATACGACCGACACGACCCAGATCGCGGCTACGGTCAAGTCGACTGACGACGGAAACGGCGGACCGATCGAGTACCGGCTGGTCGACAATATCAACGGTTTGTTCACGATCTCAACGATCGACAGCAATGGTGAGAGGGTCGGCCAGATCCGCTTGACCTCGCCGGTTGACTTCGAGGCTTTGACGGCAGCGACGCCGGGCGTGGTGATCGACGCTCAGACAGGCGCGAAGTACTACAGACTTCAGGTTTATGCCCAGGAGACGGATATCGCCAATGGCGGCCTCGCTTCCGATCCGACGACTGTCTTGGTCGAGATCGGCAACGTCAACGAAGCGCCGAGCGCACCGCTTTGGGCGCTCAACGGTTCGACCACCCTGCCGAACTCCATCCCGGAGAATTCGCCGTTCTCCTTCGCCATTGCCGCCACGGATCCGGATGGAACGACTCCATTCTACGAGTTCGATCCGGACCGTGGGGCGGACGCGAACGCAAATGGCCTGTTCGTGATCGACAGGAGCACCGGCGTCGTCAGTCTCGCACTCGACAGGACGCTCGATTTCGAGTCGTCGGGCGGCGTATACAAGATCTACGTCCGGTCCACGGACGGCGTCCTCAACAGTGCCGTTCAGGAGTTGATCATCAATGTCACGGACGTTGACGACCTGCCGACGCAGCCGAAATGGGAGAGCAACGGAACAGCTATCATCTCTGTCAGTGAGAATCAGGTGTTCTCCGCCACGGTGACGGCCCGCGACGAGGACGGTCCAGGCCCGGTCACGTACCGTTTCGATCCCAACCGTGCCAATGGCGCTGCGAACGCCAACGGGTTGTTCGTCATTGACACCAACACGGGGACGATCACCTCCACGAGACTTCTCGACTTCGAGACTGCTCCTGCCGGTGGCGTTTATAAGATCTATGTCCAGGCCGTGAGTGGCAGTGGCCCCGGCGCCGTGCAGGAGTTGACGATCCGCGTCACCGACGTCAACGAGGCGGCGAACGCGCCGACAGTCGAGGTGCTCCAAGACGTGCTCACCGAGAACACGACCGGACAGACGATTGCATCGTTCTCCGAATCCTACGATCCGGAAGGATATGAGATCACCTACGCGTTCCACTCGGACGTCCCCCAGTGGTTGCGCGACAAGTTCACCTTGTCCACGAACCCGGACGGAACGGGCCAGCTTACGCTGACGGATCCGAGCGGCCTTGATTACGAAGGGGCCGCTGACGACGGGAACGGCAACAGATACTACCTCCTCAAGATCGTCTCGTGCGACATCGAAGGGCTGGATTCCGAACCCGTGGAGATCCGGATCTACCTCAACGACGTGAACGAGGCGCCGACGGCTGTGGTCGTGGGCGAACTGGCCAGAATCCGCGTAGGCATGCAACAGGACGATCTGATTGTGGACGCCGATGCGGAGGATCCGGATACCAATCCGGAGTTCCGGAACAATGTGTTCAAGTTCCTGCTGTCGGACGGTTCGCTGAGCACCACCAGCGGTGACGGTTTCTTCACGATCGATGCCGACGGAAAGGTTCGTCTCGCGGCCGACGTGACGGCTGATCAGGTGGGCGCGGAGCATCGCTTCGTAATCGTGGCGCACACGGCCGGTGACGAGACCCAGCGCGTGTCGTCGCAGGAGCACGTCGTAACGGTGCAGGGTGACAGGCCCCCGGTCATGACTTCTCAGGATGTCGAGGAAATCCCCGAGAACACCGGCGAAAATTGGACCATCGGGACTGCTTTGAGCGCCGCCGATCCTGACGGTGATCCCATCACCGCATTCAATCTGGTCGACCCGAATGTTCCGTTCGGAATTCGTCAGATCGGCTTGGACTGGTTCCTTGTGGTCACCGGCCCGCTGGACTACGAGACGGCTCCGCACCGTGACGAGGTCTCCGGCAGGAGCTGGTACGAGGTTCAGGTGACGGCGACGGCGGGAGGCCTCACCTCAGAGCCGCAGACCATCAGGGTTTACATCAGCGATGTGGGCCCGCCCGAGAACACGGCGCCGAGGATCATGATCGACCCCAATGGCCGGCTGAACTGGACGGTGGATGACGATGCGGTAGTCGATCCCTTCCAGCATCTGAGTTTCATCGACGAGGAGGACGGCCAGGACGACGACGATCCGAACACCTTCATCAAGGTTCAGATCTTCTTCGAAACGGGTCAGGGCGAGTTCGACCGGCCGAACATGGAGGATTTCCCGGGTGCGACGTTCGACTACATGCCGGGCGACGCCCTGGTGACGGTGACGGGCACGTCGACGCAGGTGACGCAGATCGTCCGGGGCCTGAGCTTCCACGCCCGGTCGCGCCCTGACGATCCTGACGGCACGCCGGAAGTGACCAATTTCATCATCATCCTGTCCGACACTGGCAATGCATCGACCATTCAAAACGTCACGGTGAATTCCGTGGCTGGCGACGGAGGCAACAACCAGGCGCCGACGGACATCCGTCTCGACGGCGGCATCACCGACTCGGTGCCCGAGAACCTGCTGGTGGGTGACGTGGTGGGCAATCTGACTGCCACCGACGAGAGTCCCTCGATGCTGACCTATTCCTTCGTCGAAGGTTTCGACGGGGCCGGTCGCTTCAGGATCGACAACGCCACCCGGCAGATCAAGGTGCTTTCGGCCCTCAACTACGAGGATCCGATCGTCACCGCGCCGGGAACCGGTCTCGAGGAGGATGCGACCGGCCGCTTCTACCGGCTCAGGGTGGTGGCGAACGACGGCGTGAGCCTCTCCGAGCCCCAGGAGATCCTCGTCTACGTCACGAACGTGAACGAGGCTCCCACGCTCCAGATGATGACGGGCGGCGAGATCTCGGAGAACCTTTCGGTAAACGGAGACGTCGCGGAGCTGTTCGCGACCGATCCCGACATCGGCGACACCGTCTCGTTCACCTTCGCGAACGGGACGCTGATCAGCGACGACGAAGCCTTCCGCATTGTGGGCAACATGATCGTCGTGAACGACAGGCAGGCGATCCAGGTCGGCCCGGACGGCGAGGACCGCGACTACGACATCGTCACCCGCGATCAGAATGGGGGGTGGTCAACGACTACCATTACGATCCGCATCAATGACGTACCTGATGGGAACTTGCCTCCGACGGATATCTCGTTCTCGGATATGACCATTCGCGAGAATATGGGGCGCGGAAACATCATTGGCCGGTTCACCGCAACTGACACTGATGAGTTAACTTGGACGCTGGTCGATGATGCGAACGGACGGGTT
>JAPSLB010000065.1 GCA_031181145.1 Microvirga sp.
GCGGGGTTTCCCGTATAGCCGCCATCCCAATACGGCTCGCCATCGATTTCCACCGCCTTGAAGACGGTCGGCAGGCACGCGGAAGCAAGGATATGATCGACCGTCAATTCGGAGGCCGAGAAGACGCGGATCTTTCCCGTCCAGACATTCGTCGCCGAAACGAATAGTTTCGTCTCCGTGCAGGCCCTGACACGCTCGAAATTGATCAGCTCATTGAGTGCGTCCCGCAGCGGATTGATGTCCAGCGGGTTCAGGTCATAGGGGCTCGTGACGTTGGTCCATGCTCCCGTCCAGAGTTGCGTGGAACCTTGAGTGCCGCTCCAGTAGCTCAGGAAATGATCGAACAGAGAGCGCTGAATGGGAGAAAGGACCCCATCGAGACTGACACGTTTCCAGAACTTCCGCAGGTGTTCCCGTGCGCCGTCACGGCCACCCTCCAGCCAGCCCTCCACGAGGACGACGGCATTCATCGCCCCGGCGCTTGCGCCCGTGATGGCCTCGATGGCCAACCGGCCGTCCTCGAGCAGGTAATCCAGGACACCCCAGGTGAACGCCCCATGCGCTCCGCCCCCTTGAAGAGCAAGCGATACGGTCTTCTCGGCATTCGGCCCGGCCATACCGAGGAGCCTCGTGGATCGTTTTGACGCGCGCCCCGTCATCGCAACCTCCTGCAATCCCGCCGAGACAGGTTGTAGCACAAGTTAGTCTGCCGGGATGCATAGGAAGCGCGTCACCTCAATCGCCGGATATCGGCCATCACGGCGCGGGCCGCATTGTGGCCCGGCGCGCCGGTCACGCCACCGCCCGGGTGTGTGCCTGCGCCGCACATGTACAGCCCCTTGATCGGCGCGCGATAATCCGCATGCCCGAGCATCGGGCGGGCACTGAAGATCTGGTCGAGGGTCAGAGCGCCATGGAAGATATCGCCACCGAGGAGGCCGAAGGTGCGTTCGAGATCGAGCGGGCTCATGATTTGCCGCCCGACGACGCTCTCCTGGAATCCGGGAGCATAGCGGTCGACCGTCGCGATCATCAGGTCCGCCACTTCCTCGCGGTGATCGTCCCACGAGCGGCCATCCGAAAATTGCGGTTGGACATGTTGGCAGAACAGGCTCGCCACATGCATACCCTCGGGCGCGAGGCTGTCGTCGAGGGTCGAGGGGATCAGCATCTCGACCACGGGCTCCCGGCTCCATCCCAGTTGCTTCGCATCGTCATAGGCGCGATCCATATAGGCCAGGGAGGGAGCGATGATGATGCCCGCTGTGTGGTGGTCCGCCACCTCCCGCCCGGGAAGAGCCCTGAAGCTCGGCAGGGACGAGAGCGCCACATTCATCCGGAACGTGCCCGAACCCGACTTCCAGCGCCGCATGCGGCTCAGGAAATCCGCCGGCAGGCCCCCCTCTGGAACCAATCGGTCGAACAGCAGCTTGGGGTGGACATTGCCCGCCACTGCGCGCGCGCGGATCGTGCGCCCATCCTTCAGGACGACACCGGCGGCCCTGCCCTTCTCGACAATGACTTCACGCACGGGTGCATCGGTTTCGATCTCCACGCCGCGCTCGCGCGCCGCCTTCGCCATGGCCTGCGTGATCGCTCCCATGCCGCCGATAGCGTGACCCCAAGCACCCTTCTTGCCGTTCACCTCGCCAAATACATGGTGGAGGAGCACATAGGCGGTGTTCGGAGTGTAAGGGCTCGCGAAATTTCCGACGATCGCATCGAAGCCGAACGCCGCCTTCACGCAATCCGTCTCGAACCAGCCGTCGAGGTAATCGCCCGCCGATTTCGCGAACAGATCGAGCAGGGCACGCCGATTCGCCATTGAGAGGCCCCGCAGGCGATTGCCCGCCGCCAGGGCACGCCAGCCCTCCGTCAGCGTGGCTCGCAGACCGCCGGCGACCAAGTTGGGGGGCTGCTGAAGAACGAGATCGCGCAGCACATCCGCAATTGCGTCGATCTCGTTCGAATACGCTTCGTAACGCTCCGCGTCCCTGGCGCTGAACCGCGCTATCTCGGAGCGGGTCACCCCTTCGCCGATCTTCAGGTACTGATCGTCAGGGAGAGGCAGGAAATTCGACAGGCGTCGTTCCACCACCTTCAGACCATGGCGAGGAAGATCGAGGTCGCGGATGATCTTGGGATTGAGAAGGCTGACTGTGTAGGAGGCGACCGAATTGCGAAATCCGGGATGGAACTCTTCCGTCACGGCCGCGCCGCCCACGACGGATCGCTGCTCGAAGACCTTTACCTTGTATCCCGCCGCGGCGAGGTAGTAGGCGCAGACGAGCCCGTTGTGCCCCGCTCCGATCACGACGACATCACAATCCATCGCCACGTTTCCCTCTTCCTGCGGTCGCTTCTGTTGATTGTATAGCCTTGATCAGTGAAGGATCTGACTCAGGAAGGCCCGTGCCCGCAACTCCTTGGGGTTCGAGAAGAACTCGGACGGCGGGCCCTGCTCCACGATCTCACCGCGATCCATGAACACCACGCGATCAGCGACCTGGCGGGCAAACCCCATTTCGTGAGTGACGACGGCCATCGTCATGCCCTCGCCCGCCAGCTGAGTCATCGTGTCGAGCACCTCCTTCACCATTTCAGGATCGAGTGCCGAGGTCGGCTCGTCGAAGAGCATGATATCGGGCTGCATCGACAGAGCGCGTGCGATGGCCACGCGCTGCTGCTGGCCGCCGGAGAGCTGCGACGCATACTTGTGCGCCTGATCCGGAATGCGGACCTTGCCCAGATAATGCAGCGCCCTCTCTTCCGCGTCCTTTTGCGAGACGCCGCGCACGAGCCGCAGAGCCAGAGTGCAGTTCTCCAGCACCGTGAGATGAGGAAAAAGGTTGAACTGCTGGAACACCATGCCCACCCTTTTCCGCACGGCCTCCACCGCTTCGGGCTTACGCGTCAGCTCGATGCCGTCGACGACGATCTGCCCTTCCTGAAAACCCTCAAGCGCATTGATAGTGCGAATGAGCGTCGACTTTCCGGAGCCGGACGGACCGCAGATCACGAGCTTCTCCCCGCGCGCGATGGTGAGATCGACAGCTTTCAAGGCTTGGAAGCTGCCATACCACTTTGACAAGTTTCTGATTTTCACGGCAGGAACAGCCCCTCTCGGTTCAGGGGGCGATTCCACGAGTGAGAGATTGTTCTTTCGGATCACGAATACGTCTCCTCGCGCACGTGTCTGTTTTCGGCCCTATTGCCCGTCACCGCGTCTGGGCCCTGTTGTAGCGCCGCTCGATCCGTCCCTGGATGAGTTCGAGAACGATGGACAGAATCCAGTAGATCAGCGAGGCCGTGATCATCATCTCCACGTGGCGGAACTCGGTCTGCCCTTGAGTACGGGCGAGATACATGAGCTCCCACACGCCGACCACCGACACGAGCGAGCTGTCCTTGAGCATGGCGATGAACTGGTTGCCGGTCGGCGGAATGATGATGCGCATCGCCTGGGGGAGAATGATGCGGGTCAGAGTATCCTTCGGCTTCAGCCCCAGTGCACGTGAGGCCTCCCACTGGCCTCTCGGAATACTCTCGATGCCGGCGCGGAATATCTCTGTCATATAGGCGCCGTAGCAGAGCGACAGCGCCAGGATGCCTGCGGGCACGGCGTCGATGACATATCCTAGCTGAGGCAGCCCCAGATAGATCATGTAGATCTGCATCAGCAAAGGAAGGCCGCGGAAGAGAGAGGTGTAGAAATTCGCGATGCCTAGCGCGATGCCGTTGGACGAGAGCTTGGCGATGGCGCCTATCATCGCCAGGACGGATGCGATGACGATCGAGACCGCCGAGACATACAGGGTTGTCACCAAGCCCTGCGTCAGCAGGAAGCCGATCTTACGGCGGATGAACTCGAAGCTGAGATCGAACGAGTAGAAGAACAGCAGAACGAGAAGCGCCAGCTCAGCCCAGACCACATAGACCTGATGCTTGAGGCGGAGGCGCATGACCACGGCGACATTGATCGCGACGACAGCGGTGACGACGAGCGCTACGAGCAGGTTCGTCGCGAACGGCGAGCCCTCGGCCATCCCGAAAAGCCCGGCGAGCGCCTGCCCCAGGGATGTCGCCCCAGCCTGCGTATAGAGAAGGATACCGAAGAGTATCGCGAGACCCGGGATATAAATGGACGGCCGGGACAGCAGCCTCGGGTAGTCGACGTTGTCGGCATAATGCATCGGGCGCTCTCCCCTCTCAAATCTGTCGTGCTCGCAGCATCAATTCTATGCCGACTTCCGCTCACGCAGGAAGTCGGACGCTTGATAGGCCCAGTAGGTCAACTGGACAGCCGCACGGCCGGCGATCGAGCCGTTCCAGGCGAGGCCGAAGGGAGCAAACAGCTTGTAGCGGTCGCTTTCTCCCATGATCGCCTCCGCGACCACACGTCCGCCGATGGCCGTGGTATTGAGCCCATGACCACCGAAGGCCGTGCAATACCAAACGCCCGGCTGCAAACGGCCGATCTGCGGCATCATATGGCGGGCATAGGACATGAGGCCGGACCAGACGATCTCGACATCCAGATCCTTCAACTGCGGATAGGTGGACACCATCGTCTCGTGAAGCAGGCGCCCCAGAAGACGAGGCTCGGTCGTGCGAGTCGTGATCTTGCCGCCCCAGAGGATGCGCTCGCCTCCATCTACCAGGCGATAATAGTCGCCTGCGCGACGATCGTCACCGATCGCCGCGTCGGTGCGGATCGCGCTCGCGATCAACTCGCGATTGGGCTTGGTCAACATCACGTATGTGGCAATCGGCAGAAAACTGCGCTTGAGCTGCGGCACGAGATTTCCGGTATAGCCGCCCGATGCGATCACCAGATGATCGGCCTCCACGGATCCATAGGCCGTCCTGGCAATCTTGGTTGCGCCGCCCAGCGTAGTCGCGACGACGGGCGAACCTTCATACACGCCCCCGCCCAGACGCTCGATCTCCGCTGCGAGAGCGCGCGCATAGTTCAGAGGATGGAAGTGGAAGGCATTGGGATCGAATAGAGCCTGATAGTAACGGGGAGAAACGAGCATCTGCTGCACCTCGTCACGGCTCTTGAAATCGACCCGGTAGTCGAATTCCTTCTCCAGCCAGTCGCGATGAGCCTTGAGATCCTCCGTCGCCTCATAGCGCACGGCTCCCATGATGCCATGGGTCGGCTTTGCGTCCTCCATAGCGAGGGTGTGGACGTTCTTCAGAACAGCATCCATCCCTTCAATGGAAAGACGATGCAGTTCCTTCGCATGAGCGTCTCCGGCCATCCGCCGGATGTTCTTGTAGCGCGCCGCCCAGCCGGGGCTCACGAAGCCGCCGTTACGGCCCGAAGCACCCCAGGCGACGCGGTTCGCCTCCAGAACACAGACCTTGCGGCCCTTACGGGCCAGTTCGAGAGCTGTCGTCAGGCCGGCCAATCCTCCACCCACAACACAGACTTCAACCTTCAAGGCCCCTTCGAGCACCGGCCTCTGGACGGTGTTCGGGCCGAGCGCCCGACGGTAATAGGTTTCAATGTAGGACATGATTGATCGTGTCGTGCTGCAGGTGGAGGATGGATCGGAAAGTGGCGCGGTTACTTGCTGTAGTCGCTGCCGTACCACTTGGTGGTCAGCTTGCTCAGGGTGCCGTCATCCTTCATGCTCTGAATGATGCTGCCAAGCTTGGCGGTCCATTCCGGATCACCCTTGTCCGTCACCACCACGAGCGGCTCCTTGAAAGCGGCCTCACCCGGAAGGATCTTTACCGGATACCTGTTCTTGATCGCGTTCTGCGCCGTCTGCTCAGGTGCGATCACCGCATGAATGCGCGTGCCGTCGCCCAGCCGCAGATCGTCGAAGGGCAGCATGGAGTCAGCGTAGGTCTTCACCTCGCCCGGAGTGAGCGTGTATTGGATCGGCGGAAGTCCCGGGGCGTCGATCTCCAGCCGGCGGTTGATGTAGTCTTCGGAAGTCGTCCCCGTCTCGACGCCGATCTTCTTGCCGTTCAGGTCGTCACGTGATGCCGCCTTGCTGTCCTTGTGCACCACGAAAACATAGGGGCTGTAGTAGTAGATGCCGGCAAAGTCGATGACCTGAGAACGCGCCTTAGTCGGGGTTACCGACCCGACAGCCACGTCGAAGCGGCCGTGCCAGCGGCCACCGGTCATCACATTCCATTCAGGCGTCTCGAAGCTCACCTTCACACCGAGGCGCTTAGCAATCTCGTTAGCTACATCCACGTCGAATCCGACCAGCTTGTTGCTGTCGTCGAGATAGCTCTGCGGAGGCCACCCGCTGTTGGTCGCAACCTTCATTTCGCCGGCCTTCATGACACGGTCCATGGTAGGGCCGGCCTGAGCCGTTGCATTCATAGCCGAGACGAATCCCAGCGCCATCACTGTACCGAGAACGATCTTACGCATCCTTCAACTTCCCTCTTCTGATGATCGCATAACTAGGCGATAGGTTGTTCCTACTTCTTGGAGCCGCAGCTCACGCCCGGTGCTCCGAGCGTCGAAAAGGTCTGAGCCGCATCACGCGGGAAAGACCATGAAAGCAATCGGAAGAAACCGGGTTCGCGGAGATTGCCTCACGAAGTGCGGGGCTCGGATGCCGCATCATGCCAGGCGCCACCGTTCAATGCTCACGCACACGAAAGAAGCCCGAGCCGCTCGAGCTTCGTCCTCTGCCCTGCAAGATACCTCCCTCGCGGCTCGGCGAAATTAATCAGCCGGCAGCAAGAGAAGCCTCTGCGGAACCCGCAGCTTGTTCATAGCCCTCCCTTCAGGTTTCTGCCTTCTTATGTTGTCTGACAGCAGACGACCAATCTCGGTGGCTGTCAAGCCTACCAAGGTGGAGGAAGTCGAGCTTTCAACTGTCTCGGCGACGGACCGCTCGCAGCGGTTCAGGACCCGTCCCTGTGGCGGCTGGAGGCGTATCACTTGCGCACGAAGCTGAACGAGAACCGACTGCCGCGATGATAATCCTTCGCATAAACGATAGGGACGCCTGTCTGCGTGAAGGCTGTTTCCACGATCAGGAAAGCCGGGCCGAAATCATGCAGGTCGTTTCGTTCGCTGACATCTGACGGCAGCATGACGGATGCGGCGACGGCTGTGGACATGCGCGGACGCAGGCCGTGCCGTTCCAGCAGATCGAGCAAGGATCCGTTCCAGTCGGTGTCGTAGAGACGGCCCGGGATAGCGGTGCGGGGGATGTAGTCCAGACAATAGACCAACACCTCTTCCCCCTGCATCCGCAGCCTCTCCAAGCGGATCACGCGGGCGGCGGCATCAAGCTGCAGAGCAGCTTGCACTTCCTCCGAAGCGGCCTCCTCTGAAATCGAGAGCACCTTGTTGATCGGTCGATAACCAGACTTCTGCATCATCTCGGAGACGCTCTCGAAGCAGGTGATCGGCCGTTCGACCTGGAGCGCCGCAGCGGCCGACACGAAGCGGCCCTTGCCATGTTTCACATAAATCGCGCCATCCTGTTCCAGGAGCTTCAAGGCCTCCCGCAGAGCCGGTCGGGAAATTTGAAACCTCCGGGTGAGTTCCGCCTCTGTCGGCAACTGATCGCCTGGTTTCAGCCCCTGTTCATCGATCAGGGCGCCGATCGCATCCCGCAGTTGCAAAACCAGGGTTCGTTCGTCGCGGAGCGGCGTGATGGAAGACATGGCAGGCTCGAGTAGCCTCTGTTATCAGTTGTCAGTCCACAGGATTGAACATCCTGCGCATAAGTGCAAGTTTATCGACAGACTTTCTGCAAGGTCATCTCGAAACTTCAGCAAGGGCATGGAAGACTTCCTTCTGCGAAGCGTGGATGTCCCAGCCCGGGAGGGGCGGCGCCTTGCGGCCTCCGAGAGCGACAGACAGACCCCGTCTGAATCTATACCGTAAGGATTTCATCAATGGGTCCGCATTCGGCTGTTCGTGAGGACACGATACCAGTCCCGGCTCGGGGCGAGCGCAAAGCCGTGGCGACGAAAGCCGTCACATCGGAGGATTTCAACTCCTGCACTTCCTCCGCAACGTGGCCTCTATCGAGGTGCACTTTGCCGGAGCACGTTTCCTTCGCGAAGGATCATACACCTCGATTTCCGTTTGAAGAGCTCTCAATTCGCTCCCACGCGGCAGTCGCTTCCGAACGTCGGAGGGCATCAAGGATGCGAAGAGTCTGAACGGCATCGTCGAGGCCATAGGCCAAGGGTTCAACGCCGCGAATGGCTCGACAGAAGGCCTCCCCTTGAAGTCGGTATTGATCAACGACCGGGAACTCGACCGCTTGAGACGATCCTCCCCCGAGCAGGCTGCCATCATCGACGAAGATCCGAACAGGCCTGTCGGCCGGAGCATTGAAGGGAATCTCGATTTCAATGCGCCCCTTCGTGCCGCAGATCTGGACGCGCTGAGAAGGGGCCAGCTGTGTCGAAACGGTGAACGTGAGCTGACGCCCTGCACCGAAATCCATCAGCGCGCTCGCGGTCCGGTCCGTTCCGAACGTGGGATCCCGCTCAATCAGAGAAACCACGCGGACGGGTTCCGCTTCGAAGAAGTAACGCCCAGCCACCACGGCATAGCAGCCGATATCGAGAAGTCCGCCGCCACCGATGTCCGCCTTGTTGCGGATGTTGTCGGGGTCGTCATTGAAATACGAGAAGATCACCTGGACGGCGCGCAATTCACCGATGGCGCCATCTCTGACCAAAGTCCGGGCCTGCTGCCATTGCGGGTGATGCCGGACCATGAAGGCCTCGGCGATCAATACCCGAGATGAAGCCTCTCTCAGGCCCTCTGCCTCCGCCGCCGTGATGGCAATAGGTTTCTCGCACAGGACATGCTTGCCGGCCCCCGCTGCCGCCAAGGTCATCGGCACATGAAGGTGGTTAGGAAGCGGGTTATAGATCGCCTCGATCTCCGGATCCGCGAGCAGGGCCTCATAGGAACCATAAGCCTTCTGAATTCCAAGTTCGTCGGCCATCCTACGGGCTGAAGCCTCATCCCGGGAGGCAACGGCCACCACGTTGCACAGCGGACTCTTCATCATTCCGGGCACGACCTTCGTCCTGCCGATCCTTGCGGTGCTCAGAACTCCCCAACGTACGGGCTCCATGCCATCCTCCCCATCGCTGTGTCGAGGCTGCATACAGGCTCTGCTCCAATGGCAGCCCACGCCTCTCATGCGGCTGAGCTTGCCATATCATACCGAGGGAGCGTCAAGGCCGGATCCAGGCTTGGCCGAATGCCCGTCGAAACAGAGCCCTGCCGCAGGCGTCCACCCATGAACCGCCCTCCCCACCCCAATCGGAACAATTCCTCCCATACGGCTGTTTGGGGAGACGGCGCGCATCCCTCGCTCTGACGCCGCTCATCGTTCAAACAGGAGCCTCCCATGGCCGAAGACCGTCCCCTCGCCATCGTCACGGGAGCCTCCACAGGCAACGGCTACGAGCTGGCAGAATGTCGCGCCGAGAACGGCTTCGATCCCGGTGCGGGCGTGGACGAGCCGAGGATCCGCGAAGCGGCCGACGAACTCCGCACGCCTGGCACGCAGGTGGAAGCCGATCTGGCCAGCCTGGAAGAGATCGACAAGCTGTACCAGAGCCGTCGCGGCCCTGGACCGGCCTTTCGAGGCCCATCTGACCAATGCTGGTCGGGGATTAGGTAAAGCGTTCCTCGACCAGCATTCAACGAGTGCCCGCGATGTGATCGACACTAATGTCACCGGCGGAATCGCATGGCGTGAAGCGCCATCACCCACGAAGCCCCCACGGAGTCGCGCAAGAACTACCCCATTCACAAGGCCGAGGAGCATTCCATGTCCCGCAACGGAGCCGATATTCTCGTCGAGACTCTCATCGCATGGGGGATCGATACCATCTTCGGAATGCCTGGTGACGGCATCAACGGCATGATGGAATCCATCCGCACACGATCCGATCGCATCCGCTTCATTCAGGTCCGGCATGAGGAATCGGCCGCCTTCATGGCCTGCGCCTATGCCAAGTTCACCGGCAAGCTCGGATGCTGTCTCGCCACCACCGGTCCGGGTGGCATTCACCTGCTCAACGGGCTCTACGATGCCAAGCTCGACAGAGCTCCCGTCCTCGCGATCACCGGCCTGCCCTATCACGATCTGATCGACACCTTCACGCAGCAGGACGTCGATCATACGAAACTGTTTCAGGATGTGGCGCTCTACACGGCGCGGATCATGAGCCCCAGGCAAGTAGAGAACACCGTGGCGCTCGCCTGCCGGATAGCACTCACCCATCGGAGCGTCGCCCATGTGGCCGTTCCGGTCGATGTGCAGGAGGAACCGGAGGCCGAGGCGAAGCCCTCGGATCGCAATGTTCCGCACCACGTCTCGTTCGCGCAGACGCAATCGATGGGAATTCCCGAACCGCAGGCTGTCGCCCGTGCGGCGGAGATCCTGAACGCGAGCCGCAAGGTCGCCATCCTCGCAGGCCAAGGCGCCTGTCACGCCCGTGACGAGTTGATCCGCACTGCGGATCTCCTCGGAGCGCCTGTCGTCAAGGCTCTCCTGGGCAAGAGTGTCGTTCCGGACGCTCACCCGCTGACGACTGGCGGCATCGGCCTTCTGGGCACGCGTCCGTCGCAGGAGGCTTTCGAGCAATGCGACGCGCTTCTCATCGTCGGCTCGACCTTTCCTTATATCGAGTACTATCCCAAGCCCGGCCAAGCGCGTGGCGTGCAGATCGACCGCGATCCGACGCGGATCGGCCTTCGCTTCCCAGCCGAAGTCGGTTTGGTGGGCGATGCGCGCGCCGCCCTCGAGATGTTGAACGCCCAACTCACACGCAAGGAGGGCCGCAGCTTCCTCGAGCAGGCCCAGCAGGGCATGACCGAGTGGCGCCGTTTGCTGCATGACGCCGTCGGGAAGAGTGATCGCCCCATGAAGCCGGGCCGTATCGCCCGTGATCTCAACGAACGCCTTGCCGACAACGCAATCATCACCTGGGACTCCGGCCACAACACCGCAATCCTCGCCCGCTATGTCGAGGCGCGGGAGAATCAGATGTTCGCAGGATCGGGCCTTCTCGCGTCCATGGGGTGCGGGATCCCCTATGCGATCGCGGCTGCGCTCGCCTTTCCAGATCGTCAGGTGGTGTCCTTCGTGGGCGACGGCGGCCTCAGCATGCTGCTCGGAGAGCTCGCAACCATCGTTCGCTATCGGCTGCCCATCAAGATCGTGGTGGTGAAGAACGATACGCTCGGTCAGATCAAATGGGAGCAGATGATGTTCCTTGGCAACCCTGAATACGAGTGCGACCTCACCCCCATCGATTTCGTGAAGGTCGTCGAGGGATTCGGGATCCGGGGTTTCCGTGTCGAGGATCCGGAACAATGCGGCCCTGTTCTCGATCAGGCGTTTGCCGAACCAGGTCCGGCGCTGGTGGAGGCAATCGTCGATCCGAATGATCCTCTCCTGCCGCCCAAGCGCATGGAGAAATATGCCAGGAATCTGGAGAGGGCGCTGCATGCGGGCACACCCGGTCGGGAGGAGATCAAACGGGCGCTCGCGGAAGAGCCGGCTCGTACGATGTTGAGAGCCTAGCGAGGCGCCCGGACTGCTGCCTCGCATCATCGGGCGGCGCGACCGTCACACTGAGCCGATGGAGCATGGACCGGCATGGCCTCGAATGGCCGGCTCAGACAAGTCCCCCGTCGCCGGCTCCCGAATGCATCTGCAACAAATCGCCCAATGTGGCGTTTGCCCATCGCTTTCACTGGCGGGATCGTTCCTCAAGTTTCAGGTGCCTTCACCCCGATATCTGCCGCTTCTGCGCGACGATTTCGCGACTGGAGCGACCGCCGCTTGGACGAGGGGAGCGCAGCAATGGCAGATGATGGCAAGGTCGTACGTCTTCAGGTCGCGAACGCGAGACCCGGCGACGCGGGTCGCGGTATCGCCCGTATGAGCCGACAGACCCTCGCGGAGCTGGGCGTGCAGGAGGGGCAGGCTATCGAGATCGTCGGCAAGAGACATACGGCGGCGATCGCCGTCACGCCGTATGCGGAGGACGAGGGCCTGAACATCATTCGACTGGACGGCCTGCAGCGTGTCAATGCGGGCGTCAGCCGCGGGGATTTTGTGGAGGTCAAGCTGGCGGAAGCCCGCCCGGCCACCCGCGTCGTGCTCGCCCCGGCACAGAAGGGATTGCGTCTCCAGGGCTCAGGCGACGCGCTGCGTCGCACCTTCTACCAACGGCCTCTGACGGCCGGGGATGTGATTTCCACCTCCGTGTACTCCCCCAGCGCGTCTGATCCCAGATACCCCGAGGAACTCCGCAGGCTGCTGAACATCCCCGCATATGGATTGCAGGAGATCCGTCTCGTCGTCGTCTCCACCCAACCGCGCGGCATCGTCCAGGTCACGGCCGAAACCGAGATCGAGCTGCGCTCGCAATTCGAGGAACCCAAGGAGGCACGCCGCGCGGATGTCACCTATGACGACATCGGCGGCCTTGGGAACACCGTCGATCAGGTGCGGGAAATGGTGGAGCTTCCGCTCCGCCATCCCGAGTTGTTTCAACGACTCGGGATCGACCCGCCGAAAGGCGTCCTGCTCTATGGCCCTCCGGGCACAGGCAAAACGCTGCTCGCGCGCGCCGTGGCCAACGAGACCGAGGCGCAGTTCTTCCACATTGCCGGACCGGAGATCATGGGACGCCATTACGGCGAGTCCGAGCAACGGCTGAGGCAGGTCTTCCAGGAAGCGCAGCAGAACGCGCCGGCCATCATCTTCATCGACGAGATCGACAGCATCGCCCCGAAGAGGGAAGAGGTGACGGGCGAGGTCGAACGGCGCATCGTTGCGCAACTGCTCACCCTCATGGATGGTCTGGAACCTCGCCAGAACATCGTCGTGATCGGTGCGACGAACCGCCGTGAGGCCATCGACGAAGCACTCCGCAGACCCGGCCGCTTCGACCGGGAGATCGTCATCGGTGTCCCGGACGAGCCCGGCCGCCGGGAGGTCCTGACCATCCATACCCGCGGCATGCCGCTCGCCGAGGATGTGGACCTGGACGAGATTGCCCGGACGACCTATGGCTTCGTCGGCGCGGATCTTTCGGCCCTCGCCCGCGAGGCCGCGATGGATTGCTTGCGTCGCATCCTGCCCGACATCAACCTCAGGGAAGGCATCCCCGCGGACGTGCTGGAGAAGCTGCGTGTCACCCGGCAGGATTTCCAGAACGCTCTCAAGCGGATCCAACCCTCTGCCCTGCGCGAGATCATGATCCAGGTCCCGAACGTGACCTGGGACGACATCGGCGGCATCGAGGAGGCCAGGACACGTCTGCGCGAAGGGGTCGAGCTTCCGCTCAAGAGCCCGGAATCCTTCCGCCGCCTCGGCATCCGCCCGGCCAAAGGATTCCTGCTCTTCGGCCCGCCGGGCACTGGCAAGACCCTTCTCGCGAAGGCGGTCGCGCGCGAAGCCCAGGCCAACTTCGTGGCGACGAAGTCGTCGGATCTCCTCTCGAAATGGTACGGCGAATCGGAGCAGCAGGTCTCCCGCCTGTTCGCCCGAGCCCGGCAGGTCGCACCTACCGTCATTTTCATCGACGAGATCGACTCCCTGGCTCCGGTACGCGGCGGCGGGCTCGGAGAGCCGGCCGTGACGGAGCGTGTGGTCAATACGATCCTGGCGGAAATGGATGGGCTTGAGGAGTTGCAGGGTGTCGTCGTGATGGCCGCGACCAACCGGCCCAATCTGATCGATCCCGCCCTGCTGCGCCCTGGCCGCTTCGATGAGCTGATCTACGTTCCGGTGCCCGATGCGCAGGGGCGCCGGCACATTCTCGGTATCCATACGAAATTCATGCCCCTAGGCCCTGATGTTGATCTCGATGTGGTGGCGGAAAGAACCAGCCGGTTCACGGGCGCCGACCTCGAAGACCTCACTCGGAGAGCGGGCCTGCTCGCCCTGCGCGAATCCCTGGAAGTCCAGACCGTCACCATGGCCCAATTCGAACAGGCCCTGCGGGAAACGCGCCCCTCGGTCACGCCTGAGATGGAGCGGGAATACGAGGACATGCTCCGCACGCTGAAGCAGGAAGCCCCGCAACGTCAGTCCATCGGCTTTCTGCCTGTAAGACAGGCAGCCGAATGACGATGGCAAGGATGCTTGTCGGCAGGCGACAGTCTGCCGATGTTCTGGCGCGGCCCGATCGCTTACGCCACACCGAGCAAGCGGATCAAACCGAGGCTGATGGCGATCAGAACGAGCAGGGAGAGAATGACGGCCAGCGTCACCCGCCCGCCGACGCGGCCGAGCACCCGCAGGTCGACGCCGAGACCAAGCGCAGCCATGGAAATGATCGTGAGGAATTTGGTCGTCGGCAGCACCGCATGCAGAACAGCCTCCGGAATGAGGCTTAGAGAGCGCAGCGCGGCAAAGCCCAGGAACCCGATGATGAACCATGGCACGAGGCGACCGATCGACAGGCCGGCTCTGCCATCGGCTGAGCCGCGTCGCGCAACGATCGACAGCAGGACGACCACGGGACCGAGCATCAGGACCCGCACGAGCTTGACCAAGGTGCCGAGCTGCGTACTGGCCATGCCGACCGGCACCGTGGCTGCAAGCACCTGCGGCACGGCATAAACAGTCAATCCCGCGAGAACGCCATACTGAGTGAGTGAAAGGTCGAGCAGCGGCACCAGAAGCGGCAGGGCCAGAACGACGATGACACCCAGGACGGCCGTGAACGCAATGGAGGAAGCCACATCGTCGGGTTTCGCTCCAATCACGGGTGCGACCGCTGCAATCGCAGAGTTGCCGCAAATCGAGTTCCCGCAGGCGACCAGCACTGCCATCCGAGCCGGTAATCCGAGCAGGCGGCAGAGGCCATAACTCGTTCCGATGGCAAGCGCCACCACTACGGCAATTCCGAAGATCAGTCCCGGGCCGGCCTGGAGCACGGCCTGAAGGCTGATGGAAGCGCCCAGCAGCATCACGGCGATCTCGAGCAGGGTCTTGGCAGAAAAGCCGATGCCAGGCATCCAGCGGGAATTCGGCGTCCAGAGGGTTCGCACGACCGTGCCGATCAGGATGGCAATGACCAGCGCCTCAAGATACGGACGTCCGATCCATAGCTCCTCGAGCCATTGTAGCCCGACGGCGGCCAGTGAAATCACCGCACAGAGCGCGACTCCGGGAAACATGCGGGTCCAGGCATTGGCGGTCACGTCATTCATCCTCAAAGCCGTCTATGACAGAGCACAGCAGACGCATTGACTCGCTGCTGTTCATAACTCAAATATATTCTAGCTATACATTCATAACTTGTAGTTATATTGATGAACCTTCACCTGCTCAGGATCTTCAGCGCTGTTGCCCAGAATCGGAGCTTTTCTCGTGCTGCGGATGCGCTGCATATCAGTCAGCCGGCGGTGTCGAAGAGCATTCGCGAATTTGAGGCGCAGCTTGGCCTTTCCTTGCTGGAGCGCGGACCGAGAGGGGTGCAACTGACTGAGGCCGGAAGGCTCCTGATCAAGCATGCCCGGGACCTGTTTGCCGCCGAGCAATCCGCGCACGAGAGCCTCGCTGCCCTGCGAGGGCTCCAGCAGGGGACCTTGCGCGTCGGAGCGTCGACGACGATCGCAACCTATTTTCTCCCGCCTGTCCTGGGCGATTTCTACCGGGTGCACCCGGCCATCGAACTCCGCCTGACCAGCGCGAATACGTCGATGATCGCGGACCTGCTGATGAGTCGGGAAGTGGACGTTGCGCTCGTCGAAGGTCCCGTCGAAGCGGTCGATGTCATCGTCAAGCCCTGGCACGAGGACGAGTTGGTGTTCATCACTGCGGTCAACCACCCGCTCGTAGGCCGGAAGCCTCCCATCCGAGTGAGCGACCTTGCCGATGAAATCATCGTCCTGCGTGAGCAGGGCTCCGGCACGCGCGACGTGGCTTGGGATGCTCTTCTGGCGACCGGATGGGACCCGCAACGGATTCTCGAAGTCAGCAGCAACGAGGCGATAACGAGAGTCGTCGCAGCAGGCGTCGGAATCGGAATCGTGTCGTCGGCAGTGGCCGCCGATCATCTCGCACTCGGCAGATTGAAGGTTCTCCCGATCGAGGGACTCGCCATCCGCCGGCCGCTGACCCGGTTGTTTCTCCCCGACCGCCAGCCCAGCCCGGCGACAGCAGCTTTCAATTCGCTGCTCGACAAGGGCTTTCCTTCGAGCTGAAGAGATGCCCGGCGTCCTCACGAGCAGGCGCCATCTCTGCCCTATCGGCTTGCGTACCACATTCGCCGGCGAGAATGGCCTTGCCCCTGAACGTCTCTCGATCGGTCAGGCGGGCTCGCCTCGTTCGAGATTGCCGCTCAAGTAGTGCTGCAGCGTGGCACGGGTCCCCTCACGCCAGAGGCGGTTGAGTGCAGCTGCGAAGCGCGAGCGGAACTGGGGCGCCTCGGCGAGA
>JAPSLB010000066.1:0-14160 GCA_031181145.1 Microvirga sp.
CCTTGAGGCCCTGGACGTCCCACTGCTCCGCATAGGCGTTCTCGGGGATGGCGCGGGCGACGATGTCCTCGATCACGCCGTGGCGCATGTCGTCGATGATCTCGCGCACGCTCTCCTGCGCCATGAACTCCTTGCGCTGCTCGAACACGACCTTGCGCTGGTCGTTCATGACGTTGTCGTATTTCAGGATGTTCTTGCGGATGTCGAAGTTTCGCGCCTCGACCTTCGCCTGCGCGCGCTCGATAGCCTTGTTGATCCACGGATGGATGATGGCCTCGCCTTCCTTCAGGCCGAGCTTCTGCAGCATGCCGTCCATGCGGTCGGAGCCGAAGATGCGCATCAGGTCGTCCTGGAGCGACAGGTAGAACTTGGAGCGGCCCGGATCACCCTGGCGGCCCGAGCGGCCGCGCAACTGGTTGTCGATGCGCCGCGATTCGTGACGCTCGGTGCCGAGCACATAGAGGCCGCCCGCCGCGAGCGCCTTCTCCTTGAACATGGCGACTTCGTCGAGAATTTCCTTCTCGCGGCGCGCGCGCTCCTCGCCTTCGATCCCGGCAAGCTCGCGCTCGATGCGCATCTTGGCGTTACCGCCGAGCTGAATGTCGGTGCCACGGCCCGCCATGTTGGTGGCGATGGTGATCGCGCCCGGCACGCCCGCCTGCGCGACAATGAAGGCTTCCTGCTCGTGGAAGCGGGCGTTGAGCACCGCGAAGTGCTTGGTACCGCGACCGGCGCGCGCATCCTTGTAGAGCGGCTCGAGCGCCTGCGGGTTCTCGAAGTCGATGAGCTTGTAGCCCTCCTTGATGAGAAGATCGGCGAGATATTCCGATTTCTCGATGGAGGTGGTGCCCACCAGGATCGGCTGGCCCTTGGCCGAGGCGGCCTCGATGTCCCGGATGACCGCCCGATAGCGTTCCTCCATCGTGCGATAGACCTCGTCGTCGTCGTCGATACGCGCGACGGGACGGTTGGTGGGGATCTCGACCACCTCCAGATTGTAGATCTCGAGGAACTCGTCGGCCTCGGTCGCCGCCGTGCCGGTCATGCCGCCGAGCTTGCCGTAGAGGCGGAAGTAGTTCTGGAAGGTGATGGAGGCGAGCGTCTGGTTCTCGGGTTGAACCTGCACGTGTTCCTTCGCCTCGAGAGCCTGGTGCAGACCCTCCGAGTAGCGGCGGCCCGGCATCATGCGGCCGGTGAACTCGTCGATGATCACCACCTCGCCGTTGCGGACGATGTAGTCCTTGTCGCGCTGGAACAGGGTGTGGGCGCGCAGCGCCTGGTTCATGTGGTGAACGAGGGTGGCGTTCTGCGCGTCGTAGAGATCGCCTTCCTTCAGAAGGCCCTCGACGCGCAACAGCTCCTCGATCTTCTCGGTGCCCTCTTCCGTGAGAGCCACGGAGCGCTGCTTCTCGTCGACCTCGTAGTCGCTCTTGTCGAGGCGCGGGATCACTTTGTCGATGGCGTTGTAGAGTTCGGAGCGGTCGTCGAGGGGGCCGGAGATGATGAGGGGAGTGCGCGCCTCGTCGATGAGGATCGAGTCCACCTCGTCCACGATGGCGAAGTTGTGCCCGCGCTGGACCATCTGCGACATGTCGTACTTCATGTTGTCGCGCAGATAGTCGAAGCCGTATTCGTTGTTGGTGCCGTAGGTGATGTCGGCCGCATAGGCCTGAGCGCGCTCGACGTCGTCGAGGCCATGGACGATCACCCCGACGGAGAGGCCGAGGAAGCGGTAGATCTGGCCCATCCACTCGGCGTCGCGGCGGGCGAGGTAGTCGTTCACCGTGACCACATGGACGCCCTTGCCCGCAAGGGCGTTCAGGTAGACCGGCAGGGTCGCCACCAGGGTCTTGCCCTCACCGGTGCGCATTTCGGCGATCGAGCCCTCATGGAGCACCATGCCGCCGATGAGCTGCACGTCGAAGTGGCGCTGGCCGAGGGTGCGTTTGGCGGCTTCGCGGACCGTCGCGAAGGCGGGGACGAGGATGTCGTCCAGGGCCTTTCCGGCGGCGAGCTGGGCCTTGAACTCTTCCGTACGGGCACGCAGCTGCTCGTCGGAGAGAGCCTCCAGCTCGGCCTCCATCGCGTTGATGGCCGCGACCTTGGGCCTGTAGGACTTCAGCCGGCGATCGTTGACCGAGCCAAAGATTTTCTTCGCGAGAGAACCGAACATCGAGAGCCTTCGAAAATTCCAGAATCCAGGAGATAAGGGGCGCTGAGGCCGCCTTATAGACCTAATTATGCGGAAGCGCATCTTAAAGACCGTGCCTGAACAGCGCAGCCCGGCCTCCGCAAGCAGGTCCGAGAATAGGGCCACGCTTGGCGGGATGCTGTGACATAAATATGCCATCGCTTGCAAACGTAAACGGGTTGAGCCATCTGATCTCAGCTGTCCGTGGGCTCTGTCAGCCCACCAGAGGAACTGACATGTCTGCACTCTCGGTACGTAAAAGCCTTCTCGCCCTCGGTGCCGCCCTGCCCCTGATGGCAGGCGCCGCCCTCGCCCAGACGCCCCCGGCCTCGTCGCCCGCCACCTCCCCGGCCGCCGTGCCTGCCGTGGACCCCTCCAAGGTGGTCGCCAGGGTGAACGGAATCGAGATTACGGAAGGGGACTTGGCTATCGCGGCTGAGGATCCGGCCCTGCAGATGCCGAACGTCCCGGATGAGCAGAAGCGCGAGCTGCTGACCGGCTACATGATCGACCTGAAGCTCGGCGCCAAGGCGGCCGAAGCCGCCAAGGTCGGCAGCGGCGCGGAATTCGCCCGCAAGCTCGCCTACAACCGGGACAAGACCCTGCTGGACGAATACCTCGACCAGACCGCCAAGAAGGCCGTGAACCCGGAAGCCGCTCGCAAGCTCTACGAGGAGACCGTCAAGAGCCTCCCCGCCGAGCAGGAGGTCCGCGCCCGTCACATCCTCGTCGACAGCGAGGAGGAGGCCAAGAAGGCCCTCGAGCGCGTGAAGGGCGGCGAGGACTTCGCCAAGGTAGCCGGCGAACTCTCCAAGGATCCCGGCTCCAAGACCGATGGCGGCGATCTCGGCTTCTTCACCAAGGACCGGATGGTCGAGCCCTTCGCCGAAGCGGCCTTCAAGCTCGAGCCCAGCCAGATCTCCGAGCCCGTGAAGAGCCAGTTCGGCTGGCACGTGATCAAGGTCGAGGAAAAGCGCACCAAGCCCGTGCCGAGTTTCGAAGAGACGAAAGACCAGGTCGAGGCCTATCTCGGCCGCAAGGCACAGCAGGACCTCATCATGAGCCTGCGCAAGGATGCCAAGATCGAGCGCCTGGACGACAAGGGCAACCTCGTCGAGCAGAAGCAGCCGTAAGCCGAAGCGGCAGGCTGCGGCTCACACGTTCGAAGGGCGGCCCTCAGGGCCGCCCTCTTCATATGGCGACATCCTGTCGGCACATCTCCCTCTGCCCCGGCCATCTCGGTCAGCAATGCCCTGCGTCGCAGGGATCGGGATCACCGGCACGGGACGGGTGATGACGGGCGAGCTTGCATAGGATGCGCTGTTCCTCCCGTGAGGGAAGGATAGCCCCTCACTTGTTCGTCCGGCCCATGCGGTTGGGATCGACGCCGCCTTCCCGGTTGGTCTGGTTCTCCACATCCCCCTGGAAGGTCGAGCCGCCGTCGAGATCACGTGGATCCTCACCGGACATGGTCGTGCCTTTGGAACGTCCGATTCCAGGATCGACTTCGAGGTCGCTGCGCGGCCGCTCCTCGGGCTTGGTCTTCGGGTGTTTGCCCGTCATGAAAGCCTCCATTGCCTACTGACCGGGTCAACGAGGACACAGCGGACGCGTTCCTTGCCGCCTGCGGACGCGCTTCGTGCAGCTTTGACTTGACAAAAAGCCTTAAAAAATCACAGGTCGCGGTTCCTAACACTGTTCCATCCGCTCACTTTTGAGACCCCGCATGTCCCAAACCGTGTCTCCGCTCGCGCCCAAGACATTTCCCAGCCTTCCCGCCATCGACGGCGTCCGGCTGGCAACCGCGGAGGCCGGCATCCGATACAAGAACCGGACGGACGTGCTCTACGTGACCCTGCCCAAGGACACGACCGTGGCAGGTGTGTTCACGCGTTCCAAATGCCCCTCGGCTCCGGTCGATTGGTGCCGCAAGAATCTTGCCAAGGGCACGGCGCGTGCGCTGGTGGTCAATTCCGGCAATGCCAATGCCTTCACGGGCAAGAAGGGCGCGGAAGCCGTGAAGCTCACTGCCGAGATCGCGGCCGAAGCCGCGGGCTGCCGCGCCTCGCAGGTCTTCATCGCCTCGACCGGCGTGATCGGCGAACCGCTCGATGCCGCCAAGTTCCATGGCGTGCTGGAGGCCTGCGAAAAGAAGGCCAAGCCCAACACCTGGCTCGATGCCGCCAAAGCCATCATGACCACGGACACCTTCCCGAAGGTGGCAACCCGCACGGCCACCATCGGCGGCGTCGAAGTGACGATCAACGGCATCGCCAAGGGCGCGGGCATGATCGCGCCCGACATGGCGACCATGCTCTCCTTCATCTTCACCGATGCGCCGATCGCGGCGCCGGTTCTGCAGGCGCTGCTCAAGAAGGGCGCCGACAAGAGCTTCAACTGCGTGACGGTGGACAGCGACACCTCGACCTCCGACACCCTGCTCTTCTTCGCCACCGGCGCCGCAGCCAAGCGCGGCGCGCCCGCGATTACACTGCCGAGCGACCGCCGCCTGAAAGAGTTCCGCGCGGCGCTGGAGGGCCTGCTCTGCGACCTCGCCCAGCAGGTTGCCCGCGATGGCGAGGGCGCGCGCAAGTTCGTGACCGTGAAGGTGACGGGCGCCACGGGCGCGACGTCCGCCAAGCGCATCGCCATGGCGATCGCCAATTCCCCGCTCGTGAAGACGGCGGTAGCCGGCGAGGATGCCAATTGGGGCCGCGTGGTCATGGCCGTCGGCAAGGCGGGCGAACCGGCCGAGCGCGACAAGCTCGCCATCTGGTTCGGCGACATCCGCGTGGCCGTGAAGGGTGCGCGCGATCCGGACTACAGCGAGGCGAAGACGTCAGCCTACATGAAGGGCGACGAGATCACGATCCGCGTGGACCTGGGTCTGGGGCGCGGCGAGGCCACTGCATGGACCTGCGACCTCACCAAGGCCTACGTGGAGATCAACGGCGATTACCGGAGCTGACCCGCTCCGCATACCGATAGCTCAAGGCCCGCATGAAAGATCGCGGCGGGGCCAACGATCGACGGTCCGGCTCGATAGGGCTCCGAGCCGGACCGCTCTTCTTCAAGGCTCCTCTTCACGAGGGCCGCGCACGTGCTCTGACCTTAGCAGCCGAACCCCGTACCGTCCGCGCATCCCCAGGAATCCCGTCCCGTCGTGAGAGCGTTCGCGGACGAATCCGTTGGGCCTCCGTTCTCGCCATTACCGTTGCCGCCGCCGATCGTGGCGCCACCACCGAAGGCCGAGCCGCTCGTTCCGAAGCCGCCGGTCGCCGTGCCGCCGCCGGAACCGGTCACGCTGGCAGCTCCGCCGAAGGCCTCCCCGCTCAGGGCGGAGCCGCCGATCGCCTCGCCGCCGGCATCACCGGTCACATCGGCGTTCCCGCCGGTCGCGTTGCCGCTCGTGCCGAACCCGCCGGTCGCCGTGCCGCCACCCGTGCCGCCGTCCACGGTAGCGTTCCCACCGGTCGCGTTGCCGCTCGTGGCATTGCCGCCGGTCGCCGTTCCGCCGCCGCCAACCGTGCCGCTTCCGCCGGTCGCATCACCGCTCGTGGCGTTGCCGCCGGTCGCCGTTCCGCCGCCGCCGCCACCTCCGATGCTGCCGGAGCCGCCGGTCGCGTCACCGCTCGTGGCATTGCCGCCGGTCGCGGATCCGCCGCCGCCCGTGCCGCCACCGCCAACGGAGGCACTTCCGCCGGTGGCGCTGCCGCTGGTCGCGTCACCGCCGCGTGCGGAACCTCCACCCCCGTTTGCCTGAGCCAAGGCAACCGTCGAACTGCCAGCCAGAATTGCGGCCAGCAAAGTATAACGTGCGATCTTTGAGTAAGACATGGCGTCTCTCCCTGACAGCCCAGACATAGGAAAAACCGCCGCCTGTAGCTTCCAGATACGAATTTTACCCCCTGATCGGATGATTAACCCATTAGGGTTAGTGGTTTTGGTCAAGTCAACAACAACCCGACTGGCCATGAACTCTTCAAAACCCTCTTTGTTCACAACAAAATCTGAATAAAAATTTATTTTTCTGAAATAATTATTATCTAACTTGGCCGTTTAACTTTGAAAATTCTCCTGAAAACTTTCTCCCTGAAAGTCGTAATCCAGAATGGCTATCACTTACCAAGTATAGTCGTGGCTGTATGCCTACCGCCCAGCTATCCTGCATTCCCGTTCGCCGCAGGAGCATCGACAATGCAGGGTATGGCAAAGTCCTTATCGCGGATGACAACTGCTTGCGTTCTTTGCCTTTTCGCATCTGCCTGCAATACGATGACGGTCCGCGAGAGCACGCTTTCGACGCGCCAACGGGTCGCTATGGTGTCAAGCCCCGGAGACGGTGTATCTCCCCCCACGAGCGTGGTGCTCTTCGAGGACCGTCCGGGCCGATATGTTCCTGTCGCAGCAGGTTTTGCCCAGGCGCCTGTGACTTCGTTCCTGACGGGCGCCGGCGCGGGGATCGCTTTGGGAATTGGAACCCATGGAGTCAAAACGAGGGTGAACACATCGGTTCAAGGCACGTCCTCCGCCCAATCCACGGGCGGGTCGGCGACCGGTGGAACAGGCACGGGTGGCAGCGTCACGCTGCCTTGATTCTCCGATCCGTGCCCAGCAGCCGATAAAATCGACCTGACTGCTCCTGACCGAGCCCGAAGCGGACCACCGCGGCTCCTCGCCACGAACTCTCGAGCGTCGCGCTATTCTTCTGCCGGCCTGGCATTCGGCAGGAGAGCCTCCCTATTCGACAGTCTCGATTGTGTTCTCTCGCAAAATCTGCTGAGGGAGAGCCTGCCATGACCGCGAACATCTCCCCTCCCAAGCTCACCCTCGTCGTAGCCGTCGCGCTCGTCGATACGGACAACCGGATCCTTCTGGCGCAGCGCCCTCAGGGAAAGCAGCTCGCAGGGCTGTGGGAGTTTCCAGGCGGCAAGGTGGAGCCCGGCGAGCGGCCGGAGGAAACCCTGATCCGGGAGCTGAGCGAAGAACTCGGCATCACCGTGAAGGAGCCCTGCCTCGCGCCGCTGACCTTCGCGAGCCACGCCTATGAGAGCTTCCACCTCCTTATGCCGCTCTATATCTGCCGCCGCTGGGAGGGCTTCGTACAGCCCCTGGAAGGCCAGGTCCTGAAATGGGTGAGACCGCAGGAGCTGCGCAGCTATCCCATGCCCCCCGCAGACGAGCCGCTGATCCCCTTCCTTCTCGATCTTCTCGGATCGTAAGGACGTTCATGTCGTCTCAGACGGCCGAGGCCGCCCCATCGACGCCTATCCCGACCCCGGCCTTCCTCCTGTCCAATCTCCTCGTCTGCTCCCTTCTGTGGGGCAGCGCATTCCTGTTCGTGAAGCTGAGCGGCGACCTGAATCCCTTCGTCATGGCCTCCATGCGCGGCGTGATCGGGGCGACATTCCTGGCGGCATGGTTCCTGATTCAGGGAAACAGCGTTCTGCCGCAACGCCACGAATGGAGGGTCTGGGCCTTTCTCGGCACATTCAACGGCTGGCTGCCGAACGTGCTCGTCGCCTATGCGCTGACGCAAATCGCCACTGCGCCCGCCGCCATGATCCAGGCCTCCTCCCCCCTGATCACCGCTCTCGCCTCGCATCTGCTGTTTGCCGACGAGCGGCTTACCCTGCGGCGGTTCTTCGGCGTGCTCGTGGGCCTCGTCGGCATGGGCATCCTGATCGGCCCCGCGGCCCTGCCCGACAGCGGCATCAGCACCGCGGGCATCATCGCCATGGTGCTGGTCGCCTGCAGCTATGCGGCGGCGAATGTCTATGTGCGCACCGTGAGGAACGTACCCCCGGCCCGGATGGCGCTCGGCCAGCAGATCGGCTCCGGCCTCGCTGCGACCGTGCTGGCCCTCACCATCGCGGGACCCTGGGCTTTCGCGGCCGTACCCTCGCGCCTTGCGCCGCTGCTGGCGCTGGGCGCCCTGTCGACGGCCCTGCCGATCCTGCTGTTCATGACCCTCATCCGCCGCACGGGCCCGACGCGGGCTTCGATGGTGGGCTATCTCGCGCCGGTCTGGACCATTCTGCTCGCGGTTCTGTTCCTGCACGAGAGCGTGGGCCCGCGCGAATTGCTTGGCGGGGTGGTGGTGCTCTCGGGCGTTGCGCTCGTGTCTTTCTCGGGCAGGCTCAAGCGAGGGCCCTGAGCGCCTCGCGCGTTCTCGACGGAATGTCGACGGGACGCTGCGTTGCCCGCTCCACATGCACATGGACGAAATGGCCCTGCGCCGCCGCGAGCTCTGCCCCTTCCTTGAAGATTCCGATGACGTAGCGCACCGACGAGCGGCCGAGATGCGCGACGGCGATCCCCGCCTCCAGCCTCTCGGGAAAGGCGACGCTCTCGAAATAAGTGCAGCCGGTTTCCACCACGAGCCCGATCACCGGGCTCGTGGCGATGTCGAGCAAGCCCTCCTCGATCAGCCAAGCGTTTACAGCGCTGTCGAAGTAGGAATAGTAATGCACGTTGTTCACATGCCCGTAGACGTCGTTGTCCATCCAGCGCGTGGCGATGGGGCGAAAGAGCTTGAAGGCAGAGCGGGACAGCCGCGCGGGACGTTCGGACATGGGGCGGATCACCAAGCGGCTTCGTAGATCGCGCGCGCGTCGTTCAAGGTGACCGGGCGCGGGTTGTTCACGAGAAGCCGCGTCTGCTTCATCGCGTCCTCGGCCAGAAGCGGCAGCGCATCCTGCGGGATTCCCGCGTCGCGCAGTCGCGACTGGAGGCCGACCCTGACGCAGAGCGTTGCAAGGGCTTCGACGAAAGCATCGGCGCCGGCGCGTTCCCCGAGTTCGGGGAAGGCACAGGGGGCCAGTTCCGCATAGGCTCTCTCGCAGGCGCTCGCATTGAAACGCAGCACGTGCGGCAGAACGAGCGCATTGGACAGACCGTGGGGCACCCCGTAATGGCCGCCGATCGGATAGGCGAGCGCGTGCACGGCGGCCACGGGGGAATTGGCGAACGCCTGCCCGGCCAGCATGGAGCCGATGAGCATCGCTGCCCTCGCCTCGCCGTCCCGCCCGTGATGCACCGCGCGCTCGATATTGCGCCCGAGCAGGTGCAGCGCCTCTTTCGCGAGCGCCTTTGAGATGGGATTGTTGTTGGCGCTCGTGGACGTATAGGCCTCGATGGCATGGACCATCGCATCGATACCGGTGGCTGCCGTCACATGCGGCGGCAGATTCAAGGTGAGGTCCGGATCGAGCAGCGCGATATCGGGGATGATGAGGGGCGACACTACGCCCTTCTTCTCATGCGCGCCGGTGGTGACGATGGAGATCGGCGTCACCTCCGACCCGGTGCCGGCGGTCGTGGGAACGGCGAGAAGCGGAAGCCTGGGGCCTTTTGCGATCCCGACGCCGTAGATCTCCAGGAGGCTTTCATCGCTCGCGACAAGCAGCGCGACGAGCTTCGCCACGTCGATGGACGAGCCGCCGCCGAAGCCGATCACCGCTCGGGCGTCGAAGGCCCTTGCCCTCTCGACGGCCGCGAGCACGACCGCCTCGGGCGGGTCGGCCACGACCCCGTCGAACACATCGACCGCGACGCCTGCCTCTTCGAGGGGATGGAGGACCTTCTCGAGAAGACCCGCCTTCACCAGCCCGGCATCGGTGACGAGCGCGACCCGGGGCCCGAGCCGCCGCGCTGCGATCTCGCCGAGACGCGCGAGGCTGCCGGAACCGAAGACGAGGGATGGGGCGGTGTTGAACGTGAAAGGCGGCATGGGATCATCCGTTTTCACGCAAGAGTGGCGCGGGGAAGCGACGGCGGCAAGCCTTAGACGAAGCCCGGCGTCCTTCAGTCAGTCCCGGAACTCCTCGATGGCGTCGACCTTCTCGGGATAGAAGGCTACATGCCCCCTGATGGCCGCCACGGAAGGCGCGGGATCCTCGTAGCTCCAGGCGGCATTCTCGCGCACGAGCCCGCCGCCGTTCACCGTGAAGTAGGCGGCATCGCCCTTGTAGGGGCAGCGGGTCCGGTGATCGGTGGCATCAAGAAGGTCCATGTGCACGTCCTGCCGGGGAATGTAATGCACCGGCGGGAGGGTGGCCTCCTGAAGGGTCAGGGACTGCGTCGTCTCGGCGACGATGAACCCGCCGAGCATGACCCGGATGCGATGTGGGTTCGGCGTGATCGTGATCGGATGATCCGGACCGGGCTCTCTCATGACGCTGAACTCTCCAAGGACTCTCCAGGGGCTCCCTCGACAACTGAGATAGCGCAGCCCGGTTTCAGCTGAAGGCCCCGATACGAAAGATCATTCCTTCTCCGGCCGCGAGGGATCCCCCTCCTTCACGCCCAGCGCATCGGCGAGCCGCATCTTGGCGGAACCAGGCCTCAAGGGCTTCTGTTGGCTCTCGTGCGGCGCCCAGCCGGAGACCCAGACGATCTCGAAGGTTGCGGGGATTCGCCCGTCGGGATCGGCGAAGCGCTCGGCATAGATCTCAGCCGCGCGCATCAGGGTGCCGCGTTTCAGAGGCGTCCGGCGGCGGTCGTTAAGCGCGTTCGTCAGCCCCATGGAGCGCAGATCGCGCATGAGGGCGAAGGCGTTGGCATAGCGCACGCGGACGATATCCGTGTCGGTGACCGGCAGTGCGAATCCCGCCCGCTGGAGCAGGCCGCCGATGTCGCGCAGATCCGCGAAGGGAGCGACGCGCGGACTCACGCCGCCTTCCATCTCGGCCTCGGCCTGGGTCAGGACCTGACGCAGCTCGGTCAGGGTGGCGCCGCCGAGCAGCGCGCCGATGAACAGGCCGTCGGGCTTGAGCGCCCGCCGGATCTGGATGAGCGCGCCAGGGAGGTCGTTGACTCCCTGGAGTGCGAGCAACGACACCGCCAGGTCGAACTGCTCCCCGGAAAACGGCAGCCGCTCCTCGTCGCCCAGTACGCTGCCCGCCTCGGGCGTGGGCGAAAGGCGCACCACCCTCTCCGCGCGGCCATCGCGCATGAGGGCGACGGCCGCGGCGGGCGTCGGCGTTCCCACGTCGAGGGCCAGGGAGAAGGAGCGCAGCACGGTCGAAAGCCGTTCCTGCAGATCCTCCACGGCACGGACCAGAAGGAAATCGGCATAGCCGGCCTTCAGCGCCCGGGACAGGCGCCGGCGGACGAGGGAGCGGTCGAAGACGTCAGGTGTGCTCATAAGGCGGTCGATATGGCGTTTAACGGCGCGCAAGCCAAGGGATTTTAATGGGTGCCGCGTCTTCCTTCCCTCGCCTCGTAGGGAATTGAGGGTGGGATCGGGAAGCCAGAGCGCCGTGTGCCGTCCGGAGAGCAAGGGCTCTACGGTGTTGTGGCCGTCCCCGGACTTGATCCGGAAATCAGTCCCGGCCGTCTCACCTCCGACAGGCGCAACGCTCGTCGGATCGGGATCACCGGCGCGGGGTCGGTGACGACGTGGAGACGACCAGTTTCATCGCTGACCCCGTCACGCCGACCTCCTGCCCCTGCCCTTTCCCGCAAGAGAGTAATTCTGTCTCGTCCGTCGATCCCTGATCCGCTAGGCTTGCCCGATGAGGGATCTCATCGAGACGCAACGGCCTGGATTTGCCTCCCGCCTGCTCCACGCGGCGCGGGAAGCCGGGCGCTTGATCATCGGCCTCATCTATCCTCCCACCTGCATTGCCTGCCAGGCTGCGACGAGCGAGCCGCATGGGCTGTGCGCCGCCTGCTGGTCCGGTATCCGCTTCATCGAGCGCCCGTTCTGCGAACGGCTCGGCACGCCCTTCCAGGTCGATTTCGGGCAGCCCCTGGTGTCGCCTGCCGCCCTTGCCGACCCGCCCGTCTTCGGGCGTGCCCGGGCGGTGGCGGAATACGACGGGACGGCGAGCCTGCTCGTGCACCGGCTCAAGTACAACGACCGGCCGGAGCTGGCCTGCGCCCTGGGCGGCATGATGACCCGGGCCGGCGCGGAGCTCCTGCGCGATGCGGATCTGATCGTCCCCGTGCCGCTTCACCGCTGGCGGCTTTGGCGGCGGCGCTTCAACCAGGCCATGGCGCTGGCCCAGGTCGTGGCCGGGGAAAGCGGCCTGCCCTGCGATCCCTCGGCTCTTGCCCGAGTCAAACACACGCGTCGTCAGGTGGGCCTCACCAAAGCGCAGCGGCAGGAGAACCTGCAGGGCGCGTTTCGCGTGCCGTCCGGGGCCGCGGCCCGGCTGAGGGCCAAGCGGGTGCTTCTCGTCGACGATGTGCTGACCACGGGCTCCACCGCGAATGCGGCGGCCCGGGCGCTGTTGCGGGGCGGCGCAGCCTCGGTGGACATTCTCGCCTTCGCAAGGGTCGTGCAGGAGTTGTGAACAGGGCCCGGTTCTTCCTATATCTAGGCCTAAAGCACGGAGACCTTCATGCCGCCCATCACGATCTACACCAAGGGCTGGTGCCCCTATTGCGCAGCCGCAAAGCGGCTCCTCGACGAGAAAGGCGCAGCCTTTACCGAGATCGACATCGAAAAGGCCCCCGAGGCGCGGGTGGAAATGATCCAGAGGGCCAATGGGCGCACCACCGTGCCGCAGATCTTCATCGGCGGGAGGCATGTGGGCGGCTGCGACGACCTCTATGCTCTCGACGACCGGGGGCAGCTCGAGCCCCTCCTTCAGGCCTGACGGAGAACCGCCCCGATGACCTCCACCCGCTTCACGGCCGCCTGCATCCAGATGCGCTCCGGCCGCGACGTTCCCAAGAATCGCGATGCCGCCGTGGCCCTCGTACGCCAGGCCGCCGAGCAAGGCGCTCACTTCGCCCAGACGCCGGAGATGACCTCCCTCCTCTGCCGCGACCGGGCGGAACTGTTCGAGAAGATCGGACCGCAGGCTCGGGATCCGGTGCTTGCGGCCCTTCGCGAGGTGGCGCGGGAGAAGGGCATCATGATCCAGATCGGCTCCATCGCCGTGAAGGAAGGCGACAAGGTCGCCAACCGCGCCTTCCTCATCGATCAAAGCGGAGACATCGTCGCGACATACGACAAGATCCACCTCTATGACGTAGATCTGCCGAACGGGGAGAGCTGGCGCGAATCAGCCACCTATACCGGCGGCGATACGGCGGTTCTGGCCGAGACGCCCTGGGGCCACCTCGGCATGACGATCTGCTATGACGTGCGCTTCGCCGCGCTCTACAAGGCGCTCGCCGAGAATGGCGCGTCGTTCCTCTCCGCTCCGGCCGCCTTCACCAGGCAGACGGGCGAAGCGCATTGGCATGTGCTCCACCGGGCCCGTGCCATCGAGACCGGCTCCTTCATGATCTCGGCCGCACAAGGCGGATTGCACGAGGATGGCCGCGAGACCTTCGGCCACTCGATCATCGTCGATCCGTGGGGACGCGTGCTGGCGGAAGCGGGCACGGCGCCCGGCGTGATCCTGGCGGAGATCGATCCGGCTCTCGTCACGGAGGTGCGCGGGCGCATTCCAACTCTCAAGAACGCGCGCGCCTTCCAGGTGGCGGCAGCCCCGAACCTCAAGCCCTTCGGTCTGGCGGCCTCCGCCTGACCCTTCATTGTTGCGTGTGTTGAAACCCTCAAGAATATGATCAAATACGCCCTGGCCTGCGAGCAGGCCCATGAATTCGAGAGCTGGTTCCCGTCGAGCGAGGCGTTCGAAACGCAGCGCGAGCGCGGCTTCGTGACGTGCCCGTTCTGCAATTCCTCCAAGGTGGACAAGCAGATCATGGCGCCTTCCGTCGCGCGCACCGACAAGGCCCCCGCCGTGCAGCCCGAGGCACAGGCCATGGCCGTTCTCTCGGATAAGGAGCGGGAGATCCGCGCGGCTCTGCGCGCCTTGCGCGAGCACGTGATGAAGAACGCGGAGAACGTGGGCAAGGATTTCGTCGAGGAAGCCCGCAAGATGCATTACGGCGAAGCGGAAGAGCGCTCGATCTATGGCGAGGCCGATCTCGAGGAGGCGCGGGAGCTGCTGGAGGAAGGTATCGACGTGCTGCCGATCCCCCATGTGCCGGACGACCGGAACTGA
>JAPSLB010000066.1:14260-15966 GCA_031181145.1 Microvirga sp.
AGCGACACTCATTTCGGCGACCCGCGGGTGCTGCGGATCGACAAGCGCCCGTTCAAGACCATTCCCGAACATGACGAGGCCCTCGTTGCCAATTGGAACGAGACCGTCTCGCCCGAGGACGAGGTCTGGCACCTCGGCGATTTCGCCCTGGATGCGAACCAGGAGCGCATCGACGAGCTGCTCTCGCGGCTCCACGGGCGCAAGCACCTGATCATCGGCAACAACGACGGCCCTGCGACGCTCGCCGCCCAAGGCTGGGGCAGCGTGCAGACTTATGCGGAACTCCATGTGAACGGCCGCGCGGTGGTGATGTGCCACTACGCCTTCCGGACCTGGAAGAACATGGGCCGCGGCTGGATCGATCTCCACGGCCACTCCCACGGCAGGCTGAAGCCCCAGACCCGGCAATACGACGTGGGCGTCGACGCGTGGGATTACCGCCCCGTGAGCCTCGAGACGATCCTCAGCGTCAGGCGCCGCCGGGTGCCCGCGCAAGCCGGACCAGCATAGCTGCTCCCGAATTTGTGATGGGATACGGGATCCTGGGTCCTTCCATGCGGGCGCTTTCATCGTATGACCGGCCTCCACCAAGGAGGATGAATGCATGGATAGGCCGGACAGCAACGTAATACCGAAGCGGCGCATTTCGCTGATGCGCAAGTTCTTCGACAGCGAGGCATCCGGTGGCATCATTCTGATGGGCGTGACGGTGATCGCCCTCGTTCTCGCCAACTCGCCCCTGGCGGGCCTCTATTTCGGAATCCTGAAGACCTACGTCCTGGGTCTCAGCGTGCTCCACTGGATCAATGACGCGCTGATGGCGGTGTTCTTCCTGCTGGTGGGACTCGAGATCAAGCGCGAGATGCTGGACGGCCAGCTCTCCACGTGGCCCCGGCGAATTCTGCCGGGCATAGCCGCATTGGGCGGCATGATCGTGCCGGCACTCGTCTATCTCGTCATCACGCGCAACGAGCCGCAGCTCTATCACGGCTGGGCCATTCCGGCCGCCACCGACATCGCCTTCGCGCTCGGCGTGCTGGCGGTTCTCGGATCGCGCGTGCCCACGTCTCTCAAGATCTTCCTGACGGCGCTCGCGATCCTGGACGATCTCGGCGCGATCATCATCATCGCCCTGTTCTACACGAGCGATCTGTCGGTCGCGATGCTGGGCGCGGCCGCACTCTGCCTGATCGCGCTAGTGGCCTTCAACCGCCTCAACGTCACGAACCTCGTGCCCTATCTGATCGTCGGCGCGGTCCTGTGGTTCTTCGTGCTCAAGTCGGGCATTCACGCCACGCTGGCCGGCGTCGCCCTGGCCCTGACCATCCCGCTCCAGCCCAACCCCAAGCAGACGCGCGCGGAGGATTCGCCGCTGCACCGGCTGGAGCACGCGCTCCATCGCCCGGTCGCCTACGGGATCATCCCGATCTTCGGCCTCGCCAATGCGGGCGTCTCGCTGTCGGGTCTCTCGCTCGATGCCCTGCTCAGCCCGCTGCCGCTGGGCATCGCCATGGGCCTCTTCATCGGCAAGCAGGTGGGCGTCTATGCCTTCTCGGCGGCGGCGATGCGCTTCGGGCTGGCCGATGTGCCGGCGGGCGCCACGCGTCTGCAATGCTACGGGGTGGCGCTCCTCTGCGGCATCGGCTTCACCATGAGCCTGTTCATCGGCGCGCTGGCCTTCCCGAACAACCCGGAGCTCACCGACG
>JAPSLB010000015.1 GCA_031181145.1 Microvirga sp.
GCAGACCGCCCACGCCGAGCGCGATGTCGAGGCCGAGAGACCCCGTCGAGATGGTTTCGATTTCGACCGGCTGCTGCCCCTTGCCGAGCCGCATGATCGAGCCCTTGCCGAAGGCGCGCTCGATCTGGCTGACGGCGGTCTCGATCGCCTTGGCCTTATCCGTGGTCATCGCAAATCCTGTGCTCGAGAGAAGAGGCCGGACCCTACAATTTCTTGTCGCGAAAAGATAGAACAAAATGTGAACAAATTGTCACATCGATGGGATTTGACTGGGTGGAATTGGACCAGGCTGATTGACAGAATCGACCTGGAGCCCAGGAGATACCATGCCCATGAGGAGGTTCAGGTCGGAGCAGATCATCGCCAAGCTGCGACAGATCGAGGTGCAACTCGCCCAAGGCAAGAATATCGCGCTTGCCTGCAAAGACGCTGCCATCTCGGAGCAGAGCTACTTCCGCTGGCGGAAAGAGTATGGCGGGCTTCAGATCGAGCAGCGAAGCGCCCGAAGGATCTCGAGCGGGAGAATGCTCGCTTACGCAGGCCCGTCGCCGACCTCTCTGGAGAAGCGGAGCCTTGAGGGCATCTCCCCGGGAAACGTGTGAACCCTGAGCGGCGCCGGCAGGCCGTGAAACGCATCCTGGATGCGTCATTGGATATCGGACCTGTGACAACGGCTCAAATTGTCTGTACTCTGAGGAAATAGATGAAGGGGGCTGACGTGATCGAGAGATTCAATGGAATATTGAGAGGATCTCGAGCGCATCGTGCGCCATCGGTCTTCTTTCTTCCGATCCTTGACTAGAGGCTCTCTTCCATCAGTCATTATGAACGACGGCGCTCCAGCTTCATTCCATAAACGAGCCAAGCTCGGCTGGCTTCCACTCAGAACGGTGTCCCAGGATCGGACTGAAACGCCGCGCATCAGCTTTCAAGCGCTCGTCACGATACTTTTCATGGGAGTTGTGTTGTCCGTTGGCTTGGGGCTTGTCTACCTGAGCTTCGATCGTGCAAAGGCCATCAGCTTATCCGCAGCCACGGCATATATCGATCGTGTTGCGGGGCAAACGGCCGATCGGGTCGACGGCCAGTTCCAGGACGCCCTGAACGCCCTTGAGGTGCTGAAGCAGCTTCCGTCTGTGCAATCAGGCACGCTTGACGACAATCCACGGCTCTATGCCATGATCGCTGCGCTGCTCCGAGCACACCGGCCTCTCTACAGCCTGTATGTCGGCTACGATGACGGACAGTTCATCGAGATGGATCTCTTGGATCGTGGTGGGGCTGACCGTCGTGCGAAACTGGGAGCTCCTCCCCAGACCGAATTCCGCCTCGTTGTTATCCATACGTCCGACAACGGCATAAGAGCTCGCACCACATTATTCCTGTCGTCTGATCTTCAAACCCTCAAGATGGATAGGCAGAGTGCCGACTATGATCCCCGGGAGCGGCCCTGGTATCTTGACACCTTCACCCCATCGGCCGGCGTCGTCACCGACCCGTATATCTTTGGTGATAATGCCTCGATCGGATACACGGTTCGTGCACCGGTGCCCGCCGGGGCAAAGGGCGTAGTCGCGGGCGACATCCTCCTCCCCCAGACAGATGAGTTCCTGAAAGCCCAACAACTTGGTGTGGCCGGCAGGGTCTTCCTGTTTGACGATGATGGGCGAGTGATCGCTCATCCCGGGATGGCTGGGCTCCTGAAGGCCCCTGCTCACCATGGAGAAGCCTTGAGGCTGCCCCTTCTTCGCGAGGTGGAAACGGCTGCCGTCGGCGAAGCGATTGCCAAATGGAGGCAAGGAGGGCACGCTCAGCAGATCTTCACTGAGATCGGCGGTCGCACCTATGTTGCCGCCTTCAGGGCGATGCTCACTTCAGGAGATGCGGGCCTCATGCTCGCCATCATGGCACCGCTCGATGAATTCTTCAGCGAGATTGAGGAAGAAAGGCGCAAGCTCGCCATTCTCACGTTAGCCCTCGTTGCCGCTGCCCTGCCTCTCGTATTGTGGCTGAGCTGGCTGCTAGCGCGGTCGGTCCGCTCCCTCGCCGCGGAAACTGACCGGATCAGGCGGTTCGATCTGGCCGTACCGTCAAAGCGGGTCCGTTCGTTCGTGAGGGAAATCGACGACTTGAGCCGCTCTGTCGAAACGATGGGAGCCGTCGTCCAGGCGTTTGCCCGCTATGTGCCGAAGCGGCTTGTCCAACAATTGGTCGAGACAGGCGCAGCGATGTCTCTCGGCGGTTCACGCCGGCAGGTGAGCATCCTGTTCACGGATATCACCGATTTCACCGGCATCACCGAGAATGCGGATCCCGAGCTGGTTGCGCTTTACACGTCCCGGTATCTTGCACAGCTAACAGAAGTGATCATGGCCCATGGCGGTACGGTGGATAAGTTCGTCGGTGACAGTGTCATGGCGATCTGGAACGCGCCCATGGACGATGCCGACCACGTCCATCATGCCTGTGCCGCAGTGTTAGCGTGCCGCGAGGTTAACCGAACCCTCAACGAGACTTTCGAGCGCGAGGGATGGCCGCCCTATCGGACGCGGTTCGGACTGCATGCAGGAGAGGCAGTTGTCGGCAACATCGGTTCTGCCGATCGAATGAACTATACCGTGCTGGGAGCTGCGGTAAACCTGGCCGCGCGTCTTGAGATGCTGAACAAGACATACGGCACCGAGATCCTAGTCAGCGAAACGGTCGTCAGCATGGTTGAGGGGCAGTTCTCGTTCCGTTTTGTCGATGCTGTCCGCCCTAAGGGATTTGAGGCCAGCGTCAGAGTTTTTGAGCTGATTGGTCCAGTTCAACAGCACACTACCGCTTCTGGCCGCCTCCTAAGCTGATGTACTAAATCCATGCGGCATGAAGCCCCCTGCGGGCGGCACCGGAGCTCTTCCGTCATGGCGGATCAGACCATCGAGATCGAGGCCTTTTTCGCCAGCATCCGCGATCTGAAGCTATGGGACGGACGCGAGCGCATGGTTGAGCACGGCCATGGCCCTGAGCGCATGGTCCAGGCCGGGATCGCCTCGGTCCCGTCAGCCGGGTCAGGATCCGCGACCGCGGCGCCATGGGTGATGAAGATAAGATCCGCTTTGCCTCGGCGTTCGGAGCCGCTCCTTGAACACTCGCCTTGAGCAGGACCATCAAGTCATCAAGAGGCACGTGCGGCCGATGCTTGGCTTTCAGACTGTCAACACTGCTCGCGTCATTCCTATTGGGATCGAACTGGCCCATATGATCGTAAACGGCAGGCGCAATATGCCGGCAATCGGCATCTATCCCTCCCCGAGCGTCTCACCTGCTCAGCGCATGAGCACTCCACGAAGTACCTGCCGCGTCCTCGTTCACACTCCGAATTTGCGACGGAACCGCTTAACGTCAGCGTAGCCTTAGAGCGGATTCGACTTAGACGGGGTCATATCCGCAGTTCCTGAGGTAGTTCCGGCACTCCTCGGACGAGAACGCATCGAGCCGCTCACAGATGGTGGTCCAGAGCATCTGACCTATGCTTTGCCGCTGGGGAGCCCGACACACATGAAGAACATTGCCGAGGGGCTGTTTGCCCTGAACGTCCCAGCCTTCCTCATAACGGCAGCGACAGCTTGGGTCTTGGGCCGGAGCTCTGCCTCAGAACTGCTCGATACGGCCAGCCATGTTGGGTTGGGGACGGGCGCTCTAGGAGCGCTCATGTTCATGGGCTCCAGCGCGGGCACAAGCGGCTCCACGGGGATGTCTGTCAGCGCGACCGGCCAGCCGCGCAGGGTCATGAGTGCGCTCTGGATGGACCGGGCCGCAGGCATCTCGGCTGGGGCCATGTTCGTGCTGGGGGCTCTCGGTTGGATTTCCATCGCATGGCTGCTTGCGACAATCACTGGACATATTGAGGCTGCATAGTTCGCAGAAGCCGCACACGCCAGCGGATCAGATTGTCTGCGCAACCAGTGTCAGGAGTCCGCCAGCGAGTGCGACATTGCCGGTAAAGCCATTGATCCGTGACGCGCGGTCCGGTCCCTGATGATCCCAGAAATTGTGGAACATCGGTGTGGCGACGATCAGGAACAGAAGCAGCAACGCGGCCGCAGCATTGGTCCAGATGCCGGAAATGAGCAGCGCGCCGGTGGAGATTTGCAACACGATGCCAAGCCACAGCATGGCGCCTGCCTGCGGCACGCCGCGTGTGCTCATCATCTGCGTGAGAAGGGCCCGGTTCTGAATGTTGCGCAGGCCGGCAAAGACGAAGGCTCCGCCCAGAAGCAAGCGGCCAGCGAACATGATCTCGCTGCCATGATCCGAAAGCATGGTGTTGTGCCTCAAGAAGAACAAGGGCGTGGCCGGCCGCGCCCTCGCTGGATCCAGGGTCGGGTCAGGCGGCCTTGGCGGCGGAAACCGGATGAATGGCGTGGAAGGAGACGCAGAGCCGGTTCCAGGTGTTCATCAAGCTGATGGCGACAGTTAGCTTGACCAGCTCTTCCTTGGTGAAGTGCTTCAGTGCCTTCTCATAGATCTCGTCCGACACGCCGGCATCGGCAATTCGGGTCACCGCCTCGACCCAGGCGAAGGCGGCGCGCTCGCGATCGGTATAGAGCGGCGATTCCTTCCAAGCGGACACGAGAAAGACGCGTTGTTCGCTCTCGCCGTCCTCACGCGCCTCGCGGCTGTGCATGTCGACGCAGTAGGAACAGCCGTTGATCTGAGAGGTACGCAGATTGACGAGGTGCAAAAGCCCCTTTTCGAGACCGCATTCGTCCACCGCCTTTTTGAGGGTCATGACGGAGTTCATCAGTTGCGGCGCTTCGGCATAGAAGTTGAGCCTGGCTTTCATGAGTAGTCCTTTCACGTGTTGCTACGGGTTGCGGTGGATTTCTGTGGCCGTGCGCGCTGCGTGACGAAAGCGCAGCTCGCAGCGACAGCGCGCGGATCGCCCTGTGTCTCGTACTCGGTGACAATGTCGGAGAGACGCTCCGCAGCGAGGGCAGCCCGGTAGGCCTTTTCAGCACGGAGCATGGCCGCGTTGATGTTGCACGGCCTCGCATAGGCCGAGGCATCGAGCTTGACCGGACCGCGCTGGCGGATCTCGCCGCAGCGGAAGGCGGGCCGCGGTCCCTCCACTGCCAGCACGATATCGAGCAGTGAGATTGTCTCGGCCGGCCGCGCCAGGCGATAGCCGCCGGCGGGGCCCGGGACTGATTCCAGGATGCGGGCGGCAGTCAGCGCCTGCAGGTGCTTGAGCAGATAGCTCGGCGACAGGCCGAACGCCTCAGCCAACGCTGAGCCCGGCATGGTCGCCCCGCCCTCCAGCCTCGCCAGCATAGCGGCGGAATGGATCGCCGCCTCGACGCCTTCACTCAGCTTCATTACGCCTCTCCTGATTCGTGTATATAATTTATCCTGGATATGCAATGTCGGCAATAGGCTCTGCCTGGACCAAGCACAAGCCGCACTGCTGTCGATGAATCCATCGCAATTTTCGCTGAGGCCGGGAAATCGGCATGACTGCCTACAGCATCAGGGGGCGAGGATCTCAAACTGCTCTGCGGTCGATGGCTGTGGACTCTGGGCACACTTCGCCTGTTGTCTGCGCATCATGTGGGTCATCCCGATGCCGCCCAAAGTCGGATAGCAGTTCGCTCTTCAACAATTCCTTGGCGGCCACCAGTCCGAACTCCGCCGCATAGCCTCGGATGGCGTTGGTGCGTTGAGGGCGCCGGCGGATCAGGCGATCACGCAGCCCACCAGCATCAGAGCCGCATGGGCGACCGGCTCATGGCCTCACACAGCAGGATCACCGAGCGATCAAAATGTCTGCCCTTGAATACGCACCCTCCATCACTGAGCTCAGGACGGATTCACTGGAACGCCGAAACAAACGGTTTGCAACGGATCCGATCCCGACTTGCCGCTGGTGTTCGAAGATGCTGCAGTCTGCTGCTCAGTATAAACTCACCCTTGACGTAACGCTTGGGCTCACCGATGTTCGCACTGCTAACGCACCGTATCGCCGTGTCGGCTTGCTTTGCGGCGATCGTGCCGCATGGAAGCCTTATCCTCAGGTGGCATTCATGGATGAGCTGGAACGCTTGCGGAACGAGCTGGAAGACGCGTTCCGAAACCGGGCCCATCTTTACCGCCTCCTCCTCGAGGAACTTGAGGCTGAACTCGGACTCGAACGTGCTACGGCCGTGATGGCACGGGCTCTGGAGCGTCGCGGGCGGGAGGTTGCTGAGGTATTGTTCCGTGATACTTCCTCCGATCCGAAGGCCATAGGCAGCCGCTTTCTGTCAGTCAGCCCGGACAATGGACGCATGTATCCGCATGAGGTCGCTTCGTGTGGCAGCACGATGGAAATTCGCGTGCATCGCTGCCCTCTCAAGGACGCCTGGTTCGATTCGGGTCTGCCTGCCGAGCGCATCGCGACTTTGTGTCGTGTGGCCGGCGCTTTCGACAAAGGATTGTTCGAGGCCGCCGGGATATCCTTCTCCAACCAGACATGGCGTCCGGAACGCGGCGGCGGATGCTGCTGGATCAAGCTGGAACGAGACGCCTGAACGCGTCGAGTTCCCGTCCGTCACCGCGCGAGGAACGGCGTTCCTTCGAGCTCGAGCTCGTTGAAGGCTTCCAGGTCCTGGCGGATTGGCGCGATGTCCTCGCGAAACAGGCTCGCCGCAATTGCTGTGGCCAATCGCTCGGCGGCGACATTGACCCCTGGAATATCGCTTGCGATAGCCCCGTGGCTGAGCGCAGCGCCATGATTGAGGAGATGGATCTGCGACAGCTCGGGCGCTTGCCCTGGGGTTCGCTCCATCAGCTCAAAGCCGGGACCGAGATACGGAAAATCGCCCAGGCCAGGGCGTTGCAGCTCCTCGGGAGGCACATAGCGGTCACGCCAGCGTGCGACCGACGAAGACCAATCACCGAGCTCCGGGATGGCCCCGGCATTCACGTGGAACCCGGTCCCGATGATCAGGAAGTCGTGTTCCCGGAGGGCGCCCGCCCCGGAGAGGTGAATTACGACCTTCCTGCCCCGACGCTCTACCGTCCTGACGGATGTGCCCAGATGAATATTGAAACCCTGCTGACGCAATGCGCGGTGCACTGTCTCGTGGGGCGGAGGTGCCTGCGCGTCGTTGAGATAAGCGAACAGGGACCAGCGCTCGGTATCCTTGAGTGCGCTCCAGCCGTAGAAGTAGCCCGGAGAGGCCGATCCGCGCCCCTTGTTGATCTGCGGCAACACCGGGCGGCGTACATACATGTCGACGTGCCCGGCTCCGTGCTCCAGCGCGGTTGCAGCATTGTCCCAGGCCGAGGCCCCTCCCCCCAGAATCCCGATGCGCTTGCCGCGAAGGGCTCCGAAATCGATCGGCTCGTTCGTATGCGCAGCAAGATCGGGCCAAAGATTGCGGTCGACGAAATCGGGGATGTGGTCGCCGCCCGCCCCTCCGCGCCCAGTCGCGAGCACCACCCTGCGGGCAAAGAGCGTCCTCTCGCCCTGTGGCGTCTCGATCTCGACCCTCAGTAGCCCAGCCAGCGGCGTTATCCGCCGGACCGAAGCCTCGTGCTCAATCGGCAGTCTCAGCGTGCGTTGCAGCCAGGCGAGATACTCGACCCAGGTGGCGTTCGGAATCTTGTAGAGTGCCTCCCATGCATCTGTACCGAACGCCGCCTCGTACCAGGCGCGGAAGGTGAGCGACGGAATGCCGAGTGCCGGCCCCGGCAAGGTCTTCGGCGAGCGCAAGGTATCCATGCGGGCGAAGGTCAGCCACGGTCCCTCCCGCCCGGCAGGATTGCGGTCGAAGATCCGGATGTTGCGGATTCCCTTGAACAGCAAGGATGCGGAAGCAGCGATGCCGTTCATTCCTGCGCCGACCACGAGGACGTCGGCAACGGGCGTTCCGTCCGGTGCCGTCACCTGGCTCGGCCAGTTGGCCGCAGGATAGCCGAGCATGTCCAGATCCCGAGCCACGGTCTTTGCCTGTGTGGCCAAACCCGAGAAGGTCGGTGCATCACCTCGGATGGACGTCAGGCTGCTGTCCACGTTGCGCCTCCGATATCGGCTTTTGTCCTGATCATGCTTCGCCGTCGGCCTCGTATCGATAGCGGAAGTCGCAATGGCTGGCGCCTTCCATGATGGTCTGCGTACGGGTCATCTTCAGCTTGGGATCATAACCTTCGCAGAAAGACCCGTCGCGGTTGCAGGACAGGAGACCACCGATCTCTCCCAGTCCCATCGCCTTGTACATCTCGGCATAGCGGCACCGGGTGACGTTGAACTCGAACCGGCTGTCGTCCCTATAAACTGGCTTGATCTCAAGCGCATTCTCAGCCGTCCAGTTCGACTGGATGTCGATGAAACTCTGAAGGCTCGTGCCGCCTTCGGCCTGGGCGGCGAACTGTGCCGCCTGCGCGATGGACGAGCGGCGCACGGATTCCGAGATGAGCTGCTTCGCCTCGTCCTTGCCGTATCTCCCGACAAGCGTCTCATAAACCTCCTTGAGCAGCTCCGCCTCGATGCGGCGGCGCTCGATGATGGGGATTGGCGAGGCCATGATCATACTCCTGGAATGAAGGACCGAACGTATGTTCCGATAGACCTATGACGCGGCCAGCAATCCACCCTGCTGGACGGGCGGAAGCCAGTTGCGGCCAGGTACGGAGGTCAGCAGTGTTTGGGTATAGGAGTGGCGCGGGTTCGAGAAGACATCCGCAGTGGGACCCTCCTCGACCACGATGCCGCTCTTCATGACCGCGATGCGATCGCAAATCTGGGCTGCGACCCGCAGATCGTGGGTGATGAAAACCATCGACAGGCCCAAGCGGCCGCGCAGATCGGCGAGCAATCGCAGAACCTGCGCCTGAACGGAAACGTCCAGAGCGGAAACTGGCTCATCCGCAATCAGAACCTCCGGCTCGAGGGCCAAGGCACGTGCCAGCCCGATGCGCTGGCGCTGCCCACCGGAAAACTCATGCGGGTAGCGCCCGGTGGAGTCCGGATCCAAGCCGACGAGAGCAAACAGCTCCTTGGCTTTCTCCAAGGCCTTTGCTGGCCTCTCCCCATGAATGATCGGTCCCTGTGCGACAAGTTCGCCCACCCGACGTCGTGGATTGAGTGAAGCGAACGGGTCTTGGAAGACCATCTGGATGCGCCGGCTCTCGTCCCTCAATGCCTTGCGGGATAAAGCTGCGAGATCGGTATCTCCCAGTCGGATCGCTCCTGAGTCGGGATCCAGCAGCCGCACGATGCAGCGGGCGAGCGTCGACTTGCCGGATCCGCTCTCCCCGACGATCCCGAGCGTGCCGCCGCGGGGTAGAACGAGATTGGCATCCTGCACCGCATGGGTGACACGACGGCTGCGCGCCAGCAGGCCTCCTTTACGATAGGTTTTCGAGACGTGCTCGATCCGGAGGATAGGCTCCGCAGCAACAGCCTGCGCCGCAGGAGGGGTGAGAGGCGGCACCGCCGCAATCAATGTTCTGGTGTATGGATGCTGCGGCCGGTTGAGGACCTCATCCGCCGGACCTTCCTCGACGAGCCTGCCGTGCTGCATGACGGCAATGCGATCGGCGATCTCGGCCACCACGCCGAAGTCGTGCGTGATGAACAAAACGGCCGTTCCCTTGCGCTGCTGAAGCTCACGGATCAACTTCAGGATCTGGGCCTGGGTGGTCACGTCAAGCGCCGTGGTCGGCTCATCGGCGATAAGCACGTGCGGCTCAAGCGCGAGCGCCATGGCGATCATCGCTCGCTGGCGCTGGCCGCCGGACAGTTCATGCGGATAGGCACGTGCGGCCGCCTCCGGGTCCGAAATATGAACATCCCTCAAAAGACCGACAATCCGCCGCGCGATCTCGGCGGAGCCGAAATCCGTATGCGTACGGAACATCTCGGCGATCTGATCACCGACAGTCCTCAGCGGATTGAGGGCTGTCATGGGCTCCTGAAAGATCATTCCGATCCGTGCGCCCCGGATCTTTCGCAGTTCCGCGTCGCTGAGAGTCAGCAGATCCTGACCCTCGAGCAGGATATGTCCCGCTGCCGCCTTGACCCCCTCCGGCAGAAGCCCCAGAACGGCGCTGGCCGTCATCGACTTGCCTGAGCCGCTTTCTCCGACGATGCAGAGGATCTCGTTGGCGGCGAGCCTCAGAGACACATCTTCAAGCGCATGCGGACGATCGGCTCCAGGCGGCAGGGCAACGGTCAGGCCTTCAATGGAAACAACGGTGCTCATCGCTTTTTCAATCTCGGGTTTAGCGCGTCGTTCAATCCCTGCCCGACGAGTGAGACGGAGAGCACAGTTAGCAGGATCGCCAGACCGGGAATGGCCGAAACATACCATTGCGTGCGCAGTACAGAACGCCCCGTACCGATCAGGTTGCCCCATGAGGGGATGTTCGGATCGGACAGGTTCAGGAAGGCCAACGCGCTCTCGAGGAGGATCGCCGTGGCCATGATGACACTCGCATAGACAATGACCGGCGGAAGCGCATTGGGAAGGATCTCCCGAAAAATAATCTGAGGGTCGCGCATCCCCAATGTGCGGCAGGCCTGAACGAACTCACGACCTCTGAGCGAGAGAAACTCCGCTCTGGTCAGTCGGGCAGCCGCCGGCCATGACACAAGCCCGATCGCGATCGTGACCGTCTTGATCTCGGAGCCGAATACCGCAACGAGAACGAGAAGCAGGAGAAAATTCGGCAGGGTCTGGAAAGCCTCGGTGATACGCATCAGAACGTCATCGACAATGCCGCCATAGTATCCTGCGACAGCCCCGATGGCGACCCCAATGGTGATGGAAAGCAGCGTCGCGACGATGCCGATCAGCAACGACACCCGGGCGCCATGGAAGATCTGGGCCGCAATGTCGCGCCCGGTCGTGTCGGTTCCGAGCAAGAAGCGCGCGCTGAGAAACGGCCATTGCAACGGCCGCCCGGCGAGGCCGAGCGGATCCTTGGGAAACAGCAGCGGCGCGCTGAGAGCCATGCCGATCACGAGGACGAGGAGCACAAGGCCGACAATGGCCGCAGGACTCTTTGCAAGTCGTTTCAGAGCTTCCATGGCAGTGCCTAGGTGACAATGCGCGGATCGAGATGCGCATAAACAAGATCGACGAGGAAATTAATGACGATCACGAGCAGGGCCGACACGAACACGATCCCGAGAAGCGTGTTGAGATCCCGCTGCACGACCGACTCGTATGCTAGGCGGCCCAGGCCCGGCAAGGCAAAGACGCTCTCCACCACGACCGAGCCCCCGAGCATCGTACCGGCCTGGAGTCCCACCAAGGTGATCATTGGCAGAAGGGCATTGCGCAGAACATGAGCCGTAATGACTTGGCGCGGGCTCAACCCCTTGGCACGCGCCGTCCGCACGAAGTCGAGATTCATCACCTCCAACATCGAAGCGCGCATAATCCGGAGATAGGTCGCCAGGAAGATGAGCCCCAAGGTCACGGTCGGCAGGAGAAGATGCCACGCGATGTCAAGGATCCGCCGAAGACCGGTGTAACCCGCGCCGATCTCCTCAATCCCGCCTGCGGGCAGCCAGCCGAGCTTCACTGCGAAGATGACGATGCCCATCAGCCCGAACCAGAATGATGGTGTGGCATAGAAGATCAGCCCCAAGGTCGAGATCAGCGTATCCGGCCATTTGTTCACCCGACGCGCAGAGAGTACACCGAGGGCCATCCCGGCGGCGAACGCGAAGCTCAGCGCCGATCCCATCAACAGGAGCGTCGCAGGCAGGCGTTCTAGGATCACGTCCGAGACGGGCTTGCCATAAATCGCAGAGTAACCCAGGTCGAGCTGGAGGAGACGCCAGACATAGCGCCCGAGCTGTACCGCCACGGACGCATCCAACCCATAGTATCGCCGCAACTCATCGATCATGGTGGGATCGCCACCACCGATCTGCGCCACGAGCGCGTCGACCGTATCCCCCGGCGCGAGCTGCAAGAGCAGGAAAAGCCCTACCAGCAGGACGAGCAGGGTCGGCAAACTGGTGGCGAGGCGGCGAAGTGCAAGCAGAAGAACGCGCATCATCAGGATGAGGTGATCCAGGTGTCGTGCCAATCGCTCGAATCCCAGCGAGGCGTGTTGTGGTGGTTGCGAACCTGCTTGCTCGTGGCCGCGAAGAACTGGCGCTCGGTGATCATCCAGACGGGAATCTCCTCATTTACCGCCGTCACCCACTCGGCGTAGAGCGCCTTGCGCTTGGCAGGATCGATCTCCGTGGCGGCCTGATCGATCAACTGGTCGATCCTGTCGGATTGCCAGCCCCACTGGTTGGTCCAGGGCGCCCCCTTCGGCGAGCCGGAGCGATACCAGACCGTCGTCGAGACGGCCGGATCGCCGCGATACTGATGCCAGCCGGTTGCGATATCGAAATTCCAGTCGCGGTAGACGGTCGTGAGCGCGCCCGCGACGTCGAGCTGTACGACCTCCACCTTGATGCCGACCTCGGCCAGGGATTGCTGAATGAAGGTGGCCAGCAGCGGCACGTCCTCGCCGTTCAGGATGGGCACGAGCTTAAGCGAGAAACGCGTGCCGTCCGCTCCAGGCTTATAGCCCGCTTCGTCGAGCAGGGCCGCTGCCTTCTTCGTGTCGAACGGATAGGGCGGCTCTCCGCCCGGATAAAAAGCCGACGAGGATGACGGGATCGGCCCTGTTGCCGGCTTGCCCTGTCCATAGAGGAAGTTCTCGATGAAGAACTCGACGTCGATGGCATGCGCAATCGCGCGGCGGACACGTACGTCCGAGAGCTCCTTGCGACGGGTATTGAACTCGAGGGTGTTGTTGAACGCGTTCGCCTCGATGCCGCGGGTCGAAACCTCGAAGCGCTCATCCTCTTTCAATCGATCAAGATCGGACAGCGACAGCCCGTTATAAGAGCTGAGCTGGATCTGCCCGGTCTCGAGCGCGGCGGCGACGGCCGACTTGTCCGTAATCACGCGCCAGACGATGCGGTCGAGATAAGGAAAGTCCTTACGCCAGTAGTTCTGATTGCGTTCGGCAATGATGAACTGACCGCGCTCGTATTGGACGAACTTGAACGGCCCCGTACCGATTGGCGCCGTATTGGCCGGGTTCTCGAGAATGTTGGTTCCTTCGAAAACGTGGCGCGGCGCAATGTAGCCGAGATCGCAAAGCGCCCGGAGTAGGAGGTTGAGAGGCATCGGACGCGAATAGCGGAAGACGGCCGTATGCGGATCTGGCGTGTCGACGGATTCGAGGTATCGCTGGAGCTGCGTGCCGTAGTTGAGATGCTTCTTCCACATCTCCATGGCCGTATACTGAACATCGGCAGCCGTGAACGGCTTCCCGTCGTGCCAAGTCACGCCTTGGCGCAATTTGAAGGTTACGGCCTTTCCATCGGGCGTGGCTTCCCACTCGGTTGCCAAGACAGGAGCCGGATTGCCGTTGGCATCCAGATCCACCAGCGCCTCCATGATCTTGCTGGTCATCAGGTAGACGCCCGTCGATGCGCGAAGAGCCGGGTTCAGAATACGCTGCTCCGAGCCGAGATGGGCCGTCAGGACGCCGCCGCGCCTGGGGACGTCTTGCGCATAAGTCAAACGAGGAAACAGGGGGCTGAGGAGGGTGGCACTCGCGGTGAGCAAGGTAGCACGACGGGTGAGGCGCATGGCAGGGACCTTAGAAACCGAGGAACGCCTGAAACCTAACGCTCCCCCCGTTCGAGTCAACAGAAATGTTCGATTTAAAGAACTCGCACATGGCAGACGCTTTCTACAGCTACTCCTGTCTATAAGAATTCATTCTCCCTTCACGTCCGAAACGTCGTAACTTTTCTCCACTTCCCTTTGCAGCAACCTGCCCCCTTTGCACGACCTCAGGTCGGGTGTTTGGTTTTAAGAAAAATCATGCTCTCCGACCATCCTCAAAAAGCATGTTGTTCTTTATAAAGAACACACTGTCGTGCGCGAATGATACCCTCGATATGACGATCTCCACCCTGACACTCATCTTGTCCCGTTCTGTCACAAACTCGATTATTACTTGTGGTGTTGTCACGTTAAACCTAGCATGACAAAGCGTGTACATGAGCTGGCATGACCCAGCCCGTCAGCTACAAACGACAGGACGGCAGCGAGCGGAGTAGCTGCGACAGCTATTTGTTCTGCTGCCTGTGCGGCCAAATTCGACCATCCGACCGAGGCGAAGCTGGGGGAGGGATTGTTTGGACTTGCTTCGGGTTGGCGGAGAGCGGCTTTGGATCTATCCGGTCAGCCTTTCGAACTGAACCGGACTGACGTAGTCGAGCGTCGAAGGACGCCGGACAGAGCTATCGAAGCCGTCGATGCAACGGCCGATCGCCGTCATGACCTCGGCGCGCGTTTGGAAGACGGCGCGCCAGACGAGCTCGGATTTCGGCGCTCCTCGGGCGCCGATCTTGCGCTCGAGGCGGCAGTCGAGCCAGGGGCGCAGGGGCGACAGGCCGATGCCGAGATCCGCGGCGACCTCACGCCGGCTGCGGCCGCTCGTCGGAGCAAGCCGCACAGCCTCATCCGAAACTCCTTCGTAAAGCGGGTGTGGGGCATGGATGTCCCCCTGCCTCAGGAGAGACTCTCCACTAACGCGGGGCAAGAAGGTCCGCTTAGCCCGGAAGGCCGCATAGGCCGTGGATCACATTTAAGGGCAGGTTCAGGCCGCGACGGAAGTCTTCGATCGACGGCTCAGGAGAGCGGGGCTGATAATCGCCCCGCCTCTGGACACGGAGATATTGATCAGTCAGGTGTTGCCCACGACTGTCAGTCCTTCGGTCTTGTTCTGTCTTTTTGCCTTGCGCGGCGACTTCGAGGGCGACGCAATTTCTACCGGCTTGCTCTCCTGAGAGTCGGTTCCCTCCTTCGTCTTTTTCTTGGTGCGATCGCTGTTGCTCTCTTTGGAGATCTCTTCCTTGCGCAGCTGTTCCAGGAGATTTCGCACGCTCTTCAGAGCGTCCTCCGCTACAGATCCTGGGGCGTGAAACGCAGTCAGTTTTGTCAGCGTCCGCTCCAGCTTTTCAGCTCTCCGAATTGCTTTCGCCTTTAGGACCAGTTCGAAGTCAACGGTCTTGGATTTTTTCGCCATAGAATACTTACCCCGCTAAACTTCGGCTGAGTAGCAGGATAGAGCCTCTGAAGACAGTGAAGTTTTCATGACAGTTTGATGACGTTCGACGAACTCGTCACCGATCTTTCGATAAGTGATCGGCTTCTTCACAAAGCCATCCAGCTCCTCGCCAAGCTGTTCAAACCGCGCCCCAAGCCGATCGATGGATCCGGACATGAGCCAAATACCACCGGACGCAGAGCAGGATCACTGGGCGCTCGAAATGCCTGCCCTTGAACATGCCCCCCTCCATCGCTGAGCCAAGACGGATCAGCTGAAACTCCGGAACAAAATTTGCGACGGATCCGGAAGCTGGGCCGCCGTCATGAGCCGCATGATCGAAGTCTCGGAAAGACGCAGGTAAGCAGCCGCTTCGCGCTTGGAAAATGAGCAGCGTTTGCACTGGGGTTTTTCCTCGGAGAAGTGGCCAAGGCTTGTCTCCTTCTTAAGACTCGCGCATAGAGGAGAAATGCCTTCAACCGGCAAGGTCAAGAGACCAAACCTTTGCTTTTATTAACCAATTATCCATATGCTCGCCATACGGCGTAAATACCAACGGTAGAAGCGCTCGATTAACTCAATGGCTCACAGCAGCTGCGTGCATGACGGCCTGTACGGCAATATTTCGCTCAGAGGCATTCTTACGCTTGAAGCTCTCCTGCCGCTTTGTCGGGCCTCGCGTTTTGTAAAGGCAATCATGCAATACTCTTTAGGTAGGACGTGGTCCATCATGCGAATATGCTGAGATGGTTTCTCGTAGAGGTGATGGGTGATCGAGCTGACATCATCGCTTCGAGGCAAGTACCCGATGCCTTGGGAACCAAGCGCGATGACATGCCCCCTGGGCCAGGGCGCCGTTCTGGCACCCTTCTAGACTGCTTATGTCGGATCATCCTTTGGATATGCTGCGCGCTGAAGTGCTGTCTAGCCTGGTCTGGCACCTGGAACCGCTCGTATGTTACATAGACAAATGTGGCTTGTTGAGCATACTCTCCGAGTAATTTCATTCGCCATTCTTTGAAAACTTGACTCATGTAGTCTTGTCGGCGAGGAGCTTCGAAGACCGGGTGCAGGTTTCCAAAAGCCGAGGCCTCTGTGTCCGGTGAAACCAAGCGACGTTCCGGCTCCTAATGCTCTTCAATTCATTTGCATTCCTGCTCGTTTTTCTCCCAGGCTCTTTGGCGCTTCATTGGTTGGTCGAGCGCTTCAGGCCGCAATGGCGATTACCTCTCTTACTCATTCTGTCGTTCCTCTTCTACGGCTATTGGGATTGGCGCTTCGCCCCTCTTCTCGCGGCCTCGATCCTGGTGAACTGGATCGTTGCGCAGGCCTTTCTGCGAACGCAGCGTGGAGTCCTGATCACGCTCGCTCTCGTAACGAACCTGATCGTTCTGGGTATCTTCAAATACTTCAATTTCTTCACGGGCCTAGCGGCTCTTATCCCCGGGCTTTCGGCTCCGAAATGGGACATCGGCTTGCCGCTCGGCATCTCGTTCTTCACATTTCACCACGTGATGTATCTGGTCGACCTCAAGGCCGGGCGCGCTCCGCGCTACGGTCTTGTCCGCTATGCGCTCTACATCACCTTCTTCCCGCAGGTGCTTGCCGGCCCTCTCGTCCGCTGGAGCGAAATCATGCACCAGTTCGAGGAGAGACCGTATAAGCGCCCGGATGCCGCGGAGCGTTTCGGGCGCGGACTCATGCTGCTCACGCTCGGTCTTGCCAAGAAGGTATTCATCAGCGACCCTCTGGCTGAATACGTCAATCCGATCTTCGATCAGGCGACCAGGGGAGCGGTATCCGTTGCCGAAGCATGGCAGGCGACCCTCGGCTTCACGTTCCAGATCTATTTCGACTTCTCCGGATATACGGACATGGCTCTCGGCATGGCCCTGATGCTTGGGATCGTCCTGCCACCGAACTTCGACAGGCCCTACACCGCCACTTCCCTGCAGGACTTCTGGCGGCGCTGGCACATGACCCTGTCCCGCTTCCTGCGCGACTACCTGTATATCCCGCTCGGAGGCAGCCGAAACGGACTGACCGTCCAGGTTTGCGCACTCCTCGCGACAATGACGCTGGGAGGGCTCTGGCATGGGGCTGGCCTGACCTTCGTGGCTTGGGGCGTTGCGCACGGGCTGGGGCTCGCGGCGGGCGTCGTCTGGCGTCGATCAAGGCTGCGCATGCCGGCTGCTGCAGGCTGGGTGCTGACGATGTTGTTCGTCATGTTCACCTGGGTGCTCTTCCGCGCACCGAGCTTTGATGCCGCCCTGAGAGTTTACGAGGGCTTATTCGGGTTCGCCCCGCTGGGGGATGTGTTCAAATGGCGAGCAATCGCCATCGCGGCCGCCATCGCCTGCCTTGGTCCGACAGCATGGTCCGCCATTCAACTCGCTCCGCCGCGGCGCTGGATCGCCGTGGGCTTCGCTGCCGTTCTAATGGCCGTTCTGCTCCAGATCGGCGACGCGGCGAATTACGAGTTCATCTATTTTCAGTTCTGACGGACGGCATATCCGATGATACCGGAAGCTCAACATCATGCTTGGAGCCGCTTTATACTATGGGCGGTCTGCTCTACTGTCGGGTTGTTCCTGACGCTCATGGGCGGTCTCTACCTGATCGATCCTTACGATACGGGCCGCTCTCCGTTGTCGGGCGAACCCGATAGCCGCGGTCAAAAAGACGTCAATGCGACAGCGAGCGTAGGCCGCAATCAGAGCTACGATGCTGCTGTGATCGGCAACTCGACGATTGCCCTTATAAAGCCTGCCCGGCTGACCGAACTGACAGGGATTCCATTTGCTCAACTCGCCGTGCCTGGAATTCAGGTTCCTGAGCAACTCACAGTGATCGACTGGTTTATGAAGCACCATGACCGCACGGCGAAAGCGCTGGTCATCAGTATCAACCGCGACACTTGGTGCACGAACCAGCCCGAGAAATCCGGCCAGAATCCGTTTCCATTCTGGCGCTTTAGCCCCTCCCCCTTTGAATATCTCTCTGGACTGCTCAGTATCAGTACCCTTGAGCAAGCAGGGCGGCGCCTCGGGCTCGCTCGAAGCTCCAAGGCATCATCGGCGATGGATGGGTACTGGGATTATGAGCCGTTCTATGCCGAGCTCCTTGCGGATCCTCGACGCTGGCACGAGGGCTTGTTCAAACAATGGAATGACCAGCGGGGAGATCCCGACCGATCATTCCCGGCAGCGCGAGTGCTCGGGCAGAAGCTAGCGACCTTACCCGCCGATCTGTCCGTCGTTTTGGTGTTCCCGCCCGTATTTTCTGCAAAGCAGCCGAAGCTGGGAACTCCACGCTACGAATTTGAGCAAGCCTGCCGTCAAGCCTTTGTCGATCTGGCATCGAGGCGTCCGCATACGGCTGTCGTCGATTGGTGGTTCGATCGTCCAGAATCGAAGAATACAAAGCTCTTTATTGACCAGATCCATTATCGTCATCCCATTGCGCGCAAGATCGAAGATGACATCGCCGCAGCGTTACAGAGCCTTCGGGGGCGCACCTCCATGGCGATCCCATCCCGTGCACGTGGTTAGCCCGGACGACCATCTCAAATTCCCATGGGTTCAATCAGGATGGTGCATTTTGAATGGTTGAGGAGGGATGTTATAAATCAGCGTCAAGATAGTTTCGGAAGGCTACATGGAAAGTAAACCGCATGTTGATGCCTGCTCGTCATGTGCCGGGTGCCATGACAAATGAGGTGAGCACAGCGCCATAGTGGCATGCTGTCGCCACTAGCACGAAACCGTGCCAGATCGCGTTATGAAACCGCAGGCTGTCCCACACGTGGAAAATTACGCCCACAGTGTAGAGCAGTGCACCAGCGCCGAGCAGCGTGAGCGTCGTGCTCGGAAGCATCAGGATGTGATCCCAGATGAAAATACCACTCCATCCAATCAGGAGGTATAAGGCGATCGACAGCCGGTCGAACCGGCCCGGCAATGCTAACTTGAGAATGATCCCGATCAGAGAAGCCAGCCAAACAACTGCCATGAGGACCTGCGGAATGGGATCGCCGCCCATACGTGCCAGGAATGGTGTGTAGGTACCTGCGATCAGCATGAAGATTGCAGCGTGGTCGAAGCGCCGCAGCCACCACTTCATGGGTGAGATCGGCCACATGTTGTACACTGCCGAAATCACCAGAACTGCCATCATCGCGACGCTGTAAATCAGGATCGAGATCAGGTCTGAAGGCGTTGGGCTGGGCAGGACTGCGACAATGACGCCTGTTACAGCCGCGAACCCCAGAACAATGCCGACCACATGGACGACACCATCTGCCCAGAGTTCAGCGCGGTCGTACTCGAAACGGCCGGTCGACGGTCTTTGCAAGGCAATCCTCCTTGGCAGGCTACAAGTGCGCTTATCAACCTCAAGAGAAACTGTATCGCCGAGGTGTGGCCGCAGTGACATCTGGGCGCGGACCCGCCTATGGGATACTCAGAACATGAAACCAAAAGCGGACGCTTGACGTGCTTAGAAATTTCTACCGGAACGAAATTTTGGGATCGTCGCCACAGCCATCATCTGCAGCGTCGATGGTGCGATACGCTGAAATGTAAGGATCTGGCAGGAGCTCCAGCGGAGTCTCAACGGTGCATCCGTATCGCTTTGCAAAGAATCGAACCAGAGCCTTCCTCTCGCGAGACCCGTGCAGTGATCGAGAGCTATCAACGGATTGACGAGAAGCCTGTTCACCTCAGGATCTTCAAAAGCTCCTCCACGGCTTGGGCCTCTTTCAGGCTGCCTTTCTCATATCTGCGCAAAGTATCTCTGATCCTTGCGCGCTTTGACCTCGTCCCGCCGATTCGCTCATCGATGTCTGCCGCATGTAAGAGGAGTGCGGGTGGCGGTACGGGTTTCCGGAAGTAGTTCGAGATTTTGTGCAACATTGTCATGTCCATCCTTGCCGCTGGGTGGTGAGAGCGCAGTGCAGCGTGAACAAAGCCTCGAAGGCTCTGTACGCGAGGTGATAGAGTTCAGGGTCGGCCGCGATGTGTGGGTGGCCAGCAAGGTTGTCGTCGATGGCCTTCATCAGAACCGCCGCTGCGTGGGATGCGTCCGGAAGCTGCTCCACCCTTGTTGGCTGCCGGAGCCCTCTGAGACGATCAAGGCGCGTTTCCTCAACAATTTGGGCTGGGTCAGGCTGAAACACCTTTGTTCTCCCCGAAGAGCCGCGATTGGCTTCAGTTACTTTCACCCTGATCCTATCAATGAATCGTTAACCATGAGCATACCAGCCGCAGGGCTAGTGTGCCCGACGGGGCTTAAGGCTGCTATCTCATCATTTTCGTCGCGCTTGGATGGCGTGTGGAGCGCAGGTCTCCTGTAGGCATATATCAGAACACTGCACAGCTAAGGCGCCCAACCCGCGTAAGAGTCTTCGCCCAAATCCTGATGAGGGATGTACTTTCATCAAAGGACCACCCTGAAGCTGGCGATGCAACTCAGAATTTCGGCCTGTACAGACAAACCATTCTCAGGAGGACTACTGCCTCTGGTCTCTCTGTTCTCAGGACCAAAGCGCGCGGCAAGCGACGATGACATGCCGGCTAGGACTTGATGGGCCACCCATCCTCACCCTCAGCTTGGAAGCGTCCTCGCATAGGTCGAGAAGAGCGGAGCGTTGGCTTTGACACGCTATAAAGTCCCAGCAATGTCGCTGGCGGCGGATCTCTCCGCCGCCAATCAGAAGCGATCAAAGAGAGCTGTCGCTCATACCAACAACGGAAAGCAGCATCGCCAGGCCAGCACTCAAAGCCTTCACGTCTGGCTCTTTCTCAACATCGACCCACTCGTCAAGGGAGTGACTCCGATCAGACTTTCCGGGAGCTCCACGCCCGACTGTGACGGAGGGAATGCCGAGGCTCATGGGAACATTCGCGTCGGTTGAGCTGGTATTGAATTTGGGCTTGTAGTCGTAAGCACTCAGGACAGCTGAGACAGCTTGAACAATATCGCTGTTCTCGTCCGTCTTTCCGGCAGGACGATCACCCACCAGTTCTTTCGTTACTGTGATAGGCCCTTCTTTTGTCGAACGAGCGAAGTTCTCCGTCTCGACAGCGCGGTCGACTATCTCAAGGAAGCGTTTCTCCAGTCGTGCTAACTCTTCGACCGAGACCGATCGCATATCAACCTGCATCCAGAGTTCGTTCGGAATCGAGTTGACGGATGTGCCACCGCCGATCACGCCGATGCTGTATGTGGTTTTCGGATCGGATGGGACTTGGGTCCGAGAGAACTGAGCCATTGCCTCGCCCATCGCGAAAGCAGGATTCACCAGTCCGAAAGCGCCATAGCTGTGACCGCCAGGACCGCGGAACTTGACCAAGTAGCGCTTGGAGCCCGTCGCGCCGTTAGTGACCGTCTCCATGTTGCCGCCGTCGACGATGAGGGCCGACTTGATCTTGTCCTTGTATTTTCCTTTCTGGAACAGATGCTTCACCCCTCGGAGATCGCCTAAGCCCTCCTCACCGACAGAGCCGACGATCAAGACATCGTCCTTCGTCTGGATCTTCGCCTCGTCCATGGCTCTGAGATAGGCCAAAACAGCCGTTAGCCCCTTGGCATCATCTCCAATGCCCGGAGCCATGAGCTTAGTGCCTTCCCGGCGCACCTTTACTTCGGTGCCTTCAGGGAACACCGTATCGAGGTGAGCAATTACAGCAACATACTTTCCGTCGCCTGCGGCACCCTTCCGAACGCCGAGGACGTTGCCCTCCTCATCGATTTCAACATCCGTGAGGCCGATATCAGCAAGTTTTTTCCGGTACGCTTCGGCCCTCACCTTTTCCTTAAAAGGGGGAGAAGGGATCTCGGTGATCTCGATTAGCTCGGAAACGATCTCGTCGTGGTCCCGGTCAAAGACCGCGACAGCGGACTTGAATTTGGGGTTTTCAAGAATCGAGTTTGCAACCTCAGCATGATTGGTTGAATTGTTGGTCTGAGCTACGGCTCGCGTTGTCGATGTCGACGATAGTGCTAGCAACGCCGCTACAGTCAGTAGTGCAGTTTTATACATGATTCCCTATTCCTCCGCAGTGATCATGTGCCCGCTGCCTTGGAAGAACATACTGTTCCCAGAACTTAAAAATGATGTGGTCGCGCTCACGCGACTGCTCCTCCCAATCAGCTCGACATTAAAGAATGAGAAGGTTTTTCCTACCGAGGTACAAGGCACACTTTAAACACCTCGTTCTCGGGCATCATGCGTCGAGCGCATAGCAATTCTTGGGTGAGCACACTTTAATACTTGAATTTCTGCCCTAAGCTTATTTGTTTTGCCGGCGCGACATGCGTTCGCGTGGCTGACTTCGGACTGGCTCGATTCTGCGGCGACAGGCAATCGCCACCTGTTAAATCCCTTCCTCTCAAGAATGGATGAGAGATATTCAACTCCTCTCTCGCTCTATGCGGGTTGAGGGATGCGGTAATGACCGATGCAGGCTTCGTCGACGTCGTCGGGAAGAGCGACACGCTCGGAGGCCTGATGGGCGACTTCGAGGCCCGCAACGGCCCGATCGCCCTGTTGGGCAACGTGGTCTGGAGCAAGATCGGCCTCGAGCGCGGCAACGTCAGGAGCCGTGCTCCGGCACCCGGCGTGTCGGGAACCCTCGGCACGTCCCTCGGGCTCGACATCGAGATGGCAATCATCGAGGTCGGCGCCGCCTACGAGGTCGCCCGCTTCGGCGCGCTCGCCTTCGACGTGCTCGGCGGGGCTCGGTATTGGTGTCGTCGGCGCCGCAAGCCGTCTTGAAACCGCCAGATAAAGTTGCCCTTGAGGGTATGATCCTGCGCGCGGGTGCCGATCTGGCCCGAGTAGGCAATGCCCAGGCTTACGCCGTTCGAAGTCTGCCAATCGAGACCGGCTTCCGCCAGCAGCGCGTCCCGGTCCACCGGCACGCCCGACACCGTGAACGGCGATGCCCCGCCCGCAAGGGCCAGTAGGCTCTCAGGCTCCACATCGCCATAGGCATGCCGCCAGCCCACAAGCCCCCGCAGCGTCAGCGGCAGATCCTGACTGAGCCGCGTTTCTGCCCGCACACCCAGCGTGGTGGTGCCCAGATCGTTGTTATGGCCGAAGCCGCTCAGCGCGGCAGCGCCGCCGCTCTCCCGGAAAGCGTCCGTGTGCAGCCGCAGCACCGAGGTGCCCACGAATGGCTCGATCATTGCTCCCGGCCAGCCGAAGCGGTAACCCAATTCACCAAAGGCCTGTGCCGTCCAGCCGTCATAGGAGGCGCTGGTCGCACCGGTAAAGGCCGGGAAGCGGACGGTGCGGCTCACGTCGAAGTCATGTCGGACGTACGAAGCGCCCAGTATGAGAGTGAGGCCTCCCCATGATTGGAGCCGTAGAGCGCCCCGAAGATGCTCTCGTTCGATCCTGACGAGAGCCGACCGTCGATGTCGAACGTGGTGCGGGTGAAGCCGCCGGCCATGCCGATCCGGAAGCTGTCGGCCACCAGTGCGTCGACACCGAGGATGAAGCCGCCGGTGGAGGTGTCGAGCGAGGCTGCATTGCCGTTGGAGCGCACCTTGCCCCAGGAGCCGAAGCCCTCGCCCCACAACAGGGCTAAGCGGCCGGTGTCGAAGGTGGGCGTGACGGTAGCCGGCTGGGGCGTCGCTCCAGGCAGATTCCTCGCGTAGGCAGCAGAATAGCTGCCCTGGGCCAGCGACGGCAGGGTTGTGCTCATGGGCTGGCGTAGGCGAGTCAGGATCGCCTCGCGCACGAGGCGACCATCCTCGTAGGCGACCGTCGCCGCCGAGGCATGCGCCTCGCCCGACAGGGCATCGAAGGCCTGCCGGGCCCCTGCCACGCTCGAGCCTAGCACCATACTGTAGAGGCGGTGGCCTGCCCCCAGCGCCTCGACTGCATCGGCCGTGGTGTACTGGTTGCGGGTCTGGGCCACGGCGTGGAAATCGATCGGCGCCGGCTCCTCCGGACCGGTCTTGCGCACCATGGTCAGGATGACCGCATCCGGGCCGTAGCGTAGCGTCGGGGTGATGAAGGCAAACTCGCCGCCCGAGGTGCCGCCGAAGGTGCCGCTGACCCCACCTCGCGCAGTCAGAATGGTGTAGGGTCGGTTCTCGACAAAGTGGGTACCCTGGTCCGGCAGGATCTGGACGGTGCCGCCGGACAGGGTGGCAGTGCCGGTAGCGGCGATACGATCGGAGTGACCGGCGTCGTCAATCTCCAGCGCATAAAACGAGCCGGGCGCGAACGACACATTGCCGGCGACATTCAGCGCACCAATCGAGTTGCCGGGCGCGACCGTGGCACCGCTCTGCACGACTAGCCCGCCTACCGTGCCGGTGCCGGACAGCGTGCCGCCTGCCACTCTCACCGATGAGGCTGCCAGCGAACCGTTGACCACCAGCGCACCATCCTCGACCGTAGTCGGGCCGGTGAGTGTGCTGGTGCCGGTCAGGGTCAGCGTCCCGGCCCCTGGTTTGATAAGAGGCGCGCTGCCTACAAGCGTGCCGCCGAACGTCCCATGAGAGATCCGCAGCCTTGGCCCATTACTGATGAGCGTGCCTTCGCCCTGAAGGGTGCTGATGCGCGTATCGTAGGTCGCTAGATCCAGGGTGGCGTCGCGAGTAACGGTCACCGTATGCGCACCGATGAGATGGTACGGGAGCTGGCTGGAACCGGCCCTAAGGGTTCCGCCATTCACCTCGAGCCCGTGCCAGGAATACCCGAGCCCTGATCCGGCAACGATGATGGTTCCGGTGTCGGTGGGGGTGCCGAAGTGGATCGTTGAGCCGTAGCCTGAAAGGCCGAAATTGATGCTCAGCGTCTGCCCCGGTGCTGCCGACAGAGTGCTGGTCTGGTTGGCCTCGAACCGGATCTCATTCGGGAGTGCCGCAGAGCCGCTGATGTTGGAGCGCAGATGACCACCGGCCATTCGCACCGTGCTGGCGCCGAGCGCGCCGGCGTTCTGGATCTCGAGTGTGCCGTCCCCGATCGTCGTGTTGCGTGAATAGGTATTCGCACCGGTGAGAGTGAGTGTACCAGTTCCGACCTTGGCGAGCGAACCGGCGGAACCCTCGATCAGGCCGGACACGGTGGTGTTGCGATTGTCGGAGCCGACCGTCAGCTCCTTGGAGCCCAGCTGAAAGGTCCCGCGGCCCTCAATGGAGCCGAACGTAGTGCCGGTTCCGTTGATTGCCGAGATGTCGACGAGACCACCAGAATTGTTAACCACCCGCGCGTTCCCGCCCGAGGCATTGGACCAGAAGTACGTCTGCCCGTTGGCCTCGTTGATGATGGTCGCCGATCCAGCCGTAGAGCTTCCCTCGAACAGCGTTGCACCGAACTCTTTGTTCGTGATCATTGCATTCGACGCGGAACTGCTGCCTTGAAAACCGGTGACGCTCCCGTTTCGGTTCTCGATCCTTGCAGAGCCGGCGTTGCTCCCGCTCCGGAACGTCACACCAGAATATGCAGGCGCGAACTCGTTGATAATTGTAGCATTGCCCGCGGTCGCTCCTGGCGAGAAGAACAGGCCTGCTCCAAGGCTGGGCGTAGCGTCGGCCGCGATGGTAATGGTCGATTCACCGGCGCTCGCACCGTTGCGGAAGGTGAGCTGGCTCGAGTCGTTGAGGAAGATCGGTGCTGAACTTGCAACTGTTCCTGCACCGTCAAAGGTCAGGGAGGACGTGTCTCCATTGACCTGTGTCGTTCCTGATCCAAGCGCGTTCGTGGCTGTCGCGATGATGGCCCCGTTGTCGATCACCGTGCCGCCGGAGTAGGTGTTCGTGCCCGACAGGGTCAGGATGCCGCTACCCTGCTTGGTCAGAGCACCGTCGCCTCGCAGTTGAGAGCCGATGCCGATGTTGTAGCCGTTGCCGTCGAGGAAGGCGCCGCCGCTTCCGATCACCAACTCCCCGGGCGCAAAGTTGGACAGGAAATCGGCCTGATGGGTCGTCGCCTGCAGAATGCCGCCATCAAAATTGAGCGTAGCTCTGCCTGATCCCTATACGGTCTGACCGGTGGCAAGCACGCCGCGGGCTGCGGACGTGCCGCCAATGGTCAGCGTGCCAGCACCAGAGGCGGCGCGTCTGAACGACCCCGTCGAGGGCATAGCCATCCTGGTCCACAGCCCTGGTCCACAGCCCGTGCTTCTTGCCGGAGAGCGTGACGACGACCTCGTCCAAGTGCCGGATGTCATGGCGGCTCGGCGTCCTGCGCCTGAGGCGGCGGGCGCAGTCCGGTCGAACCTTCAGAGCCCATCGGCGGGCGGTCGCGGAGGAGACGAGGATACCGCGCTCGAGCAGCATCGCCTCAACGAGCCGCAGGCTCAGCGGGAGCCGGAACGAGAGCCACACCGCATCGGCGATGATCCCGGGTCGACAGCGATCGCGTTTGGAGCTGACGGGCTTGGGCATGCCGGCCCATGCACACCGCTCAAGCTCAGGCCCCAGTTAACGTCACGGTATCAACAATAGCCGACTTCATCGCGATGTGATCCGCCAAATAGCTCATATCCAGGGCACCCAGTCACTTCACCCATGAGGTCCCATAGCGCCATCTCCAAACCTGCGAGCAGCTGGTTTAAAAAACGAGGGTTATTGGCTCCGTAAGCCTTGAACTCGGTCTGGAAATGGTCCGGCAAAGGACGCTGCACTCGAAAGCTGAACGGCCAATAAGATGCGTGCCGAGATGCCTGAGAACCTGTGCTAGAGCTCTTGGGTCGGGCGCGGTCGTGCACGCACCAATCCCGCAGCCCCCACTGTCATCCTCAATCACTACAAGATTGGCAATAAAATGTTCCTTCACCCCCTGCGCCCAGACGTATGGTTTACGTAATCGCATTTTCAGTGACGTGACTTCGACATTGGTAATCTTCATAGTTGATAGATCCCATCGTGCCTGGTCAGGATGATTCACCCCAGAGGGATTCTTGACCGCCCAGAAGAGTCAGTTGCCCGGATATTCAGACGTTCTGCCTGAGCAGCGAGAGACGCGGACGACCGCTAGCGTATTCCTCGGTTTGCCGGCTCCGGCTACGCGATGTATGTCAAGCGTCTATCGCTGCAGTCATGAGGATTTCGATTTTTCCTTGTGGCCGCGCCAGTGCTGCTTGACAGGTTGCGCGAGCTGGTGGGTTCTCTCGATCTACCCACGCGTCCCAAACTGCGTTCATTCCATGGAAGTCCGAAATATCCGCCAGCCATATTTGGGCGAAGAGCACAGATGATTTGCTTATCCCGACCTCGGTCAGCAAGAGATCGATCTTCCGAAGGACCTGCCGCGTCTGATCTTCTATGTTCCCTGAACAATCATCAGGAACTTGACCAGCGAGATATGCTGTACCTCCATGTATGACAACCTGGCTCATACGGTCGGATCGATGCAGTCGAGTGATGTTCATGACGTTCTTCTTTGCAGCAGATTTCGCTTCATGTGATACGCAGCGACCTGATGGAAAAGCCTTTCAAATTTCGCTTCGGCTTACCCACGCCTCATACTTCATTCGTGTGCGAACACCGATGCCGAGGAATGGTTCTGGCGGGTTAGGCGCCGGCATGCCGGAGACAGCAATCATGTCAGACAGAAGATTTGAGTCCTGGCCCATCGCGAGTTCCGCAAGAAGCTGTCCCGAGATCGTACCCCGCGCGGCGCCGACGCTTTGATGACAAGCGGACGTATAGATCCCATCGTCAAGCTTGCCGAAAAAGGCGGTATAGTTTCGCGAAAGACCGCAAACCCCGCCCCACGTGTACTCGAACTCGACCTCGCTCAAACGCGGATAGCGATTGGCGAGTCCTTCGCGGTGTTTTTGGCGGACAGCAGCTCGGCGGCTTTCTGTGCTCGCGTAGTCGGGAGCAAAGCGGTACTGGTTTCGTATCAGCAAGCGTCGGTCGCTGGTAAACCGTAATGTGGTTCCGGCGTGATCTGCCGGTGTAAGGCCCCAATTCTCTTCGCCACCATACGCGTCGAACTCCCGGGACGTTAAAGGCCGTGTGATGCTCGCAAAAGTCATCACTGGAACCATGCGCGATTTGAGGAAACCAAATTCCGCCGAATAGACGTTGGTTCCCAATAGGAGCTTTGGGCAGGCGATTGATCCCTGAGGAGTTCTGAGTTCGAATTTTCCAGCACTGCGATCAAAGCAGAGAATCGGGGAAGATTCGTAAACCTCTACATTCGAGGGCAATGTTCGCCCTAAGCCGCGCACCAGCGCTGCTGGTTGCATAAGAATACCAGTTGGTATGAAGATACCGGCTTCATAGTAGGAAGTTCCCAGCACCCGTGCTAGCGCTGCACGATCCAGCCAAGTGTGGGGATGGTCAATATTTTTTAGCAGCAACTTATATTTATTGAGGTAATCTATTCCCCGTGCACCTACGGCCGCTTGGTAGCGCCCGGCCCGCGACCACTGGCAGTCGATGTTGTGGCGGATAACCACTTCCTCAAGGGATTGGATTGCCGCTTCGTTCAAGCCGATGATCTTGCGCTTGAAGTCGATATCGGGATTTTCAAGATCCCGCTTATGTGGAAGATCGATGACAAATCCGGAGTTTCGGCCCGAAGAGCCCTGCCCGATGCGGAGCGCCTCAACAAGGATGATCCGGTCGTTGGGACGCAACTCCGCCAGCCGTCTTGCGGACGCTAGTCCCACAAAACCTCCTCCCACCACTACCCAATCGGCTCTTTGGTGGCCAATCAGCACACGCGGCGGCTGCGGCTCGGGCAAGATCTGGTACCAACCGCAGGAGTGATCATCAACTGGCACAGTTTTGATACGCATATGAAGATCCCCTTGAAGCGCTTTCATCAAAGCAAAGGCTCTCTTGCAGGCGCATGCGACGGGCGCCTGTTGAGTAGAGGCCGGAAATTGCGGAGGTGGACGCTCTCTGGCGCACTCACCAGAGAGCGAGCTTTTCAGCTGTGACTAGGCAGCGGCTTCGATACTGCGTACGACTTCTGCCTGAACCGCATGCCAAATATGACGCTTGAGCTCCAGGTAGCGTTCTGAGAGTTGAACATCGGCATTGCGAGGATGCGGAAGGTCGTTATTGATATCTTGAACAACCTGACCAGGCCGAGCCGACATCACGATGATGCGAGAGGAAAGGAGAAGCGCCTCATCGATGGAATGTGTAATGAATAGGATGGTTTTCCTTTGTTGCTCGTAGATGCGAACAAGTTGCTCCTGAAGCACCTGACGCGTCATTGCGTCGAGTGCAGCAAACGGTTCATCGAAAAGCATGACCTTCGGATTGTTGGCAAGGACACGTGCAATCGCCACACGCTGCCGCATGCCTCCCGAAAGCGCTTTTGGATAAGATTTCTCGAAGCCGCGTAAGCCAACCATGTCAATATACTCTTGAGCACGGCTACGACGTTCGGCTTTGCTCATCCGCTTCATCTTCAAGCCGAAGGCGATGTTGTCCTCAACAGTCATCCACGGGAAGAGGGCATACTGCTGAAACACCATCCCACACTCGGGATTGACACCAGTATTTTCACGCCCTTGCACATGGATCCGACCGTTTGTTGGACGATCAAATCCGGCGATCATATTGAGCATCGTGCTTTTGCCGCAACCGGAAGCACCAACGATGACGACGAACTCACCCTCTTGAACAGCAAGCGATACGTCCTTAAGTGCCTGCATAGATCCGTAATGCTTGGAAACATGTGACAGCTCAATAGCAGGAGCAGATGTCAGGCTTTCCATGGCAGGATTCTCCGTTCGAAGAAGCGGAATACGAGGTCGGTTGCCATTACTGTTATGCTGATCAGCACCATTCCGAGAACGACCGTATCGGTTTGGAAGTACTCCTTGCCGTTCATGATCATGAAACCGAGACCCTCTCGGGCGGCGACCAGTTCTGCGGAGATGACGCAGGTCCAGGCTATTCCCAACATTACTTTCAAGCCGCTGAGAATTTGCGGCAGACTGCCGGGGAGAATAACTTCGATCATCACATCTCTTGGCCGAGCTCCGAGGTTCTGCGCAGCCTTGACGAGAAGCGGATCGACGCTCTTCGTTGCCTCGATGACATAGAGAAGTGACGGAGCAAAGGCGCCCATAAAGACGATCGAGTATTTTTGTGACTCACCAATACCGAACCAAAGGAGCGAGAGCGGAATCCAACTCATGGACGGCAGCGGGCGCAGGAATGACAGGATTGGGTCGAAGATGGCCCTAGATGTCCGCGAAAATCCGAGGATAATACCCAGTGGAATAGCCACAAGCGAGGCAATCAGAAAGCCGACGGTTACGCGCCAAGTAGATGCTGCGATGTGCCCCAGGAGTGTTCCCTGTTCCGCCATCAGAATAGCGCGTTGAGCGATCTGGGATGGAGCAGGAAGAAAGAGCGGCTCAATCAGGCCGAGGCTTGTAGCCCCCTCCCATATTAGCAGAAGTGTCCCAAAAGAAATCAAACTGATCAGCGGGTTCCTGAGCCGCCGCCAATGATGCGGCCGCTCGGCGGCGACCGAGGAGGCTTCGTACTTTGCCGTGATTGCGCCTGCTTTCATGGCAGTACCTGGGTCTTGATCCAGCCTTCTACCTTCGGAGCCTTGTCGATCTGCTTGTGACGTACCAGGAAGTCGGCAAGAGCTTGAAGCCCTTTGGGGAAAGCTCCGTCTTGAGCCATGATTTTTTGCTGCTCAGCGCGCCCGGTCCACTCAATGTCCTTCAAGACGCTGCTTTGCTCTTCCAAGGGCAATTGCGTCAGGTCCTGCAGGAGAGACGCGGCCTCAGCAGGCTCCCTGGTGATGAAGTCGGAGGCTTCGAAGAATGCCTCAAGGAATGCTGCAGTTGCTTTTGGGTTTTCGTCCGCGAAATCACGGCTCACGGTTAGAACATCGGGCCCAGGTCCGAATTGATACTGCTTATAGAGGCTGAATTCTCGATCATCGAGAAGCACGTGGGCATTTTCCTGTGCACGCAAGACGTTGAACGCGGGCGTCCAGGTGGCCACAGCGTCGACCTGTTTCGCTTTGAATGCACTTGGCGTGTCACTCGCCGGCAGGTTGATCAATGTGACGTCCTTGCTTGGATCCAACCCTGCTTGCTCAAGAACATCAAGCACAAGAACGTGGGAGCTCGAGGCAAACGTAACGCCGAGTTTCTTCCCCTTAAGGTCGTTGATCGTCTTGATCTCAGGAGTGGCAATGATCCCCTCTACCGTTGCATAAGACTCTGGTGCAGCGACTACGTAGAATGCCTTAGAGCCTGCCGCCATCAGGGCCAGAGCGGAGATGGAACCTGTACCAGCGAACTCAATATCACCTGCCGCCAGCGCACCCATTCGAGCCGAAGATGTACCGAAGAGCTTCCAGTCGACCGACAGTCCACGCTTCTCGAAGAAGCCTTTCTTTATGCCGATCCAGACCGGATAATGACCAAGCCAGCTAGATCCGCCATATGATACTTTGCTCGTTTCAACCTCGGCTGCCATAGCCGCTCCCAATGGAGCGGTCGTTAGGACGGAGATCAGTGCAGATGCAAGAATTTGCCTTCGTGACATCGTAGCGCGCATATTGCCCTCCCTTAGAGCTAATTGGCTGCAGCACAGCGGAATTGTCCGAGAACTGATGGATCGTCACGTTCTTGGTTGGCGTATTTAGTGTCCCGCTCTCTGCTGATGTTTTTGAGTTTTGAAGGCTTAGAGGTCAACCTGAGTGAAGCGGATAACGCTCATCATTAGTGTTTTTAATGGTACTTTTATATGCCCGCTAATAATGTCTGCGACTTCTCTCTAGGCCCTAGCCTTGAAAGGCAGCATCGCCTAAGTGCCTTTCCGTAAGGTGATGTGCCTGGTTCTTGGCGGATGGGCCATAGAGAAGCCTGTGTCAGTCAACAACGTCTATATCCGGCACCGAGTAAGGCCAAACACACTCAATGGGGGCAGCAGATGACTCCAGGTGACGAGCACCAAGATCGCGAGCAATTCGTGGAGCTTTCAGCACTCGCTGTCTTTGTCTCAATAACAGAAGCGGGCACCCTAACAGCAGCTGCTAAAAAGCTAGGGCTTACACAATCGGCAGTTTCACAGGTTCTGAAGCAAGTGGAAATGGCGCTTGGCGTTGTGCTGATAGACAGGTCTACACGCCCATTTCGAGTGACTCCAGCGGGCCTCCGCTTTAAGGTTTACGCTGAGAACATGCTGTTGGAGGCGCGCAAGATCTCCGCCGTCGTTCGTGAGAGCGCCCAAACGGCGCTGCCTAAGATACGCCTTGGTCTAATTGACAGCTTCGCTTCGACCTTTGGCCCTCAAATCGTGAAGCGTCTACATAGTCGGGCTGAGCACCTTACTATCTGGGCGGGTTACAATGCAGCACTGCGGGATGCTCTCTTAGGTCGGCGGCTCGATCTGATCGTGACGACAGATCCCTTGGCGTCCGAAGAAGGCCTAGAGTGTCACGAGCTGTTTAGAGACCCTTTTGTCCTGATTATCCCGGCGGAGTATGAAGACCTCACCGTCGATGGTCTTAGGGGGCTTGCAGATCGTCTGCCACTGGTACGCTATAGCCGCCGTTCGTCACTCGGCGTCCAGGTTGATGTTCATCTCCGCCGGCTCGGGCTTGAGCCTCCGGATCGTTTCGAATTCGACTCCTCGGACACGCTGCTGAGCATGGTGTCCTCTGGCTTTGGATGGGCACTTACCACGACATTGTGCCTTCTGCAGGCCCGTCATGCTATTGGGCGGTCGCAAGTTGTTCCGCTGCCTGGGGCTGGTGTCTCCCGTCGGTTCAACCTGATTGCCCGGAGAGGCGAACATGGAGATATGCCCCGACAGGTTGCCGAAATGTGCCGCGAGGTTTTCCGAGAAACGGTGCTCCCTGAGATGCAGCTCATAGCTCCATGGATAGGGAAGGATGCTTACACCATCGACTCAGTAATTCAGGTTCCGCTTTCGACACGAGGTCCACTGCTAGACAATCTTGATAGCGGAGCAAACGCTGCTTTCATGAGAAATGCCGGTGCATCCGAAGGATAGTTGTACTGGATTCATCGACCGCTTAGCGATTGTGCGAAAGACTTTACTGCATCGAACGCCCGCGACTGTGGGCATGTACCACGCTCCTGACTGAGTACGCCAGAAGGGCGCCACATCGTTGCAAAATATTTCCAAGCACTGAAGCCCATTCGCTGCAGAAACCGAAATAGCTTCTGCACCAAAGCTCTGCGACATGCTGATGGTGGCTGCCAAGACCGAGTCGATCTCAATATTGCAGTAAGTCATCGAGAAGAATGGTGAGCGCCCCGGGCTCGAACCGGAGACCCTTTGATCATTCGCGATGCCAGGCTGACATGAAACCGAGAGCGGTGGAATGTCGCCTTCGGGTCGATATGCGAAGCTCTCCTGCCCTTCGTGCACTGCTGGTTAGCGCCAGCCGACAGACCAAGCAGCGAATTCTCAGATGTGCCGAGAGCGGTTATTAGCGTCTACTGCGCCCGGAGCAAGCGGAGAGTCTTCAAGAAATGTTATTTCATTGAACGAACTCAAAAAGTCCAAAGCTGTGGTATAGGCCGGCCCGTGGGCCGGTGCGCCCTTGCTATAGAGAAGTGCGAGCCTTTAGGATTGCCCCAAGCGCCGCTCACAGGCGTAGGAAACGCTCAATTCCCATGCCCGTCTCACCCACCGCCCCAGCCGTTTCGCTTCTCAGCATCGCCATCACCTTCGGGTCGAAGGTGGGGGGCTACACGGCCGTTCAGAATATTGACCTTAAAGTGTCCCCGGGAGAGTTTATCGCCATTGTCGGGCCGACCGGCTGTGGTAAATCCACCCTGCTCAATGCATCTGCGGGACTGCTCAAGCCATCCGATGGCAAAGTCGAGATCTTCGGTGCGCCCTTGCATGGCCTCAACAGCCGGGCCGGATATCTCTTTCAGCAAGATGCCCTGATGCCCTGGAAGACAGCCCTTCAGAACGTGGCCGTAGCCCTTGAGCCTCAGGGTGTTTCCCGCAAGGAGGCCGAAGCGAAGGCCCGCAATTGGCTGCAGCGGGTCGGACTCGCCGCTTTCATAGACCGCTACCCACATATGCTTTCGGGCGGCCAGAGAAAGCGAGTTGCCCTGGCACAGATGCTGATCCGCGATCCCGAGATCCTTCTAATGGACGAACCTTTCGGCCCGCTTGACGCGCAGACCCGACAGATTATGGGCAACCTGCTGCTGGAACTCTGGGCTGCCAATCGCAAAGCCGTTCTTTTCGTCACGCACGACCTCGAAGAGGCGATAGCGCTCGCCGACCGGGTGGTGGTCATGTCGGCCGGTCCCGCTGCCAGTATTATCGGAGAGTTTCCCGTCACGCTGCCACGCCCGCGCGACATCGCCGAGGTGCGGCTCGAGCCCGCCTTCCATCATATCCACAAGGAGATCTGGGCGAGCCTTCGCACCGAGGTGCAGAAGGCCTATGCACAGGGAGAGGGAGCCTCCCCATGAACCGATTGAAGCTGATCCTGCTCCAGGTCGCCGTAGGCCTCGGTTTCCTGTTGCTTTGGCACGTCCTGACCGCCTACCCCATCCTTGCCCCGACGCGGCAAACGCAGTTCTTCTTCTCCACCCCTCTCGACGTGCTGGCAAGGGTCTGGAAGGAATTCGCTTCCGGCGAGATATGGCGGCATCTCTGGATCACTCTCTTGGAGACTATTCTTGCCTTCACTTTCGGGGCCGGCGGCGGGATTCTGTTCGGCTTTCTGTTCGCCCGCCGCGAACTGCTTGCGGCCGTGTTCGATCCCTACATCAAGGCTGCGAATGCTCTACCTCGCGTGGTGCTCGCGCCGATCTTTGCTCTCTGGTTCGGCCTCGGAATCTGGTCCAAGGTAGCTCTTGGCTTCACCCTGGTCTTCTTCATCGTCTTCTTCAACGTCTATCAGGGCGTACGCGAGGTGAGCCCAGTCGTCTTGGCCAATGCTAAGATGCTTGGGATGAACGAACGTCAACTTCTGCGGCACGTCTACTGGCCGGCGGCGCTGACATGGATGTTCTCGTCCCTCCACACCTCCGTAGGGTTCGCCCTTGTCGGCGCAGTAGTGGGTGAGTATCTCGGCTCCTCCGCAGGGCTCGGCTACAAGATCCACGAGGCAGAGAGCGTGTTCGACGTCACAGGCGTCTTCGCGGGCATGGTGATCCTTTCGATCTTCGTCATTCTGATCGACATGGTGGTGACCTTAATCGAGAGGCGCCTCCTGGTCTGGCGCCCTGCCCCATCGACAAACGGGCAAGGTTAGGCGATCCTTCCCGTTCACAATCTGCATTCAAGCAGGGAGACCTAGGATGGAACGCCGTACATTTCTCATTGGAACGGGCGCGGCTGCTCTGGCTGCCGGACTGAGCCGCAACGCCCTCGCACAGGCCAAGCCCGAGAAGAGCAAGATCACCTTAGGCGTCGGCGGCAAGCCGCTCCTTTATTACCTCCCGCTAACAATCGCGGAGCGGAAAGGGTTCTTCAAGGACGAAGGTCTTGAGGTGGAGATCAACGATTTTGGTGGCGGCGCCAAGTCGCTCCAAGCCCTCATCGGCGGCTCCGTCGACGTTGTCACCGGGGCCTATGAACATACCATTCGCATGCAAGCCAAAGGTCAGGATGTTCGCGCCATCACCGAACTCGGGCGGTTTCCGGCCATCGTGATTGCGGCGAAGAAAGACAAGGCCGGGCAGATCAAATCCGCGGCCGATTTCAAAGGCCTCAAGATCGGCGTGACGGCGCCGGGCTCCTCCACCGCGCTCACGACTCAATACGCCATGGTGAAGGCGGGACTGAAGCCGACCGATGCGGCCTTCATCGGTGTCGGATCCGGTGCGAGCGCTGTTGCCGCCATGCAGAAGGGCGAGATCGACGTGATCTCACACCTCGATCCAGTGATCTCCAAGCTTGAGTCGGAAGGGGATATCTCGATCCTGATCGATACGCGCACCGAGGCTGGAACGCGGGCGCTCTTCGGCGGCTCGAACCCGGCGGCGACGGTTTATACGAAAAAGAGCTTTATCGACGACAACCCAGTGACGACCCAGCGCCTCGTGAATGCCTTCATGAAGTCGCTCAAATGGCTCCAGACGGCGAAGCCGGAGGATATCGCCGAAACAGTGCCACCGGAATATCATCTGGGCGATCGCCCGCTTTACCTCAAAGCCGTACAGAATTCTCTTGAGAGCTATTCCCGTAACGGCATCGTACCTCCTGAAGGCATGAAGAGCGTCATGGACATGCTGAAGGAGCTCGACCCCGAGCTAAGAGATGCCAAGGTTGATCTCTCTTCAACTTTCGATGATCGCTTCGTGAAGCAGGCCGCTAGCTAGTCTTAAGACAGAGTACGTCCACGACGATCGGCGGTCCCCCTTCTGGGAAGACTCATATAGCCTTCGTGAGAGGCAGAAGCTTGCCCGCATTGTAAGAATGCGGGCAAGCCAAAACTCTGTAGCCGACCCATCGAACCTTCGAGCTCCTCACAGGGGTTCGCAGAATAATTCCTTGATCTTCATGCGCGATTCACCGGCCCATAAACAAGGCCTTGTAGAGGTCTGCTCACCATGCAAATGCGGATGTGCGGCCTACTTCTGGTAAGCGCCAAGAGACGGCGTTCAGGATGCCTGACTGGACCTCTCGCCATCTCATAGCATCAGGAAATGTGCGGGAAGATGCCCCACGCTCACGCATGCTCCGGGCTAGCGCTATGAATGTTGCCTCAGACCTTTGTACACGACGAAGTTGACCCTCGAAGCGGCGGGCCGCTGAACCGGCCTGATGCCATCCAATCGTCTGGGGCGGGTCTCGGAGGAGTGGACCATTGGCTAGGAGGGGACGCGATCGTGCCAGCTTGCTTCTGTATCTTGTGGCGGGACTCGCAACCACAGTGCCCGCCGTGGCGCCCCCTCGTATCGGCTCCGTCGCGAGTTCGTGGCTGAGGTTGCAGATAAGGAAGCGACCTTCGCTCCGCCTCATGCGGCGAGCAGTTGAAAGGACCAGGCCTTTGAAAGGCAAGACTGGCTTGGTCTGACAGATGACGCGGTATCCAAGCTCGACCCGTCGCTCTTGATTGGACGTGCGCTGATGTGATCTCTTCTCGCCTGGGCTTCCGATACCTGGGCTAGGGCCACGAAAAGGAGAGCTGATTGAACTGGGATGTTCTCCAGATTGGCATTGTCCTCACCCTGGTGTGCGCCGTCTTCTACGGTTTCGTACGCGAGCGCTTCCCGCCCGATGTCATCGCAATGCTCGCCCTCAGCATCTTGTTGGGCGTCGGGATCCTGAGCACCGACGAGGCAATCACCGTGTTCAGCAACAGCGGTCCGATCACGGTGGGCTGCATGTTCGTGCTGAGCGCCGCCCTGGAACGCACCGGCATCATCGAACGAATCGGCGTCCTCGTCGAACGGCTGGCCGGGCACTCGCCCATCCAGGCCGTGCTTGCTCTCATGATTAGCGTGCTCGTCATCTCGGCCTTCATCAACAACACGCCCGTCGTGGTGATCCTGACACCGGTGGCCATCGTGCTGGCCCGCTCGCTCAAGCTCGCGCCCTCCCGTCTCCTGATCCCACTCTCCTTCGCCAGCATCTTCGGCGGCACCACCACGCTGATCGGCACATCCACCAATCTGCTCGTGAATGGGGTGGTTATCGGCCATGGAATGCCGGCTATATCGATGTTCGAGATCACGCTGCCGGGCGTCATCATAGGTTCGGTCGGCATTGCCTACATGGCTCTCCTCGGGCGCTGGCTGCTGCCTGACCGCCCGTCAAGCATGCTAGCTGAGCGGCCGGCGCGATCATTCCTCGCCGAGGTGGTGGTCCCGCCCGGATCGCCTCTCATCGGAAGGGGCCTCGAGGAAGCGGGTCTGACGGCCCGGCGCGGAGCGGAGGTGGTCGATGTGATCCGGCGTGGCCTCTCCTGGCGCGTTCGGCTGGACGAGGTCGAGCTTGAGGCCGGCGACCGCATCGTCCTGCGCACCAATGCCGCCGACGTCATAGGGCTTCGGGAGACCGGATCGCTTGTGTTTGGTAAGCCCGAGGAACATCTGGTCGAGCCCATCGCCAGCGAGGAGGTGGCCGTCATGGAGGGGGTGGTTGGTCCGCAGTCGCGCCTGTTGGGCTACCGGATCGCAGATCTCAACTTTCGCCGCCTCTACGGCGTCTACATCCTGGCGATCTATCGTCAAGGCGAGGAGCTGCACCGGAACTTCGACTCCATCGAGTTGACGACTGGCGACGTCCTCCTCCTGGAAGGACCTCGGGACGGGCTGAACCGCCTGTTTGAACGGCGGGTACTCGTAAACCTGAACGAGCCCAGCGAACGCCCGTTCCGCCGCGACAAGGCGCCGATTGCCCTGGCGGCGATCATCGGGGTCATGGGGCTCGCCTCCCTGGAGGTGCTGCCCATCGCGGCGCTGGCGATCATCGCCTCCACCACCGTGGTGGCCCTCGGCTGCCTGACCGCGGATGAGGCCTACGAGGCGATCCAATGGCGCATCCTGATCCTGATCTTCGGCATGCTGGCCCTTGGCTTGGCAATGGAGAAGACGGGCGCTGCGGCCGTCCTGGTCGACGGGATTGTGGCCCTGGTGGCGGGCCTCGGGCCTGTGGCAGTCCTGGCGATCCTGTATCTGTTCACCTCGATCATGACCGAGACGATCAGCAACAACGCGGCCGCCGTGCTGTTGACGCCCATCGCTATTGGGTTGGCTCAGCAGCTCGGCGTCGATCCGCGCCCCTTCGTCATGGCAGTGCTGTTTGCCGCGAGCGCGAGCTTTGCCACACCGATCGGGTACCAGACGAACACCTTCGTCTATGGCGCGGGCGGATATCGCTTCGTCGACTTCCTCCGCATCGGGATGCCGCTCAACCTCTTGATGTGGCTTGTCGCGGTGGTCGTGATACCCTGGTATTGGCCCCTGAGCTGACGGACGGTGCCAGAACTGTGTTCACCTCAGACAAAGCGCATCGCGCAAGATCATCATGCCAGGGTACCGTGACGTTAACTGGGGCCTGAGCTTGAGCGGTGTGCATGGGCCGGCATGCCCAAGCCCGTCAGCTCCAAACGCGATCGCTGTCGACCCGGGATCATCGCCGATGCGGTGTGGCTCTCGTTCCGGCTCCCGCTGAGCCTGCGGCTCGTTGAGGCGATGCTGCTCGAGCGCGGTATCCTCGTCTCCTCCGCGACCGCCCGCCGATGGGCTCTGAAGGTTCGACCGGACTGCGCCCGCCGCCTCAGGCGCAGGACGCCGAGCCGCCATGACATCCGGCACTTGGACGAGGTCGTCGTCACGCTCTCCGGCAAGAAGCACGGGCTGTGGACCAGGATGGCGCGGCGCTCCGCTCTGGCCGCCCATCTGCACCGCCTCAACGCCATGGCTGAATGGAGAATTGCGGCTGGTCTCACTGCTTGATCCGTTAGGGAACAGAATTGGCCGCAATGCGCCTCATGTCGGTTAACGCGACAGCACCTCGGCATGCAGATGTGAGCCCGCTTTGAACTCAGTTGGTGCACCGTCCGGCTCCCACTCTAAGAAAAATGGGCTGCCTTGGTCAGCAGCCCATTGCAGGGAGAATTCTACCTAAGGTTCCTGCCCGTCAGTAGGTGCTTGCCGGCAATCCAACGAGGATTGCCCTCTTGCGCGCCTTCTCCTGTCGGTGCCTGTTTGCTCCTCATTCAAAGAGCTTGAGGGTCACATCTGCAACCACGACGGAGCCCATATAGGTTCCGAACATGACGCAGATCGCCACGACGACGATCTTCCAACCCGAGGTACGGGCAATCTGGAACTCGTTCTGCGTCAGTGCCAGACCGCCATATGCGAGGGCGGGCGTTGCCAAGGCGAGGAAATTCAGTTTTCCAACCTGTTCAACGATAATGGCTGAGCCAGGCACACCGGGAATTGTCACCAGGATCGCGACAAGCGAGATCCAGGCGACGCTCGGGAGATAGAAGGGTACGAACTTTGCCAGGAGAAGACCCGCGATGGACATCGCATACAGGAATGCCATCCCGGGCAGCGCGACCATTGGGTCGACCTTGGTTGCGACCCAATTGCTGATCAAGCCAAGGGCGCAGGCGACCAGAAGGAGCAATGCGTGATGAGCCAGGTCGATACGACGTTCATCTTCCACGTTAAGGATGTCCGCCGACGCAGCAGCGTTCTTGATGGTTTCAGTGCTCATGACCGCGCCTCCTGAGAAATGCTGGACGTCTTCTCACCGCGGCTGATCCGGTAAAGCCATTCGGTAAGCGGCAATGCGACGAACACACCGGCATAAAGGCCGGTCGCATAGGTCAGGATGTTGCTCGCTGCGGCCAGGGCCAGGATCGTATCCTTGTCCGCTGGAGCCGCCGACACAAGCCCGCCCGTGCAGGCGGCCAGCATGCTGCCGGATCCCACCCCGCACGACATTGCGAGTGATCTGACATCGAATATCCCGAGACTGTGAATCAGCGGTGGCATGATGGCGAAGATGAAGGTGCCGATGATTGTCCCGGTCGCATAGACGCCCATCGCCCCAGCACCCTCGGGGCTGTTGAGACCATACTTGTCCGCAATCAAGGCCAGGTTCGGCTCACGGTCGATGGAATAGGTGGCCCCGATTGCCTCGCGCCCCATCTTGAGCAGGAAGACGGCTACCGGGAAGGCGATGAGAATCGTGCCCAGATTGCCGATCTCTTGAAGCACCAAGGCTGGTCCGGTCTCGATCACCTTCTGGATCTGCGGCCCGACGGTCGTGCCAAATTTTGCGATGAACGGCATGATCGAAATGGCGATCATGGTGCCGGCGACCTTTGTGGCGTTGCCGGACAGGACCCGTCTCGTGCCTTTCATGATATTCGGGTTCAGAATGATACCCATCGCGAAAGCGTAAAGAATTGGCAAAAGGATCACGGCGGCGATGCCGATGGGAATCCGGATCAACCCTATGGACTCGGCTACTACCACGATGCCTAAAACGAAGAGGTGTAGCCCGACCCCTCCGAATCTCGCCAATGTTGTCTGTGCCATATTTGTCGTTCCCTCGAGCACATGCGGCTGGGCCGCGTTTCGTCTCAGCCCCCCTTATGAGGCGGCTAGGAAGTATGAAGGCGACGGAACAGGCGAATAGATCACTAATTCGTAACGAGGTGTTGCCAATCGGGCAACGCCGTGACCCCACTGGCGTGGAGACGCCGTAAGGCGCGGCAGGCTGAACCCATCTCCTCACGGAACGGTAATCTAAACCGCCCTGGTTGCCGCGATGCGTCTTCAATAAGAGATGTGGGGCCGCAAGGTAAAGGCCTTTTGCGGCGGCAGACGGATCCAGACTTAGCTGAAATCCGTCTGCCGGATTGCCAGGTCTCAACCAGCCGGGTGATAACCGAACGCGATTGCAGGATCCTCGGCGGTTTCAACCCAAACGCTCTTCGTCTGGGTGTAGGCCATAAGCGCCTCCCTGCCGCTGGAACGGCCATAGCCGCTGCGGCCGAACCCTCCGAAAGGAGACATCACACTGATGGTCTTGTACCCGTTGATCCAGAAAGTTCCGGCCCGTACGTTGCCCGCGACCCGATGGGCACGCCCGACATTCTCCGTCCAGACCGCTCCCGCAAGTCCGTACGGAGTGCGATTGGCGATTGTGATCGCCTCAGCTTCATCATCGAACGGCGTCACGGCCAGAACAGGTCCGAAGACCTCTTCTCGGGCGATTTCCATCGCCGGGTCAACACAATCCAGAATTGTCGGGGAATAGTAGAAGCCGCCCGTCGCCTCAAGATGTGCGGGCTTGCGCCCCCCGGTTGCGAGCCGAGCGCCGTCCGATATGCCTTGACGGACCATCTCGTCGATCTTCTTCCACTGCCGCTCGTTGTTGATCGGACCAATCTGGGTCTGGTCGTCGAGAGGGGCCCCAACGGGAATCCTCTCGGAAGCTTTCGCGAGCTTCTCGATGAATTCTTCATGCACGGGGCGCTGGACGAGCAGGCGCGATCCGGCCACGCAGCTTTGCCCCGCGGACGAGAAGATCGCCGACTGGGCGCCAACGACAGCTCGGTCAATGTTGCCGTCGGCGAAGACAATGTTGGCCGACTTGCCGCCAAGTTCCAGAATGCAGGGTACGACATTGCGGGCCGCCGTTGCCGCGATGGCGGAGCCGGCTGCGGCCGAGCCGACGAACACCACGAGGGCGGTCTTTGGATGCGCGACCGCATACTGGCCGGATGTGCGGCCAACGCCTGCAATGACGTTCACCAGGCCCTTCGGAACTCCGGCGCGCTCGCAAAGGGCGCCGAGAACGAGGGATGTGAGCGGGGTCAGTTCAGAAGGCTTGAGCACGACGGCATTGCCGGCGCAGATGGCCGGAGCGATCTGCCAGCCCGCCGTGAACAGGGGGGCGTTCCAAGGAGTGATCTGCACCACGACGCCATAGGGCTCATTGCGGGTATAGTTGAGATGCGAGGTCGGTACGGGGATGACATCGCCGTACATCTTGTCGGCCCATCCCGCATAATACTCGAACATCTCGGCGACCTTGCCAATCAAGCCGCGCGTGTCGCGGATCGGCTGCCCTGCGGTCCGGCTTTCCAGTTCGGCGATGGCTGGTGCATTCTCACGCAAGAGCCTGCCGATCTCCCAGATTACCCGGCCCCGCGCCGATGCGGTCAGCGCCATCCAGCGCCCCTGCGCCTCACGGGCAGCCTCCATCGCAGCGTCAACCACGGCCGACCCGGCGTCGGCATAGGTCAGAATAACCTTGCCGGTTGCGGGGTCGATCAGGTCGACGACCTCTCCACTTCCAGGAAGAATCTCGCCGGCGACAAGGCTTCCGACGTCCTTCGACGGAAGGAAGTCCTGCAGAAGTTCGATAACGCGTGCGCTACTGTCGGCATTCAAAAGCGGCATGTTCATGTCAGGCAACCTTCTTGCTGGAGGATTCGCGAGCCGGCGAAACTTCGCCCATGCGTGTGAAGTCGTCGGTATCGACCAGGTGCTGACTATCTTCTCCCCATTGCCGCGAAACCGCCTGGGCGATAGGAAGATCGATCCCGGCCCGTTCCGCCAATTCCTTGGCAAGCCGCACGTCCTTGCGCATCAGGCCCATCGAAAAGCCGCTGTCGAAACGCTCCGACATGATCCACTTCGGGAAGTGGATTTCGCTGAGCGCCGACCGCCCGGTGGCGGCGTTCAAGACCCGAAGGGCCGAGTCTGGATCCACACCGGCAGCTGCCGCAAGCCGCAGCCCCTCGCTGGTGGTCAGCATATGAGCCGCCACGAGCATGTTATTGACGAGCTTCGCCACGTTTCCTGCCCCAGTCGGGCCGACATGCAGGATCTTGGAGGCCAACGCCTCGATCACCGGGCGAGCCAAGGCAACATCCTCCTCGCTGCCGCCGATCATCATCGTGAGATTGCCCGAGCTTGCCCCCAGCGGGCCTCCGCTGACAGGTGCGTCGATGAAGCCATGCCCGGCGGTAGCCAGTTCCGCAGCCAAGGCCCGGCTGACATCCGGCTCGGACGTCGACGTATCGATGATGATGACCCGCTTTGCCCCTTTGCCCTCGAGCAGTCCCCCTGGAGCTTTCACGACCGCTTCCACCTCGCGCGCGGAGGGAAGCGAGAACACAACGAAACTCGCCTCGGCGAAGACATTCCCGATCGTCCCGGCTCGCTCTATCCCTGCTGCTGCTGCGGCATCGCAGCGGGCATCCGAGACGTCGAACCCCAAGGTCCGGAAGCCCTTGCCGACAAGCGTTTGGGCCATACCCAGCCCCATGCTCCCAAGGCCGATGACCCCGACCGTTTCACGATCCTGTTCGCTCATTCGATGTTCCCTACACTTCGCCCTCGCCTTCGGGCGATCCGATGTTCGAGCAAGAGTCAGGGACGGAGTTCCTACCAGCAAGACGAAAGGAAAGAACAAGGTGTTGCCGGGTCAGCAACACGTTATGTCAGTAGGGATGCTTCACCCGGAACGCGACCATCTCGCGCGCGATGTGACCGACCAATTGTTCAACTGAGACTGGGAGGCGCCGCCGCGCCCGCACGATGATATGGGCGCTTGCCTCGACCAGGAGGGGATCCGTAAGCCTGACGATACCGACCTCGCCACGGGCCAACTCCGTATCGACTGCGAAGGGAGGAAGATACGTGATCCCGAGACTGGCGCGGACAAATTGGCGGAGAACGTCGATCGAAGGGGTTTCCAGCGCAGGCGACAAGGCAAGCCCCCAATCGGCCGCTACCCGTCCGACAAGCTGGCGGACGCCGTGCCCCGGAATGAGCAGCGCACAGGGATATGCGATGCTTTCAGCCAGACTGATGCTTGGCCGCGTCAGAAGCGGGTGGTCCGGCGGAGTTATGACTGCAAGGGGCTGCCGCGCGATGGCGATCGACCGGATGCCGGTGTCGATCACGGGATTATAGACGAGACCGACATCGGCATCGCCATCCGAAATAGCCGCGAGCACGCCCGCGGTTCCGGCAAGTTGGATCGTGAACCGGATATTCGGATATATCTGGGCAAACGTCCTGAGTCCGTTTGCCATCAGATCGGCGACGAACCCGTCCCCGCAGCTAATCCTGACGAGCCCCTGCTTGATGCCTTTCAAGCGGGCGAGTTGCTCCCGCAGGAGTTCCTCATCCTCGACCATGCGCTTGGCGTGCTCAGCCAGGAGTTCACCCGCCTCGGTGAGGACGACTCCCCTCGCCGACCGTTCGAAAATAGGCAAGCCAAGGCGGTGCTCGATGTCGGCGATCTGGCGGCTCACCGCCGAGGGCGCAATACTGATATGGTCTGCGGCGGCCCTGATCGAGCCGGTTCGGACCACGGCCAGGAAGTGGCGAAGCGCGCGGGTGTCTAACGCATCCAAGGACATAATGCACAGTCAGCATCGGCGCATGTTTTCGGCAAGCCCCTATTTCGAAGCTGTGCAACAATTTGAATTTATTGATCAACCCATTTATTGCGCCGCCCGCGAGGCTCGGACGGCTGTCATGTGACCATCTCTGCACCCCTCAGCCGGAGGAGAGCTTCGTCTCAACCACCCTGCGCCAAAGGTCTACGCCGTAAGGGATGATCTCGTCATTGAAGTCGAAGTACGGGGAATGGAGGCCGGGGTTTGCTCCATCACGACCGCTTCCAAGCCACAGGTAGCATCCTGGTCGGGCCTCCATCATGAAGGCAAAATCCTCGGCGGCCATACTCGGCGAAGCGGCTTCGACCCTCATTTCTGTCTGGGCGCCGACCACAGAGCGAACAAAGGCCGCCTCGGCGGCATCATTGATGGTCGGAGGATAGCGCCGCTCGTAGTGGATTGTGGCCTTGCATCCGAAGCCGCTCACGACAGAGTTGGCGAGGTCGTTCAGACGGCCCTCGACGAGGTCGCCAACGGCCTTGTCGAACCACCGTGTGGTGCCGCGGATGACGCAACTGGGCGGAATGACGTTCCAGGCTTCGCCGGCGTGAATCTGCGTCATCGAGAGAACGGCAGGCTCCAGGGGCGACACGTTCCGGCTAACGATCGTGTGCAGGGAGGATCCCAGGGCGCAAGCAGCCACGATCGGATCGACGCCCTCATGCGGCATGGCTCCATGCGATCCGGCTCCATCGATCACGATCTCGAACGTGCCGAAGGCAGCCATCATTGCGCCGTCTCGGGCGACGCACGACCCCACCGGCATCCCCGGCCAGTTGTGAAGCGCGTAAACGGCATCGCACGGAAACTTCGTAAACAGCCCGTCCTCTACCATGCGCTGCGCGCCGCCCTCATTCTCCTCGGCCGGTTGGAAAATGAAATGGACAGTACCATCGAAGCCTCCGGACTGGGCGCAGGCCCGAGCGGCAGCAAGCAGCATCGCCGTGTGGCCGTCGTGCCCGCAGGCATGCATCTTGCCCGGAACCGTGGATTTGTAGGGCAGATCCGTAGCCTCCAGGATTGGTAGCGCATCCATGTCGGCACGGATCCCGATGGATCGGCTGGAGGTACCCCGCGATAACGTTCCGACCACACCAGTGCCCCCGAGCCCCGTGGAGACATTCAAGCCGAACGAGGCGAGCATGCGGGCGACGAAGGCCGAAGTCTCATGCTCCTCGAAGGCGAGCTCTGGGTTACGATGCAAGTGATGCCGCCATGAGATTGTCTCGGCAACTTCATCTGATTTCATGAGCATCCCCCTGTGATCGACCGAGTCAATGATTCAGAGGCCACGCAGAGGGCGCTAGTGTCGTTTCGGGATGGCTGCGTTGCTCTAATCAGAACACCCTTGGAGCCATCATAACGGCTCAAGGATTTCTTTCTTAACTCAGTCAAGCCAGGCCCCCTATGAAGTCACCTCATTGCGGCTCCCTGGAACTGGAGCAGAATGCCTCCGCGATGAGCTGGGTGCCTGAAGGGCGGATCAGGGTCAGGCAGTGAAGTCCGTTCACTTTTCGGAATGTCTGGTTACGTGAGGATTGCTGCCCTCGGGCTAGCGCATCCCAAGTGTGTCAGGAGAAGACCTAGCCGACCGGTCAGTACCCAGGGAAGGCGTTTACCACCAGGATGGGCCGAAATCCTCAGCGAGGCGCATCATGGCAATCCCATCATCGAGCCCCTCCTCCCTTGACGCCATTTCAGATCGCGTCGCCGAGCTCTGCGACGGAATCGCGCCGAGACTCGTGACCATCCATGGCCCTCGACACAGGTCCTCGACAGGCATCATCTGGCGTCCCGGACTTGTCCTCACCGCAGACGAAGCCTTGGAAGCGGATGAGGACATTCTGATCACCCGCCCGGACGGAAACCAGGTCTCCGCGAGCCTCGTCGGTCGTGATCCAAGCACAGACACCGCCCTCCTGCGGACCGAGGAGCAGCCCATCGCCGATATTCCCTTTGCAGACACCTCCAGGCTCCGCGTCGGACACCTTGTACTTGCGGCCGGCCGCCAATCTGAGGGGGTATGCGCCGCGCTTGGCATCGTGGCTCTTGCAGGTGGGCCCTGGAGGAGCCTGCGCGGCGGCCATATCGATCGAAGACTCCATCTGGACCTGAAGCTCGATGTCCGGTCGGAAGGAGGAGCCGCTCTCGACATCGAGGGAAAGCTTGTCGGGATGGCAGTGCTGGGTCCCCGGGGACGCGTTCTTGTCATCCCGTCCGAGACGATCGGACGCGTGGCACAGCAATTGCTCGCCCATGGCCGGATCGCCCGCGGCTATCTCGGCCTCGGCCTCCAGCCTGTGCGGATCGATCAAACCGTTGCCGACGCGGCCGGGCTCGCGGAACCCAAGGGGCTTATCGTCATCAGTGTTGATCCTAACGGCCCCGGGCAGAGAGCCGGGATCAAGCAAGGCGATATTCTCATCCGATGGCAGACCGCCCCCCTGCATTCGATCCGCCGCGTTTACACCCTCCTTGGGCCTGAGAGCGTCGGCCGATCCATCGCTCTCGGAATGTTGCGAGCCGGGAAGCAAATATCTCTTACGGTGGAGATCGCGGAGCGTTCGAAACCTCAAGGGTGAAGCCGTGCAACGCGTGGCGATCCAGATTGATGACCCGGACCTGCTCGACCAGGTCAGCACGATACTGGCCGGTGAGCAGGATAAGGTTGTTCTGGATCCGAGGGAACCCGATGTGGTGATCGCCGATCACCTGCCTGTTTGCGAAGGGGTGCCCATCATCGTTCTCGGGAGGCTCTCGAACGCGCTTGAGGTCCTGAAGTCGGGAGCCAGCGGAGTGCTGCCCCCTGACGCCACCCTCTCGGATCTGCTGCTGGCCATCGATGCCGTAGCCCACGGCTTTGCGATCCTGCGGCGCAACGTCTTCTATCCGGAATGGTCCGACAGCACGCTGTCCCCCGTTCCGATCAAGCCCTCTGCCCCCAGGCCGGATCACATTCTCACATCGCGGGAACTCGAGGTTTTGCGGTTACTGGCAGAGGGGGCCTCCAACAAGCTGATTGCCCGAAGGCTCGGGATTTCGTTCCACACGGCCAAGTTTCATGTGGCTTCCATCGCGGCAAAGCTCGACGCCACGGGCAGAACGGATGCGGTTGCGCAAGCCGTGCGCCTCGGGCTCATCATGTTGTGAGCTTTCGGCAGACATTGCGCTGTCTTGGCCCGGGACCGCACCGTCATCATATACCCTGGAAAGATATAATCATCGGATCCCGCCATGCTCGACCGCACCCCAATCGATCTTCTTCATGCCGATCACGCGCCTCCGGAGCAGCAGCGGCCTTCGCCTGCGCACGACGACGCCCTGCTCGACGCCTATTCGCATGCGGTCACGAGCGTCGTGGACCGCATCGGCCCTGCCGTCGTCCGGGTCGAGCCCCAAGGACCGGACCGTATGGCCGGAATGGGCTCTGGCGTCATCATCTCGCCGGACGGTCTCCTGCTCACCAACAGCATGTCATGCAAGGAGCACGGGAAGCGAAGTTGACCGGCCCCAATGGGCACTCAATCCATGCGCGAGTGATCGGCGACGATCCCGACACGGACCTTGCCCTGTTGCGGGCCGATAGCGACAGGCTGCCGTTCGCCCCCCCTCGGCGATTCCAAGCTTCTGAAACGCGGCCAGATCGCCATTGCCATCGGCAACCCGCTCGGGTTCGAGTCGACGGTCACAGCCGGAGTGGTTTCGGCCCTCGGACGGAGCCTGCGTGCGAAGTCGGGGCGGCTCATCGACGATGTGATTCAGACGGATGCGGCCCTGAACCCCGGCAACTCCGGGGGCCCGCTCGTTGCGACCTCCGGGGACGTCATCGGGATCAACACGGCCGTTGTCATGGGCGCGCAGGGCATCTGCTTTGCGGTGGCCAGCAATACAGCGAGCTTCGTCGTAACGGAGCTGATCCGTCACGGACGCGTCCGGCGAGCCTCGATCGGCATTGCGGGCCAAACCGTACCACTTCCACGGCGTGTCGCTTACGCGGCCGGGCTGTCTCTCAACTCCGGGGTCGTGATCGCGGCCGTCGAGTCCGACAGTCCCGCAGCTCGGGCGGACCTCGAGCAGGGCGATGTCATCCTCGCCCTCAATGGCGAGTCTGTCGGGGGCATCGACGATCTCGTGCGGCTCCTGAACGGCGACCGCATTGGGCAGCTCGTGACGCTGACGGTTCTCCGACGCGGCGAGATGCACACCCTGCCGGTCACTCCCGTGGAGCGCAAACGCTGAACGGGTGCCAAGAGGTTGATCGGCGAAGCGAGGAAGCTGACCGGACGGATTCTGAGATACGACCACGGTGGCAAGACAGGCTGATCGGCCGACGGGAACGGCGCGTGGGCGCGTTTCTGTTGCGAGGCTCGATGTGGACCTCAACTGATGCAGGAGGGTGACGATCACCGCGTCCACATCGAGGATCTCACTCATTGGAACGGTCAGCTCGACCGGTGTATTGCGCTGAGCGCATCGTGCGGAAAAGTGGCCCCGGTTTTCGCTGACGCGGCCCTTCGGGTCCGCTCCAAACGATGCGCTCATTCAGGAAGGGAGCATCGGACGTGAAAAGTGCGCATCCACTTTTCACGTCCGATGCTCTAGCGAGCCGTGCCCGCAAACGCGGGATGAGGGTCGACGAGGAAACGCCTGCCGCTTGTGGCAAGTGATTGCGTCAGGAGGTCAGGTCCTCGGTCGCGACGACCTTGCCATAGGCGAAAGCCAGGGCGGACATATAGGCGGCATGGACCTGCGCGGCCGGAACCGTCTTGCCGTTGAACTCCAGGTCGCGCGTGGCGCAGGCGTCCTCGACAATGGTCGTAGCATAGCCGAGGTCGGCGGCCGCACGGCTCGTCGCATCGATGCACATGTGGCTCATCGCGCCCACGACCACGACATCCTTGATGCCTTCTTTGTCCAAAGTCTGCTTCAGCTCGGTCTCGCGGAAGGCGTTGGGATAGTTCTTGGTGATCACCAGCTCGCCCTCGGCTGGCGCGACGGCCGGGATGATCTCGACGCCTTCGGTGCCGGGCACGAAGAACGGCACATCGGCGGGGCTCTCGTGGCGGATATGGATGACCTTGTCTCCGGCGGAGCGGGCCGCCTCGATGACCTTGGCCGCATTGGCGGCGGCCGCATCGATCCCGACGAGGGGCAGCTTGCCCGACGGGAGGTACTCGTTCTGAAGGTCCACGACGATGATCGCGCGCTTGCTCACAGGGCTTTTCCTTTGTTGCCGTTGAACGTGAACCCTAGATACCGCGCCCCGTTGCACGATATAATTGGCGAAAGTGACAAAGTCCGAGGCGATATTGCCAATTTCCCAAAGCGCACCGGAAATCGGGATCATCCTGTACCCGGGCTCGCAGACGGCCTCGGTTCTGGGCATGACCGATCTTCTCACCTATGCCGAGGAACTTGCGAGAGGGAAGCAGAGCAGCGACCGTCCGCTCCTGCGGGTCAGCCATTGGGAATGGCAGGACGGAGCCGGGGAGCCGGTTCGAGCCTTCGACACCGCCCCAGGGACTGCAGGAAACCCGTCCATCCTCGTCATTCCGCCCGGTCTAGGTCAGCCACTGTCCCGGGAGATGGCGGCGCAGTGGGCTGAATGGCTTAAGGGCCGGCATGCGCAGGGCACCTCCCTCGCATCCATCTGCAAGGGTGCCTTCCTGCTCGGCGAAACCGGGCTGATCACCGGCAGGACGGTGACGACGCATTGGTCGTACGAAGAACAACTCCTGTCGCGGTTTCCTAGCGCCAAGGTCGACACGGACAGGCTCATCATCGATGACGGGGACATCATCACGGCCGGAGGGCTGATGGCGTGGATCGACTTGAGCCTGAAGCTCGTCGACAGGTTCCTCGGACCAACGATCATGGTCGAGACCGCTCGCACGTTCCTGGTTGACCCGCCCGGCCGGGAGCAAAGCTACTACAGCGCCTTCGCGCCGAAGCTCAATCACGGCGATGCCGCCATCCTGAAGGTCCAGCACTGGCTCCAGGCGACCGAAGGCAAGGAGACAAACTTGGCCGTCCTTGCCGCCCAAGCAGGGCTAGAGCACCGCACGTTCATCCGGCGCTTCCAGAAGGCGACGGGGCTGACGACCAGCGCGTACATCCAGCGCCTCCGCGTCGGAAAGGCGCGTGAGCTGCTGCAGTTCACGAAGTCACCCGTGGAAAGGATAGCCTGGGACGTTGGCTATACGGACCCGAGCGCGTTCCGGAAAGTCTTTGGCCGGATCGTCGGCCTAACACCCCAGGAATATCGTCAACGCTTCGGCGTCTGACGATCTCCGATCCTGACGTCATTCATCGGAAAGTCGGCGTGGGGTCAGGCAGTGAAATTCGCTCACTGACAAGAAGGTCCGATGTTCCTGTCCAAAGCGGAAGTTCGGCCTACGTCCGAGATGTGCCGTTTGCAGGCCTTAGCATTGGTTGGAATCGTGCCGACCCGGCATATCCCGCGGAATCGATGGATTGGATCAATGACCGCCCGCGGGTCAGATATACAACGCGAGTGCCTTGACGTGCATCAGGATGGTGGCGATCAGGCCGATCGGACCGGCCTTGAAGCATGGCAAGCTCCGCGCAGCAAAGGCCCGAGCTTGCCAATCAAGCCGTGTAACGGCAATCTCAGCTCAGCAAGAGGTTCAGCGGGTGTATGCCGGAGTATGTTCTCGTCGGGCAATAGGACATGGAAAGCGGCCAAATCATGATTATGAACGGTGGGAGTGCCGATGCCGGCGGGACAGACGAGGGATCTTCGCCCGGGCATCGGGCGGGGCTTCTCAGCCGCCGGTCGTTTCTGGTCGGCTCGACCGTCGGTGTCGGCGCGCTGGGGCTGGCCGGTTGCGTGACCTCCGACGGCATGAGCGTCGCCGAAGCGGCGAGGGTCTACGGGCCGGTGACCGATGAGAAATTCCCGATCCCGGCGGTCGATGTCAGCAAGGTCGACCCGAAATACTATCGCCGGACGGTTCGCTACGACACCAAAGAGGCGCCCGGTACGATTATCGTCGACCCCGGCAATTACTACGTCTACCGCGTCGAGGACGACGGAACCGCCACCCGCTATGGTGCCAATGTCGGCCGCGACGGTTTCCGGTGGAGCGGTGACGCTTATGTTGGGCGCAAGGCCGAATGGCCGACCTGGACCCCGCCCAAGGAGATGATCCGGCGCCAGCCCGAGGCGGCCAAATGGGCCCGCGGCATGCCCGGTGGCCTCGACAATCCGCTCGGCGCCCGCACGCTTTATCTCTACCAGAACGGCACTTACACGCTCTACACGATCTACGCCAGCCTCGACGCCGAATCGATCGGCACAGGCATCACAAGCGGCTGCGTCGGCCTCCTCACTCAGGACATGATGCACCTGTACTCACGCACGCCGGTCAAGACGAAGGTGGTCGTCCTGCCTGCATAGCAACGGCGCCAACTCCGGTCCAGGCGCTGCCGGTGCAGGCAGCGCAAACAATAGGCCAGTTCTTGGAGTTTGAGCGATTGCGCGGGTAAAGGCGCCGGCCTCGGCGTAATTCAGAACCTCAGCCATTTGCCTGAACGACAGGTTCGCCATTCGGCAGCAAACGCCAGCACCCCTATGTAGGATCCAGGAGCCGTGGTCCCGACCCTTGCTCCGAGAGCTCGTCGAACGGATTGCGCAGCGGACATGCCGCTGTCGAGAGACACCCGCAGCCGATGCAGTCGTTGAGCTGGTCGCGTAGCCTTGTGAGACGGGCGATGCGCGCGTCCAGGTCTGCCTTCCACCGGGCCGAGAGCCGGCTCCAGTCCGCCGCCGTGGGGGTACGCCCCTGAGGAAGGGTCGACAGCGCCTCGCGGATTTCGGCCAGCGGAATGCCCGTGCGCTGCGCCACCTTGATGATCGCCACACGCCGCAGCACTTCGCGAGGATAGCGCCGTTGATTGCCCTGGTTGCGGGTGCTGCGGATCAGTCCCTTGGCCTCGTAGAAGTGGAGGGTGGACACGGCCACCCCACTCCGGGCCGCGACCTCGCCCACAGTGAGTTCTCGATGGAACGTCTCTGGTGTCACCCTGCCCATGAAAAGCCCCTTGACCTCAACTTTACTTGAGGTCGTAGCACTGGATCTCCGTCACTGGCAAGCATGGAGACCCGAACACATGAACGATCCGATCAAGCTGGCCCTGATCTATGGCAGCACGCGCGAAGGCCGCTTCTGCGACAAGGTCGCAACCTGGGCCGCCAACGAGCTTTGGAGCCGGAACGACTTCAGACTCGACCTGATTGACCCAGCCGAGCTGGATCTGCCTCCCCATCACGGGCAGGGGGGCGACAAGGCCCTTGGGGAGCTCAGGGAACGGCTTGGCAATGCCGATGCCTTCATCGTCGTCACGCCTGAGTACAACCACGGCTATCCGGCCGCGCTCAAGTTCCTGATCGACTCCGCCCATCGCGAGTGGCAGGCCAAGCCCGTGGCCTTCGTATCCTACGGGGGGATCTCCGGTGGCCTGCGCGCGGTCGAGCAGTTGCGCCTGGTCTTCGCCGAACTCCATGCTGTCACGATCCGGGACTGCGTGAGCTTCGCCAATCCTTGGCACCGCTTCGACGCCGACGGCCGGCTGATCGACGCTGCCGACGCCCGCAAGGCGATGGCCACCATGGCGTCGCGCCTGCGCTGGTGGGCTTTCGTTCTGCGCGAGGCGCGCCAGGCTGCTCCGTACGGCGAGGTGGCGGCATGAGATTTCTGAATCCCTCCAGGCAGGCGCACTCCGCCGCTCGCACCGCATCGGTTGACATCCCCGATATGGGGTATCGTCCCCATTCGATTGGATCCGCGGTCACGCTGCTGTTCGTAAGCGCTCTCACGATCATGGCCGCGACGGCGATCTCGCCGGGGCTTCCTGCCATCGAGGCCGCGTTCGCGGGCAGGGAGAACGCGGCCTTGCTGACGCGGCTCCTGATCACCATGCCGGCTCTCGTCATCGCCTGCGTGGCCCCCATGGCCGGCAGCCTCACGGACCGCTTCGGACGTTGGCGGGTCCTGGTCGGCGCCGTTCTCCTTTATGGCTTCGCCGGCATGTCCGGTCTTGTCCTCGACACGTTGCACGGGCTGCTCTTCGGACGAGCCCTGCTGGGGGCGGCAGTGGCCGGGATCATGACGGCCACGACGGCTCTCATCGGGGATCTTTACTCCGGGTCGGGGCGCGATCGCTTCATGGGTTTGCAGACGGCTTTTACGGGTGTGGGAGGCCTGGTGTTCATGACCGCCGGAGGCCTCCTGTCCGAAGCGGGCTGGCGGGCCCCCTTCGCGATCTACGGACTTGCCTTCGTCGTGTTTCCTGCCGTCGTGGTCTACCTTGCCGAACCGAGGCGCACGGGCCAGATGATGACGGCGGAGCCGACAGGAGCGTTCCCCTGGCTGGCGATTGCGGCTCTGTTTTTCGCAGCGGCCTTCAACAGCCTGATCTTCTATCTCATCCCCACTCAACTCCCTTTCCATCTTCACGCTCTCGGGGTCACCTCGCCCAGCGTTGCGGGGATGACGCTCGGCGTGTTCAATCTGGCGATCGCGGTTGCCTCACTGGGCTATGGGTATCTCCGGGCCCGGATCGGGATCCTCGGAGGGCTCGGTCTCGGCTTCGGTCTCATGGCCGCAGGCTACGGCATCATTGCGGCCGCGGCGTCCCATGCCTTTGTCCTGACTGGACTGGTCGCCACGGGTGCGGGCATGGGCTGCATCATGCCGGGCCTCATGGCGGGAGCCATGACGCTTGCACCACCGTCGGTACGCGGACGGGTCGCCGGCGGACTGACGGCCAGCATCTTTCTGGGGCAGTTCCTGTCCCCGCTGGCCAGCCAGCCATGGGTCGGTTGGTTCGGCTATGGCGCGGCCTTCCGTGACATGGGCCTTCTCCTCGCGCTCGCATCGCTTCTGGCAGTCCTCTTGGCCGTGAGGACGCGCATTCTCCCTCGGCGAACGGACGAACGATCCATCGGCACTCAGGACCTGTACCGGAGTCTAAAAAAGTGAAACATACCCAGATACGAGGTCTACCGTCGCCCGGGTGGGCGAACTCGCAGCGCTGCAAACCGCGCCTCCTATGCAGTTGAATGCCGTGTCATCGTGTCCGATGATGCAACGAAGCGGCTGATACGGAATCCGTATGCCGGACCAATTGCCTTGCCGGCGGTCAAGCCGTCACGTCGCTGATCCAGCGTGGTCGAGTTGCGCGACGGAGCATGGGGGTGATCGGCGGCGAGCTCCCAACCTGGATGGTCCCCAAAACCTCGAAACCATGCCGCTGGTAGAGCGGGATGTTCTTGGGGTTTGAGGATTCCAAGTAGGCTGACGTGCCGTCCTCGTCACAAAGCCTGAGAGCATGCACCAACAGGGCTGAGCCGTACCCCTTCCCCTGCTGCGCCGGATCAACCCCGATCAACGGCAGGTACCAGTGTGGCTCATCCGGATGATACTGCCCCATCTGCTCGAACACCGCAAACAGGGTATCCTGGTCCTGCTCCGGGACGGTGCGCTGAAAGTGGGCCATCAACGCCTTTTCGTCAGGCTGCATACCTGGCGGCAGCCACAACGCGGCGGCTTGTACATCGCCGATGAAATGGGCTGTGCCGCACTCGAAGGCCGTGCCCCCAAAGATCCGGACAAGATCAGGGAAGTGCTTCAGGTAGTCCTCAGGGGCGGGATAGGTCCAGCGAGCGGCAGGGTCCACACTGAAGGCGAGAACGATCGCAGCAACGAGCCGGGTCTGATCGCCGATGCTTGCCGTCTGAACGGCACCATCCCTAGCAACATCCGCCAAGGTGGAGCTGCGGGGCGCGCCTCTGTTCAGGCCGCTCGTCCGAGCCTCGGGCGAGGATAGGTTCCAAGAGGTGTTCGCCTGGCTTGGCATCTGTCCCTCCATCAACGCCAGCGTCAAAGATCAATCGAGAAAGACCTTATCACGCATGAGACGAGAATCTGGTGTGCCTGAGCACATGGCCACTCCTGCGGAAGCCGCCATGGGGCCTCGCTACGACCTTCTATCGGGGCTTTCACCTGCTCGCTGTTCGGCATGAAAGAAGCGGGTCAAGAGCATAAGGAGATGTAGGAATGTATAGGCCAACGTCTTATGGCAAGAATTTCGCGAACGGCCGCCTACGGAACTATGGCAGATGCGAACTATGCTGGAACACCTCGAATCAACTCTGGGTCAACCTTTCACATTCCGGTCGCTCAACGAGTGTCAGCTCTCAAGCGCCGAAGCGGACTAGGAGATTTCGTCTCAGGAGTGCCAGGAGCGGTCATTCTCGAGGTGGACGACAGAGACGCGCAGCCAGTCGAGCGGACTGCCGTAAGCCACATCGTACAAGCTCTATCTGGGGCTCTCCCAGTCCCAACAAGCATCTCAAGGAACTGCTCGGCACCAGGAGCCAAGCGACCACCGCGCCGCCTGACCACGCCGATCATTCGTGACACCTTAGGTGTGTTTCGGCGTGCAATGTTGACCCTCTGAGACGGGGGATCGGTTTCCAAATTTGACCCCTGCGGCTGTCACGCGAGCAAACTGCCTGTCCTGGATCAGGATGGGTGGCAGGGGATGAAGGTCAGGATGGCCTCGATCTCCTGGTCCGACAGCACGTTCCCGAAAGAGAGCATGGCGCTTTCATAATTCGGAACGACGGCCGACATGCCCAGTTTTGTGATCCGGAACAGCTCCTCGTCCGAGTGGTGCCACGTGTGGCCGCTCGCGTCGTGCGGCGGAGCAGGCATCAACCCGTCGGGCTTCGGGCTCTGCCAATCGGGCGTGCCCTGGAGATCCGCTCCATGGCAGGAGGCCCAGTAGGCGCCGTAGAGCTGGTAGCATAACTTCAGTGAATGGAGCCCGCCGCTCCCATAGGTTCTACGAAGCATCCCGGGCACTCGCTTGCTGGGTCATTGGTCCCGGCGTCGTCTCCTTTGCGTCACGCGTCGCAGCACCCGGGACAGCTCGTCGGCGGCATAGGGCTTGTGCAGGAGCTCGAATCCGTGCCGGTTCTCCTCGGCCAGCACGTGACTGTAGCCTGACGTGAGCACCACCGGCAGGCCAGGGTAGCGGCGCCGGATCTCCTGTCCGAGTTCAACACCGCCCATGCCAGGCATGACCACGTCCGAGAACACCACGTCGAACCCGGCGCCTGTCTCCTCCAGCACCGTGAGCGCCTCCTCACCATTCGTGGCCCAAGTGGTCTCGTAGCCGAGATCCTGGAGCGCCTGCGTTGAGAAGCGGCCCACGTCGAGGTTGTCCTCGACGAGCAGCACCCGGCGCCCGCGTCCCTGTTCCGTCGGTTCCGGCCCAGAGGTGACATCGTCGTCCTCCCCATCTGGATCAGCATCTACCCGGGGCAGGTACAGGGTGAACGTAGTGCCCTTTCCGATCTCACTCCAGACGGCCACGTCGCCGCCGGACTGCTTGGCGAACCCATACACCTGGCTCAGGCCCTCCACCCGTATGGTGAGGGTGCCCTCGCCATCCATAGCATCACGAGCATTCACCGCCATGTTGACCAACGCCGTCTCGAACTGACTTGCGTCCGCCTCTACATGGCAGCGCTCGCACTCGATTTCTATGACGATCCTGGTGCGCGAGCCCACGATGGTGCCGAGCATGTCGGTGATGCCGCGCATCCGGTCGGCGATGTCGAACACCTCGGGCTTGAGCGCCTGCCGCCGGGCGAAGGCCAGGAGCTGGCGCGTGAGCTTCGAGGCGCGGTCCACGGTATCGGAGATCGCGTCCACGTAGCGGCGCCGGCGCTCGTCGGGAAGGTCAGGACGGCGCAGGAAGGGCTTTGTCACGGGAACCGAGTTGATCCGCAACCTGTGCCAAGACTGATCACTTTATGATGCTGCGGTCGCACGATCCCAGTGGTTCACCGCCCCTGCCCGGACCAGGCGGAGAGTTCGGCGGGAGATCAGGTGTCGCTGGAGATTGAACGTGTTATAGACTGCTGAATGGAGGGACAAGAAGCGCTGAGCGGATCCAGGGGATTTGAAACCCTGCATCTTGCGCTCACGTCGTCGCACCACCTGATGCGAGTTCTCCGCACGGTTGTTCTTCCGCAACCCTTGCTCATGGCGAGCCGAGAGGCCTAACTCCCGTTGTGCCGCGCCGTAGGACGGCAGCTTGTCGGTCACAAGCACGCTTGGAGCAAAGCCTTGCTTCTTGAGCAGTTTGCGCATGAGCACCAGGGCTGCGGCTTTGTCCCGCCTGGATTGGACAACGACGTCGAGGCTCTCGCCCTCACTGTCGACCGCCCGCCACAGGTACATTCGCCTACCCTGGATTGAGACTGCCATCTCGTCCAAATGCCAGTGGTCGCTAGGTCGGGGTCGTAGCCGGCGTAGGTTATGGGCGAACGCTGGTCCGCATTTCAGAACCCATCGTCTGACCGTCTCGTAGGAGACGTCGATCCCGCGCTCGGCCAGGAGTTCCTCCACGTCGCGGTAGCTGAGCGTAAAGCGCAGATAAAGCCAGACCGCACGTCGGATGATCTCGGGCGGGAACTGATGTCGAGCATATGAGACGGGTCGCATACCCCTACCCTAACCCGGAGTGATATGGCCCGTCAGCCGTTCCCGTGACAATGCCTTGCGTGATGTGCTCGCCCTGTACGAAGCCGTAATCAGTATCCCAAGTCGGAAGCACTGGCTCTGGCCGACCCAGGATGCCGGAGCCTCCGGAGACGGCGAAGCCTTGCAAGGAGGGTCGGGTTCGCGGCGCAGTTCAGACGCAGTTCACCCATAAGACAATAGCCTTGGTGGTGTTGGACGGGTTGCCGAAACGATGGGGCCGCCGGCTGGCGAAGCGGAAACTGTCGCCCTTCCTGAGACTCATTGTGGTGGAGTCGACGGTAAGCACCATCTCGCCTTCCAGAACGACACCGGCCTCTTCGCCGTCATGCGTATAAAGCTCGTCCCCGGTGCTGGCACCCGGTTCCAAAAAGGTCAGGAACAGGTTGAGGCGGCCGTCCGAACCTTTGGGGCTCAACAGCTGCTTCGAAATGCCGGAGCGCCACAAATTGAGTTCCGCGCGCTCATGCTCCCGTCTTACGATCTGTTCCGAGGTGCTCTCCAGGGGCGTCGCATCGAACAATGCGGCAATGCTCACTTCGAACACATCGGCCAGCGTCGCGAGCACGCGCAACGATGGCGATGATAAACCGCGCTCGATCTGGCTGATGAAGCCTACCGAAAGGTTCGCGCGCGCTGCGACGACCTCGAGCGAAAGGCCGCGCATGCGACGGAGATCGCGGAGCCGACCCCCGACCACATGATCGACCGCGCTCTCCGAGGCTGAACTGCCGGGGCTTTGGCTGCTCACGCGAGAATTGCCTTGCTCTGGGCCATCTTTCACCCTTGTGAAATTCGCTTGCATTCCTTTAGCGAATGTGCACAGATTTTTTCATATATGTGAAATTATGTCAAACACGATCATCACAATGGGGTAAGGGACCCCTTCGTGTTGCGGCATATGAGGGAGACCATCATGTTTAAATCCGTCTTGCAAGCTGCGTGTCTGTCGCTTGCCCTAGCGTCGGGAGCACCGGCCTTGGCCCAGCAGGTCGTCAAGGTCGGCTCGACGCCGACCAGCGTTCCATTCTCCTTCCTCGACACCAAGACGAACACCATTCAGGGCGTGATGGTTGATATCATCACCGAAATCGGCAAGGACGCCGGCTTCCAGGTTCAGATCGAGCCGATGCAGTTCTCGGCCCTGATCGCAGCCCTGACTTCCAAGAAGATCGACGTGATCTCGGCAGCGATGTTCATCACGCCAGCGCGCAAGGAGGTGATCAGCTTCTCTGAGCCGGTCTACACCTATGGCGAGGGACTGATCGTTCCGAAATCCGATACGAAGGACTATGTGGGATTCGACGATCTGAAAGGCGAAGCGGTCGGGGCCCAGGTCGGCACCGCCTTCGTCGAGCCGCTTAAGAAAACCGGCCTGTTCTCCGAGGTGAAGATCTACGATACGATCCCCGACATCATGCGCGATGTGAATGCGGGCCGCCTCAAGGCCGGGTTCGCCGATTACCCGGTGGTCGCCTATAGCCTGAAGCAGGGCCAGTTCCCGCAGGCGCGCGTCGTCGAAAGCTACAAGCCCACCATGCTCGGCTCCGTCGGCATCGGCACCCGCAAGGATGATCAGGAGCTTCTTGCCAAAATCAACGCGTCCCTCGCAAAGCTTAAGGCGAACGGCACGATCGACAAGGTCCTCGCGAAGTGGGGCCTCAAGGCTTCCTAAGTCTCGGCTCCCAAAAACCCTGAAACGTCCGGCGGCGCGGTTCGCGCGCCGCCACCCCCTCCCTTTTCTGACCCTCCTGGATACCCGCGCTCATGCAAGCCTTTCTGCGCGATGCCACAGAATTCCTGCCGATCCTACTCGAGGGCGTGAGGCTGACGATTCTCGTCACCATCGGCTCGCTCATTCTGTCCACGCTCCTGGGCCTCGTCTGGGCCATCATGCGCGTCTCGAGCATCAAGATCGTCTCTCGGACCAGCGCGGGCATCATCAATGTGATCCGCGGTATCCCGATCATCGTCCAGCTGTTCTACATCTACTTCGTGATGCCGGATCTTGGCGTGTCCCTGACCGCCCTTCAGGCCGCGATCATCGGCCTGGGGATCGCTTACTCGGCATATCAGGCTGAAAACTTCCGCGCGGGCATCGAAGCGATCGACAAGGGCCAGATCGAAGCGGCTCAGTCCATCGGCATGGGCTGGTGGATGACCATGCGCAGGGTCGTGCTGCCGCAAGCCGTCCGGCTCGTCCTGCCGCCCTATGGAAACACTATGATCATGATGCTGAAGGATTCGTCGCAGGCATCCACCATCACCGTCGCGGAGCTTGCCCTCCAGGGCAAACTGATCGCCTCCTCCACATTCAAGAACACGAGCGTCTTCACCCTCGTCGCGATCCTTTATCTCGTCATGAGCATTCCGCTCATCCTCTTCGTCCGTCACTTCGAGAAAAAGGCAGGCCGTCCATGATCGAGCTGAAGGACATCCGCAAAAGCTACGGCAGCTTCGAGGTGCTGAAAGGAATTACGGCTTCCGTCGAGAAAGGCGAGGTCGTCTGCATCATCGGCCCGTCCGGATCGGGCAAGTCGACTATCCTGCGCTGCATCAATGGACTCGAGAGCTACAACAGCGGCGAGATCCTCGTCGAAGGCCAGCGGGTCGACCGCGACGCCCCATCCATCGTCTCGATACGAACGCAGGTGTCCATGGTGTTCCAGCGGTTCAATCTCTTCCCGCATCGCACCGTGCTCGAAAATGTCATCGAGGGGCCGGTGTTCGTGAAGAAGGAGCCGCGCAAGGAGGCCATCGAGAGGGCTCGCATGCTGCTGGCGCAGGTCGGGCTAGCGGAGAAGGCCGATGCCCATCCGCCGCAGCTCTCCGGCGGTCAGCAGCAGCGGGTCGCCATCGCCCGCGCGCTCGCCATGCAGCCCAAGGCCATTCTCTTCGACGAGCCGACATCCGCCCTCGATCCGGAACTGGTCGGAGAGGTTCTTGGCGTCATGCGCAAGCTCGCCGATGACGGCATGACGATGGTGGTCGTCACCCACGAGATGGGCTTTGCAAAGGAAGTCGCCGACCGCGTGCTGTTCATCGACGGCGGCGTCATCGTCGAGCAGGGCCCCGCGAAGGACGTTCTCAACGATCCCAAGCATGCGCGCACGCAGGACTTCCTGAGACGCGTCCTGCATCCCCTCTAGAATTGCTTCCGCTCCGGTGGAAACAGCCTTTCGCCGAAAGTGCCCTAGCTGCGAGAAGTCCTATGGCCAGCCCCTTTCCTCTCGAGCCGTCCCTTTGGGCAGCGACCGCTGCCGCACCGCCGCAGACCGCGCCGCTGGAGTCCTCGGTCTCGACCGATGTGGTCGTGATCGGCGGCGGCTATGCGGGCCTCTCGACCGCACTCCACCTGGCCGAGCGCGGCTTCAAGCCGATCGTGCTCGAAGCGCAGGAGGTCGGCTTCGGCGGCTCGGGCCGCAATGGAGGCCAGGTCATTCCCGGCCTGAAATACGATCCCGATGAACTGATCGCCAAGTTCGGCCGCGAGCAGGGCGAGCGGCTGATCGCGTTCGGCGGCGGCACGGCCGATGCGGTTTTCGGCCTGATCGACAAATATGCCATGGACGTGCCCCATGTCCGCAACGGCTGGATCCAGGGCGCGCATACGCAGGAGGGCATGGACCAGGCCCGGCGCCGGGCGGAGCAATGGGGCGGGCGCGGCGCGCCGGTCCGCATGCTCGACAAATCCGAGGCGGCACGCCTTCTCGGTTCCGAGCGCTATGTCGGCGGCTGGATCGACGGACGGGGCGGCGGGATTCAGCCGCTGAGCTATGCCCGGGGCCTCGCGCGGGCCGCGCAGAAGGCAGGCGCGATCATTCATACGCGGACTCCCGCCACCGGCCTTGCGCAAGAGAGGGGGCGATGGACGGTCAGGACCGCGTCCGGAGCGACGGTCTCGGCGGATCGCGTGGTTCTCTGCACAAACGGCTACACCAAGGGGCTCTGGCCGAGGCTGCAAGAAACCATCATTCCGGCGAACTCCTTTCAGATCGCGACCCGGCCGCTGTCGGACAACCTGCGGCGCACGATCCTGCCCGAAGGCCATGTCAGCTCCGACACCCGTAAATTGCTGCTCTACTTCCGTCTCGATCACACCGGTCGCCTGCTCATGGGCGGACGCGGGCCGTTCCGTGAGCCGAAGGGGCCGGAGGATTGGGCGCATCTCGAGCGGATCGTCGGCAAGCTGTTCCCGCAGGTCAAAGACATCCCCATCGAGTACCGCTGGTGCGGCCGGGTGGCGATCACGCGGGATTTCATGCCTCATCTTCACGAGCCCGCGCCGGGTCTTCTGATCGACATCGGTTGCCAGGGGCGCGGCGTCGGCATGCAGACCGCGATGGGCAGGGCTATGGCGGAATACGTCGCCACAGGCGACGCAGGGGTGCTCCCGGTCCCGCTCTCGCCCATACGGCCCCTGCCGTTTCATGCGCTTCACAAGCTCTACGTCTCCGCCATCATCACCTGGTACCGCCTCAACGACGGCGGCCTCTAGTGCATCGGACGTGGCCCTCCGGGTCACTGACGCGGCCCTTCGGGTCCGCAAGGAACGATGCTTCGAGGACGCGGCTCCGGTCCCGTGCAGCGCGTCTCCGATCGAGTCCGCCCGGCACGACGGCGCTCCAACTGTGATGGTGCAGGCGTGCTTCATCCACCCGCCAGCCGCTCAAGGCTGCCTATTCGAGGATCAACATCGCAATGGAAGCCAATTCTACACCGTCATGCCTGCATATGCGCGCCGGAGTCGTCGCCGACGACGCGACGGCTCCCCTGCCGGTTCAGGCTTTCGCCGGCGATCCGCTGGCCGACGGACGCACCTACTACCTTTTCGACGAGACCCTCGGCTACGGCGCCGGTATCAGCCTGTCCGGCCCGCGCGACGGGGACGTGACCCTGGCTCATACGGAGTTCACCGTCATCTCAGAGGGTGAGCTGACCCTGGTTCAAGGCGACGGGACATCCGTCACTCTGAAGGCGGGGGACTGCGCCGTCCTTCCCGCAGGGATCAGCATGGGCTGGAAGCAGGCGAAGCCCGTCAGCCGCACCTTCATGGTTTTCCCTGGCATACGGGGCGGATCATCCGCGATCGTCAAGATCGATCCGCAATCGGATCTCGTCGCGTCCGATGGACCTGCCCGCGCTCTGCTTCTCACCTCTCCGCCCCCGGTCGCGCAAAGCCGGATCTGCTTCGAGGATCCCTCGGGCGAGGTCCAGGCCGGGGTTTGGGAATGCACGCCGTATTCCCGAAAGAGCCTGCGGCCGGCCCATTCCGAGCTGATGCATATCCTGTCTGGTGCGGTCACGTTTACCCAGCCGTCGGGACGCTCCTGGACCGTTCGGGCCGGCGAGACCATTATTGTGCCCGCAGGCGCAGAGAATGCATGGTCAAGCGACGTGACGGTCCGCAAAGTTTTCTGCATTATCGGCTGATACCCGCCTTATCAGGCGAGCTGGCGCTTGGATCTGGATGGTATCAGACGACCAAAGACATCGAACTGGGGCGATGTCCTAGTTGGTACTGTCAAGTTGGCCAAAGTTCGGGGCTGTGGCAGGATTCCGGGCATGAGCACGGCGTTCAACCCGTACCGCAGCTTCCGCTTTCCAGCTGACATCATCCATCAGGCGGTTTGGCTGTACCACTGCTTCAGCTTGAGCCTGCGCGAGGTCGAACTGATCCTTGCCGCTCGGGGCATCGTAGTCAGCTACGAGACCATCCGTGAGTGGAGCCTGCGCTTCGGGCGGACCTACGCCAACAGCCGCAACGGCGCCGGCCGCAACCCGGGGACAAGTGGTTTCTGGACGAGGTGTTTGTGCGCATCCGAGGCAAACTGCACTATCTCTGGCGAGCTGTTGATCAGCACGGCAAGGTACTCGATATTCTAGTGCAGAGCCGCCGCAACACGACGGCGGCCAAGCGCTTCTTTCGCAAGCTGCTGAAGGGTTTGTGCTACCTGCCCAGAGTGATCGTGACCGATAAACTCGGATCCTATGGCGCTGCCAAACGCGAGATCCTGCCGGGTGTTGAACACCGTCAGAGTCGATATCTCAATAACTGCTATGAGGTCTCGCACCGGCATCGTCAACTTAACGCCTTGAGATAGGTCTACCCCTTCAGGAGCGTCAGATCAGGTTCTCGCGATGCCGGTTACCTCGGCCCAGGCATGGAACGCCTGAGCTCGGGACGTGCGATGAGCGGCAGCGGTAATGTTTGCAGGACGGCGGAAGAGGTTTGCAGTCTGATCGTGAGCCGAGCGGAAGCGGTGCGAGGGGCGCGGATCGGTTTCATCCCTCATGGATAGCTCGATCCAGGTCACTCTTCGGATAAATTGACGATGCCGATCCAACAGCGTCCAATTGGTCGTTAGAACCTGGCGTCCAGATCGGCGAAGGGCCGTGCCGGTTTGTACCGTCTATGTCGTCGCGAATCGCTCCCGGTATTCTCGCGGTGTAATGCCGATGCTCCGTAAGAACGCCCGGCGCATGGTTTCTTCGGAGCCAAAGCCGCACTGCCTCGATACACGGGACACCGGCATAGATTGTTCGAGCATTTGACGAGCGGCCTCGACGCGCAGTTTCTCAATTGCGCGCGCCGGGGTAATTCCGACGGCCTGGTGGTAGTGACGCGAAAAGCTGCGGGTGCTCATGTGCGCTTGCTCCGCTAGCCGTGAAAGTGAAAGATCTCCACGCAAATTGTCCAATATCCAGGCGTGAAGGCGGTCAAATCCGCTCTCACTTCCTTGAAGGGACAAGGCGGTGCTGAATTGGGCCTGCCCACCCGGTCGTCTCAAATACACAACCAGATGCCGCGCTACGGCAGTTGCAATTCTCCTGCCAAGGTCGGCTTCAACCAGGTTGAGGGTGAGGTCGATGCCGGCCGTTATGCCGGCCGAGGTCCAGACATTGCCGTCACGAACAAAAATCGGATCATGTTCGAGACGTACAGACGGGTAGCGCTTACAAAATTCGGCATAACGCTCCCAATGTGTCACTGCCCGACGACCATCCAAAAGACCTGCCTCGGCGAGCAGGAAGGCGCCACTGCAGACGGACGCGGTGCGCCTTGCTGCCTGCGAACGCCGGCCGATCCAGCTCAGCAAGGCCTCATCGCCGCTTGCCGCGTTGACGCCCCGTCCACCCGCGACGACCAGCGTATCGATCGGATCACCAGCCGGCGGCAACTGGCGTGCTGTGATTGTCAGGCCTGAGGTTGTCACCATGCCGGTGTGCCTTCCAACCACGGTGACCTCGTAATGCGCCTGCTTTCCTTCGGCCGTGAGGATTTCATTGGCCGTGCTGAAAACCTGCAGCGGGCCTGCCACGTCGAGCAGCTGGACGTCAGGAAACGTCAGTATTTCGACGCGTGTCGGTTCGTTTGGCATGATCCGAGGGATAATTGGCAGTCCGGCCAAGATAGGACCTGATACCGTCGACAGTGTCAACCAGGAGACCCTCGATGAGCCTACGTTTCGGCATTCTTGTCTTTCCCAACATCCAGCAATTGGACCTTACTGGCCCGTATGAAGTGTTCGCATCGGCGAAGGGAGCCGAGGTCCATCTCATCTGGAAGGACCGCAACCCTGTCATGTCTTCGACCGGCCTTCCTTTGACGCCTACGGCCACATTCAATGACCACCCGCCGCTCGATATTCTCTGCATTCCAGGCGGCGGAGGCGTGAATGCGTTGCTGCTGGACGAAACCGTCCTCGATTTCGTGCGCGAGCAAGCCGCCAAAGTCCGCTACGTCACGTCCGTCTGTACCGGCGCCCTCGTTCTCGGCGCGGCTGGCCTCCTGAAGAACAGGCGCGCTACGACCCATTGGTATTCCATGGATTTTCTCGACCGGTTCGGCGCAACCGCAGTCGAAGACCGCATTGTCTGGGATGGAAATATCGTCACCGCCGGTGGTGTTACGTCCGGCATTGACTTCGGGCTGGCACTCATCGGCGAACTCCTAGGCCGGACAGAAGCCGAGACGATCCAACTCTCGCTCGAATATGCACCCGCACCGCCCTATAGCTCTGGGACGCTGCAGGAGGCATCAGCTCAGGTCGTGACGATTGCCAAGGATCGTTTCTCCCGCACACGGAAGGAGCGCGAGAGGATCCTGGCAGATTGGAAGCAGACTTAGTCCCAGTCAGAGCACCAATGGAGTGGGCGCGCCCCACCCGGCGGACAACTGTCGGAGCGCGGCAGCGACACCGGGAACGATAAGAAGCAGCGCGATCTCGGTGATGATCGAGCGGCGCAGGAGGTGTCCTGCCGCTGGATCGCCGAGTTGCGCCCTCTCCGTCAGACCGAACCGGTTTATAACCATCATTGCAAAGACGATTGCTAGACGTGTCTGCTTGACCAGCAGCAGCTGCCCAAAGGGTGTTGACCACAGCGCATCGGACACCGTTCTCTTATTTCGGGGACCTGCGTCAACCCGCTTAGAGCGGCGTTATTGTACGTCTGACTGATACCGCCTGTCGGGTCATGGTTCCCTCCGCGGTCAGCATGAGCTGCCGCATGATGGGGTCGGAAGCCTCAGCCTCGCCATGTTGCATACACGGCCAATCTAACCCCTGAGGTTCAGGTTTCAGGCCGCCTGATCCTGGCGCGCCGGCCCCATGAGGCGACGGGTGAGGATGCCGATTTGCCGGCTGACCTCCTGCAACGCTTTCAGGAGTGCCTCAACCGCATCCTTCAGCGGCCCATCGGCTACTAATTCACGCACGCGGCCAATGAAGGGCTGACGGCCTCCCTTGCCGGCCGCCAGTCCAACGGGCTTGAGCATAACTGTAGACAAGCATGAGCAGTGGCTCTGCCGCAAATCTTTTGTTTCAGGGTTTCAGCTACTGGGGGTGGAGGTCTCAGCGGTGGAGGAATAGGTGTTCAAGGGCAGGCATTTTGATTGATCCGTGATCCTGCTCTGCATGCGATGGTATCTGGCTTACAATCCGAGCCTGAGGAACCTCGAGGAGATGATGGCTGAGCGCGGCATCTTGATCGACCATGCGACTATTCACGGATGGGTTGTCCGCTACTCACCCGAACTTCTGAAGCGCTTTAATGCACGCAAGCGAGCCGTGACCAGAAGGTGGCACGTCAACGAGACCTACTTCAAGGTCAGAGGTCGCTGGACGTACCGTTACCGGGCTATCGACAGCGACGGCGACACGGTTGAGTTCCGGTTCGGCGAACGACGGGACCTCGTTGCTGCCAAGCGATTTCTGCTCAAGGCGCTCAAGCGGCACGGCCGGTCCCAGAGGATCGTCGGCGTCGGCCGGACTGCCGTGAGGCGTTCCTGATCTACGAGACGGCGGACCGGCGTCGTGATGGATCAGCGCGCGAGCTGAAGCCTGCCCGCATCCAACAACGCGCCCATCTGAATGCGAAAGCCGCAGGCACTGGCGAAGCGATTTGAGTTGCTCGCCGCAAAAGCGCTTCACGCAGTCTCGGCGATCTTTCCTGCTTCGCCCGAAATTCGTGCCGCAACCTGCAGCTCTCACCGTGTTTCGAAGCGCCAGGTGAAGTTGCCCGTCACGGCGTGCTCCTGCGCTCGTGCCCCGATCTGACCGGAATAGGACACGCCAAGCGTCATGTCCTTGTTGATCCGCCAGTCCAGTCCGGCCTCGGCCACGACGGCGTTGTGGTCGATCGGCAGGCCCGCGACGCTGAAGCCCGTGCTGCCGCCCGAGAACGCCAGCAGCGCGGCAGGCTCGATTGCCCCGAAGGCATGCCGCCACCCGACCATGCCCCGCAGCGTCAGCGGCAGCTCGGCGCCGATCGCCGCCGCCGTCCGAACCCCGAGCGTGGTGGTGCCGAGATCGTAGCTGCGGCCAGAGCCCACCAATGCGGCCGCACCTCCGTCCTCGCGGAAGCCGTCCAGGCGCAGGCGCATGAGCGAGGCACCCACGAAGGGCTCGATCGTCACCCGGCCGAGCTCGAACCCGTAGCCGACCTCGCCGAAGGCCATCGCGGTCGAGCCGTGGTAGGAGGCGCTCGCCTGCTCGCGGAAGCCCGGGAAGGTGATGGTGCGCTGCGTGTCGATGTCGTGGTGGCCGTAGAGAACGCCCAGACGCAGGTTGAGCGCGTCCCACTGGGCCGCCCCGTAGACCGCGCCGAACACCGTCTCGGCCGCACCGGAGGACAGGCGTCCGTCCACGTCGAAGGTGGTGCGGGAGAACCCGCCCGCCATGCCGAGCGTGAAGGTCTTGTCGAGCCGGGCCTCGGCGCCGAGCGCGAACCCGCCCGTCGCGGTGTCCATGCCAGCCGCGTTGCCGTTGGGGCCGACCCTGCCCCACGAGCCGAAGCCCTCGCCCCAGAGGGCAAGGCGGCGCGGGTCGAAGGACGGACCGGCCAGCATATCGGCACTGGGAACGACGCCCGACCGGTCGACGGCATAGGCCGCATGGACCTGGCCCCCCACCGGCGCCTGGAGGGAGCGCATGCGGCCCAGCAGCATGTCCTGTGTCCGCAGGGTTCCGTGAAGGGCCGTGCCGGCAGCGCTGGCGTGGACCTCGCCCGAGAGGGCGTCGAAGGCCTGGCGGGCGCCGGCGACGCTCTGGCCGACGACGGCGTCGAACACGCGGTGGCCGTTGCCCAGGGCTTCCACCGCCTTGGCGGTGCTGGCCTGGTTCTTCGTGACCGCGACGCGGGAGAAGGGAAGCGGCTCGGGCGTGCCGGGCTTGTCGCCGCCACCCGTGTCGTCTCCCCCACCGTCATCGTCAGCCGTCTTGCGGATCAGGGTAAGGACGACCTGATTGGGATCGTAGGCCAGGGAGGGGGTCAGGAACGCGAAGTTCGAGGTGACATTCGCGAAGCGGCCGTCCACGCCGTTCTCCGCCGTGAGGATCCGGTAGGACGTGGCCGGACGGTAGCTGCCGTCCTCCGCCAGCACCCGCACGGTGCCGCCGGAGAGCGTGGCCTTCCCGGTCGCCGCGATGCGGTCCGCGGTGCCGGCCGGATCGACCTCGACCTCGTAGAACGAGCCGGGGCCGAAGGCGACATTGCCCGCCACGTTCAGGGTGCCGATGGAGTTGCCGGGGGCGACGATGCCCCGGTCGGCGACGGCGAGGCCGCCGACGGTTCCGGCCCCGGAGAGGACGGCGTCCGCACCCACGTTCACCGCGGAGGCCAGCGAGCCGTTCACCGCGAGGTTGCCCTCGCGCACGAAGGTGGCGCCCGTCAGGCCGCTGACGCCTGTCAGGTTGAGCCGTCCGGCACCCCGCTTGATCAGGTCGCCGCCGCCGTCGATTGCGTGAGCAAACGAGGCATCGCTCCCCTGGTCGAAGACCAGCTCGGCCCCCGATCCGACGGCGTTGCGCACGCTGCCGGCCAGGCTGCCGGCGCTGACGACGAGGGCTCCCTGGAAGACGTTGGTCTCCCGGTGCGAGTTGCGGCCGAGCAGGGTCATGGTCCCGCCGCCGACCTTCACGAACGAGCCGCCACCGGAGATCGAGCTGCGGACGGTGGTGTCGAACCCGTTGGTGTCGAACACGGCCGATCCGGCGGTGAGCACGATCGGGCGATCCGCCGACAGGTCGAAGGACGAGCCGAAGATCAGGCTGCTGGTGTTGACGAACTCGATCCCGCCCGTGGCCGCGCCGAGGTTGCCGTCAGAGGAGACCAGCAGGCCGCCGGTCTCGATCCTGGTGCCGCCGGAATAGGTGTTGGTGCCCGTCAGTTCAAGGGTAGCCGAACCCGTCTTGTGCAAGAGGCCGCTGCCCGAGATGGTCGCGGAGAGGATGCCGTCCGAGGTTTGCTGGACGCGGAGGACACCGTCGTTCTCGATGTCTCCCGCGCCGAAGCTGGAGGCGGAGCCGATGAGGGTGCCCATCTCGATCCGCGTGCCGCCCGAGTAGGTGTTGTCGTCCCCGAGGACCAAGGTGCCTCCGCCGCTCTTGGCGAGCCTGCCGTTGCCCGTGATCGGCAGGAGCATGGAGGCGGTGGCCCCTCCGTTGACGAAGACGCCGCCCTCGCGGCCTGCGATCTCGAGCTCACCGGAGTTGCCCTCGACGAGGCTGTAGCCGTCGCTCATGAACTTGATGCTGGAGAAGGACTGCCATCCCTCGACCTGCACGGTGCCGGAAGTGCCGCCAAAGACCGCAGCCTTGCCGGACCATTCCTTCTTGAGGCTGCCGTTCGCATCCGTCCAGTCGGAGCCGTTCGACCAAGTGCCGTCACCGCCCCTCCAGACCTGCTCGTCGGATGACGTCCCGACGACGAGCCTGACCACACCGCCGTCGGTGGTGACGTTGAACTGGCTGCGGTCCCAAGCGGCGGGGGTTGGGCCGAGAAGGATGCCGTTGTCGATGAGGGTGCCGCCGTAGCCGATCAGGCCGTATGTACCGTAGTCGAGGGTTCCCATGGCCAGGCGCAACTCGCCGTCGAGGCGCAGGTCGCCGCCCACGTCGAACACTGCGTCCGAACTGCCTGAGTAGGGGAGGGTGAGGACGGACAGGATGGAGCCGGCCCCAAGCTGGAGGCCTCCCATAGCGACGGCGTTGCCGGCTCCGCCTGAGAGCGTGCCGCCTTCGCCGACATTCACGACTCCTGCGATTGAGCCTATGCCCGACAGGACGGCTCCTGACCGGACGTTGACGTTGCCGCCGCCCGAAAGTCCGCCGTTCAGGACGAGTGAGCCCGCCTCGACCTCCGTGTCGCCCGAATGGGTGCTGATCCCGGTCAGGGTCAGCGTCCCGGTGCCGCGCTTGGTCAATCCGCCCTGTCCGGCGATGATGCCGCCGAACGAGGAGGCATCGGAGCCATCGACGAGGAGGGTGTTGGCGCCGAGAGTGACGTTGCCGTTGCCGTTGATGCCGCTGATGGCACGGTCGCCGTGGGCCGCGGAGATGTCGAACGTGCTTCCGGTGCCCACGTACAGGAGTCCGGCTCCGGTGGTGCCCGCTCCCGACAGGGCGAGCGTGCCGTCGAGGACGTTCGTGACGCCGCCGTAGGAGTTAATCTTGTCGAGGGTGAGCGTTCCGCTACCCGCCTTGACGAGGTATCCCGATCCGCTGATCGGCCCGGCGGCGAGGGTGTCGCTGCCTTTCTCCTCGACGCGCAGGTACGTGCCGTTGGCGAGCGTGATCCCCCCGGTACCCACCGAGCGCGCGTTGGCATGGATGCCTCCGCGTTCGACGTTGGTGCCGCCCGTGTAGTCGTTGTCCCCCGTCAGAGTGACGTAGCCCTGCCCCTGCTTGATGAGGCGCCCCGCCCCGGTGATCCGCGGCGAGAAGACCCAGCCGGTGCTCAGGGTGGGCGCCTGCATGACGAGAGTGGCATCGTTCGTGACGGTGCCCGATCCGAGCGACGCGCTGTTGATCGCGACAAGCGTGCCCTGACTGATGGTGGTTCCACCGGTGGAGGTGTTGCCCCCCCTGAGGGTGAGAGTCCCATCGCCATGCTTCGTCAGGCCTCCGGTTCCCTGGATGGCCCCTTCGAAAGTGTCGTCGGACGAGGTGTCCACGGTCAGGCGGTTGGCCCCGAGGAGCAGAGTGCCGGCCCCCGTGAGCCCGCCGATGGAGCGGTTCCCGTCAGCGTCCGAGATGTCGAGGTTCGCACCCGAGGAAACAGCAACCCGTGCGGGACCGATCGCTCCGTTCCCGCGCAGGGCGAGCGTCCCTCCCTCCACGGACAAGGCGCCTGCGATGCTGCTGGAGCCGTCCAGGGTGAGCGTGCTCCCGAGGCGCTTGGTCACCTGGCCGCTTCCGCTGATGCTGCCCTGGAATGCGCCGTCCACGGACTGGTTGAATGTGAGGTGGCCGTTGTTGACCACGTTCCCGGTCCCGAGACCTGCGGCCGAGGTAGCGATGCCGCCCTGTTCGATGACGGTTCCGCCGGAATGTGTGTTGGATCCGTTGAGGGCAAGCGATCCCGTCCCGCGCTTGACGATTCCGCCCTCGCCCTGGAACGAGCCGTCGAAGGCGGCGAAGCCGTCGATGTTCAGGGCGAGGCGGTTCGCCCCGAGGCGGACGGTGCCGTAGCCGGAGATGCCGTTGACGGTCCTGTCCCCGTCCGCACCGATGATGTCGAATGCGGCTCCGCCGCCGATCTCGACCCTTCCCGTGCCGACGGTTCCGGAGCCGACGAGCGCGAGAGTGCCTTCCCAGATGTAGGTGACGCCGCTGTACGTGTTGACCCTGTCGAGATAGAGCCGGCCCGCTCCGTTCTTCCCGAAGCTGCCGGTTCCCACCATGGGACCGGCCCTGAAGAAATCGGAGACATCCTCGCCGACGCGGAGGTGCCCATTGTTAGTGACGGCTCCGGTGCCGATGCCGCGGGCGTGGGTGTGGATTTCGGCCCCGGAATTGATAACCGTGCCGCCGGTGTAGGTGTTGGTGCCGTTGAGGGTGAGGGCACCCGCGCCCTCCTTGCGAAGGATGCCGGAGCCGGAGATGTTCGGGTTGAAGTTCCAGGCCGCGTTGCTGAAGGTAAGCGTCGCGTCGTTGGTGACGGGCCCTGTACCGAGTGCGTTCGTTCCTCCCACGATCAGCGTTCCGGCGTTGACCGTCGTACCGCCCTGATAGGCATTGGCCCCGCTCAGGGTGAGCGTGCCGGATCCGGTCTTCGTCAGGCCTCCGCTCCCCTGGAGCGGGGTTGCGATTTCGACGGTGCGGCCGTTCGTGTCCACGAAGGCGCCGCCCCCGTCGATCACGACCTCGCCTGCCCCGAACCCGGTGAGGAGTTGCCCCAGACTGTCCGAGCGGGCACGCAGGATGCCGCCGTCGAAGGTCAGCGTCCCCTGCCCGCTTCCCTTGCTGACCGAACGGGTTTCCAGCGTGCCCCGTCCTCCAGGTGAGCCGGACAACAGGACGGTTCCATAGCTTCCAGGATTCGAGGCAATGCTGACGGCCGGTGCGGTGACCTTTCCGCCATCGGCGATGCTGAGCGCGCCCGTCCCGCTTTGACCGACGTGGAAGTTGCCACCGGTCGACGTCCAAGCCGTGCCGGCACCCGTCACCGTAGCTGAACCCTCCGATCCGGCCTCGGCACCGATCCAGGCGCCGGTGGTGGAAAGACTCCCTCCGCCGGAAATCCCCAGTTGGCCCTCCGAGCCGTTCCTGTTCCCGACCAGGATGGAGCTGATCTGCGCCGAGCCGCCCGTGATATCGACGGTTCCCGTCCCGAAGCCCCCGACGTAGAGGAAGCCCGACATCGACAGACGGGAGCCCGCCCCGTCCAGGGACACGAAGCCGATGGAACCGGCATCCTTCCCGATGTAGTGATGTAACCCGCCGGTGACGTTCAGGCTGCCGCCATAGGAGATGTACAGCCCGCCGAAGTCGTATCCCCCGACGGTCAGGGTGCCGTCCACGGTCTGCGTGCCGTCGTCGATCGTGGCGTAGTTGCCCCCGTCGATCGTCCAGTCCTCGGCGCGTGGCGCGCCCGCGAACATCGCGAGCACGGCTGCGGAGGTAGAGGCAAGAAGGGCGACGATCCTCGCCGTGCTACGCCCCTGCGCCGAAGTGGATCGCGCTGAAGCGACGGGGTCAAGGGAAGTGACGTTCATAAGTAGCTCCAGCAAAGTGCGCGCTATTGGTGCCGGGCAAGGGCTCAACACGTCGAACAGCAGATGCCGTCGACCCCCGGGAAGGGAAATATTCGCATCGCGATAGACAGACGATAAAGGTTGAAGCCAGCAACACGGCCGTTCGAATGCTGCGTCTCCCAACACCTGCTGAAGCTGCCAGCACATGCTGAGTCATGGCAGCGCCGCTTAGGGAGGCATCGGTGTTCTTTTGGATCATAGTGATCTGCCCCTTGTTCTGACCGTTATGTCAGACGGGTTACTGGGATCGGCGGTGGATTCTTGGCTGGTCAGGAGTGCGGCTGAACGCGCAACCCATTGAGCAGCAGCTCAGCAATGAAGCGTGCCTGCTGCTGCCGCTCAGAGGGGGTAGATTTCGACCGCGCCATTCTCTCGATGATGCCGATCAAGCAGTTGGCGAAAAATGCTGGAGGCATATCCGTGCGGAAGAAACCATCAGCTTGTTCTGCCGCGACGTTGGCGGCGATCTGCTCCGACAGCTCCGCTTTGATCTCTTCCGCGGCCAGAGCTTGATAGAATCCGACCTCCAGCAGATCACGATCACTGGCCAACGCATCCAGCAAGGTGGTCACCGACCACCGCACACGATCAGCGATCTGGTCCTTCTCCAAATCCTTTGGGAGACGTGCGGATCTGATGGCGTTGCGCAGCCGGGTCCGAAACTGATTGATCACCTCGGCATAAGCAGCCTCTTTGCTGCCGAAATAGAGGTAAAAGGCCGGTTGGCTGACCTCAGCGCGGGCGACGATATCGGAGATGCGCGCTGCGTCAAAACCCTGCTGGGCGAATTCCCGGGCGGCGGCCTGCAACAGGCGGGCCCGCGTGCGCTCGCCTTTGGTGGGCTTCGGTTCAGAGCTTTTGGTTCTCGCGGCCATGCTGGAGCCCTTGCGCAATGTCACAACTGCCTATATTACTCGCTAGTAATGTTAGTCAACAGTAACATCATGGGAATGCGAAACCGCTCGAAGTCGCAACTTCGGTCTCCGATAGGAGCAGAAGCTAAAGTCCGCCCTCCACGGGGCTTCCAAAGCGAATGAGACCTTGCAGAGCGCTCGAGCCAGGCTTGCATGCGACCAGCGATCGCGGCTTTGGATGGCCCATACTAGACTTTTCCATCACGGACAGGCGATGGACGCTCGCATGGGATAGCCAGAATTCGGCAACGTGCCTCCTCAATGCGCGCATCCGTGCGCCTCACCCACGGAAACGTGAGACGAAGGCTCGTCTGCAATCGTATGGGGAGCTCGCCAATCTGGGCGAACCGAGAGGCCGCCCGACCGGGCTGCTTCTTCTTGTGTCGGTCCATGTAGCCTTGTCTGTTCTCAGTCCCACTGCGGACGCTCGGCGTACGTCCTGAACGTGCCAGGAGCGGCCACTAGATTCCAGTCGAGGAGCATAGCACCTCGACTGGGATTGTTTTGAGGATCAAGGACGCCGTTCCACCTGCTCTTCCCGGTAGAACAGCATTCCGCCATGGTGGAGTACGCCATCGATGAATTCACCGTCGGCCGTGAAACCCGTATCGTCCCAGTAGTGGATTTTGGTGCCGCGGATCTCGTAGCGGCCTTGATAGGCGCTCATACGGGTGCCCCGCGCCTCATCATAGCGGCCGTTCGGGAGAAGCTCCTGGCGGATGTGGTCGTCCTTTGTGACCCACATGCCGATATAGGGGTGACCTGCCATCTCTGTTGCTTCCTTGACTGGGGGTTTATTGGTGCTCGCAGGCTGGCCGAGTGCCCATGGTGCGGTGACCATTGCGGCAGCAAGGACGAGAGGGAGTGTGCTCCTTGGCATCGCATGCTCCTTTCTTCAGTGAGGACTCGCAGTCGGACGAACGATGATCTCGCTCACGTCCACCTCCGGGGGCTGCTCGATCGCATAGCGGATCGCTCGTCCGATGGCGTCCGGATCGATCGCAGTCCTGCGGAACTCCCTCATGGCCTCCCGGGCGCTCTCGTCCGAGATCGTCTCGGCGAGCTCGCTCGTGACCACGCCAGGCGAGATCACCGTGACCCGCAAACGATCCGTCTCTTGCCGAAGACCGTCTGAGATCGCCCAGACCGCATATTTCGTTGCGCAATAGACCGCAGCCGTTGGCGAGACCCGATGTGCACCGATGGAGGCGACATTGATGATGTGACCGGAGCCTCGAGCTTCCATGACAGGCAGCACAGCCGCAATGCCGTTCAGAACTCCCTTGATGTTCACGTCTACCATCTGGTCCCACTCGCTCACTTTGAGAGCGTTGAGGGGCGAGAGCGGCATGACACCCGCGTTGTTGATGATCGCATCGATGCGGCCGAACTCCTCGAGCGTGGCAGACACGACCTTGGCGAAGTCATCTCGTGATGTCACGTCGAGCCGGTGGGCCCGCGCGACACCGCCGGATGCTTCGATGCGGCTGACAAGATCTTGCAGACGGTCAGTCCGGCGGGCTCCGGCGACCACTGCGTGGCCGGATTTGGCCAGTTCCAGGGCCACCGCTTCACCGATCCCGCTGGAGGCGCCGGTGATCAGAACGATCTTCATCTCGGGCATGGATCTCTCCTTTCATCCCCACAGTCCCGGACGTTTGCCCGGGCGTTGGTCTCGAGTTCATGGGCGAAAGATAGTTCGACCAACTTGTGCAATCGACTTGCCAATCGCGAACGAGCTGGTAAGTTTTTGTCACCAATGAATATGGATCTTGCCGGCATCACTGTCTTCGTAACCGTCGCAGAAGCACGCAGCTTCCGGGCCGCCAGCGAACGCCTGGGGGTGACGCGCTCCGCCGTCAGTCAAGCCATCCGGCGGCTTGAGGAGCGGATGGGCGTTGCCCTGGTTCAGCGCACGACCCGCAGCGTTCATCTCACTGAAGCAGGAGAACGGCTCTACCAATCGGTGCGACCGGCGCTCGACGATCTCGGTGCGGCGTTGGAAGCCGTAGGCGAAATGCGCGAGCGGCCCAGCGGCATGCTGCGCATCACGGTCTCCTCCATTGCCGAGCGGTTCCTGAGCGGCTCCCTGCTTGCAGGATTTCTTGCTTCCTATCCTGACATCCGGCTCGATATCGCCGTGAGCGACGAGGAGTTCGACATTGTGGCTGAGGGCTTCGATGCAGGCGTTCGGCTCGGCGAGGTGATCGAGCAGGACATGATCGCCCTCCCGGTATCCGACGAGCAGCGTCAGATGGTTGTGGGCTCCCCTGATTATGTGGCACAGCGTGGCACACCCAGTCATCCAAGGGACCTTTCTGCTCATCACTGCATCGGCTGGCGTCCAAGCCCCCAGGTTGCCCCATATCGGTGGGAGTTCACCGAGAACGGGCATGACTTCGATGTAGCGGTGAATCCTCGTGTGACCACCAACGACATGAGGGTGATGATCCGCCTAGCCTGCGCAGGAGCAGGTCTGACCTTCGGGATGGAAGAGACCTTCCGCCCCTATATTGACCGGGCCGAACTCGTCCCGCTTCTGGAAGAGTTCTGCCCACCTTTCCCTGGCTTCCATCTCTACTATCCCAGCCGCAGGAATGTGCCGCTCAAACTGCGTGTCCTCATCGATTACCTGCGTCGGAGGCGGTGGGAGGCGTAATTCAACGGCAGATGGTACGATATGGCTCCGGCGCGCGGCCCCTGCTCTGCGTGGATGCAGAGCATCGTCTTGCCGCCGTTGCTCAAGCTGCTTGAGGCAGGCGCGCAATGATCTTGATCTCGAAGTCAAAATCCGCAAGCCAGTTCACTCCCACAGCGGTCCAGTTCGGATAGGGTTTTTGAGAGAACACCTTGTCCTTGACAGACATGATGACATCGAACTGTGAGACCGGATCGGTATGGAATGTCATCATGTCCACGATGTTGTCGAATGTGCAGCCCGCCGCCTGCAGAACCTTACCGAGATTGACAAAAGCAAGCTGCACTTGCTTTTCAAAGTCAGGCCCGGGCGTGCCGTCCTCACGACTTCCGACCTGGCCGGAGACGAAGAGCAGATCGCCCGACCGGATGGCAGCGGAGTAACGGTTGACTTCATAGAGCGCTTGTCGGCCGGCAGGGAAGATCGCGTCGCGCTTGGACAGGTACTGTCAACTTGGCGCCGAAGAGGCAAAGCAGCCACAGGCGCAGCCGTCAAACCAGTACACATCAGGCCACGAGCGGAACACCAGTAGCGTCGCGCCAAGTGAGGAAGGCGCGATAACGGGCGGCCCGGTACTCACTGGCGGAGAGGCTATGGCGGCGAAGTTGGAAGTGATTGTGGATCGGAGTGTGGGTAGCGAGAAACTGCTGGGCCTGTCGGGCTGACTTGAACCGCCTCATGTGGCGTTCCCGCCATCGGTCGTATCCGCGACCCTGCGGCGCTGATGCGCGACATGGAATCGCTGACGTTGGCCCCGAGATCGAGCGGAAACCGTCGACCGTTTCCGGTCCGACCTTCTCCGTGTTGTTGCGTATCCTGAAACCGATCGTCATCGTCACATCCCCAAGGCCGTCGCTGCTGCTTTTGCCCGAATTCAGCCTTCTGCCGCGTCTTCGCGCACCACGCCCGAGGCGACCAGTTGGGCGTACCGGGCGTCGTCGATCCCGATCTCCGCCAGCAGGGAGCGGTTGTGTTCGCCGAGCTCGGGCGCAGGTGTCCGGATCGCTCCCGGAGTGCCCCCGAGCCGAGGAACGACGTGGTGCATCGGCAGGGTGCCCATGTCCGGGTCGGGGTAGTCGGAAACGACCTCGCGCTCGATGAAGTGCGGATCCTCAAGGATTTGCGAGGTGTCGTAGATCGGTCCGATCGTGACCTCGGCAGCCTCGAAGAAGGCAACGTTCTCCGCCTGCGTCCGCTCGGCGATGAAGGCGCCGATGATCGCATCCAGCTCCTCGGCGTTCCTGACCCGGTCGGCGTTCGTCCTGAACTTGGGGTTGTCGACGAGATCGGGCCGACCAATGGAGCGGAACAGACGCTCGGCCATCTTCTGGATCGATGCCGAGAGGCTGACGTACCGTCCGTCCTTGCAACGGTAGGCGTTGCGCGGGGCCGAGTTGGTCGAGCGGCTTCCAGTCCGCGGCTTCACCTTGCCCGTGAGACGGTAGTTTGCGGACTGGGGGCCGAGGATGGAGAAGAGCGGGTCGAGCAGGGGAAGGTCGATGACCTGACCCTTTCCGCCTTTCAGCTCCACTTCCCGAAGGGCGATCATGGCGGCCGAGGCACCGTAGATGCCTGCGATGCCGTCGGCCAGGTACATCGGGGGAAGGACGGGTTCCCGGTCCTCGAAGCCGTTGATGGCAGCGAAGCCGGAGATACCCTCGACCACGGTGCCGAAGCCGGGCCGCTGGCTGTAGGGGCCATCCTGGCCCCAGCCCGAGATCCGTATGATCACGAGTTTCGGGTTGATCTCCAGCAGCCTGTCGGGGCCAAGTCCCATCTTCTCGAGTACGCCCGGGCGGAAGCTTTCGATGAACATGTCGGAGGACGGGATGAGCGCCCTGACGATATCGGTCGCCTGCGGGTTCCTCAGGTCGAGGCAGAGGCTCTTCTTGTTGCGGGCGTAGATCTTCCAGTGCGTGCTCACGCCCTCGGTCTTCCATGCCCGAAGCGTGTCGCCCTCGGGTGGCTCGACCTTGATCACATCGGCGCCGAAGTCGCCAAGCATCTGCGTGAGGATGTTGCCCGCGAAGAGACGCGACAGGTCGAGGACCCTGACGCCGTCCAATGTTCCGCGCACCTCGGGGCGGTAGTCGCTCTGGTGGAGTTTAGATGCGGCCATGTCAGCGAACCTCCCCGGATCGGGCGGGATCGAATTGCTCTGCGAGGGCGACGATGGAACGCGCGCTGACGAGAAACGGCTCGTCGATCATCTGCCCGTCGACCACGAAAGCCCCTACTCCCTTGGCTGCGGCCTCTTCCGCAGCCGCCAGGATGCGGCGGGCCTTCTCGATCTCGGCCGGACGCGGCATGAAGCACTCGTTGGCGATCGGAACCTGCGTGGGATGGATGCAGCTCTTGCCCGCGAACCCGAGGCTGCGGGCTTCCTCGCATTCCTCGCGGTACCGCTCGGGCTTCGCCACCACGGCGTAGGCGCCGTCGTAGGCCGGGATCCTGGCCTCAGCGGCCGCCAAGCGGATGGCGAGGCGGACATGGCTCAAGGCGGAGGCGTTCGATCTGTCGATGCCGCAGGGTTCGAGTAGGTCGGCGTAGCCGATCTGGAGACCGACGACGCGCGGGTCCGCCGTCGCGATCTCGGCAGCGAGGCGCAGCCCCTTGGGGGTCTCGATGTTGGCGAGAATGCCGATGGAGTGCTCCACGCCCGCCTGGGACTCGATCCGCGCAAGGGCACGGACAGCCTCGCGGACCTCGTCCCCGCTCTCCACCATCGGCAGATTGAGGATGTCGAGACCGGACCCGACGATAACCTTGAGGTCATCCTCGAAAAGGCCGCTCGACAGGCCGTTCGAGCGGACGACCACCACTTTCCCGTCATTCATCGGCCGGCTCCGCAGGAAGGCCCCGACTGCGGTGCGCGCTTCGGCCTTGCGGTCCTTCGCGACCGCATCCTCGAGGTCGAACGACAGCGCGTCGGCGGCGGATGCAGCCGCCTTGGCGAAGAGTTCCGGACGGGAGCCGGGAACGAAAAGCTTGCTGCGCATCGGACGTCGCATGAGATGCTCCCCGGTGTCAGAGATTGCCGGGCGGGCATCAAAGGTGCCCGCCCGGCCGTCAGATGGCATTCGTCACTTCAGGAGACCGAGATCCGCCAATCCGGTCTTCATCATGGTTTCCTGCTCCTTCAGGAAGGCAGCATACCCATCGGGACCCTCGTAGGAGCCGATCCAGCCGTACCGCGCGAGGGTGTCTTTCCACGCCTTGGTTTCCACCATCTTCGCGATCGCGTCGGCCAGTTCCTTCTTCTCGGCTTCGGAAGCCTTCTTGCTGCCCATCAGTCCACGCCACGTGCCGTAGGCGACATCGACGCCCTGTTCCTTCAGAGTCGGCACATCGAGGCCGGGAAGACGCTCGGCGGAGGTGATTGCCAATGCGCGGAGCTTGCCGGACTCGACCTGAGACGCGAACTCGGGAATGCCGCCGACACCCACGGTGACATGGCCGCCGATGATGGAAGCGATCTGCTCCCCGCCGCCGGCATAGTTGATCGCATTGGTCTTCCTCGCGTCGCCAGAGACCGCCTTCACGATCTGCCCGGCGATGAGATGGTCGATGCCTCCTGCCGAACCGACTGCCCAGGTGACGCTGGACGGGTTGGCCTTGATCTTGGCCGTCAGGTCCGCCAGCGACTTGATGTCGGAATTCGCCGGGACCACCAGCATGCTGAACTCCTTCAGCAGCAGCGCGACGGGCTCGACATCGTTCAGGGTTACGGGCGGCTTGTTCGAGAGGATGGCACCGACCGTGGTCGCACCGATCGTCAGGAGGGTGGGGCCTCTCTTCTGGCCCGATACGAGCTGGGCGAGGCCGATGGTGCCACCGGCACCGGGAACGTTCAGGACTTGGATGCCGGAAGCAAGGCCGGCTTCATTCAAGGCTGCCTGGACGGCGCGGGAGGTCTGGTCGAAGCCGCTGCCGGGATTGGCCGGGGCGATGATCTCAAGACCCTTGATCTCGGCGCTGGCGGGTGCTGCCGCGGCCAAGGCCATTGCGGCGACGGCTAAAAGGGCAGTTCGGCGGCGAAAGAGCATCATGGTTTCCTCTCTCTATGATGGCCGAGGCCTTTCGTGCGGGCCTCTTTCCTGCCGGACCAGGTTGGCGTGATCCAGCCCGGCCAGAATATGCGCCGTCGATACGATGGGAAAAGGTGGCCTTTCCCACCTTCAGAAGATAGATTTTCCATCTTATGGATACCGAATTTCTCAGGACCTTCGTGGTCGTCGTCGAGGGTGGATCGATCGCCGAAGCCGCCCGCCGCCTCAGCCTCACGCCTGCCTCGGTGGCGTTGCGGATCCGGACGCTGGAGAAGGAGTTCGGAACCCGCCTTCTCGCCCGGTCCGGACGTACCGTGATGCCGACGGAAGCGGGGCGCTCGCTCATGGAACTGGGCCGCAACCTCCTGCACGACGTCGCCAACCTGAAGTCTGCGCTCACGACCGAGACCGCTGCGGGAGAGCTGCGGATCGGTGCGGTGCCGACCGCCATTACCGGGTTGATGCCGAGGATCCTGACAACTGTTCAGACATCCCATCCCGGGCTGGAGATCCAGATCGTGCCGGGGCAATCCGCCGAGCTCCATTCCAAGGTGCTGAACGGCGAGGTCGACGGCGCAATCCTCATCAAACCCTACTTCCCCATGCCGAAGTCCTGCGGGTGGGCGGTGCTGCGGGAGGAACCGTTGCAGGTGATCGCCCCCTCGTGGATGCTCGGACGGGATGCCCATGATGTCCTGGCCACCGAACCGTACATCCGCTACGGGCACGGCGTATGGGGCGGCCGCCTGGTCGAGAACTACCTGAACCGTGTCGGCATCAGGCCGCGCGAGCGCTTCGTGCTTTCCACCCTAGATGCCATTGCGGTTATGGTGGACCGCGGTCTCGGGGTGTCGCTCGTACCGGACTGGTCCCCGCCTTGGCCGGAAGGGCTGTCTCTCGCCAGGCTGACCCTTCCGCTGCCGACCGAGCCGAGGCGGATCGGCCTGCTCTGGATGAAGGGATCGGCAAGGAGTCGTTTGCTCCGGGTGTTCCTCGAGAAGGCCGCCGCATCCCTTCGCTGAAGCACGCCCGTTAAGGTGCGTTATCAAACAGGCACGGCGCCCATCGACCATGCGCAGTCCACCGCGACGATTAGTGATCCGACGGGGAGAGTCTGGATTGGGTCGCGCACTGTCGATCCCATGCCTTTGAGGACCTTCCGCTGGTCCTTGCGAGAGCAGACTATCGGTCTTCTTCCGAGAAGCGCCACCAGCAGCCCTTCAATCAGTGGCTTCCCTGATGCGCGGCGAGCCGCCCGTCGGGAGCCTGCCGGCGACCAACGCGGGCAGAACCCCTCCGGTGCCGGTCGTGTGGTACAGGTAGTCCGGCGTGAACCCAAGCGCACGGCTCTGTTCGCTGATCTCCTTGTAGGTCAGGAGATGGACTGCAAGGCCGGAAGGGTGGATCGCGCCGGCTGCGGCGACCAGCACCTTGTGCCCGTCAGTCTCGAGCTCGGCCTTGCGAACTTGGACGGCCGGATAGAGCGTCTGGTCCCAGACCGTCTCCTGCGACTCGTCCGGCTTGTGGGGAAAGCAGCGGACCTCGATCCCCATCACCTTGTTGAGCAGCAGGTTGCCGCGCCACGCCGATGGATGGCCTTCTCCCAGGTTGTCGTAAAGGAAAACGATCGGGGTGATCCCCGCCTGGATCGCCGAGGCGAGCTGCGTCGCTGTATTGGAGAGATACGCACCGACCGTCAGGAGGTGGGTGACGCCTGCTCGAGGGCTTCGCCGATGATGAACCCGGCCGGCGCACCTTGCTGCCACTGATCGTTTCCGGGCCGGCCATGTCCTCGCGCTTGAAGTAAATGTCGACACCGTATCTGCAGGAGACATTCTCCACCTTGTGGAAAGGGGTCGGATAGAAGCCGATGCGCCGCCTGGGAAAGCGCCCGATTGCGTGTTCGAGTTCGTCAAGGGTCATGGGGCAGGTCCTAATGCGGGAGCGGAATGCGGAAATATGTTCATGTCGGCGCCAGCCCCGGCCAGTAATGACCGTCGGGCGTCGGCCGCCTGCCGAAGATCGCCTGGCCGACGCGCACGACATCGGCCCCTTCCTCGATCGCGACCTCGAAATCGCCCGACATGCCCATCGACAGCTCGGTGAGTGCGGAGTTTCGCTTGACGGCTTCGTCGCGCAAGCGGCGCAGCAGTCGAAAGCAGGGCCGGACCTTCTCCATGTCGGGACTGAACAGCGCCAGCGTCATCAACCCCCTCGGCCGCAGGCGAGGAAACCGCTCGAGCGCGTCGACGAAGGACGGGAGGGCGTCCGGATGAAGGCCGAACTTGCTCTCCTCGCCCGACGTGTTGACCTGGACATACACGTCGAGGAAGCGGTCCTCCCGGGCGAGACGTTCGTTGAGCAGATCGGCAAGGCGCAGGCTGTCGAGCGCATGGAACTCGCGGACGAAGCGGGTCAGGGATTTGACCTTGTTGGTCTGGAGGTGTCCGACGATGCTCCATTCGATCGGCAGTCCCGCAAGCGTCGCGTGCTTGCCCAGGGCCTCCTGGACCCTGTTCTCCCCGAAGGAGTGGATGCCGGCTTGATGAGCGAAGCGCAGGATATGGGCGGGGACGGTCTTGGTGATCGGCAACAACCGCACTGACGCGCGAGGGCGGCCCGCACGTTGGCAGGCAAGGGCGATGCGCTCCCCGACATTGGCAAGGTTGGCCTCGAACAAGCCCAGGGGGTCACGACCGAACCGCTCGACATCTTCAGGGCTCAGCTCGGAGGGCAACATGGGGCTCATGATCAATCCGGCCTCGCATCCTGGGGCATCATCTGTCGGCAGCGTCCGTCCACTGGTGGCTCCTTTGGTCATTTCCCTCGCGACGTCCTGTTGCGTTGGGTCCTGAATGGCTTCGGACACGCTCTCTGGAAACGTCCAGTTTCAAGGAATCGGACTGGGCCAGTGCATCGAGCACGCTCGCTAGGCGCTCGACTCCCTGTTCGATCTCCCGTTCGCCGAGACTGGCGTAACCCATCACCAGGCCGACGATGCCCGGATGGCTCCCAGGAACTGCCGGATCATAGAGGGGGCTGACCGGGTAGAGGCCGAGGCCCGTGGCGGCGGCCTTGGCGAGAAGCTCGTCCTCCCGTTCCCTGGGCACGCGATTCAGCCACACCACGACGTGCAGGCCCGCGTCAGAACCGACAACGGTCACGTCGTCCCCGAACGTTCTCGCTAAGGATGCCAGCAGCACGGCCCGGCGCTCGCGGTTCCTGCGGCGGGCGCTCCGCACATGGCGCTCATAGGCGCCACTCGCGATGAGATCAGCCAGCGCATCCTGTTCGAGGGCAGGCGAGTGCCTGTCCGACAGCCGCTTCGCCATGACGAAAGCGTCCCGCAGCCCGGGCGGCACGACGAGGTAGCCGAGGCGAAGGGTCGGCGAGAGCGTCTTCGAGACGGTGCCGAGATAGAGGACGGTTTCGACCCCGTCCAACGCCTGCAACGCCGGGATCGGCGTGATGTCGTAGCGGTACTCGCTGTCGTAATCGTCCTCGATCATGTAGGCGCCGCTCCGGCGCGCCCAGGACAGGAGCTCCCGCCGGCGGGATGCCGACATCACGCTTCCAAGCGGGAACTGATGGGACGGCGTGACATAGGCCAGCCGCGCGTCGCCGAGGTCCTTCGTTCGCATCCCCTCGCTGTCGATGTCGACCGGAAGCGGCATGGCACCGACGGCGCTGAAGATCTGGCGGGCCGCTCCATAGCAGGGGTTCTCAACCAGAACCCCGTCCCCCGGATCGAGCAGCAACCGTGCACAGAGATCGAGCCCCTGCTGCGATCCGTTCACGATCACGATCTGGTCGGGATCACAGCGCAGGCCCCGGGCCCGCCAGAGATAGCCTTGCAGCGCAGTTCGCAGCTCGGGCGACCCGGCCGGATCCCCGTAGCCCAGACGCGCCGGGCGGCGCAGGATCGCGGCGTTAACGGCCTTCTTCCAGGCCAGCGTGGGGAAGTCGGCGGTCGCCACGTCGCCGTACCGGAAGTCGGCCACGAGGCGGCCTGGGACACGGGAGGCTGGCGCCGGAAGGTCGAGCACCCTCTGGCCAAAGGCAGACAAGCGAGCCTTGGCCGGCCTGGACTTCTGCTGCTTCGTCATATCCGGCCCCGGACTTTGCACCACAATTGCCCGAGCGCCCTGCCGGGTCTCCAGATATCCTTCGGCAATGAGCTGCCCATAGGCGGCGGTGACCGTCGTGCGCGACACGCCCCACTCAGCGGCGAGCGCCCGTGTGGATGGAAGGCGGGCTCCCGGTCCGTGGACGCCCAGCCGGATCTGCTCCTTGATCGCCTCGCAGATCCGCCGCGTGACGGTCGTGTCCTCCGTTAACTGGCCCACCGAAGTGCTCTCAAACTGGATATTTCCTGCGGGCCAGATTGCAGGCATTCCTGCTGGAGGGCAAGGAGAACTGCCGTGTACATTCCATCCGCCTTCCGCGACGACGATCCCGCCAGCCTGCATGCGACCATGCGGGCATCGCGACTGTCCAACCTGGTCACCGCGACTCCTGGAGGCCTGATCGCCACCCCGCTGCCCTTCGTCCTCGACGAGACGGAAGGGGAGCATGGCGTCCTCTACGGGCACGTCGCCAAGGCCAATCCGCAGTGGAAGACCCCGCCCGTTGGTGACGCGATGGCGATCTTCATGGGGCCTGACGCCTACGTCACGCCGTCCTGGTATGCGACGAAGCCGGAAACCGGAAAGGTCGTGCCGACCTGGAATTACCTCGCGGTGCATGCCTATGGTCCGGTCGAGTTCTTCGAGGACCCCGAGCGGCTGCTCGACGTGGTGACGTGCCTGACGCGGCTGCATGAGGAGCCGCGGGCTCTCCCATGGGCGGTCTCCGACGCGCCGGCCGACTTCATCACCGCGCAGTTGCGCGGCATCGTCAGGGGGCGCCTGCCGATCACGCGGATCGAGGGCAAGCGGAAGATGAGCCAGAACTGCTCGGAGGCCGACCGCCTTGGTGTCGCCTCCGGCTTGGTCGAGAGCGAACGGCTCGCGGAACGTGATGTGACGAAGCTCATTGCGGTCAGCATCCCATGAATACGGAACTGCACCAGATTGGTCTCGTCTACACCGCGTACGTGATCGCGGCAGCCAGTCCCGGCCCCAGCAACATGGCGATCATGAGCATGGCCATGCGCAGGGGCCGCACGGCGGCCCTGGTCCTCTCGGCAGGCGTCGTCACGGGCTCCCTGTTCTGGGGCGTTCTTGCCGCGACCGGCATCTCGGCGCTCCTGGCACGCTATGCAGAGGTGCTGGTGGTCCTGAAGATCCTGGGCGGCGTCTATCTTCTCTACCTTGCCGTCAGAGCGGCCCGGTCGGCCCTCAGGCCCGATGGCACCGGCTCGCCGTTCCCCGATCACGGCACGCGATCAAGGTCCGCCTTGCTCTACCGTCGCGGGCTTCTGCTGCATCTGACGAACCCGAAGTCGGTGCTGGCCTGGATCGCACTGATGACCCTCGGTCTCGGACCAGGGGCGACCGGGCACACGGTGGCGATCATCCTGGCCGGCTGCGCCACTCTCAGCGTCACCATCTTCTGTGGCTATGCGCTGGTGTTCTCGACCAGGCCGATGGTCAAGCTCTACCGCAAGGCGCGGCGCTGGATCGAGGGAACCCTTGCTGCCTTCTTCGGCATCGCCGGCCTGCGCCTACTGCTGTCCCGTTCCTGAACAACTCCCCTCGAGGTTTTGAATGACACCGTTTCAAGGACTGTCGGCCTTCCCGATCACCCCGACCGATGCCCGCGGCAGGGTCGACACGGACGCCTTGGGTCGTCTGCTGGAGCGGCTCCATGCGGCGGGGGTCGACTCCATCGGCCTGCTCGGCAGCACCGGGGGATACATGTATCTCACCCGGGAGGAGCGGCGTCGGGCTATCGCGGCCGCGGTACGCAGCGTCGGAGGCAGGACATCCCTGATCGTTGGCGTGGGAGCCCTCCGGACAGACGAGGCGGAAAACCTGGCGCACGATGCGGCGTCCGAAGGCGCCGATGCGCTGCTGCTGGCGCCTGTATCCTACACGCCCCTGACCGAGGAAGAGGCCTACCAGCACTTCGTCACTGTCGCGCAGGCAACGGACCTGCCGCTGTGCATCTACAACAATCCCGGGACAACCCACTTCACGTTCAGCGATGCCCTTCTGAGGCGGCTCGCTGCCGTCCCAAACATCAAGGCGGTGAAGATGCCGCTGCCGAAGGACATGGACTTCAAGGCAGAGCTGGACCGCCTGAGGCAGGGCAGCCCTGGCGACTTTGCCATCGGCTACAGCGGTGACTGGGGGTCGGCCGATGCGCTTCTTGCTGGCGCGGATGCCTGGTACAGCGTCGTCGGTGGTCTCGTCCCGGACCCTGCCCTCAAGCTGGTTCGGGCCGCCCAGGCCGGCAACTTGGCCGAGGTGCGCCGGATCGACAGCCATTTCCAGTCGCTGTGGGAGTTGTTCAAGGAATTCGGCAGCATCCGCGTGGTGTATGCCGCCGCCAACATTCTCTCGCTGTGCGAAGCCGTTCCGCCGCGGCCCATTCTGCCCCTCACTGATGTCGATCATCGGCGCGTGGCATCGGCTCTGGATGCATTGTCAGGGCTGATGCCGCGATGATCGGTTCGGCGTGCTCCTTCTCGCCGAGCCTCCGGGACGTGGAGCGATCAGGTTGAAGGACGTTCGGCCAGGGCAAGTCCCAGGCCAAGCATGATCATGGCGGCTCCCGATCCTTCACGCAGGCGGCGGATCAAGCCGGGACGCGCCGCCGCACCGGAACGGATGCCACTGGCGGCGAAGGTGTTGTCACATTAACTGACATCGGGCGCGCTGAGGCGACCACGATCATCTGACCGGTTCACGCGGCAACGCCGGCTGCGGACTTCCACTCCGCCATGGCATTGAGGCGGTGAAGGTGGATAGCAAGGGCAG
>JAPSLB010000067.1 GCA_031181145.1 Microvirga sp.
GCGCCCGGCGAGCGTCGCCGCGAGCAGGGCGCCGAGGATGATGCCGAAGTTCATCACCGTGGTGATGTCGTTGAAGATGCTGCCGTTGAGCTCGGCCTGACGGGCAGGCGAGGACCAATAGGGCCAGCTCGCCACATCGAAGCCGGTGGCAGCCGCGATCTTCGAGCCCCAGAGCGCGAAGGCGGAGGTCACGCCCCAAGGGCGGCCTGCGAGATAGAGCGTCACGAAGTTCAGCAGCGCCAGCGCCACCGCGCCGGCCACGATGGGCCAGGGACCGCGCAGGAAGCGGGCGAGGCCGTGACGCGGCGAGGGCGCCGCCTGGATCAGCCTGCCGTGGCGGCGTTTCTCGAACACTACCGTGACGGCGGCGATGAGCGCGAAGACGGCGAGCTGCACGACCAGTGCCGTCCAGGGACCCCAAAGCTCGATGACCGAGATCTTGGGCAGGCTCGGCAGCGCCGTCCACCAATGCAGATGCGCCGCACCGACGGCGGAGCCGGCGATGAAGCCTGCGAGCGTGACCAGCATGCGTGTCGAGCCGCCGCCCACCGTATAGAGCGTGCCGGAGGCGCAGCCGCCGCCGAGCTGCATGCCAAGGCCGAAAATGAAGGCGCCCACGACCACACCGACGCCTGCCGGCGAGACATTGCCGGAGACCTCTTGGCCGAAGAGGGTGCCGGAGGCCAGGACCGGAAAGAACAGGATGGAGGCGATTGCGAGCATCACCATCTGCGCGCGGAGGCCTTCGCCGCGCCGGTCGGCGATGAACACGCGCCAGGAGGAGGTGAAGCCGAAGGCGGCATGATAGAGCACGAGGCCGAGCGCTGCGCCGAGCACGTAGAGTGCGGCCTGCTTGGGATTGATGACGGCCCCGAGAAGGGCCGCGCCGCCGATGATGCCGGCTGCGGCCCCCAGCGCGGCTGGGGTGTTGAAGGTCGAGCTCGCACGGTTTCCGGCGGAAAGAGGCGAAGCCACGGCGGAGCTGGACATGGACAATTCCTTGCTGCGTCAATGGGAGCGGACAGATCAGGCGATCCGTGAAATGAACATGTGGTTCTTTCTAAAGAACGTCAATACTTGTATTATAAGATATATTAGCGATTTAGAAACGTGAAATAGATGCGGATTGCGTCTTTTCGCCCTCCGAACGATGCTCCGCCGCAAATCTCAAGGAACGATCCCCACCATGTCCATCAAGACCGACGTCTCCACCGCCATCGGCAACACGCCACTCATCAAGCTTCGCCGTGCTTCGGAGCTCACCGGCTGCACGATCCTCGGCAAGGCCGAGTTCATGAACCCAGGCCAGTCCGTTAAGGATCGGGCGGCTCTCTTCATCATCCAGGACGCGGTGAGGCGCGGGACGCTGAAGCCCGGCGGCGTGATCGTCGAGGGAACTGCGGGCAATACCGGCATCGGCCTCGCGCTCGTGGCCAATGCCCTGGGCTTCAGGACGGTGATCGTGATCCCTGAGACCCAGAGCGAGGAAAAGAAGGACATGCTCCGCCTTGCCGGCGCGGAGCTGATCGAAGTACCGGCGGTGCCTTACGCCAATCCCAACAACTACGTGAAAGTGTCGGGCCGGCTGGCGGAGCGCCTCGCCGCATCGGAGCCCAACGGCGCGATCTGGGCGAACCAGTTCGACAATGTGGCCAACCGGCAGGCGCATGTCGAAACGACGGGACCGGAGATCTGGGATCAGACGGGCGGCAATGTCGACGGCTTCGTCAGTGCGGTCGGCACGGGCGGAACGCTGGCAGGCGTCGGCATCGCTTTGAAGGAGCGCAACCCGAAAATTACGATTGCGCTCGCCGATCCCATGGGCTCCGCCATCGCCAACTGGGTGAACACGGGTGAACTCAAAGCAACCGGCACGTCGATCACCGAAGGGATCGGGCAGGGACGGGTGACGAAGAATCTGGAGGGGGCGCCCATCGACGTTGCGTTCCAGATCCCCGACGAGGAGGCGCTGCCAGTCGTCTTCGAACTTCTGGAGCACGAAGGTCTGTGCGTCGGCGGTTCTTCGGGCATCAATGTCGCGGGTGCAATCCGACTCGCGCGTCAGCTTGGTCCCGGCCACACGATCGTGACCGTGCTCTGCGACTACGGCACGCGCTACCAGTCGAAGCTCTTCAACCCGACCTTCCTGCGGGGGAAGAATCTGCCGGTGCCCGCGTGGCTGGAGCGCAAGAGCACGATCGATCCAGGCCTTGTATAGCCATTGCGAAAAAATTGCCGCGCCCTGACGGAAGTCAAGCGCGGCATTCGATGCGGCCGGGCAGGATCAGGCGGCAGACGGCGTGCTGGTCTCCGCCGCCTCGTTCTCGTCTGGCCGCTGCGGGTGCGTGCGGGATAGATTGACAGGCGGGCGCGTCGCCTGTGCCGGTCCGTTCTTCGGCACAGCCGTGACGTTCTGGAGGTCCGCCTGGATGCTATCGAGGAGATCGATCATCCACAACTCGCTCGCGTCGATCTTGTCGCGCAATGCCGACTTGGCGATGTCGACCTTTGCCGAGATCTCCATTGGGTTACGGGATTGCAATGTGCTGAAATCCTGCTCGACGGTGGCGAGCTCAACCAGAAGCTCATCGCGAAGCGCCCGCTGATCCTCGGCGGCGATCAGGGGCGAGTTCAACATGCCGCGCAAGGCAGCCCAGCGCAGGCCGAGAGCGCTCACCGATTGCGTGCTGCTGAGTTCTGCAAGTTTCTGTGTTTCAGCCACGAGATCATCCTCTGAAAGAAGTGGGATTCGAACCGCGTCAGAAAGCGGGATTGTTGTGGCGTGAATCAGGCAGGTCGAGAGAAAAGCGTCGCTGCACGCGAAAACTTCGCGCGCAGTCAGCGAACGAAGAAATACAGTGTCAATGCGGCTCCCACCGTGATCACGAGCCAGCGGATCACGCTCGCCGAAAGACGGCGGCCGAATACGACGCCGAGATAACCGCCGATCACGGACGCAGCTCCCACGACGAGCATTTCGGGCCAGCTCACGAGACCTGCCGCAATGAACAGCACGACGGCCACGAGTTGGATGAGCGTAGAGCAGAGATGCTTCGCCGAGTTGATGAGGTGAAAATCGTCGCCTTCGGTAATCGCGAGCGCCGCCAGCATCACGATGCCCATGCCCGCGCCGAAGAATCCGCCATAAACGGCGACGAGCGTCTGGAAGGCGAGGCCCGCCGCCCAGGCGCGGGTGGAGGGATGCCTGCCCTCGCTTTTCCCGATGCGGCGGGCAAGCGCCACGATGCGCGGGCTCGCGGCGAAGAGCGCGGTGGCGAACAGCAGCAGCCACGGCACGAGCAGGCGGAAAGCCTCATTGTTCGTGACGGTGAGGATGTAGGCGCCCCCCAGGCCGCCGACCAGGCTCACCACGCCCAGAGCCGCGAAGCGCCGGGCATTGGCGGCCAGTTCACGCCGGTAGGCCCAGGCGCTCGACAGGTTTGCGGGCGTCACCGCCACCGCGCTCGTGGCATTGGCCACCACCGGGGGGAGCCCTGCTGCGACAAGGGCCGAGAACGTGAAGAAGGTGCCGCCGCCTGCAATGGCGTTGACGAGACCTGCCGCAAGACCCGAAGCCGCAAGAAGCGCCGCAGTGGTGATTTCCATGATCCGATCTGTCTGCTGGAAAGAGGGGAGGGTGAGAGGGCAGATAGCACGCTCACGCTTCCAGAGCCCATAGGGCGAATGTCTAGGGAGCCGAAAGCGGCGAAAAGGCGCGGCACAACGTTGGAAGGCTTCGCTTTCCTGTGGATCGTAGCTTAAGCGTCCATTGCTCTCCAGCCCCCGAAGGCGGATTTTAGAACGCATGTCGAACATCATACCCCTCGCCCCGCGCCTGAAACAGGTCAAGTCCCCCGCCACCGAGGCGGAGGAGCGAGCGGCCTTGGCTGCGGATCTCATCGATCTGATCGAGCGCGTGCGGGTAGTAACGGAGCAGGTGGCCTCCCTGTCCGGCCCCTCCCTGCAGATCCAGCAGACTGCCCAGCAGCTTCTCGATGCCGGCACCGCCCTGGAGCGGGCGGTCGAGACGCTGACCGAGAACGGTGAGTGGGTGCCCTTTTAGGAACCCCTACAGGTTCGAGCCGGGCGATTCTTCCTTCTGAAATATTATTCCAAGGCCTGCAGCCGCTCGGAAGCCTGCGACAAGCCAAGCGCCTGGGCCTGTGCGTAAAACTGCCGAGCCTTGTCTATATCGCCTCGGATGCCCAGCACCCTCAGCTTGGCGAGAACATGCGGATCGAATGTCTCCGCCAGCAGGAAGGCTGCCCTTGCGCTGCCGCTCTTCACGGACCGCTCGAGCAGAAGACGGGCCCCGCTGACGTCACCCTTCTGCAGGAGCTCGTCCGCGCGCGCCGTAAGCCGGTCGTCCGGAGCGATCGCCGGCGGGGGCGGGCCGGCCTCGGGCTGTGGGGCTGGCGGCGGTTCCGCCTGGGCAGGAGCGGCGGCAGGCGCGTTTCTCGCCGATAGGGGGAAAGCGTCCTCGGGACGTTGCGCGAACTCCACCGGATCGGGAGCATTCTCCTGTGAGAGAAGCCTGAAAGCCCCGGTTTCCAGCGGCACGAATTCGGAAAACAGGGGAGCCGGCTTGTGCGTACTTACCTTCCGGAGCGAGTCCAGCGCCCCGGTCGCGTCGGCGAGCTTTTGTGCGAGGCCGTCGGCTCTTGCCCTTGCCTGCGACAAGGATCCTTCCAGTTCTGTGATCCGAGCCGCCGCCGCTGCCTTCTCGCCGTTGAACTCGCTGTCCTTGGAGGCCAGGAGACTGCGCATCTCCGCCCGCACGCTGGCGACCCGGCGCTCGGCGTCGCCGCCGCGCGCGCGCTCGTGTTGCAGCAGGGACTCCAGATTCGAGATATCCGGTGATTTCGGGGTGCCGTTCAATCCTTTGGCGGCTTGGAGCGCCCGGTAATCAGCCTGCAGTCTCGCGAGCTCGCCCGCAACGGCGTCACGCTGCTGCTGCTCTTGCTGCAGAGCATTCTGCAGCTCCGACACCTTGAGAAGGGTGTCCGGTGAGTCCGTCTCCAGACGGGTCGTGAGTGCGTTGTACTGCTCCGTGAGATCGGTCAGCGTCCGCGTGATCATGCTGCTGTAGGCCTGCTCGTGATCCAGGGCCTCCTGCAACTGGGCAAGATTGCTCCCGCCCATTGAGACGGGTGAGCTGTGTTCGGGAAAGACGCTCGCCGAAGGGCCGCTTGGCGGCCGTTCGCCCTGAAGGTCGAGACTCTGCAGGCTCGAGAGAAGGTTCGGATCGCTCAGGCGATCGACGAGAGCGATAGCGAGAGTGCCGGTCTCGATAGCTGCATTGAGACTGCTTTCCGCTTTGCCTAGATCGCCATTCTTGATGGAGTCGAGAAGATCCGCCGCCAGACGCTTCCCCTCGGAGGAGGCGATCAGGAGGGGGAGCATGATGGACAGATCGTTGGCGCTATCCACCTCAATCGGCGCCTCCTGGCTCGCTGGTGTGTCGGTTGCGTCGATGCGTCTGACGGGCGGCGGCTCGGCGAGGGCGGACCCCAGAAGAGAGAGCCCGATCAAGGGAGGCACCAGCCACGCAGCGGCAGGGCGCAGAAACCCGGGATGATGGCGCTGGTCCATGTCCGACCTCCTCAGCTGGCGGCGGAGGGCTCATCCGTGAGCCTTCCGCATCGGTCCTGCGGCAGCGTCTTCGCGCGTGGCATCAGTCTTGGCGGGGGATCCGGCGGGCGGCCCTCTGGCGGTCGTTGCGCCAGGCCAGGAAATCCCGGAAGAGGGCCTCGCGCTGCTCTGCCGAGGCTGCCATACCCCTGCTCTCCATGAAGCTTTCGAAGGACTGCGCCTCGGGCGAGGGGTTGCTGGCGGACGCCGCGCGGTCCAGCCAATCCTGCGCAGCCTTGATCCTTTTCCAACCGGGAACATCCGCGGCGAGATTGACCTCTTTCCATTTCGGGTGGCGGCCCGGCTGGAGAAACTCGTCGAACCGGGAGAAGAACGCGTTCACGAAGCGCTTCACGCGATTGTACCGGTCGGTGTTCTCCGGCCAGTTGTACACCGCGAGCAGGCTGCCGACCGCCAGGGTATCGACGGGCTCGTCCTGTGCGACAAGCTGGGGATAGTCCACGTTCTCGAAGCGGGCCGGGAAGTAGGATTCGGCGATTTCCCCCTCGAAGGGAATCGAGAGGAGATGAAAGCGGCCGTCGGTCTGGAACTCCGCGATGGCCCGGACGGGGCGTCCGGCAACGTAGAGGGCGGCCTGTATCTCATCGGACTTGAGCTTCGCGTAGGATGATGCCTGATCGAAGGTCGTCATCTCAGGCTTGATTCCCAGCTTGTCGAAGATGAGACGCGCGGTCAGGTTGGTGCCGCTTCCGGCCTTGTCGATATTGACCTTCTTGCCTTCGAGCTGCCGGATGTCCGTGATCTCGCGGCTTGCGATGATATGGACCTCCTCGTTGTAGAGGCGCGTGATGAAGCGCAGACGCTGGATGGCATCATCCTGGAGGTTCTCCGCCTTCAGCTGCTCGCGCGCGTCCATCTGCACGATGCCGATGTCGACGCCGCGCAGGAACATGATGTCCTTCAGGTTCTGCAGCGATCCGCGCCCGATCATCGGCAATATGCGCAGGTCCTCGCTGTCGAGCACATTCGCGAGATCGGCCGCGATCCTGATGTAGGTGCCGTCGGCACCGCCCGAAACGACACCCAGGGTGCCCTTGTTGGCACGAGACGCGTTGAAGCCCGGGATCGTCTGAGCCGAGGCGCAGAGGATGCTCGAGAGGAGGCCCGCCGCAACGACGCCGGCCCGGAACGCCAACCGGAGAGAGGGAGCACGCATTGTCACAAGATCATGATCTCGACCCGCCATTCTTCGTCCTCCCTGGACTAGCCATTTGGCCGCTTGTCGTTTCAATCGTTCTGCCTTGCGGATGTGTATTATGAAAATAATCTTTATGTATCCGAATGAGGTAGCGAAAGAACGGCCATCGTATGCTCATTGGGGTCTCGGTCAATTATATTTTGAGGCCGGATGAATACTCACGAAGTGCTAGTTAATAGCTAAAAAGGAATACGTTTTATCTTTATATTCCTTGTTGCGGTTCAATTTCTCAGGGGCCTCTTCCGCTGAGCCCGGTGGGGAAAAGCCGAATTTTCCGAGCGGCTACTGAAAATTTCTTATCGGGGCAGGGCACTCTTAACCGTCCATTAACCATGTGCGTTCGAAATCGGGGGGTATTAAAGGAATTTGAACTCCCGTGACCATCGCCGTTCGCCCCCGTCCCGCTCTTCGCTTTCGTGGCAGGTCCTTCATGGCCTTGGTCCTCGCGCCTGAAGTGCCGCTGAGGGACTGGCTCGAGGATCTCGACGCCGTGTCGGAGCGTTCGCCCGGATTTTTCTCCGGACGGCCGATCATTGCCGACGTGTCCAGCCTCAAGCCTTCCAAATCCGAGCTGAAGTTTCTCCTGGCTGCTTTCAGGATGCGCAACATCCGCATCATCGGCCTTGAAGGTGCCGCGCCTGAGAATGTCGAGCCCGACATGCCGCCGCCTATCACAGGCGGCAAGCCCGCGGGCGAGATCGACGTACCGGACGCGGCCGCTTCTGCCGATGCGGCAGTCTCCGCCGTCTCCGCGTTCGCTCATCAGCCCTCGGCCGACAAGTCGCTGATGATCGAAGGCTCCGTGCGTTCCGGACAGTCGATCCTTCATCCGGAGGGCGACGTGACGGTTCTCGGGTCCGTCGCCTCGGGCGCGGAGATTGTGGCTGGAGGTTCCATCCACGTTTACGGCGCGCTGCGCGGGCGGGCGATCGCGGGCTGCACGGGCAACGGCCGCGCACGCATCTTCTGCAGAAAGTTCGAGGCCGAACTCATTGCGATCGACGGCCTCTACAAGACTGCCGACGACCTCGGCACGAAGTTTCACGGTCAACCCGTCCAGGTGAACCTGGATGGCGATTCGATCATCCTGCAAACCCTGGATTGATAGAGAGAAAGAGAGACGACAATGGCCAAAGTCTTGGTCGTAACATCCGGCAAAGGTGGCGTTGGCAAGACAACGTCCTCGGCAGCTCTGGGCGCGGCGCTGGCGCATGGCGGCGATAAGGTCGTTGTCATCGACTTCGACGTTGGCCTGCGTAATCTCGATCTCGTCATGGGCGCCGAGCGCCGCGTGGTGTTTGATCTCATCAACGTGGTGCAGGGCGATGCGAAGCTCTCCCAGGCCCTGATCCGCGACAAGCGCCTCGAGAACCTGTCCCTGCTTCCCGCCTCGCAGACCCGCGACAAGGACGCGCTGACGGAGGAGGGAGTGGCCCGCGTGCTCAAGGATCTGCGCGAGAAGTTCGACTGGATCATCTGCGACAGCCCGGCTGGCATCGAGCGCGGCGCGACCATGGCCATGCGCCATGCCGATGTGGCCGTCGTGGTCACCAATCCCGAAGTCTCTTCCGTGCGCGACTCCGACCGCATCATCGGCCTTCTCGATTCGAAGACCGAGAAGGCCGAGAATGGCGACCGTATCGAGAAGCATCTGCTGCTCACCCGCTACGACCCGGCCCGCGCCGAGCGCGGCGAGATGCTGAAGGTCGAGGACGTGCTCGAGATCCTTTCCATCCCGCTCATCGGCATCATCCCGGAAAGCGAAGAGGTTCTGCGCGCATCGAACATGGGTTCGCCTGTGACCCTCAACAATCCGTCGAGCGCACCGGGTCGTGCCTATTTCGATGCCGCGCGCCGGCTGAAGGGTGAGACCGTCGAGCTCACGATTCCGAGCGACAAGAGGAGCCTGCTCGGCAAATTGTTCGGACGGAGGGCCGCATGAGCCTCATGAGTTTTTTCAACCGCCGCACGTCGGCGCCTGTAGCGCGAGAGCGCCTGCAGATCCTGCTGGCGCACGAACGTGGCATCGTCGGCGGCAAGCCCGATCTGGTGGCCCAATTGCGTGAGGAGATCCTCGCCGTCGTTCGGCGCCACGTGATGGTCGAGCACCAGAACGTGCAGGTGAAGATGAACCGCGACGCGGATATCTCGACGCTCGAGATCGAGGTCGAGATTCCGGGGCCTACCCCGGTCGGCGCCCGCTGAGCCGTGCTCCCGGACCATTCGGACGGCCCTCTGCCGTGCCAGGGGGCCGTTTCGTTCATGGCTGCTTGCTCCATACGCCGATCTTCGCCTCGCGCGCATGATCCGCTGCAGCTTTCAGTTCCGGCGTGGCCTCGGCGGTGGGCTGCCCGCCACCATTGTAGAGAATGACCCGCGACAGATCCTGTTCGCCGACAAGGCAGCGATAAGTGTCGTTGCCGCCCGTGGGCTCGCAGGTCACCTCGCGGCCCTGGAGATAATTCGTCAGGTCCTCCGGCTTGCCTGCGCCCGGCGCCCATTCCACGCCGAAGAGGCGCACCACCTCGCCGTTCAGGGATAGGGTGGCGGTATCGATCACATCCGGCACGCCGCGTAGGGTGCGCTCGGCCGAGGAGCGGGGTGCAGGCGTCTGTGCGGCGGCGAGCTGGCCGGACGGAAGAGAGCCCGTTTCCGAAGGTCCGTCGGCGCTCGCCTGGGTGACGTCGTCGGAATGAAGAAGGAAGAACGCTCCGGCAGCCAGCAGCACCATGAGAGCGGCGACGGCGCTCAGGGCGAAGCCTGGGCGGCGGGACACCGGCTTCTCCTGAAGATTGTCGAAGAAGGCCTGAGCGCGCTCCTTGGAATCGGCGATGGAATTCGTCAGCTCCTGTCGAATGCCTGATGCTGCACCGGGTCCGTTCAGAGCACGGGACATCCTCTTGGACCAGCCGTGGAAGCGAACCTTGCCCTTCCGCCAATGCGCGAGCGCATGCCCCCCGAGCGACGGAGCGGGGCCGCTCTCCGGCCCTGCTTCGCCGGAATCGAGCTTCAGCCAATCCCGTTTCGGAGCCTGCGGCACTGGCGCAGGCGCATGCTGCGCGGGTGCCCCTACGGTCTCGTCCACGGGCGGTTTCGAGTGGGACGGGGATTTGAAAAGAACTGGATGGAGCGTGCGCAGCTCCGCGATGAGGTCGCCCAGGGTGAATGGAACCTGCTGCCCGTTCTTCTCGATCAGGCGCGGCTGTCCGGCAGCATCGATCACGGTGAGCCTCAGCTCCCCGTCGGCGTTGGACGGACGTAGGGACGATTCGATGATGAGTTCCAGGGCCCGGCGTGCATCGTCCGTGGGGTTGAGCTTTTCGACCTCGGCATGGATCAGCGCGCGCATCCGTTCTCTCAACTGCACGGCGCTGCCGATCGGCGTGTTGCCGAGCTTTTCGGATGACTCGTGATGAGAGGTGACGTCACTCATTCGAGGGTTCCTCCAAAGCAACGGTGCGCTTGCGGGTCTGCTTGAGCAATGTGCTGTGCTCCGCGACGATCACGGGCTTCTCCCCGATGAATTCTACGATGAGCCGAATGGCTCCCGATCCTTCCGAAGTGCGGCGGCGTTTCGGGGCGAAGGCCCTATAGTCGAAGACCGCATGCACGGTGCAGACGGTACCGCCCGGCTTGCACTCCGCTCCTATGGCATCGGGGCGGGGGCGATACTCGCGTTCGGGCCAGCGGCGGACGAAGCGTCGCTTCTCCTTGTACAGCTGTTCCAGGGTGATGGTGCGGCCATGGAAGAGGACACGGGGGGCGTAAAGCTCGGCCGTGGCCGCGAGTGCGACATCGTTCCGCGCCGACCAGGAGATCAGATAATCGATAGCGAAATCCTTCGCCGCTTCGGCACGCGACAGGCGACGTTCGTTCCGCGCCGGCGGTTGTCGCGGTTCGGCTGCTTTCGTGCGCGTTTCACCGGACGCCGGTTGTGACGGCCGTGATGCTGCCTTCGGGGGCTGCGCCGTCCGATGCGCTTCCGGCGCCGGCGAGGCGGGAGGCGGCTCGAGAGGCTGCGAGGATTGAGCAGATGGTGCCGCAGGCGCCGGTTGTGGTGCGGTGTCATTCGCCGGCGGTGGGTCGACCCAGGGCCTTGCCTCCTGGGCGAGGGCCGTCGAGCAGATGGCCGCGCTCAGGATTGCGAGAACGGAAAGCGTCGATGTCAGCAACCGGCGCGCTTGCATGGGATGTTCCGAACAGCTTTCTCTGGTTGAAAAAGATGACCGGGGAAAAGCGGGCTGGATGGTTCCGGGTTCCATCGATGCCCGCTTGGGAGGGCTCGATCAAAGCTCCGCGACGGTAACGGGAGCGACGCCTTTCAGGCCGATGGCCTCGGCCGAGGCCCGGGAGAGATCGATGACACGACCATGTGCGTAGGGGCCTCGGTCGTTGATGCGCACCACCACCGACTTTCCGGTCCGCTTGTTCATGACGCGCACCCGGGTGCCGAAGGGAAGGGTGCGGTGCGCCGCCGTCAGGGCATTGGTGTTGAAGGTCTCACCGCTTGCGGTCCTCCGCCCGTGGAAACCGGGACCGTACCATGACGCACGACCGTTCTGGACGACTTTTCCGGATGTCTTCTTCGGCTCGGCCTGCGCCATTGAGGCGGGCATGACAGCGATAGCCGAAAGAAAAAGGCCCGCCAGTTTAAGTGTTACCTTTCGTTGATCCACAATGCATTCCCTTGTTGTTGTCGAGGGCGTGCAAGATGGAGGCTAATGAGGCAACAATGAGACCTTCATTGTTGCTGATTTCGACGAACTGCGATCTGTATACTGAACGGGCGCTCATATGGTCGTCCGTATGTTGTAACGGTTTATGAGCAATAGCCTTGGGCGCTGCGGAATGACGCTGGGGCGGGGGCAGGATCTTGTCTGAGGCAGGAACCATTCATCGGGAGCATGGTGCCAGTGTGGTCTTTGCACTTCTCAGGCACCCGAAACGGATCTTTAGTAGCCTCAACAAAGACCTCCAGGCTCGCAGCGCCCGCGTGCGGGCCTCTTTTTTGAGCCCTGCATGACCATTGCCTCCAAGACCGTCGAGAGCGAGGAATCGCCCGGCGTCCCCGATCAGCCCTTGCCTGGGCAGGCCCAGTCACCGGTAAAGGGCATTCTGCTTCTGGTGGCGTCCACTGTCTTCTTCTCCCTGTGCGACGTCATCACCAAGCATTTGGCCGCCACCCTGCCCGCGGTCGAGATCGCCTGGATCCGTTACTTCATCTTCACCTGCATCGTGGTTCCGGTAGTCGTGCTCATGGGGGGGCGGAGACTGTTTTGCGCGAAACGCCCAGGTCTCCAGGTGCTGAGAAGCTTCGGCATGATCGGCTCGACCCTGTTCTTCACGCAGGGCTTGCGTTATCTGCCGGTGGCGGAATCGACGGCGATCTACTTCATTTCCCCGATCCTGATCATGGCCCTGTCGATCGTTTTCCTGGGCGAGACGGTCGGCTGGCGGCGCTGGATCGCGGCTTTCGTCGGCCTCTTCGGTGTGCTTGTCGTCATCCGCCCCGGCACGGACGCCTTCCAGCCGACGGCGCTCCTGCCGCTGCTGGGCGCTACGAGCTGGGCCGCGGGCGCGGTGGTGACGCGCAAGATGAGCGGAAGCGATCATCCACTGACGACGCTTGTCTATTCGGCCGTCATGGGCTGCCTCGTCCTGAGCGTTCTGCTGCCTTTCAACTGGGTGACGCCGATCGGAAGCGAAATCGGGTTTGCCGTTCTCATGGGCCTGTTCTTCGCCATGGGGCAATGGCTCGTCGTCCTGGCCTACCGCCATGGCAACGCATCCGTGATCGCTCCGTTCTCCTATGTGCAGCTGCTCTGGGCGGGGTCGCTCGGCTATCTGGTCTTCGGTGCTCTGCCGGACGGCTGGACCGTCGTGGGCGCGGGCATCATCGCGGCGAGCGGGCTCTATACCGCCTATCGGGAGCGCGTCCGCATGATGCAGGCGCGCGGGGGAGCCTGATCGCTCAGGCTCCCGATTGCACGACGCGCAGGCGTGGGCGCGCGGCGCGGCTGTAGAAGGTGAGTTCCACGCAATCCTCGGCAGGGGCGCCTTCGACCAGGCGGTAGCCGAATTGCTCTGCCACCGCGCGCACCTGGCCCAAATTGGCCTTCGAGATGCGGCGGCTGAACTCCACGACGTCTTGGCTCATGAGAGTGGCCAGCATGCCGACCTCGACGCCCTGGTCGAAATCGACGCTGCGCGCCGGAAAACGAAGCCGCAATCCCTCGGTAAGGTGAATGTGATGCATGTGGTCCCGTTCACTTCACGACATTTCGGAAGGGTTATGGCCCACAACATCCTACCGCTTGTTTAAAGCGCTCCTGGGCCGGTCCGCCTTGTGGATCGTGCGGGAACGCTCTCCTGGATCCGAAAGCCCCTCACGGCATTTATTCTTCGGCAGGCTTTGCGGTTGCCTGCGTGTGAGAGGCGAGGGACGTGACATGAAGTTTCAGGCGTTGGGAGTCGCGATCGTGGCGGGTCTGTTGGTGCAGGAGGTCCAGGCTGCCGACATGGCAAAGATGACGGTAACCCGAACCACCCGCGTGACCCGCGTCGCGCCGGTCGTTCCGGAGCGTGCCGTCGCCCGTCTGGCCGATCAGGGCCTCGGCTATTCCGTCCTGCATGAGGGGCTCGGCGTGCCGCAGCGGGGCTATCGGGTGCATGTCACGTGCACCGTCACCGAGACCTTCGCTCAGACCTATTGCCCAACCCCGGTTTACGAATCCTACTGCCCGAGCGCCACCATCGTCTGCCGCTAGGTGCGGACGTTCAGACCGTCCGCAGAGGAAGGAGAGCGATTGCCCTGGCTTCCAGGGAGCGTCGTTCCATGCGTCTCAGGCTATTGTGGCCGCGGAGCGGACCGCTCTCCGGCCCGGCCTGGGGCAGAGATGGAAGGCGGCGCTTTTGGCGCTTACCTTCCGGGCTGCGGCATAATATGAACACGGCTTGTTCAGCGTGGACCGAGCAGCTTTGCAAGACATCACATCGACCGGCGTCTACGGGACGCCACCGGCAGAACTGGCTGAAGCGCCGGCGGGCAGCATTCAGTTCTCTCCCCTGATCCCGGGCTCCGGGAAGCTGGAGGATCAGGCGGAAGCCTCTCTGAAGGAAATGGTGGTGCTCGCCCCGCCCGGCACGGTAGAGCGGCGCTACGCCACCGCTCTGGCTCTGAGGGCGCTCGCTCCCGGGAGGGTGCTCACCATTCTCGCGCCCAAGGACAAGGGCGGATCGCGACTCGCCAAGGAGCTGAAGGCCTTCGGTTGTCATGTCAGCGAAACCTCCCGCCGTCACTATCGGATCTGCGCCTGCACAAGGCCGACCGAACTCGCCGGCATCGAGGAGGCCCTTGCCGAGGGTGCGCCGCGCTTCGACGAAGGGCTGGGCTCTTGGACACAGCCCGGCATATTCAGCTGGAACCGCCTGGATCCAGGCAGCGCTCTTCTCAGCCGGACCCTGCCGGCCTTGAGCGGCAAGGGGGGCGATTTCGGATGCGGTCTCGGAATCCTGTCCCGCACCATTCTCGCCTCGCCGAAGGTCACGTATCTTGCGATGTTCGATATCGACCGCCGGGCCACAGAGATGGCTGCGCGCAATATCGAGGACGCACGCGCCGAAATTCGCTGGGCCGATCTGCGCTCGGCCGCGCGTCTTACGGGACTCGATTTCGTGGTCATGAACCCGCCGTTTCACGACGGCGGCGCCGAGGATCAGAGCCTGGGCCAGAGCTTCATCCGCCTGGCGGCCGAATCCCTGCGCCCGGGCGGCGTGCTCTGGCTCGTGGCCAATCGCCATCTGCCCTACGAGGGCGTGCTGAAGCCCCTGTTCAGGCGTGTGACGCTCAAGGCGGAGGAAGCCGGCTACAAGGTCTACGAGGCCCAGAAATGAGCAAGATCCCCACGCTTCGCCTCGACCGGCTGCTCGCCAATATGGGTTACGGCTCGCGCCGCGAGGTGCAGCAGCTCGTCCATGCCGGTCTCGTCGTGCTCGACGGCGGGACGATCTCGGATGCCGACGAGCGCATCGCCGTCACCCGCGACCTTCCCGAGCGCATGCTCGTTCGCGGCAGGCCCCTCGATCCGCCACCTGGATTCGTGCTGATGGTCCACAAGCCGTTGGGAGCCACGTGCTCCCACAAGGAGGCGGGGCCTCTGGTCTATGGGCTGCTGCCCGAGCGCTGGCGGCGGCGCGACCCGGCGATCTCCACCATCGGTCGCCTCGACAAGGAAACCTCCGGCCTTCTGCTCATGACCGACGATGGCACCCTGCTGCATCGGATCATCTCCCCGCGCGCCCATATCCCGAAGCGCTACCACGTGACCCTCGATCGCCCCCTGACTGGCGACGAGGCCGCCATCTTCGCTGCCGGCACCCTGATGCTGGAGGGCGAGGACAAGCCGCTCCTGCCAGCCCACATGGAGGCGCTGTCCGAACGAAGCGCCTATCTGACGCTGACGGAGGGCCGCTACCATCAGGTTCGCCGGATGTTCGCCGCCATGGGCAATCACGTGACGGCCCTGCATCGCGACAGGATCGGGGATCTCGCCCTGCCCGCGGATCTGGAGCCCGGCCATTACAGGATTCTGAGCGAGGCCGAGCTGGCCTTGATCTTCCAGTCTGCGAAGGGGCCATAAGCGACGGGACCTCGCCCACATTACCCGAGACCGGGCCGAGCGCCCGAGCCCTCTGGCTCGTCCACCGCTCGAGACCTGCCCTCGCTCACCTGCACATGGCTTCGCGCAGAAGGCTCCTGAACAGCGTCCTCGTCAGAGGTTGTCTTGCCGCCTCTAATCGGGTAGGGAAGAGATCAGGCCCATCGCCGCAAGCACCCGTAGCTCAGCTGGATAGAGCGTTGCCCTCCGAAGGCAAAGGTCACACGTTCGAATCGTGTCGGGTGCGCCA
>JAPSLB010000068.1 GCA_031181145.1 Microvirga sp.
CGCGCAATAAACGTCGGCTCTTAGGTGCCAAAGCGGACTAAGCTCTTTGATCCGGGGAGTGCGACCGGGAGGACTTGCGGGCTCACACCATTCGCCGCACACATGGAAGGATTTCGTGGATAGTCATTTCTGGAAATATGCTTCAGGATTCTGCCGTGTGCGCACAGTCTTCAGAACTGTGGGCGACCCGTGGCTGCCTTCCCACAGGCCTAGCGATTGTTACAGCCAGCGCCGCACGCGCGAGCGGTAGCCACGGTAGACATCGCCGAACTTGCGGTCGAGATAGGCTTCCTCGCGGGCCACGACGCCGCAGCGGATGAGGAACGCGAAGAACACCAGCATCACCAGCAGCCAAAGACTGTCGAACGCGATGGCCAAGCCGATCAAACCGAGGACCATGCCGAGGTAAATGGGGTTGCGCGTGAAGCGGTATGGTCCACTCTCGACGATGGTGGTGGTCGGCCGATTGGTCGGAACATTCGAACCGGCCTTGGTCATCGTAATGACAGCCCAGGCGAACAGCACTAATGCGAGGACGAACACCAATGCGCCGATCCAGCCAGCAGGCATGTCGGCGGGTAGGAAGGGCCAAGGCACGAGCAAGTTGAGCGCAAGCCCGACAATGACGGCGAGCCCCCAGGCCAGCGGCGGCCGGATGATGACGTTAGCGGTGTCTGCCGTGTCAGCCATGGCGGGACTGTGTGCCGATGTCCTTGTCTGGGTCGTGTACAGACTACCATCAACTGCGGCCAAAGCAGACCCGCAACCCTGGATCATGTGCCTCGGCCTGCGCGAATGAGCAAACCAGTTCCGATCAACGGAAGCCCGGATCAGTCGGTGAGAACGTAGGCCATGCCGAGCAGGCAGGCTGCGGCAATGAACACCGCCCCTAATGCCGCCAGCCACAACAATCGCTTTGTCGAGATGTTCATCGACCTCCCCGCGGGATGGCGAGGAACGCCGGCCCCGAACCGCATCAGCGCTCCTCCGGCGGCTTGACGGCCGAGAACTGCCGCAGCAGCGTGAGGTCGTAAGCCGCCTTCAGGGTGCCGGCGAGAACGAGCGGCCAGCCGAAGGGCGACACCGTCAGCAGCCATCCGGAAAGGAGCGGCGCGACAGCCGACGCGAGACTGCGGGGCACGGCCGTGACGCTCGCCGCAGCAGGCCGCTCTTCCGGCCGCACCACCGCCATGACGTAAGAGGAGCGTGTCGGCACGTCCATCTGCGACAGCAGGCTCCGCAGGATCAGCAGCCCGAATGCGATCCAGATCGTCGGTGCAAAGGCGGTCAGGATCAGGAAGAGGTTCGACGGCAGGTGCGTGAACACCATCGTGTTGATCAGCCCGAACCGCTTGGCCAGCGGCACGGCGGCAAAGTACGAGACCGCCGAGCACAGGCTGGTCACGAAGAAGATCGCCCCGACGGTGGCGACGCCGAGGCCGAACCGCTCGCTGAGCCAGAGCGCCAGCAGGGCGTTGATGACCAGCCCGCCGCCGAAGGCGTCGACCGAGAACAGGGCCGCCAGGCGGCAAACAATCCCGCGCGACGGTCCGAGCGGGGCCGGCGGAGCGTCCGTGCCCGCTTCCACCTGCGGCGACAGCCGATGATAGAGCAGGAACGTGAGCAGCCCGATGCCGCCGTACAGGCCGAACAGGGCTGTCACCATGGTCGATGGCGGAACGACCGGGGCAAGCCAATCGACGGACCCCACCGAGAGCGCCCCGAGGGCACCGAAGAAGGCGCCGACGAAACTGTAGCGGGCGAACGCCGCCGTCCGGTCCTGGTCCGCGACGACATGGGAGAGGACGGTGTGTTCGAGGGGCAAAAAGACGCTGACGTCGCCGCCGGATGGATTGAGGGTTCCGACAAAGGCGATCACCAGCAGCGGCCAGAAGCTGTCGATCCCGGCAAAGCCCAATCCGGTTGCCAGCATGAGAAGGGCTGCGGCCAGCAGGGCTCGGCGCCGCGGGATCCGATAGGCGACGAGCCCGAGCGCGAGCGTCAGCAGGGCTGAGCCCAGCAATGACGCGGTTGCGATGAAACCGACACCGAAGGCATCGTAGCCTAGCCGAGACAGATGCACCGGCAGCAGGATCGCGACGTAGCCGTCGCCGAAGGCCCGCAGCGACCGGGCCACGAGGACGAGACTGATGTCCGGCCGCAGGCTTTTGGCCCGTATCTCCTCGATTGTTCCTGTCGCACTTTGATCCTGGAGCAACTGCCCTCTCCCTCACATCAGGAGATCGCTCCCACAAGGTACAGGACGACCCCGATGGCCGAGCAGGCGGCGAGCGTCGGGATCATGCCGACCTTGAACCGGAACATGGCGATCACCGCTGCCACGGAGAGCAACAGCGCCCAGGGATCGACGCTCTCGATCACGGGCGCGTCGAACGACAGGCCGAAGCTCCGCACGGGCCATGTCTCACGGAACACCGTATGGATTGCGAACCAGATCGCAAGGTTGAGCACCACGCCGACCACCGCCGCCGTGATGGCCGACAGGGCCCCATGCAGGGCCTGGTTGCCGCGCAACGCTTCGATGAACGGCGCACCCAGGAAGATGAGCAGGAAGCACGGCACGAACGTCACCCAGGTGGCCAGCAGCCCTCCGAGCACGCCCGCCGCGAGCGGCGACAGCGCGCCGGGATCGCGGAAGGCACCCATGAAGCCCACGAACTGAAGGACCATAATCAAGGGACCTGGCGTGGTCTCGGCCATGCCGAGGCCGTCGAGCATCTCGCCGGGTTGGAGCCAGCCGTAGTTCTCGACCGCCTGCTGGGCGACGTAGGCCAGCACCGCGTAGGCGCCGCCGAAGGTTACGACCGCCATGGTCGAGAAGAAGGTCGCGATCCGGCTGAACACGTTGTCGGGGCCGAGCGTCACCAGCAGCACGGCGACGGGCACGAGCCACAAGGCGAGACAAACCGCCGACACCGACAGGGCCCGGGCCACGGTCGGGCGGGCATGCTCAGGGAGCTCCTCGCCGAGCAGGGCCTCATGATCCGCAACCTGCCTGCCTCCTTTGGCCGCACCGTGCCCGCCACCGACCTGGAAGGCCGGCATCCCGGCATGTCCGCCGAGAAAGCCGATGACGCCGGCAGTCAAAACGATAATCGGGAACGGCACGCCGAAGAAGAAGATCGCGACGAACGCCGCGGCCGCGAGTGCGATCATGATCCGGTTCTTCAGGGACTTCGACCCGATCCTCACCACCGCCTGGAGCACCACCGCGAGCACGGCGGCCTTGAGGCCGAAGAACAGGGCCGAGACGATGCCGACCTTGCCGAACAGGGCGTAGACGACGCTGAGCGCCATGATCGAGATCACCCCGGGCACGACGAACAGCACCCCGGCGATGAGACCGCCGAGTGTGCGGTGCATGAGCCAGCCAATGTAGGTGGCGAGCTGCTGGGCCTCGGGCCCGGGCAGGAGCATGCAGTAGTTCAGGGCGTGCAGGAATCGGTTCTCGCCGATCCAGCGTCTCTCCTCGACGATGATGCGATGCATGACCGCGATCTGGGCGGCGGGACCGCCAAAGCTCAGCATAGCAACGCGCGCCCAGACCCTGAAGGCCTCCCGCAGGCTGACGCCGTGCGAGGGCACCTCCCGATGCTGCCGCAGCCGTGAGGCCGTTGATGCATCCGTCATGTCAGGCTCCCTGCCGTCTCACGGGCCAGGTGTGTGTCTCGTCGGTAGCATCCCGGGACCAACGGTAGAAGGCGTCGTAGAGTGCCATTCCGGCCTCGAGCTGCTCGAGGTCATCTGCGTACATGCGCGACAGACCGAGGGAGGCAGCCAGCAGGCCCGGCGCTTCCGGAGCGAGGTCGGGACGGGCCGTGTCGGCTCCACGCACGATGGTGGCGAGCCGCAACAGGGGTTCCGTAGCGAGACCGAATTCCTCGACCATGGTGTCGAAGGTGCATCTCTCTCCGCGATGGCTCCAGAACACGTCCTCGCCCTCGATGTCGAACGCGGCGGCCCCGAAGCGCTGCGCGACGGCCGGCACCTCGGAGGGAGTGACGAACAGGAAGACGGCCTGCGGGTCGACGAAGCGGCGGATCAGCCAGGGACAGGCGATCCGGTCGACCTTGGGACGCACCCGGGTCACCCAGACGGTGCGGCCCTGGGGATCGCGCGGCGGCAGCACGGCCTCCGGTACCATGGGCAGGCCCGCCTGCGCCCAGGCAAGCGCGCCACCCTCGAGGGAATCGGCCTCGACGCCTTCGTGGCGGAGCCAGGCGGCGACGCCTTGGCTGAGCTTGAGCCCCCTCTGGCAGATGACGACGGCGGAGCGGCCTGCGAACTCCCTGGCCCATTGGGGGGCCTTGGACCACGGGCGGCGGATCGACCCGGGAATCAGGCGCGGGTCGGCGGCGAAGTCCTCGTCGGTCTGGACGTCGATGAGGACCGGGCACTTGGGCGTGCCGACCAGGCGGGCGAGCTTGTCGATGGAGATGGTGTTGATTGACGGCATACCGATGCGTCCTTGCTGAAGGAGAGCTGGACGCGATTCTTGGGCATGGCGCCTCGTGAGGGGATCGCAGCCCCCATGCAGGAATTAAAGGGCGGGACCCTTGGCCTGTCAATCCATTTGGCCAGCGGAAGGATAGCGCGCTTCGATTGGGATTGCATGCGACTCCGACAGACGAATCCGAGGTCCGCCGTTCATGCTGCGCCCGGAGAGAGTTGGGGTTCGGCAGTGCCCGACGTTGGCGGCACGGCTTTGCAATACCTCTTGCATAGGCGCACGAAGGCTCTTGACCTTGCCAACGTTGGAAGCAGCACGGTCCGAATCGTCACCATCGCAAAGGAGCGACAACACATGTGCGGATGCTCAACCCACCAAGCCGGAAACGCCGGGGGGACGGCGTTGCCGAACGACGGCATTCTGACCCTGCGCGTCGAGGACATGACCTGCGGGCATTGTGCGGGCACGATCAAGAAGGCCGTCGAGTCGACCCTGCCCGGCACGCAGGTCGCCGCGGACCCCGCCTCCAAGCTGGTGTCGATCCGCGGCACGGCCGACCTTGCGGCGGTGAAGGCGATCGTCGCCGAGGCCGGGTACACGCCCTCCGAGGCGCCCTGACGCGGCACGGACGAGGCGGCCCGGAAGGTCGCATGCCCTTCGTGACCGCCTTGTCGAACCAGTCGGTTCGTGACACACATGCGACTCTGACGGACGGGAGACTTCCCTTGCGACTGATGGGCCTCGTCATCGCTGTTCTGCTTGCGGTCACCGCAGGAATCCTCGTGATTTCCACGCCGCATGCGGCTGCGTCGGACGGCCAAGCCGTACTGGCAGCCGCCGTCGGCGAGCATGTCCACGGGGCTGATTCCCACCAGGACACCGTCCACGAAGACCACTCCTCGGTTCAGGACCTTGCCGCGGTTCAGAATGACTGTGGCGACCCGGCCTCTGAGCATCACGCCAGCAGAGGGACGGACTGCTGCACCATGGGCGCGTGTCATGCTGTCCAGACCCTCGCCGCCCCCATGCTCCACACGCCCTACGCCTCTGCCGCAGCCATTGCGGCGCGCGGCGACAAGCAAGTCGAGGGCGTCGTCCCCGGCGGACTTGAGAGACCCCCACGAACCGTCTGATCCAGGCGCGGGCGATCATCGCCCGCACGCATCGGCATGGCTGCTGCCTTATGCCATCCATGCCCGGCCTGAAACCCAAGACGGTCATCCTCCCGAGCGAATGATCAGAACGCCAGACCCGTGACGAGGGCCGGATACGCAGCCCGTCCCGCTGTCATCATCGCGTCGATCCTGCCGTGGAGGTCCGTCCGGAGACGGATCCCATGCTGAAACTGATTCCACTGGCGGCGCTCGGCCTCGGCCTGGCTGCCTGCGTGCCTACCCAATACCCCTCCTACCTCGTCGCGGCGGCCGATCCCGCCGTGGGCGCCCACCCGCCGGCCTACTCCTCCGTCACGGCTGGCGTCCGCGCATACGACGTGGTCGATCCCCTCGACTGGCGGGAGCTCAACCGACGCGTCGCACCCGGGGCAGATCCGGAACGCGGCGACAGCGACGATGCCGCCCGACGGGGCCGATGATCCATGCGCAAGGACACCACAACGATGACTGACAATGACCATGCGGGACCTGCGCGCCGGCTGCGGCTGCTCGGGGGCGTCGCCACCGCCCTGATGCTGGGCGGCTGCGTCTCGTTCTCGGCCGACGGCGGGCTGTCGACCGTCCAATCGGTCGCCTACGCGGAGCTGAACAAGGACGTCGTGAAGGTTGCCAGCGAGGCCGATGCCCTCGCGACGCAACAGCAGGCCGAGGTTCTTCTCAGGCGCCCCTTGACCGCGGACAGCGCCGTCCAGATCGCCCTGCTCAAGAACCGGGGTCTGCAAGCCGCGTTCAACGAACTCGGTGTCTCGGAGGCCGAATACGTCCAGACGAGCCTGCCCTCGAATCCCACGGTTTCCCTGTCACGCCTGGGCGGCAGCCTGGAGCTGGAGATCGAACGCCAAGTCCTGATCGGCCTGTTCGAGCTCGCGACCCTGCCCGCCCGTGCGGCAGTGGCGGAGCAGCGCTTCCGTGCCGCCCAGTTCCGCACCGCCGAGGCCGTCCTGCGGCTGGCTGCGGAGACCCGGCGGCAGTATTACCGCACGATCGCCGCGAACCAGCAGGTCGCCTTCATGCAGCAGGCGCTCGGCACCGCCGAGACCGCCTCGGAGCTCGCCAAGCAATTGGGTGAGACCGGCGCCCTCAACAAGCTCGAGCAGGCCCGCGAGCACGCCTTCTACCAGGAACTCGGGGCCCAGCTCGCCCGTGCCCGGATCGAGCAGAAGGTCGCCCGCGAGCGCCTGATCCGGCAGCTCGGGCTGTGGGGCCGGGACATCGACTTCCGCCTGCCCAACTCGCTGCCGCCCCTGCCGGCCCGCATCGCCTCGGCCAAGGACATCGAACGCCGGGCGCTCGAACAGCGGGTCGACCTCCAGGCGCTGCGGCATGACCTGAATGCCGTCGCGGGACAGTACGGGCTGACCAACGCCACCCGCCTCGTGACCGACATCGAGCTCGCCGGCCTCTCCAGCTACGAGCGCGTGAAGTCCGTCACGGAAGATCACGGCGAGGTCGGGCTCGAGAAGGAGAAGATCAACCGGCGCGGGCTGGAGATCGAGTTCACGATCCCGATCTTCGACTTCGGCGCGGTCGGCGTCCGCAACGCGCAGGAGACCTACATGGCCGCCGCCAATCGCTTGGCCGAGCGGGCCGTCAACGCGCGCTCGGAGGCGCGCGAGTCCTATGCCCGCTACCGCGGCCATTACGACCTCGCCCGGCACTACCAGAGCCGGGTCCTGCCCTTGCAGAAGCGGATCCAGGACGAGGCCCTGCTCCAGTACAGCGGCATGCTCGTCGACGTGAGCCAGCTCATCCTCGACGCCCGCGCCCGCATCCTCAGCAACGTCGACGCCATCAACGCCCGCCGCGATTTCTGGATCGCCGCCGCCGACCTCAAGGCCGCCCTCGTCGGCGGCGGTGTCGGGAACGGTGGTGAAGGTGGCGAGGAATCCGTGGCCGCTGCCGCCGGCAGCGGTGGCGGCGGACACTGACAAGGGAGAGACCCATGACCGATCTATCACGCAGGAATTTCCTCGGCGCCGGCGGCCTCGCCCTCGCCGGAGCCGGCATGATCAGCGGGCGTACCCAGGCCGCCGGCCTGCCCGAGGCGCCGATCATGACCGAGGCCACGATGCAGCCGCCGCTCTACCCGACGAGCGGACCGGACTACCAGCCCGTGGTCACCCTAAACGGCTGGACCCTGCCGTGGCGCCAGAACGGCGACTGGAAGGAGTTTCATCTCGTCGCCGAACCTGTCGTGCGCGAACTCGCGCCCGGCATGAAGGTGCACCTGTGGGGCTACAACGGCCAGTCCCCGGGACCGACCATCGAAGCTGTCGAGGGCGACAAGGTCCGCATCTTCGTCACCAACAGGCTGCCGGAAAACACCGCAGTGCACTGGCATGGCCAGCTCCTGCCCAACGGCATGGACGGCGTCGGCGGTCTCACCCAGCCGCACATCCCGCCGGGCAAGACATTCGTCTACGAGTTCGTCCTGCAAAAGTCCGGCACGTTCATGTACCACCCGCATTCGGACGAGATGGTCCAGATGGCGATGGGCATGATGGGCTTCTTCGTCGTGCACCCGCGCGATCCGGCCGAGCGCCGCGTAGACCGCGACTTCGTGTTCCTGCTCAACGCGTTCGACATCGAGGCCGGAAGCTACGTGCCGAAGGTCAACACGATGCTCGACTTCAATCTCTGGTGCTGGAACAGCCGTGTGTTCCCGGGCATCGATCCGCTCGTGGTGCGCCAAGGCGACAAGGTCCGCGTCCGGTTCGGCAACCTGACCATGACTAACCACCCAATCCACATGCACGGCTACGACTTCAAGGTAACCGGCACGGACGGCGGCTGGGTGCCGGAAACGGCCCAGTGGCCCGAGGTCTCCATCGACGTGGCGGTCGGGCAGATGCGCGCCTTCGAGTTCGTGGCCGACGCGCCTGGCGACTGGGCGATCCACTGCCACAAGTCGCACCACACCATGAACGCCATGGGCCACGACGTGAAGACCTACATCGGCGTCAACATGAAGAAGACCGCAGCGGCAATCAAGAAGGTCGCGCCGGGCTACATGCCGATGGGCTCGGCCGGCATGGGCGAGATGGGGTCCATGGAGATGCCGCTCCCCGACAACACGTTGCCGATGATGACGGGCTTTGCCCAGTTCGGCCCAGTCGAGATGGGCGGCATGTTCTCGGTCGTGAAGGTGCGCCCCGGGCTGGCGCACGACGATTACAAGGATCCCGGCTGGTACAAGCACCCGGAGGGAACAGTCGCCTACGAGTGGAAGGGCGAGCAGCTCGCCGAGCCCACGCGCGCTGCCCCGCCCGACAGCGGTGTCAAGGCGGCGGAATTCCGCGCCATTGACCCACGCAAAAGACCCGTCCGCACCGCCGGCGGCCACGACAATCACTGATCCCCACAGAACCGATACCAAAGGAGCAACCGATGAAGACACGCATTTCCGCCCTCGCGGGCGCTGCCGCAGCGCTGACGCTGGCAACCGGGCTGGCTCTCGCCGCACCCGGCGAATCCGGACACACGCACAAGTCGTTCGCGGCCGGCGAGCCGGGCGACCCGACAAAGCCCATCGCCCGCACCATCGAGGTCACCATGAAGGAGACCGAGGGCGCGAAAATGCTGTTCGAGCCCAGCCGGGTCGAGATCAAGCGCGGCGAGCAGGTGAAGTTCGTGCTCAAGAACCACGGCCAGGTGGATCACGAGTTCATGCTCGACTCGATCGAAAACAACGCCAAGCACAAGATCCAGATGGAGAAGAACCCGGACATGGAGCACGACGACCCGAACGGGAAGCGGCTCGCGCCGAAGGGTTCCAACGAGATCGTCTGGCGCTTCACCAAGGCCGGCACCTTCGAGTTCGCCTGCCTGATCCCCGGCCACTACGAGTCCGGCATGCACGGCACCGTCGCCGTCAAGTGACGGCGCCAATCCCCTCGCCATCGAGATCCGAAAAGGAGATTCCCATGAAACGCATCGCCATCAGCCTGATCGCCGCCCTGAGCCTCTCGGGCGCCGCCTTCGCGCAGGGTCTGCCGACGGTCACCGGCACCGTCGAGAAGGTCAACACCGCGCAGGGCAAGATCACCATCGACCACGGCCCGATCCAGAACCTCGACATGGAGCCCATGACCATGGTGTTCCGTGCCCAAGACCCGGCCCTGCTCAAGGGACTGAAGGCGGGCGACAAGGTGCAGTTCACCGCCGACCGCGTGAACGGGCAGATCTCCGTCACCTCGATCAAGAAGGGCTCGTAAGGCCCGCACCGCCCTGCGGCATGGCTCCGTAGGGCGATCCTCCTGAACGAGAGGCACTCATCATGAAACGCTTGACCCTCCCCCTCACCGCCATTGGGGCCATGCTGTCTACCGTCGCCATCGGCCCGAACGGGATTGCGCAGGCCCAGCCCGCCAAGGGAGCGCCTGCCGCCTACGAGCGCGTCCGCGAGGTCATGAACGACCGCTTCAAGGACATGAAGCTCGCTGGCGATCCGGACAAGGATTTCGCCACGCTCCTCATCGCGCACCACGAGGACCTGATCTTCCTGGCGAGGACGCAGCTCGAGCACGGCGCCGACGAGCAGCTCCGCCGGGTTGCGCAGAAGATCATCGACGAGCAGCAGAAGCAGATCAATGAACTCAAGGAGTGGCAGGTTCGCAACCGCCAGCCCGACTACCGTGCCCGGACGGACCAGCCGCCGCACGGGTCCGGTCCCCTCGACCAGAAGGCAGGGCAGACCGCGCAGGTGCAGGCTGCTGCCCCGGCCCAACCCGCCGCGCAGCCAGCCGCAGCAAGCCAGCTCCCCCTGGTGTCGGGCACGGTGGAGAAAGTCGACGCGGGCGCCGGCAAGGTCACGATCGACCATGGCCCGATTCCCAACCTCGACATGGATGCCATGAGCATGGTGTTCCGTGTTCAGGATCCCGCCCTGCTCCAGGGCGTGAAGGCCGGAGACAAGGTGCAGTTCCAGGCTGACCGAGTGAACGGCCAGATCTCCGTCGTCAGGATCCAGAAGGGGAAATGACCATCATCCGTGGACGCGCGTTGCCCTGAATCAGTGCCGCAATGCGCAGCCGCCGATAATCCAACGCTTGGAGCGACTTGACCTTTCCACGCTTGGAAGGACGAGCATCAATCCCAGCGTATCAGACGAGGTGAGCCATGACCGACAAACGTACCGTCGACCGCCACTCCCACGGTGGGCATCATCACGCTCCCCATGCGCGTGGCGACCATGTCGGGCACCATCACCACCACGATCCAATGGCGGATTCCGGGAAGGTGAAGGATCCGGTCTGCGGGATGATGGTCGACCCGCATGCGACCTCGCACCAGGCCCAGTACGAAGGCCAGCCGTATTATTTCTGCTCATCCGGCTGCCGGTCGAAGTTCATGGCCGAGCCGGTGAAGTATGTTGAGCCAGCAGCGGCCCGGAAGACCAGGCCCGTGCCCGAGGGTACGATCTACACCTGCCCGATGCATCCCCAGATCCGCCAAGTGGGACCGGGCTCCTGCCCGATCTGCGGCATGGCGCTCGAGCCCGTCCTCGCAACGGCGGAGACGGGTCCGAGCCACGAGCTCGTCGATATGACGCGTCGCTTCTGGATCGGCCTCGTCCTGTCACTACCCGTGGTGGCCCTGGAGATGGGCGGACATCTGACGGGGCTGAGCCACTACATGGGCCAGCAGACCTCGAACTGGATCCAGATGCTTTTGGCCACTCCTGTCGTGCTGTGGGCGGGCTGGCCCTTCTTCGTGCGCGCCTGGCAGTCGCTGGCCACCCGCAACCTTAACATGTTCACCCTGATCGCGATGGGCACGGGCGTGGCGTGGATCTACAGCATGGTCGCGACCCTCGCCCCGGACGTGTTCCCGGCCGCCTTCCGCGGCCATGACGGCTCGGTGGCCGTGTACTTCGAGGCCGCGGCGGTGATCACGGTGCTGGTCCTGCTCGGGCAGGTGTTGGAGCTTCGAGCCCGCGAGACCACGAGCGGCGCCATCCGCGCCCTGCTTGATCTCGCGCCGAAGACTGCCCGCAGGATCATGCCCGATGGAACGGAGCAGGAGGTCCAGCTCGATACCGTGCAGGCGGGAGATCGACTGCGCGTCCGCCCAGGCGAGAAGGTCCCAGTCGACGGGGCCGTGCTCGAGGGACGCAGCGCGATCGACGAGTCCATGGTGACGGGCGAGTCGATGCCGGTGACCAAGGAGGTCGGCGCGAAAGTGATCGGCGGCACCATGAACCAGAGTGGTGCGCTCGTCATCGAGGCCCAGAAGGTCGGCCGTGACACCATGCTGTCGCAGATCGTCCAGCTCGTGGCGGAGGCCCAGCGCAGCCGCGCCCCTATCCAGCGGCTCGCCGACCAGGTCTCGGGCTACTTCGTGCCGGCCGTCATTGGGGTGGCGGTGCTCGCCTTCATCGCCTGGGCGATCTGGGGACCCGAACCGCAGCTCTCCTATGGCCTTGTGGCCGCCGTGGCGGTCCTGATCATTGCCTGTCCGTGCGCCTTGGGTCTCGCCACGCCGATGTCGATCATGGTCGGCGTCGGGCGCGGTGCCGAGGCCGGCGTGCTGATCAAGAACGCCGAGGTGCTGGAGCACATGGAAAAGGTCGAAACGCTGGTGGTCGACAAAACCGGCACCCTCACGGAGGGCAAGCCCGCGGTGACGGCCATCGTGCCGGCCCCGGGTTTCACGGAGGCCGAGGTGCTCCGCCTGTCGGCCAGCGTTGAGCGGGCGAGTGAGCATCCGCTTGCCCTGGCCATTGTCGCCGCTGCGGAGAAGCAGGGCATCGCGACGGTCCCGGTGTCGGACTTCGACTCGCCTACGGGCAAGGGTGCGCTCGGCACCGTCGAGGGCCGGCGCATCGTGCTCGGGAACAAAGCCTTCCTGGCAGAGCACGGCGCCGACGTCGCTCCGCTGGCCGAGCAGGCCGACAGGCTGCGCGAGGACGGCGCCACGGCGATCTTTGCAGGCATCGACGGACGGGTGGCGGGCGCCATCGCCATCGCCGACCCGGTGAAGGCCTCGACGCCCGAGGCGCTGGCCGACCTCAAGGCCGAGGGCATCCGAGTGGTGATGCTGACCGGCGACAACTGGACGACCGCCAAGGCCGTCGCCCGCCGGCTCGGGATCGACGAGGTCGAGGCCGAGGTCCTGCCCGACCAGAAGGGCGCCGTAGTGGACAAGTTCAAGCGCGCCGGCCGTGTGGTCGCCATGGCAGGCGACGGCGTCAACGACGCCCCGGCACTGGCGGCAGCGGATGTCGGCATCGCCATGGGCACTGGTACCGACGTCGCCATGGAGAGCGCGGGCGTGACCTTGCTCAAGGGCGACCTCACAGGGATCGTGCGGGCGCGGCGGCTGTCACAGGCCACCATGCGCAACATCCGCCAAAACCTGTTCTTCGCCTTCATCTACAACGCCCTCGGCGTGCCTGTCGCGGCGGGCGCGCTGTACCCGTTCTTCGGCATCCTGCTATCGCCCATCATCGCGGCCGCCGCGATGGCGCTGTCGTCGGTCAGCGTGATCGGCAACGCCATCCGGCTGCGGACGGTCAAGCTCTGACGCCATGTTGGGTGTGACCCTCATGCGAGCTGGAAGCTCATGAACACCCGCCTCGTCGCACGCCTGCTGGTTGCCGTCGGACTGCTGACGGTGGGAACAGGTTTCTACCTCATGGTCCTGCGCCCGCCGCTGCTTCCCGAGGACATCAGGTTCGCCGGGCTGGACCCTTCGGCCGTGCCGGTTGGCCTGCTCAGGTGGCTGGAGATCGTGTTCCGGACCTGGGGCGGATTCGTCCTGGGCTTCGACGTCAGCCTCGCCGGGTACGGGGTCTTCCTTACAACCGGGCGCGATGCCTGGATTCGGTACGGCCTCGCGGCGGCCCTCGTCGTCTCCTTCGGCCAGTTCCTGGCGAGCAACTGGATGCTCCGGTCGGATTTCCTGATGCTCATTGGGGGCTGTTCCTGCTGGCACTTGCAACGGCCATCGGCCTCGTCGCCTGGAGGAAGGATCGCTGACGGGCCATCGCAAGGTTGACCGGCATCAAGGCGGGAGGGAAGGCCATAGGATGACGGCAGCCCACAACAGGAGCCCATGTCATGAGCACCACACCGATGGTTTCGACGTCCCCTGCGAAGACCTGGCGAACGGCTCTGGTCGGCAGCCCCTTGGGCTGCGCCGTCACGCTCGCGCTGGCCGCGCTCGGCGTCTACCTGTTCGTGTCGCACACGGGCAACATCCTGGCTGCCCTTCCCTACCTGCTGCTGCTGGCCTGCCCGCTGATGCACCTGTTCATGCGCGGGGCCATGGCCACCATCATGGAAAGCGCGAGTGACCACCGCCAGACCTGACCGCCTGCGGCTGGCCGAGCTCACCTCGGGCATCGGCCTCGGCGTGCTCCTGTCCGATCGCTTGGCCGGGTTCCGCTTCGCGGTCCTTGGCATCGCGGTGCATGGCTGGGGCATGTACGACAGGCACCGTCAGGAGCGCAGCCAGGGTGCCGTCGATCCCTGGTGGGCCGCCGCCCTCTACTGGGCCTGCTGGATCGGCTTGGCCGGGATGCTCGCATGGGTCATGATCCGCCGGGAGCGCTCATCTGACACGGCCGACCACGGCCCCCCGGCGGAACGAGCATCGAGCCAGGGATTTGATGTGACGCAATACGGCACCGAACAATGGTGATAGGATTGTGGGCATGACGACCGCTCGGACCATGGGACCCGCGATCATCCGCCTCGTTCTCGCAGTGGTGATGGCCGTCGCCATGATCGGACCGGCGCCCGCCGCGGCTGGGGGCGACCGGGGCATGGATGGCGCACAGCATGCCCAAGGCGTGTCATCCCATGACTGCTGCGATCCGGAGCCTGCGATGCCGGACGGGCATTGCGGGATGGCCTGTGCCCAGGGCACATGCAGTTGGAGCGCGCTTCCAGCCAGCGCAGTCTGGCCTGCGTCGATGGATCGTCTTTCGGCCCGATGGGAGATCCCTTCCATCTTTCCGGACGATACCACCCCGGAGACGGCCACCCCTCCACCCCGAGCCTGAGACGACATCCGCACCCGGGCCGCGCATGCCACCGGCCATCGTCCTTTCAGAAGCTCGAACGTTCTCGAGGAGAACCACCATGAAATCGTCCATTCTCGCTCTCGTCCTCGCGGCCAGCCTGTCGGTCCCGGCCCTCGCCCAGCAGGCCGTCCCGTCCGATGCGGACCACAACGCGCACCATCCCGGGCAGGCTCAGGCCCAGACCACCGCACCAACGGGCAGCCCCCAGGGCCAGATGGGTACAATGCCTGCACCGCAGGGCGGAATGCCCGGCATGTCGGGTGGCATGATGGGCCAGTCTGGCCAGCGTCCAGGCGGCATGATGTCGGGCATGGGCCAGAACATGATGATGAACTGCCCAATGATGCAAGGTGGCACGGCGGGCATGATGGGTCGGCAAGCCGGCTCCATGCAGATGGGTGCTCCCCGGGGCGATCAGGGCGTCGCCTCGCTCTCCATGAACGCGGTCAACGAGCGCATGCACCGCGAAATGGCGATGGAGTACACCGGCAACGTCGACGCCGACTTCGCGAAGAACATGATCGTCCACCACCAAGGCGCCATCGACATGGCGAAGATCGTCGTGGCCTTCGGCAAGGACCCCAAGATCCGTGAACTCGCCCAGAACGTCATCAAGGCGCAGGAGGACGAGATTACCATGATGAAGTCCTGGCTCGAAGCCAACGCGAAGCAGTGAGGTGCATCCTATGCCGATCTGACGATCAGCCGACGGGCGCTCCTCGCCGGCCTTGCCGCCGCCTTCGTCACCGCTTCGGCCT